>NZ_JBHVSU010000008.1:0-227718 GCF_042885035.1 Agrobacterium sp. NPDC058088 | reverse complement strand
CCTCGAGCGCATCGCCAAAGGATGGCCCAGCAGCGATCTCGATGCACTCATGCCGTGGAATTACACGCGCTGAACGGTCTCAGCTTGCCGCTTACCGCGCACATGACCAAAATTCGAGCTGATCAAGAAGCCGAGCGGAAATTCAGTTTTTTAAAAGGAGGCGACGCTGGGCCGGGAGAGGTCGCATGGTTAGACGGCATCGATTCTGTTAGAAAGGCACTTGCTGACGCAATGAACGCTAAAAACGTGGCCTTCCTGTTGGGCGCCGGATGTTCGTCGTCTTGGAATGGAGACCAAGAGGTCGGGATACCAACGATGGCTCCTTTGGCGACGGAATTTACCAAGGTTCGCGATCACGACGACGATCTATTCCCCACAACCACCGAGCGAAAAGAGTTGGAAAGTCTTTACGGGATTAAGCTGGGCGACGAGGAATATACCAGAAACCTTGAGCGACTGATGGAATTGCTGTTCAGCATGCGTTTCATACTTCGCAGAAGCTCGCACGGAAATGTCGAAGAGGGACGAAGGCTTGTCGACAGCATTATCGACAAGGTGCGTGCGTTTCTCTGGGACAAGTGCACCAATGGCAGATTCGCCCAAGGGGATACGACAGTCCATAAACTCTACGAGACCTTCTACCGTAAGCTGGTGCTACGCGATCGATCGCTTCCTCGACCGTGGGTGTTTACTACAAACTATGATGTTTTCAACGAGACAGCGATGGACAGACTGGGCCTACCCTATGCGAACGGCTTCTCGGGGGTGGTGGAACGACGTTTCAATCCTGCTACCTTCCGGTACGCATTGGCGGAGCAGCTCGACCTCTCAAGCAGGAAATGGTCCGCCGTCGACGGGTTCGTCTACCTCTGCAAGCTTCACGGCTCGATCACGTGGACCGAAGACGATCACGGCCTCTTTCCTATCAGGGAAACAACGCCGGGCAAGGATCCGGGAAAGGTCATGATATATCCGACCCCTGCAAAGCAGAACTCCAGTCTGGGCTCCCCTTACTCAGATCTGTTCCGCGAGTTTCAATCAAGGATCGTCCGTGAACAGAGCGTCCTATTCACGATGGGCTACGCGTTTGGCGACGAGCATATAAACAATATCATCTACCAAGCCCTGACCATTCCGACATTTAGGCTGGTGATTTTTGTCGATCCGGCGCTTGAAGGTGAGATCGCGAAGCTGCGGGCTCTGTCTGACCCACGCATCTGGATCATCGGCGGCGACGGGCGCGAGGACGGAAGAAAAGCGCACTACTTCGACACGATCGTGGAGGAGTTCATGCCCCAGCGGTCGGCCGAACGAATAGACGACGCCGTTCGTAAGGTGCTCGAAACCATGGCGCCGAAGAAGATGGATCAGGAATGAGCAGGGACGACAGGAAACGTGCCATCGGCAAGGTCGTATCGGTAGCGGCTGACCATTTCATCATCGAGATGCACGCTGGAACCGACAACTTTACGGTGGTCGGCTTTGATGACGTTCATTACGTGGCCAGACTGGGCTCATTCCTCATGATTCCAGTGCAGACGGAATACGTCGTCGTTGAGGTCGTCGGACTTCGCGAGCGGGATCCTGGAAGTGGCAGTGCGGGCGCGGGCGAGTTGAACAAGGCCTCGTCCGCCAAATTCCTGGATGTCGTCCCGGTCGGCATGCTTCCACAAGAGCGGGGTGCAAAGTTCCGCTTCGGTGTCTCGATCTATCCTTCCCTATACGCTGACGCGCTTTACGCGTTGGACACAGAACTCGACCGGGTCCTCGAAATCGATGTCGCAACGGAGACCGCTCCGGGATTGCACGTTCCACCCGCCCCAACGCGTTACCGTGCCTTGAGCATCGGCAAATCAGTAGTGTTCGAGGGATACGACGTCAAGGTAAAGATAGATGACTTCTTCGGCGGCCATACGGCAGTCCTCGGGAATACCGGCAGTGGCAAGTCCTGCACAGTTTCGTCTGTGCTTCAATCTCTGTTCGAGAAGGCCGATGAGAACCGTGCCCGCGGAGCGACGTTCGTCGTTTTTGACGTGAATGGCGAATACTCGCAGGCGCTGTCGCCGCTTGCAGGCAACGGTATCGGAGTAAACAGGCTGATCCTCGACGGATCCGCGAACGCGAACCGGTTCCGACTACCGCACTGGTTTTTAGACCAGAGCGAATGGGAGCTTCTGCTCCAGGCGAGCGAGCGAACCCAGATCCCCGTGCTGCGCACGGCTCTCGGACTCACCGGCTTGTTCAGGGCGAAGTCTCCGGAGGCCTTGGTGATTAAGGAGCACTTTATGGCGAGGTGCATCACCGAATGCTTCCGAGGCGCTGATGGGGACTCGCCCGTGGCAAAGTTCCACCGAGTGGTATCGCTGCTTCAAAAATATCCCACCGAAGATCTCAACGTACACTTGCTTCGCCACTATGGGGCAAATTTTCAGTACGGGAACTTCCAGAACAACAATCTAGAAGCCTTCTTGAGTAAGATAGGCGAGAAGCTGCGCGACGACGTCGAGCTGCCGTCGTACGACCGAACACCATTCGCGTTCGACGACCTCGAAGAATGTCTCGACTTCGCGATCCTTTACGAGGAATCCCACGGAAACAGGCAGATCCGTGACTACTGTTCCCAGATGCTCACGCGCTTTAAATCTTTAAAGGAGCGCCCAGACTTTCGGTTCCTTCGACACGACCTGCCTGAAGGTGTTTTAGTACCGACCATGGAATCGTTTCTTCAAGGGCTGCTTGGTCTTCGAATTGTCGGCGGCCTAGCGGTCAAGCAGAACCAGATCATCATCGTCGACATGAACGCAGTCGAGGACGAGGTGGTTGAACTTGTGTCATCTGTCCTAGCAAGAATGACCTTCCGATTACTTCGACAGGCCAAACCAAGGAACCGGTTTCCGGTCCATCTTCTCCTGGAGGAGGCTCACCGATACATCTCCGAGGCTCCCTCGAGGTACGCGATCGATGCCAATCGAATCTACGAACGCATCGCTAAAGAGGGGCGGAAATATGGCCTGTTCCTATTCGTCGCGTCCCAAAGGCCGAGCGAGCTTTCGAAGACGGTCCTATCCCAGTGTTCCAATTTTGTGGTCCACCGGATCCAGAATCCCGACGATCTTTCACAGATTAGGCAGATGACACCCTTCATTTCCGATTCCGTGCTGAAGCGCTTGCCGTCTCTTCCCAAGCAGCATGCCCTGGTCTTCGGGACGTCTGTCAATTTGCCCACGACGTTCCGCGTGCGTGATGCTAACCCCCTCCCTGAAAGTGACGATGCCAAGATCCGCGATCTTTGGTTTCATAAAGAAGGTGATGCGGCTAACATTCGCTTTCGGGCCGACGCCGCAAGATAAAGCCGGTAGTAGCTTGAGCATTTTGAAAGCCAGAAATGTGAAAGCTCAATCAGGGATGGATAACGGCCTGCATCATAAAGCGACGGCCGATTGTGAGAGCTACTCGAACTGAGAACGCAATTAGACGAATGGGACCGTTGAAACGGCGCAGCAGTTGCTCTCTTATGGCGCGAGTGGATTGTGGATCGCGGAGATTGTATTGTCGATTTTGGGACATGGGATTGACCTTGTCGATGTGGAAGAAGTTGCCACTTTGCTGACACTGTCTGACGATTTCCTTAATCGATGTTTTACCAACCTCGAACGCCAAAAGTTGGCCGCGATCAGCGCTAACCCGGAGCGCGTGGCAGCTAGGTTTGCTGCGAAGGAGGCTGTCCTCAAGGCTCTCGGAAAGGGATTTGGCAACGGCTTTTCCTTTCAGGATATCGAGGTTCTCAACCTTCCAACCGGCGCACCCTATGTGGTTCTTCACGGTCCCACGCTAGAGTTGTCAGCCCGTATCGGAGTTAGCCACTGGCTGGTTAGCCTCAGTCACGATGGTGGAAAAGCGATTGCCAGTGTCATTGCCACCTAAAGCGGGGTTGAAAAGAGCCTCCTTGTCGAACGCGATCGTAGTTTCATAAACGATCGAGCTTTCGTTGAGATCGATTTTGACGAGACCTCCGCGGTTTGCCATCATCTGTCTCCATATCTCGAAACCCTTTAATATTGCGGCCTCCCACTCGGCCAGTGAGCACCTTCCCACTTCAAGGCGACCGACCATACTCTTGATTGTTCTTAGAAGGCGGTAGTCAACCTGTTCGACGCCTGACAGAAAATTGTGGTCGCGGGCGTAGTCGAACGCCAGGGCGACGACCGCTTCCTCCAGAATCCGTGCGCGTCCTCCGTCCTCTACTTCGTCCAACAACGGCTGGCTCTTGCGCTTGCGCTTCAGAAAAGCCCGCAGGTTGGGCGACCAACCAAGTAAGGCGGCGTAGGACAAATGGAAGACGTCGTGGAAGCGATAGCCGTCGGAATCATAAGAATTGTCACCGAGCGGCGAACCTATGCGCTCTCCATTAACAGATATCTGCACCGTTGGTCTGCCGCCGCTGTCTATTTCGGTGAACAGGACCTCTATTTGACGAGGCAGGCGCTCAGCCTCAATAGAGCTGCCGTCTAGGTCTTGCCTCCGGTTGTTTGCGGCGTCCCAGCGCTCCTGAACCTTAGCGAGGTTGAATTTGGCCACCTCGTCGAGGTTTAAGTCAAACTTGCTTGCGACGTTAGCGAGATACCACAACAGATCTCCCAGCTCTTCGGAAACCCTGTCTTTAAACAGCTTGTGGGCGTCACCATCGCGCAAGTGTTTCTTGTATTCACTTAGAAGCTGACCTGCCTCGCCGGCCAAGCCGAGCATCGGAACGATAAGGGCCTCTGGCCCGCCTTTTCCAGCTGCTGCAGAGACATCAGTTTGAAGCGCTCGAAGTTGATAATCTCTAAGGTTCATTCGTCACTCCTGCTTTGGAGGCTGCTTACTCAACGGGACCACCGAGGGGGTCAGATGACGCGCCGGATGCTTCGTTAGGGAGGGCGCCAGACTCTATGCGTTCGTTGAGACCCCACTTTGGCGGATACCAGAACATGATCGGTTTGGCCGCGTGGCTGAATTTTTGCTTGATGCGTGTGCGTCCAGTCCTTCCAACAATCTCGGGATGGGCGACACGAGAAAACTTGTCGATCTCGCAAAACAAGTTCTGGCAATCGATTAGCTGGAGCCGCCGACCCCAGAGCGACGGAAAGTCGATACCGAAACGCTCGAATTCTTGCTCCTGCTTGTCTGCGACAAATCTAATGAGTTCCGGCTCGCTCAAGCCACCAAAATCTTGAAAACACTTGCTCAAGCCGTCGCGCGCGCCGGGGCCCGGGATAACAAAATCCATTTCCGAGAAATTCGTGATGGTGCTGTAGTTCACATCGGTTGCAAACTGATACGCGAGAAAGTCCCCTATCGTTGGATAGTCTCGGAAAAGTTCGAATGCAGTCTGCATCGAGCCGGCGTCCGCCAATTTACCCGGCAGCTCGTCTTTCATCATCTTTTCCAACAGCCGAAGATGGTTCTGGTGCTTGGATGGATAACCAAAGGCGGAACTTCCCGGCGGCATGATGTAGGCGGCCGAATAGATCGTCTCTCCGCCCTGCATGGCGGCGCCGAGGAACTCACTATAGCGCTCAAAATTGTAGTCGGAGTAGGTGATCGGCCCCAACGCGGCTTCCATCCTTGCCCAGGTTTCGATTTTGTTAAATAACTTGAAAAGTATGATGCGGAAAAACACCTCCGCATTGGATGACGGAAGGTCATCCCTGTAAATGACATTTCGGATCAGATATTGGCTGACCCGGTCGGACGCGCGATAGGCGTTCGTGAATTTATAAGTCAATAAAACCGGGTTGCGTGTCCACGGTTGAGGAGCACTCTTCACCCGTTTAAAAAAAATATGTTGGCGTTCCGCTGCAAATCGCCAATAGCTTTCATACGCGGCGGTTACCTTTAACGGGCTCAGGTGCTGCACGATGATTGTCGGCGCAGCTTCGCGATCACTGCCAAATGCCGTATTTGTCCATGACAAGTTTGAGGCCGTGTCTTCTATATCTAAAGGCAATTGCGCACCGGCATTCTTCGCCACGGGACGTCGTAGTTTTGCCCGACGCGTTTTCGGTTTGATTTCAGTTTTCACTTCTTTAATTCACTGCCTGGGCAAGTTGCAAAGCTGGCCCCGCAGCACCCGCGTTTTGTAATTTGCCGATTGAGGCCTCTGCGGCCGCGATGACGGGCTTCAACCCGGCGTCCGTCTTAGCGATTCGCTCTAGCTTTGCCACCCCGACCATCACATTGAGGCGGACGAACGGCATTTTCATCTCGCTTGCCATGAATTCTCCGAGTTGTTTAAGGCCCAGATAGTTACCCAAGGCTTTGTCGAAGATCTGCTGGGTCGCGTAGAATGCATTAAGCACCAAACCGGTTTTCGTCGGAACGAAGGTGACATGTTGTAGGCAAGGGAAGCCGATCTGTGCGCTCGGCGTGTGGTCGCGCTCTGGATCGAATGTTGTCACCTGCATCATGGAGTCGCGTACGCCGCCACGCCCCTCGTACTGCGAAAGCATGTATTCCAGCTGATTGCCGTCGGATGGACCGCGCCCGTACATCATCATCCGCTCGAAATACAATCCGCGACCGTTCGCCTTGCGATTCATCGCTTGATAAGCCGGAAAGGCCATCTTGTAGTAGCTAAAAAGCTTGGCACGATTGCCTTGCGCCATCTGCCAAAGGCGCTGAGGGAAAATGGTGTAAGCGACGTCCTCGACGACGCACCGCCCCTCGATCTTCAAGAGGGTATCAAGCGACTTCACGAGGTTATCATCTTCTTTTTCGAATTCCGAGATGGATAACATTAAAGGGCTGACTTCCGTACCCGGCCCGTTGATGATCCGTAGGAGGATTTTCGCGTATGCTCGCGATACGTTGGTCTCGTTGACTGAAAACGGTTCCATAGCAACGCTCTTCGACTTACTCATCGGTATCCTCCTCAAGGTGGCGGAATTCGGCCAAGCCGACATATTGTTTGCGAGCGACTCTCACGAACACTGCCCATCCGGTATCCGGCTGAATGACCCTTACGATGCCAGGCTGCTGCACCTCAAATAGGCGGCCTTCAGAAAGATCTTTCACATAAGTGATTGCTTCGTTGTCTGGTTCACAATTCGTAGGAAGAAGAAGGGTCATTCCGACTTCAACATCGACGACGGTGGTACTCCAGGCGTTGTCAACGATAATGAGAGGCTCTGACGTCAAGGAACCGAGAATAGCGGCCCGTATTGCTGCCGGCTTCTGCTTCTTCAGAACCGCAGCACGCGGACGCGACAGCATTCTCAACGACTGCGAAAGATGGGTTATCAGCGTTGTGTACCCAACGCCGAACTCACACGCTATCTGAAACATCTGGGCAGGTGTAGCCGAATCTGGCTTCCAACCACGCTTCGCAAACGCTTGGCGCATACCAAGGGTCGGCATTAGCACGAAACCCGCGAAGCTATCCGCCAGAAATTCCTTGGGATCCTCCCAAGGATTTTCCTTGGCATCTTCGCGCAACTCGTCGATGGAAGAGCCATGGCCGAAAACGTGATGGCCCAGCTCATGAGCACAATTATAGGCTCGTCGCGGGAGCGGGCGTCGAGCAGAGAGATGGATTCGCGAGGGCGTACCTCGCTGATACATACCTTCCATGTTGATATTGTTGAAGCGCACCTGAGCCTTGTGGGCTTTGCAGAGCGCGTAGATGCAAATCGGCTTGATAAGGTCCATTCCTGCCTTGTTGCGAGCAACAATGGAAGCCGTCATAGCTTGGGTAGCTAAAGCATTGCGATCCGGCATCGTCTCTTTGCTCCTAAGCTTCATGGGCTCACAGTTCCTTCGCATCAGATGTATCATCCCGCATAGCCGCAAGTAGCTTCAGCAGACGCTCAAGGTCTTCAGGCTTTAATTTGGTCAGCTCTCGCGCCGCAAGCTGCAACCTTGGATCGGCGGCATCCATCGTGTCTGGCACCTCGCCCATTAGCCAAGCAACACTCACATCATAGAGTTCCGCAAGCTTGGACAGTTCATCAGCCGATACGCGCCGGTTACCTGCCTCCATTTCAGAGACAGAGGGGCGATGCAGCCCCAGCAGATTTGCGACCTGGCCCTGCGATAGACCGGCGAGTTTGCGCGCTTCTTTCAGGCGCTCAGCCAGCTGCACCCTTTGCTCGTTCGGGTTGCCCGTCATGCCGCCGCCAACGCCGCCTGAGCGTCTAGCTGTTCAATAATCGTGCAGACAAGCGCGACTGTCTGAGCAATCGTTAAAGCCTGCTTGGTATCATCGTCAACGAAGATGTTGACTTCCGGCGGGATCGTCTTGCCAAGCGCATCGCCGAGCATGCCCGCAGCGACGGGCCAGACCTTGCTATTGAACTTCGGCAACTCTTCTGCTGGCTTGATCGTCGCATCCAGGGCAGGGCATGCTTCGCCGCTGATCGTCTGGATCATCGTCAGCACGTCCATCAGGTGCTTTTGAACATCGGTCGAATCCATCACTTCCTCCGTTTCTTACATATGGTAAGATAATCTTACCTTAGAAAGAGTCAAGGCCTGCGCTGTCTTCAGCCCGGGCGATGTAGAAAAAACACATAGGAACGCTTTGTAAGTGGCGGATAACACATCATTTCATCGCGAGACTTGGCTTTCGCGCATTGCTGATACCCAGGATGCACATGTAAGTTAGCATAGTTGAATCATTCCGCCGGGATGGCCAATTGTGTTACGCGACCCCGACTAAGATTGGAATCCTGAGAAAAAAGAGGGAAGGAAGTAGAATGACGCTGCCTTATGATTTTCTGGCGATGCAACAAGCGCAGTTCCGTCATGATCAGCGGAATCATTCGGATATCATCTGCTTGCCCAAAACGGATCGGCTCAAGCATTACGGCCTCCACTTCGCAAAGTACGTAGGCCGGCTAGCGCGCGGGAACAGCGAACCAAAGTCCGTAGACCGGACCCTGGTCGACATGACTTTAGTGTGCTTGAGCGCGGCGAACGCGCTACATCAACGCATCCAAGACGACGTCGAAAGCCGCTCGGCCGAACAGTATGATCAGGTCGACCCGTTTCGTTCTCTAGCCGATGCGAGCGGTAGGTTTGCTGACGCCTGCGAAAAAATCGACCATATGGAAGATTTCCTTCCGATCGCCCGACTTGCTAATATCGACGTCTTAAGCTGGGTAGTGCATTCTGCCTCTGAGCGCGGCCTCGACCTCAACCAAGCCATTGCCGAGCGGCGCAAGGAACTGGTTGAACGTCAATTCTTTATCGCGGATTGAAGCCATGGTATTTTGGAGCAGCCAGACGCTGGAAAGCCGCCTCGGTCAATTGGTCACCGGCCCGGCAACCCCAAAGGTCGACTGTAATTCGATCGAGCTAACGGTCGGACGTGAGGTCTACGTTACGCCCGATCTCAACGACCTTTACAAGACGACAAAACAACAACTTAAAGCGGAGCAGTCCTTTCAGATCCCTCCTGGCCAGTTTGCGTTTCTGCTCACAGAGGAAACTATAGTGGTTCCCCCGACTGCGATGGCGTTCATCTCTATGAAAGCCACGTTTAAGATGCGGGGTCTAATCAACGTGTCTGGATTTCACGTTGATCCCGGCTGGAATGGGCCACTCATTTTTGCAGTGTTCAACGCAGGTCCTGCGCCCGTTCATCTGCAACGAGGTTTACCCCTCTTTTTGATCTGGTATGCGGATCTCGATCACGCCTCTGAGAAAAAAAAGACCCAGCCTGGACCGGCTTCCATTCCGCCGAATTTCATCAGCAGTCTTACAGGAGGCAACGACACTCTGCATGCGCTCGATCAGCGTCTTAAGGACGGGGTGAAAAAGCTCGAGGAGGAAGACAAAAAGTTGGATGTCCGTATCCATGACCTTCGAAACGCTCAGACCCGCAATACGGTTGTGCTCACCTTTATGACTACTATTGTCATTGGGCTTGTTGGGTACGCCTTTCGCGAGTCCATCGTATCTATACTCGCGCCAAGGCCAACAAGCGTTATCACCCAGACGCAATCGATCCCTCAAAATGCGGCAGAGTCCACCCAAGAAAAAACGCCGTAGTCGCACTGGTTAGATTACACCCCACGCCCGAAACCTTCCCCTCCCCGTCATCTCACGCAAGCCGAGCTGTAAAACGATCCGCCGCGCCGCTTGCGGCGTAACCTCCAGCGTTTTCGCCACCATTCCGGCCGACACCAGCGGTTTTGCCATCACGAGCTCGACCAACTCCGGCAGTTTCGAAGATGCGCGGCGCCCCTCCAGTTTTCGCTCGAACATCCCTTTCGCCAATGTTAGCCGGTCATGCTCCTTGATGCCGATCTCGGCCGCCGCCAGAAATCCGTGAGCGATGGCCAGCAGCCGCGTCTCGCGATCACGATGCCGGCGCCGATCGACCGGAATGGTTTTCAGTCCGGGGTTGATGGCGGCGAGATGCCCGCCGGTGGTGATGCCGGCCTGCCGCAGGATCGAGGCGCAAAACAGCCGGCCGAGCCACGAGGCGTGCTGAACCACGGCAAGCTCGTTCCAGGCATCGAGGGCGACAATGGCCTGCAGCACTGCCGGCAGGTGTTCGACCTGCCGCAGCGCCGCCCGCCATTCGTCGAGCCGGGCATCCTCGTCCCAGTCGAGATCATAGACGAGCGGGTCTTTTTCGGCCGCGGCGCTAGCGCCGGCACGGCCCGGCCGTGTGGCGCTCTCGATCGCCGCGTCCGACCGTGCCAGCACCGCATCGATGGCCGCGAGGTCGACGCCGGTGAGACTTTCCGCGGCATCACCGTCGTCCCTCTCCCCTTCCCGCTCGACCACCTGTGCAGGCTCAACTCTACGGACGTTCGCGGTGTTTTCAGAACCGTCTGATGGTCCGGGCCACGCCTGGGTCTGTCGCAAGGTTCGGATACCGTCTGGGGACAAAGCCCAGTCGGGTGTCTGCCCGGAAATCCGGCGGTGGGTGCGCAACACGTCGCGGGCGATGGTGAGTTCGTGGGTGGGGGTGCGAGTGTCTCGGAATGCGTCGTGGAGGACGAGGTCTTCGAGATGGACGAGCTCGCCGTCGATCCACAGCGATGCGCAGGCGTCGGCGAAATTCTGGCGTTCAAGGAAGCCGACGCCGACCGGCGAGCGGGCGATGCGCTCGTCGAGACGCGTCAGAGCGACACCGGCGTCGAAAGCCGGTCGCATTAAGGTACTCATGCTGATTTTCGCGAGATCGTAAGCCATTGAAATCATGGTAAATGATTTGCTAAAGGAACTCTATATTCATATTACAGTTCCTCACATTGTATGATTCCTGGTTGGTGTTCTAACGATCGACAAGTATCCCGTACCAATTGTAGAGTTTTATTTCGCTATAATAACCGATAATTCTACATATTATTGGCAGCAAATAAATTTTCACTGCGCACTACGGATTTTTGCTGAATTTAATTCGAAAGTATATTTTATCATCTAATAGCTCATTTACAAATCCTTCCTTTGGAGCTTAAGCATTCCCGAACCTAATCGCGTGGACAAGAACTCAATTTGTCCGTCGCTAATACTTGAGTTTGCGTCTCGACCATCCTCCCAGCACCCCGATTGACGGCAACACCGCGCAGATGCGTCCGCAGAGTTGATCTAACGCATAACCTTAGGGGCCTGCCTGGCCCCCCGTAGACAAACTTGTCAGTTGTTGCCCCCGCAAGATGCTGATCAGGCTCCGTATGGCACCCAGATGTTCTTCACCTGTATCGCCCTGCGCAAATAGTCGCCGCCCCGCCCTTGGGTACGGTCAAGCCAATCCGGCTGACGCCCATTATTGACCCAAGTGGCCTTCAGGTTGCCCGCTGAAGCCCTCTCGACCATCGCGCTTCCGTCAGCCGATCCGAAATACCAGATGGCTGCAACCTCATCATGCTCGACCAGCGTCTTTGCAAGCATATCGCGTTCACCGGTCACAATGTTGATGACCCCGCCGGGCACATCCGACGTGTCCAGCACCTGATAGAAATCCCCGGCAATCAATGGATGGCGCGATGACGGGATGACGACGACGCGATTGCCCATGGCTATTGCCGGCAGCACAAGCGATACCAGCGACAGCAGCGGCGCCTCGTCGGGGCAAACGATACCGACGATACCCCACGGCTCGTTCATGGCAAGCGTGACGTGACGCGACTTGGTGGAGTGTACGGCGCCATCGAACTTGTCGGCCTGGGCGGCGTAATAGGAAATACGGCGCAGAGATGCGTCGAATTCGTCCCTCGCCTTCTTTTCGCTCACACCGGTGCTATCAATGATGCGGGCGACAAATTCGTCGCGCCGTGCATCGAGGTTCTCTGCGAGATAATAGAGCACCTGCGCACGGTTATGGGCGGTTGCGGAACTCCAGCTGCCTGCCTTTGACGCGGCTTCCACCGCATTGCGGATGTCCTTGCGGTTACCTATTCCGGCCATGCCAATCACGGCGTTGCCCTTGCCGGTGACCGAATAACTGTAGCCACCGTCGGCGCGGGTTTGCTTGCCGCCGATATAGTTTTTCATGGTCCGATCAAGGCCATCGATCGCCATCTTGCTGTCGGCATTCGGCGATGCAGATGGTGCGAAGGCTTCAGCGGGCTTGCTGACCGACAGGTTCTTTTCCCAGTCTGCCGCCAGATATTCGTAAAGCCCTTCGCGCGCACCTTCACGGCCAAAACCGCTTTCACGGTAGCCGCCAAAACCTGCACCGGCGTCCAGCATGTTGGTGCAGTTGATCCAGACCACGCCTGCCTTGACGCGGGCAGCCAGATCAAGCGCGACATTGATGTTTTCCGACCAGATCGAGGCGGCGAGGCCGTAACGGGTGTTGTTGGCCAGCGAAACGGCTTCATCCGGCATGCGGAAGGTGGTTGCTGCGGCGATCGGGCCAAAGATTTCCACCTGGCAGACCGTCGAGGCCTGATCGACTTCGGTGAAGAAGCCGGGAGCGACGTAATTGCCAGTAGACGGCAACGGGTTGGTACTCTGCCAGAGTTCACCACCCTCCTCCACCCCCTTGCGGACAAGATCCGTGATGCGCTTTACCTGCGTGGCGGAAACAATGGCACCGACATCAGTCGACTTGTCGAGCGGATCGCCGACCCGCAGGGTTTCTAGCCGCTTTTTCAGGCGTGCGTAAAATTTCTCGGCAATGCCTTCCTGCACCAGCAGCCGGGAACCGGCGCAGCAGACTTCTCCCTGGTTGAACCAGATCGCGTCAACAACACCTTCAACCGCCGCATCAAGATCGGCATCCTCAAAAACGATGAAGGGTGACTTGCCGCCCAGTTCCAACGACAGTTTTTTGCCCGAACCGGCAATCTGCTCGCGAATAACGCGGCCAACCTTGGTCGAGCCGGTGAAGGCGACCTTGTCGACGCCTGCATGGCCGCAGATCGCAGCTCCTGTTGAGCCATCGCCCTGCACGATGTTGACGACACCGACTGGAAGGCCGACCTCGTGGCAGATTTCCGCAAAGGCGACAGCCGTCAGCGGTGTCAGATCGGCAGGCTTCAGCACCACGGTATTGCCGGCGGCAAGTGCCGGCGCGATCTTCCAGGCCAGCATCAAGAGAGGGAAATTCCAAGGGATCACCTGACCGCAAACACCGACGGGCGAGAAACCACGGAACTCGTCTTCCACCATTTCGGCCCATCCGGCGTGATGGTAAAAGTGACGCGCGACGAGTGGGATGTCGATGTCACGGGTTTCGCGAACCGGCTTGCCATTGTCCATCGTCTCCAGAACGGAAAGGAAGCGCTCGCGCTTCTGGACATGGCGGGCAATGGCGTAGAGATAACGGGCGCGTTCGTGACCCGACAGTTTTGACCATTTTCCGAAGGCCGCGCGGGCGGCCTTGACCGCCTGATCCACGTCTTCCTCATTGCCGCAAACGATCTCCGCCAGCTTATCCCCGTTTGCGGGGTTTGAGACGGCAATCGTCTTTCGGCCATCAGGCGACACGAACCGGCCGTTGATATAGTGACCGAACGAGCGTCCGTGAGCGTCGAGCCACTGCTTCACATCACCATTGGCTTCGGGGGAAGGTCCATATTCCATGGTTTCCAAAATGTCCTTAATGGGTCGCATTATTTCAGTCCTTATGCGGCAGCGTGGTGGTGAGCGCTGGAATAGCGGCCGGTTACGAAATGTTCGAGCTGCCGCTCAATATCGCCAAGCATCGAACTGGCGCCAATGCGGAACAGGTGCGGCTCCAGCCAGCGATTGCCCAGCTCCTCTTTCATCAGCGTCAACCACGACAGTGCGTCCTTTGCCGTCTTCAACCCGCCTGCGGGCTTGAATCCGACCATCTGGCCGGTCAGTTCGCCATAATCGCGCAGTGCCCGAACCATGGTCAGACTGACCGGAAGGGTGGCGTTGACCTCCTCTTTGCCGGTCGACGTCTTGATGAAGTCCGAGCCCGCCTGCATGGCCACCATCGAGGCGCGATAGACATTAGTCAGGGTGTTGAGATCGCCCGTCGCCAAGATAGCCTTCATATGGGCGTCGCCGCAGGCTTCCCGCATCGCGGAAATCTCGTCATAAAGTGCTGTCCAGTTCTGCGTCAGAACGAACTCGCGGGTTATGACGATATCGATCTCCTTGGCGCCTTGCTCGACGGCATAGCGGATTTCAGCCAGCCGTTGCGGCAGCGGCGTCAGGCCGGACGGAAAGCCCGTCGCCACCGATGCGACCGGAATAGCCGTGCCTTCCAGCGCCTTGACTGCGTGGGGCACCATGGTCGGATAAACGCAGACGGCGCCGGTGGTGATGCCGGCATCTGCAAGGCCTAGTGCTTCGAGAATGTCTTCCCGGACCGGACGGCGCGCTTTCGCGCACAGTCGGCGCACGCGACCGGGCGTGTCGTCGCCGGAAAGCGTCGTCAAATCGATGCAGGTGATGGCCTTGATCTGCCAGGCGACCTGGTATTCCTTCTTGACCGAGCGCCGGGTGGTGATCGTCGCTGCACGCCGTTCGGAAGCGCTGCGATTGACCGACACATCTTCGAACCAATCCGGTTTGAGAGCGGTGCCGTTATTTCTGGGAAATGCTTCGCTCATTTTCTGTCCATTCTTCTGGTCAGGCTGCGCCATTGGCATGGTCGCGGCAGAATGCCTCGAACTCTTCAAGGCTGGCGTAGGCCTTCTGTGTTCCGGGACGGGTGATGGAATGCGCCGCGTAAAGCGAGGCCTTCTTCAGGGCGGATACGACCTCGCGCGTTTCGGCGTAAAAGCGGGCGAAGGAGCCAATAAAGGCATCGCCCGCACCCGTGGTGTCCTTCGGCGTTACCTTGACGGGCTCGATGTTGACGATTTCGTTTGACGTAATCATGCGCGCACCGCGCCCGCCCAGCGTCACGATGACGGTGCGAATGCCACGAGCGATCAGCGACCGTGCGGCGCTGACGATGTCTTCGTCAGTGTCGGTCGGCAACCCCGACAGCAAGGCAAGCTCGCTCTCGTTCGGCACGAGGAAGGTTACCTGGCGGATGCGCTCAGGATCGAGATTGGCAGCGGCTGGCGCGGGATTGAGGATCGTCTCGATACCATTTTTGGCCGCAAGCTCGATGGTGTGATAGACGGTCTCGACTGGCACTTCCATCTGCATCAGGATCAGGCCGCACTCTTTCAGATCGGCGGCCGCCTTGTCGACTTCAACAGGCAAAAGGTCGGCATTGGCTCCCTTGACGATGAGGATGGAATTCTCGCCTGATTGTTCGACGAAGATTGGTGCGACACCGCTGGATTTGCCGGCGACCTTCACCACATGACGCGTATCAACGCCAAAGCTTGCAAGATTGCGGATGGTGTTATCCGCGAAGACATCGTCCCCGACCCGGGTAACCATCATCACTTCGGCACCAAGACGCGCCGCGGCAACCGCCTGATTGGCACCCTTGCCGCCGCACCCCATTTCGAAAGTGGGCGCCTCGAGTGTCTCTCCCGGTCCGGGCATACGATCCACATAGGTGATGAGATCGACCATGTTGGAGCCGACGACCCCGATTTTCTTACTCATGCCGATATTCCCTGCTTATCTGTTTTAAAGCGCGCTGATCCTGGCGCCGAACCGATCGGCGGCAGCGTGGTCGAGATAGCCCAGCCGTACCGGGAAGACCCTGCGTTCACCCGGCGATAGTCTCTGCACGTTGTTCTTGGCCTTCTCCGCCAGATAGCCCTCCGGCTCGCAGGTAGATGGCAGGGCGAATGCGGCAACCTGCGAATCCCCATTGACCAGGATCCAACGCACTGTCTTGGGGAAGGCGGCGAGCGGATATGAGATGGCAAAGCCGTCGCCCTCACGTCGTTGCATCATCAGATGCGTCAGCCCCTCACCGTCCGCCGTCAGGCCGTTTATGTAGAACACCTGTTCGGGGTCGTAACGTTGTGGTTCGTTGAGCACTTCCATGGCCGAAGGCTGCCTTGCCAGCGTCTTCAGCAAGGAAAGGTAATCGGGGTTTGGTGTGACGTGGCCGGGTACGGCCGTTCGCACCTTCACCTGCTCCGGCGTGTAGGGCACCGGCTGAACGATTTGCGCACCCTCGGCATAGGCAAAGTTTACATGGCACATATACATGAGATCCATGGACGCTGAAGACAGGTTCTGGATGTCCATGACCATGTCAAAAAGTGTGTCCTCAGCATGCAAAGTCACGCTGGGTCGGGCCAGATAATTGGCGCCGAAGCCCATGACATATTCGACGTCGCCTGTTACCCGAACATAGGGGCCGCGCGCATCGTGACCGATAACGAAACCAGCCTTGTCCATGGCGGCACAGGGCATTTCGCCATGCAGGGCATGACTATCCTGCGGCGACGGGCAGCCGTTGCGCAACATGCCGCTATGGAATGCAAAACATCCGTACGTCTCGACGATTGAACCGGCTGGTCGCGGCATCGAAAAGCGACTTCCCATAGTCAGGTCCACACCGTTGAACTCAACGCTCCAGATCATCTGCCCCATGAATGGCAATATGACGATCCGGCCGTAGCGGTTCTCCAATTGCAGCGCCTCAATGCCGGTGGCGTAGCGGAAGGTGGTAACCTTCAGCCCATCGGTTGCGGCTAGAAGATGCGGAAGATCGGTGAAGTCCTGTCTGCGAAGTTGAAATTCTGTCGCCTGCATGGGATCACCTGCCCGGGTTTCGCCATGCATTGATGGCGATGACGAGAATGAGGAATGCGCCCCAGATGAAGTCGATAAGGTGGTTGGAGAACCGCATCATCTGGAAACCGGAGGAGAGCAGCATGAGGGCGATCAGCGCAATGGCGATGCCAAGAACCCGCCCCTTCCCGCCTGCCGGATTTGTGCCGCCGAGAACGGCAATCAGCACCGCCTGCAGCAAATAGGACGCGCCGTAGTCGGATTTCGCTGCATTGGTTCGCCCCGACAAAATGATGCCCGCCAGCGACGCCAGAACGCCGGTCAGCATGTAGGAATAGAGCATCATGCGATCCTTGCGGATGCCTGCAAAGACGGCTGCGCGCGGATTGGTCCCGATCAGCATCAGGTTAATGCCGAGCGTCGAGCGCGTCAGCAGGATCGCCACGGTGATGCAGACGCCGATGAACAGCAGAAACGGCGTCGCTATACCCAAGATCTTGCCGTTGCCGATCCAGTTCCACGCGTCAGGGAAGCCGACGATTGCCGGGCCGCCGGTCAATACCAGCGCCAGCCCCATCAGCACCTGACCTGTGCCGAGTGTCGCCAGTATCGGGGTAATACGCAGCTTCGCGACCAAAAGGCCGTTGATCAGACCGGCAAGCAGGCCGACCGCTATGGCGAGGACGATGCCGAGCCCGGTGTAGAACACAACGCCCGAAGTGGAGGATTGTCCCGCCTGAACCATTGTGGAATGGAAATAGACGCCGGCGATGATACCCGCGAGATTGGCAATCCCCACCACGGAAAGATCGATGCCACCGGTCAGCATGGCAATCATCATGGCGATGGAGAGGATCCCCAGTTCGGGCATGATGTAGCTGATGGATTCGAAATTGTAGTAGTTCAGGAACTTGCCGGGGTTCATCCAGGTCATCAGCGCAAAGACGATGACGGTGATGACAAGAAGCTGAATGATGTTGTTGTCGTTGCCGAAAAGCCGACGCATGTCGAACGAATTTTTCATGATGCGCTCTCCCGTCACGCTACGCTTTTGCGGTCGCGCCATGCCGTGATGGCGGTGGCAATGATGATGATCAGGCCGACAACGACGCGCTGCCAGGTCGTGTCCACTTTCATGATGATCAGAGAGTTTTTGACCATCACCAGCATGAACACGCCCATTAATGTTCCGAGAACCGTGCCGCGTCCGCCAAAGATTGAAGCACCGCCCAGAACCACGGCCGCGATCACGTCGAGTTCGAGACCGACAAAATCACGCGGGTTGGCAAGCCAGATCATCGAGGAATGCAACAGGCCCGAGAAGCCCGCCAGCGCGCCGGCGATACAATAGACAAAGAAGATCGTCGCACCTGTATTGAAGCCAACACGTTTGGCTGCTTCAGGAGAGCCGCCATACGCATAAACGCTGCGCCCGATCATGGTGTAGGCCAGGATGAGATGAATGACCAATGCCAGCCCCAGATAGACCAGGAACATCGCGGTCAGGCCGAAAGTTGATCCCGTGGCCGAGGTCAGCGAGATCACATCGGTCTTGCCGAACTCGATCAGCTCCTTTGGCATCTTGTTGATGTTGACGATGCTGGTACCGACCAGGCCGAGAACCAGACCACGCACAATCGAACCGGTCCCGAGCGTCACGATCAGCGGAATCATCCTGAAACGATGGATAATGAAACCGTTGAAAGCACCGAGAACGAGCCCAATCAGCGTTGCCGCAACAAAGGGAATGAGCACGCCGTCATAGCCGAGATAGACCATGCTACGCACAGTCAAATACATCGCCGCAATGGCAAAGGCCGTGAACGATACGTCGATACCGCCGGAAATCATCACCAGCAATACGCCGAGCGCCATGATGCCGATCACGACATTGGAGCGCAACAGCCCGAAGATGTTGTCGAGCGACCAGAAGGCTGGATTGATGAGACCGATGATGATCATGGCCGCAAGCAGGACGCAGGCGATAATGGATTCTGTGCTTTTCAGGAATTTCATGACTTGCGGCCCCTCAATTCAGCATCTTGAGCCGGTCGTTAACGGCGTCTTCGGTCATGCTCTCCCCAGACAACTCGTCAACAAAACGGCCGCGATGCATGACCAGCACGCGGTTGCAGTTCTGCACCAGTTCCGGCACATCGTCGGAAATCATCAGCACGGCGAGACCTTCCTTTTCGGCCAGCTTGCGGATGATGGTGTGAATCTGTGCTTTGGAACCGACATCGACGCCGACGGTCGGGCCGTTCAGGATCAGCACCTTGGCCCCAGTCAAAAGCCAGCGAGCCAGAACCACGCGCTGTGCGTTGCCCCCAGACAAATGGTTGACCGGCGTGTGCGGTCCTGGCGCCACGATCTGCATGGCCGAGAACATTTCGCGGGTCGTCTCGTCCGCCTTTTTGCGATTGATGAAAAGACCGCGGACGAATTTCTCAATCGACGTGACAATGATATTCCGCTCGATCGATTGCGTCAGGAATAGCCCCTCGGTCAGGCGATCCTCCGGCACATAAGCGACACCGCAGGCAATACCCTCCTGAACGGTCCTTGGGTGAACCTCGCGGCCTGCGAGGCGCACTGAACCGGTAAAATCGGGGCGCATGCCAAACAGCGCCAGCGCAAGTTCGGTACGCCCCGAACCGATCAAACCCGAAATACCGACGATTTCGCCTGGCCTTAACGTCAGGTCGGTGTTTTCCACGGAACCCGGAACCGAGAGGTTGCGGACTTCCAGCACCGGTGTATCGGCACCTTCCTGCGGTGCCCACTGGTAGCTGTGGGCGGTCAGCTCCTGCCCCGTCATCGCGCGGGTGATTGCCGGCTCATCGAATTCGGCGATCGGCCCTTCGGCCACCTTCTTGCCATTGCGGAAAACTGTCAGGCGCTCGCTGATTTCGAGCATCTCGCGCATTTTGTGGCTGACGAAGAGCACGGCAATGCCCTGCGCCTGAATATCACGCACAATCTTGAAGAGAGCATCAACCTCATGGCGCGTCAGCGCCGTCGTCGGCTCATCCATGATGATCAGGCGTGCATCGGCCATGACGGCACGGGCAATCGCCACGATCTGCTTTCCAGAGGTCGGCAGGGTTTCGACATCCGTATCAAGATCGATGCTCACGCCAAGGCGGTCCAACGCCTTTTGGGCCAGTTCACGGACATGTCGCCAGTCGACCGTCTTGCGACCTTCCATCAGAAAGGTATTGATGGCCAGGTTCTCGGCGACCGTCAGGTTACCGAACAGCGAAAAATCCTGATAGATCACCTGAATACCGTGGTGGACGGATTTTACCGGATCGAGTTTGCCGACAGGCTTCCCGTCGATCAGGATCTCACCGTCCTCGGGTGTGTAAACCCCGGACATGATTTTGATGACGGTGGATTTGCCGGAACCGTTTTCACCGGCAAGGCAATGGATTTCGCCAGGGCGAATGCTCAGCGATACGTCGTCGAGCGCCTTCACACCGCCAAACCGCTTACCGATGTGGCGCAGCTCGATCAGATTTTCAGTCATAATGGCCTCGTGCAAGGCTGGAAAACACGGGGGTGCACGGAGAGAGGGATGCCCTCCCTCCGTGGTTCGGATCAGAAGTCGTACTTGTCCATGTTTTCTTTGGTCACCCCGACCCAACCTGCGCCGTATAGCAGGTGTGGCTTGGAGGCGTCAGGAACCAGCAGGCTTTCATAACCGGGCAGACCCATGTTGAGACCCGCCTTGATCTGCTCATTCTTCTTCTCGAGAACCGCGACAGCCAGCATGTTCATGGCATAACCGGCCACGGCCGGGTCCCAGAACTGGATGTACTGGATATTATCGTTCTTGATGTATTCGCCGGCAACGGAAACCAGGCCCGTTCCCGAGAAGAAAACCTTGCCCGACAGGCCGCCCTCGGCGATCAGGCGGCCAGCGCCTGCGGACGTCGGCATCGGCGCGCCGAGGATGCCGGTAATGTCCGGATAGGCGGTCATTGCTTCCTTGAGCTTGGTGTAGTCGGTGTTGGCGTCGTCATAGGTTTCCAGCCGCTCAGTCGCCTGCGACATTTCCGGGAAGTTTGCCTTCTGGTACTCGACGGCGCCGTCGATCCATTCCATCTGCGACTTGGAAGTCAGACTGCCAACGGTGGCGACGTACTTACCCTTACCGCCCATGGATTTGCCAAGTTCCTTCATCAGGTTGGCGCCATAGGCTTTGTTGTCGAAGGCTTCGATGTCGAAATCGACGTTCTGGATGTTGGAAGCCTCATGGCTGATGACGACGATGCCGCGATCTCGGGCTTTCTTGAGCACCGGCTCTACCGCTTCGACCGAGAACGGCACGATGGCGATCGCATCAACGCCCTGTGCAATGAGGTTTTCAACGATCTGCACCTGAGCGGCGGCATCAGCCTGGCTTGGGCCAACCATCCAGACATCGTTTCCGGTATCGCCCTTGAACTGCTCGACGCCATCGCGCATGCGGTCAAACCACGCAATACCATCCACCTTCACGACGGTTGCAATGGTGTATTTTTTGCCGCTCGCCGTCGTGATCAGCTCCTTGTTGACCTTCGACGCATCGACGGCGCTTTGCGCAAAGACAGCCGAGGCCGAAAGCGTTGCAGCAAGCGCGATGGTAGTGAAAATCTTGTTCACGAATAACTCCTCCCTTTGAAACCGATGTGCCGGACCTACTCCAGTCGCAGCACCCAAAAATGTTCGATCCCTGACGCCGGAACCGCTTCTCACGCGTCCGACGCCTCCTCATTCTCCCGGAAAGGCCTCCCATGCTCCGGTGCATAGGCCACGATGTGACCTAGAAACCTGTTGTTTTCCTCTCCCGATAATGCGAACTATTTATGATACAATCCGATCATTATGTTGCGATCGTTTCATGTTTGTTATTCTCCTGTCAAGCGCAGAGAAGTGCGATTGGGAGCAAAATAACACCGAAATTTAAAGCGAAGCGACGAGCCGAAAGCGGAGACAAGGTGAGCAGAATAAGTGCACACAATGCCAGGTTGGACGCCCTGGCCGGACTGGTTCAGGAAACGGGAATCCTGAGGCTGCGGGACGCCGCGTCCCGGCTTGGCGTCTCCGAAATTACCATTCGCCGCGACATTGCCGCCGATGGCGAGCGGCTAAGCTGTCTTGGCGGATATATTATCCCGGTTCAGGACGGCAGCGTTAGCAGCGACTATGTGCTGGAGCAGGAGAAGGACAGTCACGCGACTGCAAAAGCACGGGCCTGTACGCAGGCGGCCGCTCTGATCGAACCGTATGATACTGTATTCATCGATTGCGGAACGACGATGCCGCATTTGGCGCGGCAGATTCCGGCAAATTCCCATGTCACCGTCATCTGCTACTCCCTCAATGTTGCAGAGGAGCTGGCGAGAAGAAACGATGTCCGCCTGATCATGCTTGGAGGGGTTTATCACCCGGAAGCGGCTTCGTTTTCAGGTGATGAAGGTATGGAGGTGCTGAAGCGCATCAATATCAATAAGGCATTTTTATCTGCCGGCGGTGTGGACGAACAGCATGGCGTCACCTGCTCACACTTTCATGAAGTGCCGATCAAACAGATGGTTATGCAACGCTCAATGCAAAAGCACCTTGTGGTGGACAGCAGCAAGTTCAGCAAGGTGCGGGCCGCGCGTTATGCTTCCACAGGCGACTTCAATTCAATTGTTTCAGATCAACCCTTACCTTTTGGAATATAAGCGAAAAAAGGCGCGCGTTTTCGCTGCTCTTTGAAGGAGGCGAAGGCCACGCGTGATGCCGGATGAGGAGGATAACAATCAGCCAACGATATCTATCTGGCTGACCTCCACCTCCACTTCCGTCAGGGGTTCCAGGAACTCGGCAGTTTCGAAAACGGCACTGTGGAACATTAAAACATTATGTCCGGCCGTCGACACGTCGGGCTATCACGACATGCTAGTGGAGGCTTTGCCGACCGCGATCTGCGGTTTGAGGCAAAGATCCTTCAAAGCTTCCTCATGCCGACTGGCTGTCTTTTTGACACGCCATATATCCGTTCCCGTGGACCTTTCGGTCAACGACAACGACCCACGTCTGCTCCTAGCTTCAACTTCCATCCCAAAAAGCCCGGACCTATCGGCTATATCACAAGAAATTTTTTATGCTCGGCTTCACGTGTTCCGGTATCGGGCACACATAAGGATCCTTCCCCATGGCGTCTTTCCACTCTCCTTTTGCCGTCGCCAATAAGCTCGGCGAAGTCGCCAGATCCAGACCTGTCGAAGCCAATGCCTTCGCAGCGTGTACCATTGCTTTATGCGCACCGTGACTTTTGCCTTGGGCAACCACCTGCCATGTATGGGGGTTGGTCCCTATCGCCCAGGCAGGTGCCCAGCATTGCGCTGTTGGGGTGACGCGACTAACGTCGCCAACATCAGTAGAGCCTGCCCGAAAATGTGAATGGCCTTCAAAAGCGCGAAGTCCCGTATGCAACGGTGTGGAGCCGTCTACAGTGTCGTTCGAGAAAACATCGTGCTTGATTTGGTAGAGCTTGAGACTGCTTCTGATCGCCTCCTGCGTAAACGTCGCCTGGATTTTTCGAGCGAAATCAATGTCCGCTTCATCAAACGGCACCGGCCCGATAGCCACCAGATTTTTGTGGATGGCATTTTCCAGGGTCAGGTTTGGCAAAAGATTGGTTGCGGCAGTGTCGAACACGATTTCGACCTCAGTACCGGTCATCATCGCAGCACCACGCGCAACTTGATCGACGCGCTCCGCAAGTGCCAAAGCCTGCGACATCTCCGGCGCTCGAACGAGATAGAGCACCTCGGCTTTGGCCTGAACAACATTTGCGGCACGGCCGCCGGCATCGGTGATGGCGTAATGCACGCGGCAATCCTGCGGCATGTGCTCGCGAAGAAAATTGACACCGACATTCATCAGTTCGACAGCATCAAGGGCCGATCGTCCAAGGTGAGCCGCATTAGCCGCATGCGCCGCGATCCCCTTAAACCTGTAATAATATTCGAGAACAGCAAGGTTGTTCGTTGACCTGACACCATTGAATGGCGCTGGGTGCCAAGTGAGCGCAGCGTCCACATCATCGAATGCACCAGCCCGCACCATGAAGGTTTTGCCAGAACCGCCCTCCTCTCCTGGGCAACCGTAATATCTTACGGTACCGGGCAAACCGTTCTCCTCGAGGTGCTTTGCCAGAGATACTGCCGCCAGGAGCGAACCAGCCCCCAACAGGTTATGACCGCAACCGTGACCGCTGGCATCCGGTTCGGCTTCAAGTTGCTTATCCATACCAGCGATTTGACTCATGCCTGCAAGGGCGTCGTACTCTCCGAGGAATGCGATGATGGGTTTGCCGGTACCATATTGGCCGACAAACGCGGTCGGCATTCCTGCAATGCCTTCCTCAACGACGAATTTGTTCTGCTTCAACGTTCTGATAAGAAGATCGGCGGATTTGAACTCGTCATATTTCAACTCCGCCAGATCCCAGATCTTATCGCTGAGCGCGGTAAACGCAGGCGCCAGTCGGTCGATTAATTGTGTCAGTGAATTCAGGGCTGATTGTTCTGGCATGCTGGTCCTCAAGACAAGACGAAACCCTGACCGCGCATCAAAGATGGCAGAGGCTTCTGCTGCATATAGCAGGCACCGCACAGATGCGGTGCCTAAACGACTGGATTATTGTGAGACCGAGACTTCCCAGAGTCGCGCATTGGATTGCCACACCGGCTGTCCCTGCAAAGACTTAGTGGCACCCCAGACATCGATCATGTCGTAAAGGAAGATGCCCGGCATATCCTGCAGCATGAGCTCGTGGAACTGATCGAAGATCGTCTGCCGCTTCTGCTGATCGGTTTCCGCATAAGCGGCCTTCATCAGCTCAATTGCCTTGGGGTTGTCCCACATAAGCGAAGCATTCTTGTCCTTGTCACCGACATAGAAGCTATACATCAAAGCCGGATCCAGGCGCGGTGCGACGGACTGGGAGATGATCTGATAATTGCCGGAACGGCGTCGATCCACTTGAGTGGCGTAGTCAAGAACCTCAATTTGAACATTGAGGCCGATCTGCTGCAACATCGCCTGGGCAATGACCGCTGCTGGGAAGCTCGGAACATTGCCGCGCTTGTTGGCGATGATGTTGATCTGCTCACCCTTGTAGCCGGAGGCTTCAAGTTCCTTCTTCGCAGCATCTAGATCGTAGGATACCCGCTTCTTCTGGATTTCGCTGAAGTAGATCGAATCCGATGCCACCATCGAGCCGTTGGCTTTACCGGTACCATTGGAGGCCGCGGCCACGAGTTCGTCCATGTCTAGCGCCATTGCCATTGCGCGCCGAACGCCTGGCTTGCTCATCACCGGATCGCGGGTCTGGATGTAGAAAAGGTTCTTGCCGTTATTCTGCGTAATGATGACCTTTGCCTTCTCGCTCTTTTCGAACTCTGGAATGAGGTCCGGAGAGATTTCGGCAGTGTCGAGAACACCCGATTGCAGACCGGCTTTTACCGTGGATGCATCGGGAATGACCATGAACTTGATGCCATCAACCAGCGGCCGTTTCGAACCGACCATACCATCCGGCTTGCCGTCATTTGGCGGGGACTGGTAATCGTCGAATTTGGAAAGGTGAATGTATTCGCCTTTTTTCCACTCGTCCCATTTGAACGGCCCAGTGCCGACAGGCTTGTCGAAGGCCCCATCGGCGGTGACGGAGTCTTTCGAAATCATACCCGTATAGCCGCATTCCGGCCGCGCCATTAAACCCAGGAAAACTGCAGAGGGCTTCTCAAGAGACATCGTGACCGTCTGTGCATCGACCGCCGTGATGCCGGTGACTTTAACGGTTCCCCCGTCAAAATCCTTGATACAGCTCCATTTTGTAGCTGGATCCATGTACCGGTTCCAGTTCCACACAACGTCGTCGGCCGTCAGCGGCTTGCCATTGTGGAATTTGACGTTCTGACGAAGTTTGAATGTATAGCTCAGGCCATCTTTCGACGTCTCAACGCTTTCGGCAAGAAGAGGCTTCACCTCGCCGTTATTGGCATAGCCGACGAGTCCTTCAACAATATGGAGAATGACGCCATCTGTGTTGCCATCGCGGTTCACTCCGGGGATGTTGCTGCGCAAATCCGAGCTTTGCGCAATGACGATATCCCTTGCCTGCGTCACGCCTGAAAGCGCCATAAGCATAGTTCCAGCAAGAAGTAAGCTTTTCATGTTCTACCCTCTGTTATTGTTGACTTAAAGCTGTTCGCTCAGCCTCGAAAATCGTCCCAGCAGACGCGCGAAAGGCGGCCGATCGTTTCGAGAGACAGCGTGTAACCCGGCGTTCCATCGGGCATTTCCTGTGGAACCTCGTCGGTAAAGGCGGCGATGATGTAGAGCGGCTCGCCATCGCTGTAGACGATGCCCGCATTCATCCGGCCCCGTTTTCCCGTCCCTCCCTTGTGCGCGACGACCGTGCCGAACGGCAGACGAGAGGGAATGGCGTATCTCAGGATCTGGTTCTTGAGCGTCTGTAGCGCATAACCGCTCAAGGCTTGAGAAACACCCAGGCGCTTGGAAGCCACTTCAGACCCTTGTGCGTCCAGAATCAACTGAAGCAGGAACATCTGGTCGCGTGCCGTCGTGGTCGTAACCGACTTCAGCGAATGATCGGGAGAAAGCGCAAGCGGAGGGATTAGAAAGCGATGATGGGTGCCTTGCATGCCGATTGCCTTGCAATAGCTGTCTACTTCTTCCAGTGTCAGTCGCTCAAAGACCATTTTGGTGCAAACATTGTCGGAAAGCACCATCATGCCGGTGATCGCATCGCGAAGCGAAATCACGATCCCCGGCGTCAGATACCGAAACATTCCACTTGCGACTTCTTCGGCAAAACGAGCCTCGTAGACAATCTGCTCATCGAGATTGAGCCTGCCTTCATGCACAGCCTTGAGAGCTGCCATCATGATCGAGGTCTTGCGCGTGCTGGCGGACGGCGTTTCCTCATCTGCTCCACGAGCAAATATCTCGCCATTGCGCAGGTTCTTGATGCTAAATCGCGTGACGAATGTCTGCGCATCGCAAATCGCGTTCAGCCTCTCGGCGGTTGATCCAAGCTTGCCGGATGTCATGGGTGCTGTATTCATCATCACGCCTCCAAGCGCCATTTGAGTTTCACGCCGCCGGTCTCGTTGAGATCAAGCGCGGGAATTGCCGAGAGAAGACGACGCGTGTAGGCCTCTTTCGGGGTGTCGAAGATCGTGTTGCGATCTCCCTCCTCGATGATCCTGCCGTCCTGCATGACGATGACGCGATCAGCCACCTGTTCGACCACGCCGAGATCGTGGCTGATGAACAGGCAGGAGAAACCATATCGTTTCTGCAAATCGGAAAAGAGCGAGAGCACCTGAGCGCGGACAGTCACGTCCAGCGCCGAGACGGGCTCGTCTGCAATGAGGAAACGCGGTCGGCGCGCAATCGCTCTGGCAATGGCCACTCTCTGCCTCTGTCCGCCCGAAAGTTCATGCGGATAGCGAAGAGCGAAATCGGCGCCTAGCCCCACCTCCTCCAATGTTTCATAAGCGCGCTTCATTTTGTCGACACGGTCTATGCCTGGAACAAGACGCAACGCTTCTTCGACGAGAGCAAGGATCGTCATGCGGGGATCGAGCGAGGAATACGGATCCTGGAAAACCATCTGACAATTGAGACGGTAGTCCTGCCAGTCCTGGTCACGCGTTCGGCCCTGAAACCGAACCTCCCCCTCGGTTTCCTTGACCAGTCCGGCAATCGTGCGTCCCAAGGTGGTCTTGCCGGACCCTGAACCACCAACGAGCGCCACCACTTCGCCTTCATAGATGTCAACTGAGACGCCGTGCAATGCGCGCTTCGGCTCGCCCTTCTTGAGAAACGATTTGCGCCCCGGATAATCCACGATGATGTTGCGCGCCGAAATCATCGGTGCTGATGTCGTATCGATAGGTCTGACTTCACCGCGCACAGGTAACGATGACAGAAGCTTGCGCGTATAAGGGTGCTGCGGACGTTCCAGTATCTGCTCGGTCGTGCCGGCTTCAACGATCGAACCCTTTTCCATTACCACGATGCGGTCGGTGTAACGTGCCACCATCGGCAGATCATGACTAATGAGAAGGACTGCCGTGCCTTCCGCCTTCGTCAGTTCCACCATCAGTTCCATGACGTCGCGCTGGATAACGGCGTCCAGCGCGGTCGTCGGCTCATCGGCAATAAGCAGTGCGGGCTTCAAAAGCATGACAGAGGCCAGCATGATGCGCTGGCGCATGCCGCCGGAAAATTCGTGCGGATAAGAGGTTAGCGCCCTCTCAGGATCCCGAATGCCGACCCGTTGCAGCATGGCCAGAATTTTTTCACGTCTCGTTGGGGCCGTGTCTTTGGTATGAAGAGCCAGCCCTTCCTCCAGCTGCCGACCGATGGTCATGGATGGATTGAGCGAGGTCATTGGTTCCTGGAAAACCAGGCCGATTTCTGCACCTCGCAGCGCCCGGAGGTCCTTTTCGCTGACAGCTGAAATGTCACGACCTTTGAAAGTGACCGTACCAGACGTCTTGCGGATAACCGGCGGCAAAAGCGAGACTATGGATCTCGTCGCAAGCGACTTACCCGAGCCGCTCTCGCCGACGATACCAAAGATTTCGCCCGGTGCGACATCGAAGCTGACATCTTTCACCACGCCGACACCGCGATTGATGATTTCGAGCGAAAGATTGCGCACGGTGAGAAGCTTACTTTCAGTCATTTCAAACCTCTCATGCGTGGGTCGAGTTTGTCGCGCAGGGCATCGCCGAGGAGGTTGATGCCAAGGAGCGTGAGGGCGATGCAGAGGCCGGGAAATAGTCCGAGCCATACAGCCTGTTCTATGAACGGGCGACCTGCGGCCAGCATATTGCCCCAGGTCGGTGCAGGCGGCGGCACGCCAAGACCGAGGAAGCTCAAAGCACTTTCGGAAAGAATGGCCCAACCAAACATCGAGGTCGCCAGCACCGTAATCGGCGCCAGGCAATTGGGGAGGATGTGCCTGAACATCGTGAATACTTCGCCATTGCCCATGACCCTGGAAGCTTCAACGAATTCACGCTCCCGCAATGAAAGCACGGCGCCTCGAACGACACGCGCCATAGAAGGCGTGTAGGCAATACCAAGAGCGAAGATGATACCGTATTGATTTGCGCCGAAAACCGCGAGAAGGCCAAGCGCCAGCAGGATGCCTGGGAAAGCAAGCAGCGCATTGTTTACCGCCATGATCAAGCCATCGATCCAGCCGCGCGCATATCCGCTGATTAGACCGATAAGAGTGCCTGTGATGACCGCAAACCCGACAGTGAGGCATCCGATCCAGACGCTGGCTCTTGCACCGACCATCAAGCGACTGAGGACGTCACGCCCGAATTCGTCGGTTCCCAGAAGATGAAGTTCGCCAGGCGCAGCCAATCTTGCGGTGAAACTGAGCTTCATTGGATCGAAAGGCGTCCAGAACAGGCTCAACGCAGCGACCATAAGAAGAAGAGCGATGAGAACGCCGCCAATCAGGCCGTTGAGGGAAACGTGTTTCATTCGGCCACCACGCGCGGATCAAAGAGTGGGTAAAGGAGATCAACAATCAGATTGACGATCACATAGGACATGGCGACGAAAAGAAGACAGCCCTGAATGACGGGGTAATCGCGCTGAAAGATGCTATCGACCATCAGTCGACCAAGGCCCGGAATGGTGAAGACCGTCTCGATGACGGCGATGCCGCCCAGCAGATTTCCAAGGATCAGGCCGATCATCGTCCATGTCGGACCGAAGGCATTCTTGAACGCATGCTTCCAGAGAACCGCCTGCTCTGACAGTCCCTTGGCGCGCGCATGGGTAATATAATCCAGCCGCAAAACTTCCAGCGTGGAGGCGCGCGCCATACGGATAAGGACACCGGCCTCATGAATGACGAGCGTCATGATGGGCAGAACCAGATACAGCAGGCCGGAAATAAAATTGTCCGAGAGAGACACATATCCGAGCACTGGCAGCCAGCCGAGCTTCAATCCGAAGAACAGTAGCAAAAGCAGTCCGAGCCAGAAGGTCGGGATCGAAAGCAACACTGTCGCCGTACCGATCAATACCAAGTCCGTTGCGCTGTTCTGGCGCCAGGCAGCGATGACGCCGGCAGGCACGGCAATCAGGCTTGCCAGAATAACGGCGACCACGACGATTTCAGCCGAAACCATGAAGCGCGAAACAACAAGCGGGAGCACCGGCTCCTTGTTGACGATGGACTGGCCGAAGTCTCCGCTCAGCACATTGCCCGCCCAGACAAGAAACTGCTGAGGCAGCGACATATCGAGTCCGAGTGCCGTACGCATTTCAGCAATCTGATCCGGTGTCGCCATGTCTCCCAGCATCAAGGCTGCCGGATCACCCGGGATAAATCGAATAAGGGCGAAGACTGTGATTGCGACGATCACCAATGTCGGGATCGCCATCAGCAATCGATGGAATATGAATCTTAGCATCGGTTCCCCTGAACACGATTGGCGGGACCGGATCTACAAAGTCACCGGCTGTTATGAATGAAACTATGACGGATCAAAAAAATGAGCGCAATATTATGCATTTTCCTCATAGGGCGATGCATAATCTGCGGACGCCACGATCCATCGAAGCTAACAAACGGTGCCCTGTCTGGTTAGCTGAAATGGTGGCTTTGTGAGACTTCGATCTGCCGCTTCAGCGCGTCCATCAACGCTTTCGCTGCCAATGAGGCCGACGTACCGGAAGGTGTTGCGAGCGCAAATTCCTGTGTCGTGACCGGGACAAACGGGCGTTGCACGATGGGGAGGTGACGATAAAGATTGGCGAAAAAGCTGCTCAATATCGCAACGCCCAGTCCATGGGCGACATAGGAGCAGGCCGAGCTGTTCGTGTGAGTCTCGATTTTTACGTTCTGCTTAACGGCTTCGCGCGTAAAGGTCTGATCAAGCAGCATGCGCGTTGGCCTCTGGCGACCGATAAGGATGAGCGGCACGCCGCGAAGATCGCGCGCACTGATTTCCTTCATCGACGCCAGTTCGTGCGCTTCCGGGAGAACACAAACACTTGTTCCCGTCGCCACGATTTCCATATCGATTCCAGGTAATGCAGGATGCTCGTTGCGCAGAAATCCGAAATCAATAACTTTCTGTTCGACCAGACGAGCGATATTGGATGTCGTCTCGAAGAACGTTTCGATCCGCACGGATGGGTAGTCACGCACGAACTCCTTCATCATCGCGGGTGCGAAATTTTCCCACATACTGCTGGGAAGCCCTATCCGCACCAGCTCCGGCCCCTTCGCCCCGCTTCGGAGATCTTCCGCCAAGCCCGAGAACCTGTTCAGTCCGAGCAGTATGGTTTCGGCATCACGAGCCAGAATGCTAGCCTCCGGGGTGGGAATAAGCCTTCCCTTATCCCGGTCAAAAAGCCTCAGTTCCAGATCCGTTTCGAGCTGCTGGAGAAGACGGCTGACACCGGATTGGCTGAGCCCCATGCTTTTGGCGGTCGCGATGGTCGAACCTGTCGCAAGGAGAGTTTTTAGAACCTCTAGCTGCCTGAAATTGATCATTCGTTAGCCCTTCTTCATTTCGCGAATACAACCGCTTACGCCCATTCCCTGATGTAGCTCAAGAACGTCACAGCCATTTTCGGAAGCGGGGTAAGTTCAGAGCTGACAATGGCGTAATCGACAGGAATGGCCGGTTCAAGCGGCAAGAACGCCACTGGCAACGACTGATATTCGAGTGCCAGCAACTCGCTGACGATTGCAATTCCGAGCCCTTGTGCCGCCAGGGCACAGCCGCAACCGACGGAATGCGCTTCTATCGATGGACGACGGCGTAGTCCGGCCCGATAGAAGGCCGCCTCCAGTTCGTGACGGACTGCCCGTTCCCGATTAAGAAGGATCAGATCTTCCGTCTTCAACTGTTCAACCTCGATCTTTGAATTTCCGGCAAGCGGATGGGTGTTGTGTAGCACGCAGATATTGCGCGTTCCCATTACATGCTCTTCACGAAGCCCTGGGGTGGGCGATGGCAAGCGCGTAAAACCAAGATCGACGGCACCGTCAGCCACCATCCGCTCGATCGCAAGATAATTGCCGGACGCGATTTCGATTCTTGCCGGTCCGACTTCTGCAAGAAAGCGTTTGATCAGACGCGGCACTACGGTTGTGGACAGACTGGCCGGGAAGGCCAATCGCAGCGGTATCTCTGTCGAGCGCCCTTCTTCAAGTTCCCGCGCCATTATCTTCAAGGCGGTTAGCTTGTCCGCAATAGCCCTGATTTGCGGCCCTAGTTTCAGCCCCTCCCGCGTCATGGAAAGCCTGTTCTTATCCCTGTCGAACAGCCGCACGCCGAGATGGACTTCCAACTGATTCAACAGGCGACTGGTATTTGATTGGGATATGCCAAGATCGACCGCAGCAGCGATGGTCGAACCTGTTGCAGCAATCGCGTCAAATGCCTGGATATGTTTGATACTGATATGGACGTCGCCCGATTTTTTCATTCTCGTTCTCCCGGATGACGTCACCCGTCATTTGCATAAGATTGCGCGGATAAGCGTGCCCGTTCATCACTGCTGCTCCCTTTGAAACTTGCAAGGAAGCGCTCGAATGACAACCGTTCTCGAAAAAATCGCCCGTCAGCTCGTGTCACGAACGTCGTTTTCGCCCATTGCCACAGCGCGCGCTACAGATGCGGTGGTAGATACGATTGGCTGCATGATTGCAGGCGTGAACGATGCAGCCCCGCAGTCTGTCGCAGCAGCTTTCCGTGACGAGATCGGCACAGAAGGAATTTCACAGGTTTTAACAGGAGGCCGCGCGTCACACTCACTTGCTGCTCTTGTCAACGGCACAGCAGCTCACTGCCTGGATTTCGATGACAATTTCCACCCCGCACGCGCACACGCATCGGCCGTCCTTGTCCCCGCCCTTCTGTCCGTCGCGACAACCAGTGACGATATATCAGGCGAGAGGCTCATCCACGCATATCTCGCTGGGCTCGAAGGACAGGCGGCAATTGGCTTTGGCGTCATCCCATCGCACTATAATCGAGGATGGCACGGCACGTCGACAATCGGTTGTTTAGGGGCCGCGGCAGGCGTGGCCGTCCTATTGGGGCTTACCGAAGCCCAGATCGCACACTCCATGAGCCTTGCTGCGAGCATGGCTTCTGGCCCAAAGGGGCAATTCGGGACCGGCGCGAAGCCGTTTCATGCTGGTATGGCCGCCCGAAATGCCGTGGAAGCAGCGCTGCTAGCCCGATCCGGTTTGAGCGGCAGATTGGACATCCTCGAACGAGCGAACGGCTTCCTGGATCTTTTCGGAGGTGACGACGCGGCAGGATGGGGCGAGCTTTCCTTCGACGACAAACACATCATCGAAACGCGCGGCCTGGTCACCAAACTCCACCCGTGCTGCGCATCCACTCACAGAGCAATCGATGCGAGTTTGGACCTGCAGAAGGAGTACGGATTTTCAATCGAGGACATCGAACGTGTGGAGACGAAAGTTGGTCGGTCCGCTTTCGATAACCTTGCCTTCCCGGACCCATCTGATGAAATGCAAGCCAGATTTTCAATGCAATATTGCCTTGCCGTGACCCTATCGCAAGGCAGCTTATCACTTCGTGACTTTACACCATCCGCAGCCAAGCGCCCCGAACTCCGTGTGCATATGGCAAAGATCAGCATAACGTCATATAGCATCGAAGAAGAACGCGGCTTTGAGCGTCTACCGCACAAAGTCAGTATCTCGTTAAAAGATGGAACCCAATTTTCGGTTGAACGCCTTCATGCCAATGGCGCTATAGAGGCGCCCCTGACTGAAGGTCAAAAATTGGCGAAATTCAGGGATTGTATCCGGTGGGCAGGACGGAAGGATTCCGATCAACTGTACGGGAATTTGAAAAGCATTTGCTCAGTCGATAGCGTCAAGTCAGTGAGTGAACTCATCACCCGACTGCTCGCGAAGTGCTAGCTTGGTGAAAAAGCTTGAAGACTACAGTGCAACCCCAAGCAAAGCAGAACGCACCAGGCCGTATACTGTAACACCAGGAAGGCGAGAGAAAAACTCGTTGCGACCGGCGCTCTCAGCCCAGATCGACCATTGACTGATCACAGTCAGTTGCCCGTCCTTCCATACAATGGTCGCGTTGATAACCCCAATATCCTCTCCGTTCCGCTTTTTGACGGAGAAACGGAATTCGCGGTTGGCGAACATATGCTCCGAAATGACCGGATTCTCGTTACTACCGATCAGCACCGGCGCTTCGGCGTCCTGCGTTTGCTTAACAAAGTAATCTCGAATAATCGCGACACCTGTCGTTTCGAGATCCGGCTTTTCCTTCATCTCCTGCACGCTGAGCCAAACCAGACCGAAATCCTCCCCGCCGCTGCGACGAATCATGTGTAACTCAGCCGGCAGGGATCCTCGAAAATCGTTGATCGGTATTTGCCAATCCGTTGGGATTTGCAGTCCGATTTTGCGCTCACCGATACGAAGGGAAACAAGCTGCATCTCATCACCGAAGTTTGCCTGTCTGCCATCGGAGAACTGGAAACTCTTGAGGAACCCGATTGAATAAGTGTCAAGATCCTGTAGCGCTTTCTTGGCTGCCTCTGGCGTTGGTTTCCCCGCCACGTTAACGATGAAATGGATAGCTAGGGCATTTTTTCCCTTTGCAAAGCAGTGACTGAGGATCGCGCTTTTTGGCTTGCCGTTGTCGCTTTGCGTTGCAAAAACCTTTGCCTCAGTCAGATCCGGGGAGGCAAACATGGAAACAGGTGTGTAGCCTGAAATTTCAGCTTCATACTTACATATCGGCAATGCTGCGGGTGGACTACGGAGATCGTAAGCCACAACTGTTGCCTCGACCTTCTGGCCATCGGGTCCCGGCGTAACCTTTCCGACGATTTTCACCCTGCCGATAGAGCCGAGTTCCGCCTGCTCCATTGGGACCGTTTCAACCGTGGAATCGTTTGGGACTTCTGCTTCGAAATTTACACTCGGCATGTTGAAATCGAAGACATGCTTTTTCCAATCACCTGCTGCAGTCGCTTCGCTGGCGGTTGTGAAAAGTGCGAGAAGCGCAGCGATTGCGCACACGATTGGCAAAGAAAGCATCAGCATTCCTAGAGATCGGAAAGATTGGAGCCCACATCATTGCTGGATATTCACACAGACTGGCGTGGCGCCCGGCGGAACGTCTTCTCATGGAGGGTAAACCGATCGTCACCAACGATCAACTCGTACGGTCTATCAACGGCTGCGTGCGTATAGTCCACTTCATCGCAGGGCGTGAAAACGTCGGAAGAGAGACCACAGATGCGCTTGCCATTATGAGCAAAGATAAAGTTAAGAAAGCCCAGGCCATACGGGTCAATGCCGGGATTGACTTCCAGCAGACGCCACGCAGCAACCTATGTCCAGTTCCATCAATAAGCAGCTAGTCGTGCACACCCCGCGCACTCGAAGGATCTACCTTGCCGGGTTTCCTCACAGACTTTCCACGATAAAGCAGCGTCTCCCACATACGAGCGAGAGCATGACCAAGCGCAGCTAGAAATGCCGGGCCCTATGTCTGCCCGCCTTGGATGTTGCCTCCGCAGCACGGCGGATGTCGTTGCGGTTGCGCCTATTCGAGCTATGCCGATCATGGCGGTGCCCCTGCCGGTAATCCAATAACTATGACCACCATAAGCGTGACCTGCTTGCAACCGATATAGCCTTCATGGTCCGATCAACGCCATCCTTCGGTGCAAAGGCATATCCTGACGCGCGGCAGCAGGCTATCCATGTGCGCGGCGCGCCCCGAACAACATAACCAAAAACCGCAGCCGTGATTTTCAAAAGATAAGAGCTGGATCTTTCCAAAGACGAAATCCGCCCTCAAAAGCAAGAGCATTGTCTCCCCGTCTGCAATTCGGCGGGAGAGTATCGAGCTTTTCCACGTTGCCGCCACCGATGACGACCTCATCCGGTTCAAGAGCCGCGCTCAGGCGTTCAACGACGTCGTGTACGCGCTTTTGCCATTTCGCGTTGCCCTTCTTTTCCCTATAGGCCTCGCTGACATAGTGCTCATACGTTTTGCCTTTGCGGTAAGGAAGATGGGCGATCTCCATCGGCTGGGCAACATTCTCGACAATCATGGCAGCGCCCAAACCCGTGCCGAGCCCTAGAAACAACATGCGTCCGCCCTTGTAAGAGCCAATCGCCTGCATGAGCGCGTCGTTGACGACGCGAACAGGACAACCAAAAGCGCCCTCATAATCATAGCCCACCCAGCCTTCGCCCAGATTGACCGGTTCTCGAAGCGGTTTGTTATGAACGACCGGGCCGGGATATCCCATGGCAATGACGTCGTAGGTCATATCCTTTGCCATGGCGGTTACCGCGGCGACCATTTCAGGTCCCGTCATTGTCTTTCCGCTTTCAACCTTGCGTTCTTCGCCACCCGTGCTCAGGCGGATTTTCACATGGCTGCCGCCGATATCGATTGCAAGAACAGTTTGATCCTGTGCCATGACCTGGCCTCCGTCGACTGTGTTGTGGGTGCTATTCGGGATCAACCCACCCGCCTGGCGGCCCAAACCCTGCCATTTCTGCCGGTCCCCAGCTTCCCGCATCGTATGCAGGCGGCACTGCGGGATCATCGAGGATTGGCTCCACGATCTTCCAGGCCAGTTCCGCCGCGTCCTGACGGGTGAAGAGCTGGCGTTCGCCCGCCATCGCATCACCGATCAGTCGCTCATAAGGCGCCATGTCACCGATACCGTCATCGACTGCGCCGAGTTCTACGGCCTCACCGCGCATGCCATCGCCCGCAGCCTTCCGGCGCGCGCCAATTCCAATTGCAATATCCGGCCCCAGCCGGAATCGCACATAATTGGCGGGGGTTGTCTCGACATCGCCAAAGAGCGCAATTGGCGGCCGCTTGAAGCGGACCACGACTTCGGTTGCATGCGCCGGCAGGTTCTTGCCGGCGCGGATAAAGAATGGCACGCCATTCCAGCGCCACGTGGCGACGCGAAAGCGCACGGCGGCGAAGGTTTCCCGGCTCGAGGCCGGAGCTACACCCGGCTCGTCCAGATAACCCTTGAACTGTCCGCGCACTACATCATGGCGTGTGAGTGGCGGCATGGCTTTCAGTATCTGCACTTTTTCATCGACGAGATCATCCGAGGCGCTTGTTGCTGGCGGCTCCATTGCCAGAAGCAACAGCACATTGATCAGGTGGTTCTGGATTACATCGCGGATACATCCGACCTCGTCATAAAACTTGCCGCGCCCCTTGATGCCAAAATCTTCGGCCATGGTGATCTGCACGCTTTCAACGTGGTCTCGGTTCCATACGGGCTCGAGAAAGGCATTGGCAAACCGGAAATAAAGAAGGTTCTGGATGGCCTCCTTGCCAAGGAAATGGTCGATCCGGAAAATGGCATCCTCTTCGAAAACCGCGTGCAGCGCTTCGTTCAACGCTTCGGCGGAGGCAAGGTCACGGCCGAAGGGTTTTTCAACCATCAGCCTTGCCGAAGCGGCGATGCCGGCCTTGTTGAGGCCGGTTACCACGGTTTCGAAGAGAGACGGCGGAATGGCGAGGTAATAAAGCGGACGCTGGTGCGCGCCGAGCGCCGTGCGCAGCTTTTCGAATGTCGCTTCGTTACGGTAATCGCCGGAGACATAGGTCAACTGGGCTGCGAATTTTTCGAAGACGCCTTCATCGATCTTGTCCACATGGTTGGCGACCGCATCCCGCGCCCGCGCTATCAACTGCTCACGCGGCCAATCATCGAAAGCGACTCCGATGATGGGCGTTTGCAGCGCGCCGCGTTTCACCATGGCGTAGAGAGAGGGAAAGATCATCTTATAGGCAAGATCACCCGTGGCGCCGAACACCACCAGCACGTCCGATCGCTGTCTGTCCGTGGCTGATGTCTTCATTTGGCTTTCTCCAGATGGCCACCAAAGGCATTGCGCATGGCCGACAGCACCTTGCCGGCAAACTCGGCCTCGCCGCGTGAGGAAAAACGCTCGAAAAGCGCCGATGCCAAAATGGGGGCCGGCACGCCGGTTTCGACGGCCGCCTGAAGGGTCCAGCGGCCCTCACCTGAATCGGACACCCGACCGCCGTAATGGTCAAGGTGAGGGTCCTGTTTCAGCGCCTCCGCCGTCAGGTCGAGCAGCCAGGAACTGATAACAGACCCGTGCCGCCAGACCTCGGTCACAGCGGGAAGATCAAAGTTGAACTGGTAATATTGCGGATGGGCGAGAGGGGCGGTTTCGGCATCTGCCTCGCGATGTTGCGTGCCCGCATTGGCGGCTTTCAAGATGTTGAGCCCTTCGGCATAGGCGGCCATGACACCGTATTCGATGCCATTGTGGACCATCTTGACGAAATGCCCTGCCCCTGATGGACCGCAATGCAGATATCCCATCGGTGCCGTTCCGGTGACCGGGTCGGCAGCGATGCCCAGACCTGCGCCGGGCGCAAGGGAAGCGAAGATCGGGTCGAGACGCTGGACCGCAGCCACCGGTCCGCCGATCATCAGGGAATAACCGCGCTCCAGCCCCCAGACGCCACCGGATGTGCCGGTATCGATGAAATCAATGCCGCGGGACGCGAACTCGGCCGCAAGATCAATCGCATCGCGATAGCTGGAATTTCCGCCGTCGATGATGGCATCGCCCGCCTGGAGTTTGCCCGCAAAGTCCCGCGCGATTTTCGGCGTGATGGCTGCGGGCAGCATCAGCCACACGGTGCGTGGCGGAGAGAGCCTGGCAACCAGATCGTCCGGCGAGGTCGCGCCCGTTGCGCCTTCCTTCACCAACGCCGCGACATTGTCGGGATTGACGTCGAAAACCACGCAATCATGCCCGTGCTTTAAAAGGCGGCGCACCATGTTTGCGCCCATTCGACCAAGCCCAACCATTCCAATCTGCATGCTGACACTCCTTTTGTGCAATTCGCTATTGCTGGTTCATTCGCCGAGACGAACGGTAAAATTCTCGTTTTCCCACACTCCAGCATCTCGCCAGTAGAAGGTGAAAACAATCGTGCCGCCGGCCGCCATATCCTGCACGGGCAAGTCCGCAAAATGCGTGCTGAGACCGGAGGCCATCGTGCTTGTGTCTGTTGTCGTCGCCCAGCCGTCGGTGCTCCAGTGCACGATGGCATCATCCGCCAGTTCCAGCCGCAGAACCTTGCCGGTGGGCATTGCTGATATCTTGTTGTTGAAGCACCAGATTCGAAGATGCGACGGCGTCTTGTTGCGGATGTAACGCTCCACACCCTGCGGCGGCATGTCGAAAACGGAGCCATCGGCGAGCGAACGCAGAAGCTTGATATGTTCTGCATGCGCCCAGACCAGCGGCATCGCGCTGCCCGATGGGTGGCCATAGAACAGCTCCCTGTCGGGAAGATCGGGTTGATCCCAGACCTGCTCGGGGAAAAGGCCGCTCTGCCCAGCCGATTTTTCCATCGTGGTCAGCAAAGCTTCCGCCGCCCCGCGTCTGCCCGCAGCAAGTTCGTAATGGGCGCGCTCGCCGGTCAGAAGCGGCCATGGCCTGCCCTGACCCGTGCCGTCAAATGCTGTTCCATCAGGGTGCTCACCATATCCGTCGCCCGTGTACCTGTACCAGACCGGCCCCTGCGGCAGGTCGGCGCGCAGGCAATGATCGATCGCCTTCACCGTTGCGACAATGTGGGGATCATCTGGTGCGCGCAGGCCAAAGCGGACCAGCGCAAGTGCATCCGGGCTGATCACATCGCTTGTTGGCAGGAAAGCGCGATCCGGTGTCTGGTTGAGGATGGGCGTGGTGCCCGAGGGTTGAACGGCATCGGTGGTACCGGGAGAAGCGATGCGAACATAATGGCCGGAGATATCAAGCTCCGAGCAGAGGGTTGGGTCGCCAGCAAATGTCCAACGCTCGATCTGCTCATTCCAGCAATCGGCCGTCTGGCGCAGATGCGTGGCTTGCGCCGCATCGCCCTCCATATCCAGCAGATCAGCGGCGGCAAGCAGCGCAGCGATCTCGACTGCAAGCGTGAACGGGCTGTAGCCGGCGTCCTCCTCCCACCTGTCCTCGCCGGTCGTCGGGCCGTTTGCCAGAATATAGGCCGAGGCGCTGCGGATCATCGGCATGTAATCCGCCCTTGCGGCGTGGTCGAGGTGGCCGTGCCGATGCAGCATATCCGCAAGCAGAATCGGAAAGGCGCATTCGTCCATCTGCACGCCCGGCCAATAGGGCTTGCCATCCAGCCAGAGATTTTGCGGCCACCGCCCCGAGGGCTGCTGCACCTGGCGCAGATAATCAAGGATGGCCAAAGCCTCCTCGTGATCGCCGGCCGCCAGAAACCCGCCGGCGGCTTCCACCAGATCTCGCGGCCATATCAGATGATATCCGCCAAGATCGTCATCGCCCTTGGAGGCTCCCCATGGGATCGACAGGCTCGCCACGACGGCTCCGGGCCGGTCTGCAGCACGATGTGCGGCAAGCACGGCGGTCGACACGCGATAGGAATTGACGCCGTGATGGGTATCGCGGTCGAGGCCCTCAAGGCTGTCCTGCCAGCTGCGCCAGTTGGCAACATAGCCGTCGTGCGCATGCCTGAAGCCGGATTTCAGACTTGCGACAGCACAGGCCGCCGCTTCATATTCGGTCTGGCCGAAACCAAGCGCCAATGTCGCCGTATCGTGAGCTTCGCTAAAATCGATTTCCGCCGCCAGCGAAACATTGCCATCATCTGCCCGTTGATATTCCTCGATAATTCGTCCGACGCGGCGCAATTGCTGCCAGCCATCGGAAACGCCCACGAAACCAGCGCTTGCGGCGCGCCAGGGAAGATCGCAAATAAGCGCCAGATATCGAGAGCGACCAGTCGCGAACAGAATCTGACGCCCTTCATACTCCCCTATCCAGGCGGAGTTGAGATTGCCGGCGTTGACAAGATGCGGCGCCAGAAGGAGGCTTACACGGTAATCCCCCATCTTTCCCTTCAAGGGCGAGAAGGAGACTTGCTGAAGAACACAGGCCCGCGCCGGATCGGTGATGACCTGTTTTTCAATCCGGTAGGATCCATCTGTCGCCGTGTTGGTGATTTGGAACGCGGGAATTCCACTCTCGAAAGGGCGGGTAACGGAGGTGCAGTCCCGTTTCTCTTCCGAAAAATATCCGTCGTCTCTAGTGACCACAAGACCGAGATCGCGGGTGCAGGCGCTATCGATACGTGGATAATAAACCTCGTTGAGGATGCCGTGGCTGAGCGTAAACCAGACTGGAGAGGTTTTCGACAGTGCGGTTCCCACACCATTCTTGGCGCTCGACGTCCAGCGTGCGTCAATGCCCGGTGCGCCGGGTGCGAAATCAAGTGCGGCACGCATCGTTACATGCCTCTGGCAGGGAGATGATGAAGGCGAAAGTTAATGGTACTATCGTATTGAAAACTCATGACGGAGATCTCGACCTTGGAGAAAGGGTCTTTCCGGGATAAAACGCGAGACGGGCTGCGGTTCCCGTCCCTCATCTCAAATCCGATACGGCCTCATCATTAAGCTAGGTATTCGCGAAGTGGCGCACAACTAAAGATTTGGTAATCGAGCGTGTGGCGGATTCCTTTGTGTCGGTGGGTCGCAATATGGCCTGGATGCATATGCCCTGCCGGTGGCGTCGCCTTAACCGGTTGGTGGTTTCCAATGTAAGCCGGGTCAACGACAACGTCATAGCCGCCATGTTCGCGCACACGAACATCACAGTACCTTGACATCTGTTCTCGGAGATTTTTGAGAGCTGTCACGATTCCGGCCGTCTGGCGCTTGGTCCAATGACGTTCCATCAGAGTCTTCACCGGTATAAACTCAGAGGTTGTGTCGCTGTACTTTTCATTGCACGGTTCGGCAGAATTATAATTGATGTTGACCGGGGAGCGGATGGTACACCGAGAGAAATGCCGTTCTTTTGCATGTGTGCTTGTCGCAACTTCGGTCGCCGTTGCGGTGTTCGCCGGAACCGGTTTTGCACAGGATAACGATAGTACCGTTCAAAATGCCGTCCCGGTGACGAGAAAATTCGATTTCTCAGCACCCGCCCTCAATCTTGAGGGGACGCTTCCCCTGAATGCTACGGCCGAAACCGTACCAATGAGCCCAACGGAGCCTGGCACAATCGGTAATGTGAAAGTCGTTGGAAAAATCACTTCAGATTCCTCCAGTCCGAAAATCGAGACGACCTTTGTCGGCTACAATCTGCAGGCGCCATCGGCAGCGTTCCGGATCTGCACTTACCAGGCAGACACAGGTGGATACACGACGCGCGTCTCAAAAGTTGCATCGGACCTGACAGAGGCTATGCTTCTGGGCACTAAGGATCAGAGCGGCGAACCACATAGCGCCCTTATCAGCTATTGCTTCTCTCGCGGGAAGCAGGCGCTGGGCACAAATTTCATTGCAGATGTCAGCAACGCGGCGGGTGCTGACGCGGCTTATGATCTGGTGGTTCGGGCCGACAAGTACGCCGTTGCGTTCATTGACAGCCTGTCATGGGAAAATGGAGAAGAATCAAGCTTTGGGGAAGAGCTGCAATCGTTTCCTGTTCGGATAGGCAACGAGCGGATCACACTCCGCGTCCCGGACCAGTGGGAAATACCGATCAACGATTTTCATGGCGCTTTGCCGGCCGAGTTGCACATGATCAGGCGCAAGGTCGGAAGAGATGTTGGCCTGATATGGCTGCTAGTTCAGGACATGAAGGAAAAACCGGACCTGGAAATGGCCGGAGCCACGATCGTGAGGGATTACTTTGTCAGGCAGACACCTGATGCCCGGCCACCCGCACTGATATCGAGTGAGGCAGACAGTCTGCTTGCAAAACAGGGAATCCCCGCACGCACCTTCCGGTTTTCAGTGACAGACAAAAAAGGTCAGGACAGCGGCGATATAGATGCGACCGTCATATGGCGGAATGGGCGCCTGCATGTACTCACCCTTTGGTCAGCGTGGTCCTCCGGCGCCGATAACAGCAACTTCTTTTCCCGTCTTCCAGCTCATACTGTCTACGATATCGTGCGACAAGCCATGGTGACAACGCAGCACTAAGGTCCGGCGCAGATAAAAACTAAAAGCGCATAAAAGGAAGCAACAACATCAAATTAGGATATTTTCTTAAAGTAAAAAATCCTGTTTCTTTCTGGTATTTTGGGCCGCAAAAAATGGCGCAAGATAGACAGGTTAACTGGCTTGGAACCACGGCTGGCAATGACACCACAGATCGGAGCGGACTCGGGCGGAATGAAGCTGACTGAACTTTTCCCACTACCCTATGCCCATTGGTATGCGGCCACTCTTTTTGCCGAGGCCGGATATGCTGCGTCACAGGTATTCGAGCGTCTCAAGATAGATCCCGCGCGCTGGCGACGGTTCAGAGAGCGCTACAGCCAACTTCATTACGCCAATACAAATTGGGTTGCAGCCGCGTTCAGGCGGGATGGACTTGCCGAACCCGAACAGGATCGGGCGCTTTTCCAGCGTCTGACGGGGAATGACGGTATCGGCCTTCCGGTAACGGAACCCTTCAGCATGCGCAGGGAGCTTGAGGCTTTGCGGCGGGCAGTCGAAGCTAATCCTCGCATCGGCCCCTTCGCCGATGTTGACTGGGTCGCGCATTACATCGGAGAAAGACGATTTCCGACCATCCGCTATATCCACAATGGCCATCAGGTCTTTGTGGACGGCGCACCAATCCGCGACCGCAAGAGCGTCCCGTTGTCCGGGGTCGACCCGTTCACCTTTCGACAGCTTGGTGACCGCTGGTTTTGCGACGATAGACATGTCTACGGCCAGGGCGAGACGCCAACGAAGCTTTTCTGGTTCACAGCGCGTGGCGCCGATCCGGGCAGCTTCACCGTTCTGAACCAACGTTATGGTGTCGACAAGGCCGCCGGTTATTACATTACCAACTTGCGCCTTCCCACCGAGGAGCCGGGTACATTCGGGATCGTCAGCTATTATTACGGCAGCGGCCAGAAACCGGGCATCCGTATCGAAGAGAGTCACTACGCAAAGGACAGTCGCAAGGTCTATGCTTATGGGGTCGCGATTGAAGGCGCGGATGCGGCCAGTTTCCATTCCATCGGCGAAGAAGGCAGATATTTCGCTGATAGGAAGCATGTCTATTGGGAGAAGAGCCTCATTCCCGACGCGGACCGAGAGAGTTTTGTCTGCGCATCAGAAGCAGGTCAGTATCGCGCTTATGACAGCGAGCGGCCGTACTATGCGGGGCAACCTCAATCAGTTTCGGCAGAATTTGAGTCCTGGAGTGGCTATTTCGAGAACCATCCCGAGATCGCCGACAGCTGGTGGCACCGGGAGAAGGCACGCCGCGGGGCAAGCGCGTTTGTGGGGAATGAGCCAGTCCCGATCGGCGGTCTCTATTACAGCGATGGAAGCAGGATTTTGGTTAGGCCACAGCGTCCGCAGGAAGCCGAATGGGTCTCACTCGATCATTTCGACCACGACAGCTTCCGACACATCGTTGATGTTTTCGGGCAGGATCGGCACGGCCTGCGCTACTTCTTGCCCGGCCTCGAAAGTTACGGAATGGAGCCCGTTAAGAAAGCCGATCCAGCGAGCTTCAAAAAGCTCGACGGCCCCTGGTTCAAAGACAAGCAGCAGGCCTATTATATCGACAGTACAGCCCCTTTACCAGAGCTTGCTGTCGTCAAAGTCGACATGGCGAGATTCGAGGTTTTGGGCGGCGCCTATGCACGTGACGCAAAAGGGCTGATCGTGGAAGGTGTGCGCAAGCGCGGCATCGACAATCCAGCAGCGGTGGAATCGCTCGGCTATTCCTTTGCACGGATGGGCGACACCCTGCTTTATCGCGGGAAGCCCATCGGCCGGCCCGGCAAGGTCAACCCCGCCACAGCACGTGGCGTCCACGATCAGCTTCTGATTGACGCGAACGGCGAGATGCTGGTCGGAGGCAGTTATCGCAAAAAGATACCGGGAATCGATCCAGCCAGTCTGCATTTCCTCAACCGTGTATTCGCAGTGGACGCACGCCATGTTTACGCGATAACCGATACAGGACTGCTGCGCATTGAGGATATTGAACCGGGCGGAGTCGAGCCGGCCGGACTCTACTCTGTCCGGGTGGGCGGTACACAGCTCCACGTTTCCGGTGGCATCGTAAGGCGGTTACGACCCGAAGATGCAAGTGGATGAGTAATGCCTGATATCAAAGCTCCCGGCGAGGCTGGGTGCATCAGTAGTGACGAGCGGCGTGCGGAGGTGCCAGGGCGGTGAAACCTGCGCCGTTGAAGTCATGCAGGCGCGAGGAAAACTCAATAGGCATGACATCACCGGATCGGAAGTCGCTTTTTGCCAGCCGATAGAGGCACCCGCCGCGTGCAAACACCAGATCGCCGCCATCCCAGTCTGCCCAGTCCGTTTCCGGAAGGTCGACAAGCAATGTTCCGTCCCGGTCAAACACGCGGTAGTCAAGTCCGTACCACGCCTTTTGACTGCGACCGATCGAATGAAGAACCATCTGAAGGCGCCGGCCGTTTGCACCCGGTTTTTGCAGGACACGCGGCTTATTGAAGCTGTAAAAGGTCGAGGCCTTCAGGCCATTGGTTTGCCCCTCACCGGCCTCGATCACACGCCAACCGTCACGCGCGAGTATGTAGCCGCTGATGGGCTCGTCCTCTCCACGGCCCGACAATTTACCGCACGGGCCCACTTGCATGCCTCGCTTCAAGCGAAAACCTGGAGCAAGCGAGACGCGGTTATCGTCAAATGAATGGTTGAGAAGCAGTTTGTTCTCGTCCTCGAAAACACCGCCTCCTCCCCACGCGTCTCCTTTTGGCCAAAGCGTCAATGCGGTAAAGAATGGCGGCTTCGATATGGCCGTCCAGCTCCCGTAGGGCTGGCGATTTGTGGCCGCGAAATAGACCAGAAGTTCTCCGGACGGAGAAAGATCGCAGCGTCTCTCGTAGACCCGTCCCTTCAACCATTGACCATGTTCAAAAGTGTCGGTGCGCAAGTCCCAGCGAATGAGCTGCACCAGCCTGCTCGGACCGCGCCGAAATACGACACCTGTTCTCGCTGACCGTGCCAGGATCGCATACAGCCTCGGTGCAAGTGCCTTCCGAGAAGGATTTGCAGTCTGCCTGCCTTTCTCTACAACCACCCGAGCTACTTCCTTCTGGCGCTATCTGATGCTGTCATATACGACGTCACGTGACAGTTTATCCCTGTGTCCGCACCGAGCTTGCGGAATTCCATCTCCCGCCTCTACGAAATAGCGCCCCGCATCCCCGATAAGACTATGAAAGAATGATCGAAATCAAGATGGTCTAATTCCCATTTGTCTAGCCTTAAAGACGAGGAAAGAGACGTGGCTCATTGCGCCAAACCCTTGAATTCGCGCTCAAGCAACGCCGGAGGAATCTCTATCCGTCTCCCGCCTTACGAAATTCAACATAGAATCCAGGCTCACGCATCGTGCGCCGAAGAAAATCGGTCAGCGCGGAGTGCCTTCGGGTAGCTACGGCAAGGTCCGAAACTGCCCCTTTTATCCTCTTGCCATTCAATCCTGCAGATCTCTAACGGCGATGCCAAAAATATCGTGTAACGGTTCCGCTGGCGTGCTAGACAGCGGTCATTCGAACGTCAGCCACGAAACGCCTTGAACAAGCTTGCCGCCATGCGCGCAGGCATCACCCAACCGGGCGATCTTCTTACCTTCTATACTGGCAACCGAAGAACCAGACGTAATCTTGTCCGACGTTGTCGGAACGCCTGTGCAGAGCAAACTGTCTCCAACGGTGGCAACAGGCACGCCTTCAACCGTGACGAAGTTCTGTTGCGTCGATATGACAGGTCCTCCGACATGCGGCCTCGGGCCTGGATCGACCATGGGGCAGACGTGCATACGACCTTTCAGCGTGACCGAGCGCCCAACCATTTAAATACCCCTCTAGCTGCCAATAGTACGCACTGCGGGGGTAGATGGTTTCGTAGAATCATATAGCGTAAACGGTCCAGCTTGAGCCGCAATAGTCATGGCGGAAAGCGCATCGACTGGGCGCATATTCCCAACGGTAAGCTGACCGCCAAACGATGGATGTAGCTTCGGTGAATAGATTTGCCCGAGCTGAAGCTTCCCCAAACTTTTTAGAAGTCGATCGAACATAAGCTTACCTTTTTCGTCTGGGGCATCAAAAGATGCTGCATCAATACCCTCAACGGCTATACCCAAATTAATGTCAGATCGCTCAGCAGGAATCTCTTTGAACAACCCGCGGCATGTCACTCTGTGAAGAAGGATGTTAATTTCAGTGGTTTTATAGTCTTCATTCCATGCCAAGATTTTTCCAAACGCAGAGAACCCCAACGCGTGTGTCCGAACGGGGTTCAGCTGTTTGTCGCCATCCAAAGCGAGAGCTATTATCGACTTATACTTTTCCGGATTACAAAACTGAAAATAGCCTTGCTTCCAAATTCCCAAGCCCGCATGTCGAATGAAATCTAAATAGGTTTCGGGAATGCTGTTTTTATATCGAGCAATATCTGCCTCACCCATAATTTCAGGATTTTCGGGCAAGCCGAAGCGCTTTAAGGCATTTTCATATGGAGTAAAAAGCTCTGGCATTTTTACTCCTCACAAATATTCTGCTTCTCGAAACACTGGAACGCCAAGATTGCGTCGCCCTTACCGGCAGCACCGTCCATTCCTAGAACATTTGGAATGATTTTGCACATTTGTCCTTCGATGAAACACTGGTTCGAGCACAATGAAGTGGGCGCCGCGTTGTTCGCAATCGTGAAGAATATCAAAGGCGGTCTAGCCTCGGCACGATTAATTCGTCTCATTCGCGTATGGCAGTATACCCCGATGTTCGGCAATTTTGCGACTCAAAATTTTTACGGGGTACTACGAGTCATTTCAATTCTACTCAAAAGTTAGCCACGGAACACCTTGAACGAGCCTACCACCATGCGCGCAGCTGTCGCCTAGGTTCTGTTGACAAAGTAGCTTGAGTTGCTCAGTAAGAACTACTTTTCTGCGTCGCCCAAAAAGGCTTCGATGCTGACTTCGTGGAGCCTTTTACGCGCTGCTACAGAAGTCAGCCTGACGTCGGGATTTTCCTCCACCGCTCTTCCATACCAATATTTTGCGGCATGCAGGTCACCAATCTTCTCATAACACTCTCCCAACCGCTCCCCGAGATATCCGGCATCCAACGACTGGTCGCCATCTGCCATGAAAAGATAAATCTTAACCGCGTCCGCTGCCTTCCCAGTTGCGATCAAGTCTTTCGCCTTGCGCTCTAAATGATTGAAGTCATACAAGATTTTTCTCCTCTTTTTGCAGCGTGTTGCCGTTTTAATTAAGGTGCACAACTCATGAACCGGAGCAAGTGTGGCAACCATATTTTTGCGGCGGCCAACACGAGAAAGGCGGCGAAGGATTTTCGGGTTTTATCGTATCGGGTGGCGACACGACGAAATTGCTTCAGCCGGTTGAACAGCCGCTCGATACGATTTCGGTCCCTTTAGTCTCTGAAGTCACAGGCGGGCGGGTCTTTGCGGTTGGCCCTTGGCGGGATGACGGGCCTGATCCCGTGGATCAGCAACTCTTCGCGCAGAGCGTCGCTGTCATAGCACTTGTCTGCGAGAAACAGCCTCGGCTTGGCACCCGGCATGGCTAGCAGATCGGGAACGGCATTGTAATCCGAAGCTTCACCACCTGTCAGGATGAAGCCAAGAGGGCGTCCCTGACCGTCTGCACGGGCGTGGATTTTCGTCGAAAAGCCGCCGCGTGATCGACCAAAAGCCTCCTTATAAGTCCCCCTTTTGCGCCCGCAGCCTGAGAATGGCCGCGAACCGTGGTGCTGTCGATCATATGCTGCCAGTCATCGGTCAGGCCCAGTTCGACAAGCGTCTCCAGCAGGGCATCCCATACGCCTTGTTCTGCCCAACGGCGGAAGCGCACGTAGACGGAATTCCACTTGCCATACCGCTCATGCATGTCGCGCCAAGGGCACCCGACCCGCAGAACATGCAACATGCCATTAAGATACTGCCGATTATCGTGAGAAGGGCGAGACTTCCTCCCGCGCTCGGTGGGCAGCAGTCCTTCAACAATCCGCCATTCCAAATCCGTGAGGTCGCCGCGAGCCAAAATCACCTCCTAAAAGGCAGTCTTGAATCATGCTTTAGCTGATTTGAGAATCCACTTTGTCAACAGGACCTAGACGGGAAATCTGTTTCCCATTAATACTTGCAACGGACGAGCCTGCGATGATCTTGTCATTAGTAGGCACGCCTGCGCAGAGACATGTGTCCAACTGTAGCGATTGGTACGCCTTCGACGTTCACCAAACTCTGCTGCGTCGAATTTACCCGTACCCCAATATGGGGTTTCGGACCGGGGTCGATCATAGGGCATACATGCATATGGCCTTTTAAACTAAACGGGCGTCCAACCATCCAACTTTCCTTGTTTAGGACAATCTTAATATGAATTGGCAATTAAGCGTTTTGGGCGAAGATGCCAGACAACTAGCTACCGATCCTGCGCACGGGTTGGGGTGGGAAAGGTGTCATATCAATCAGTTGGAAATCATGCGCCTGTGCAAGTATGCTCATATGTGGAAAGGCGTCATATACAATCAAGCTGTTGGCATTTCTGGGGCTACCAAAGGCAAGGATGGGCTTGAACCCGTAGATTTGCCCAGCTCCAAGATCACCAAGTTTCGATTGTGCCACCTTAAATAATGGTCTGCCGTTTTCGTCCGGCATGTCGTATGAGTCATCGTCTACCATCAGCAAACTTGTTAAGATCGTCAAGTTTGGGTCGACCCCCTGTTTAGGGGAGATTAACCAGCGGCACGACACCTGACTTTCCGGGAGAGTGACATAAACACTTCGATGAGTTTCGTTCCAAGCGAGTATTTCCCCGAAAGCGCTGAAACCTATGGCGTGAGTTCTCTCGGGATGCAAATCAGGATCTCCTAAAAGGACTTGGTCGAGAATAGGTCGATACTTGCCAGGATCACAAAGTTGAAAGTAACCGTTCCAAAAAACCCCAAGGCCAAGCTCGTCCCAAACTTTGAAGATGGATTCTGGAATCCGGCCCATGTACTTTTCGCTGTCAACCGGGCCACGCCCCTTCTCCTGCTGACCAGCAGCCAATTTGGTAAGAACAGCTTCAAGCCTAGTTTGATATGAAACCATATGATCCACCCTTCAAATTTGCTCAGGACGTTGGCGTGTTTGACTGACCTTGACCGTGTCCCGAACCCGCTCCAGCGCTGCCCCCTGATGTTGCATTGTCGGAGTCGGAAGCACCAGCCTCGTCACGGATCTGCACGAAAAACCGGCCAGCTACAAAATCGTGAAATCGCTTCTTGCACTCAGCCGGGATATGGAACTGGAATGCGTGGTCGAAGGCGTGGAAACATCAGCAGAACTTGCCACACTCGAAGGCCTCGGCGCCACGCTGGTACAGGGCTATATTTATGCGCCACCACTGAGGGAGCAGGATGTGGCGGAGTTTCTTTCGGGGCCGGCGCGCGAAAACCGTGTGTCAATGGGCAGAGGCTAAAGGCAGGTTCTGCCAATCAAACGGGCGAAGCCGTTTCAATGGACGTTACACGGATGGCTGTAACCGCTGGCTCGTCACACAGCGGCATACCTGAATGTAACAGCTTAACACTTTAGCGTTCGAGCCCCCAAAAAGAGAAAACTACTCAAATGAAATCCAAGGAACGCCCTGAACCAGCGAGCCACCGTGTGCACAAGGGTCCCCCTGGCGCGCCACCGCCTTGCCATCAATCTTTACGACGGCAGAACCGCCTGTAATTCGATCCGATGTCGTCGGCACACCAGTACAAAGTAAGCTGTCTCCGACTGTGGCAATTGGCACGCCCTCGACTGTAACGAAACTTTGCTGTGTCGAAACAACCGGCCCGCCGACATGCGGCTTAGGCCCTGGATCAATCATGGGGCAGACGTGCATATGGCCTTTGAGAGTAACTGCGCGACCAACCATCGTGAACCTCATTTTCGCGGAAATATTGATACTTGCGTGAGCCCAATTGCTGGCTGCCTACATGGATTGAGTATCAAGATCTCTCAAGGACGTTCTGTCGCATAAGAACACAATCCCGCTTTTCTAATGAAACTTGCGGATGCACTCTGTGACGCGGCAGTATTTTCTCGACGTGAAAATCGACCTTTTCAAGCAGACGTATCAATGGCGCAACCTTTGCGTCGATCAGCGTCCAGGCTTTTGTCAGTCCAAGCTCGGAAATCAGCACGCGCATGATCTCTTCAGATAGCCCTTGACCTGAAAATTCATGGATCAACGCGCCACCAAGCTCTTCGTCCGGCCCGATATTCACAAACCCGATAGGCTCGTCCACCAGTTCCTTCCGTGCGACGACGTAAGTGTTCAGGCCCTTGTCCCAGCCCTCGTCCCACTCAACGATTATGTGCTTAACGTCAGTCAGTGTGCCGGTGAACGGCACCGGGCTATAACGGAAGAGATCCGGATCCGTGAGCATAGCGTATAATCTGCCAGCATCGCTCAGCACCGGTCGCCGGAGCACGAGCCTAGCGGTCGTGATTTTGTCCGGCGCTTGCGGCCGGGCCGACTGTTCAGACATGCCGTACTACTCCAAAACAGAGTGGACGATAAATCGCTCCATCTCTTCCGCTGGGAGATATGGCTTTTCGCGCAGAGTTACAGTTCGGCCCCGAAAACGCTCATCGGCGCCGCTAAGTGTTTGCACACCTGCGGCTTTATCTGCGACGCAGAAACCGTCCGTCGAAATGGCGAGTTGGTCAAATGCTGCTTCCGTGCTGGCATACCGACCTGGTTTGCCGTTCAGACGTTCCAGCAGCGCCAAAGCCTCAAGCGCGCTCAATGATAATAAGTCGACCCCATCCAGAAACAGAGGCCGCTGTCCGATTGCTGGCATGATCTCGACAAGTCGGTCAGCTTCATACCTCAGAACGAGACCGGGTTTGCCACGCGTTTCCGTGACACTATCTGGAGAAGGGCCGCTCTCCGCATATGCGGCTATGAACGCCTGCTTCTCCTCTTCGCTCATTGCTCCACCAAATTTCTCCAACGTCTCGCGCAAAAGTCCGTCAGAAGCCCTGTCGCTCCCTCGACCCATTATTGCACCATAAGTTTCGGACCATGCGTCGACCCCCGCTGGAGACATACCAAATTCGAGCCTACCGAGTCCTTTGCGTGGAAAAATCTTCCAGTCATCCCCTGCGGTCATCATGTTCCCATTCCTATTTCATCAATCCGTTTCGTCTTAGGCACTCTGCATAGGCCGTCGCCTGCGCTATGGCCGCATCGTATTTTGTCGGGTTTCCCTGCAACGTCGCCACCCTACGAGCATCTAGGACATCAGCCATAAAGGCAGAGTACGTCTGGCCGCGTGCAAGAAGTCCTCTTTGGAAGGCATAACTTGGCCCATGGACGCGGGCACCATAAGAGGCCGTAAGGCGATGATCAACCGGATCCATTTGTATCGCTGGCCCCACAGGTCTGGGCAGTGGTGATTTCGAATCCGCCGGCATATGGTGGCTGTCAAGTCCGTCCCCCACCGTCTCGGGTGTATCAGTCATGCAGCCGTGGGCTCCGCCTCGGTAGGTGCTGCCAGGCACTCCACAGGCGAGGTATGCGCAGGGATTCTGCGCGCAGCGAGCGCAGGTTACGGTTCGAGTTGCAGGCACTGCCTGATCCTGTGCCTGTGCTTCAGTTTGGGCGTTCGACATCGCGCCGCTAACGCCGTTGACGATGTCGTCGCCATAGACGATTGCCCCCGTGGTGACGACAGCGCCTCCAAGTAACCACGCCGCAGTACCTGCAGAAATGGTGGCCCCGCCAGCTGCTCCACCGCCGGCGAGCGCAAGTCCGCCTCCTACGGCCAGTAAGGGAGGCATCAGCCGGCCCTCCTGTGGACGCGCACAACACTTTTCGTCTTATTGAAAAGCACAGCAAAATTCCGGTCAGGATCACTCGGGCCCGACCGGATATACCTCCTGACCTCCGGCGCCTGGCCGCTTTTCTCACCAGAAATTAGCATCATGAACGCCCATAATTTTCGAGAATACTCGAGCCTCAATCCAAGTTCCTCCGCCTCAGCATCCTGCCGTCGCACAAGATCGCGCAATTCCATGTCACTCCTTGAGGCGGTGAAGTCCGGTGCGACCTTTTTCAGATAGGCCACGCGCTTGCTAACGACTGTTTCTCGACGCCGATCCTCAATCTCATCGATATTTCTCGTCGTGAAAGTCAGAGGACCCCTTGGCGCACGCGCTGCCCCATCCTTCCGGCTGGCCCGCATTATATTGTCGCCCCACTCATCGTCCGGTTGGAAGATGATGGCGTTCGCTGGTCCGAGCAGTTGAAGATACTGGCCCTGGCTGAGTGTGGGTACGATCTGAGCCATGACGTTAGGGTCGCTGTGACGCAGAATGACCCGCTTCATTCGACCAAGCGGTGCAGCGGGTCTGTCCTCGGCGGGGCGTGGATCAGCCTCATAGCTTTTACCTGGATCTACTTGTGCATCCCTCGGAAAGAGCACCATGTTGATTTTGCGCAAATGATGATAGAGTTTCTCTCCACCGGCTTCGCACTCCCAAAAAACACAAGCGTGTTTGCCATCGATCAAGTCGATCAGCCTATCCAATGAAGCTTGATCCACCGGTCTGGCGGCTGTTCCAGAATTTGCACGACTTCTGCGGTCGAGCCATACCAATTGCGGCGCGCACCGATCCTGATCCTGCCCCTCTTTCGGAAACGCACGGTAGAGAGATCGATGAAAAAACTCTCCGTCAGACAATGTTGTCGGAAGATCGGGAAATTGCGCGCCATCAAGGACTGCAAACACCGGCCTTTGCGACCGCAGGAGAATTTCTCGGAGTTTAGCGAGATCAGCCATCGTAATTACCCAACGAACGGCGTTGAACTTGCCGTCATGTTTCGCAAGCAAGACGGAGCTTCGCCAGGTCCGCCCTTTTTAAAGTTGATCTGGTTGCCTTCGATATCGATCTTCAGGGCAAAGAGCTTGATGCCGCTTTTGGTCAGGGAAATGTATCCGCCTGGCGTCGAGAGGCGAATTTCATCGTCGGCAAATATCTCCCAGACCTTCGCCTCGCCGTGATACTTTTCTTCGGAGACGAGATTGTAGAGCTTGCCGACATTGACGGTGATCTTCTCCCCGACGCGCGTGTACTGTCCCGTACCGATCTCGACATATTGCTCTTTGCCAATGGTCAGGTTCTGCTGTTTTCCAACCTGCCGAACCTCCGTCTGCCCGATATTCGTGACCTTGCTGACCCCGACCTGCTCAGCCTTCGCCACCCCAACCGACGTAGACTGAAACGCGCCAATGATCGTATTCATGATGCCAGGCAGCGGAAACAATCCCGAAGCATCGGAACCGACGCCTGAGCCGGAACCGGCGAGCGCCGTACCCGCGTCCGCGCGCGGGCTCGGGCCGGAGACCACCCCCTCACGCGATGAAAGACCGCCCGCACCGAGGAAACCTAGCGCCGATGAGGCAAGCGTGGTCGCGAAGGCCGCGACGCCGGGACCACCACCGCCGGCGATCTGGGCTGCCTGCGAAAGCAGACCAGCCGTCTGCCCGGAAAGCGCCTGCACACCCGCCATGGCCATCATCGCCATCGGTCCCGTGCCGCCGACGACGGTGTTTACCGAGCCGCCGATCTCGTGTTTCTGGTTGCCGGAAACCTCGACGGCGCGATTACCGCCAACGGACGCCACCTCGTGGCGGTCGACACGCTTGGTCCGGTCATTCAACACCCGGGTGGTCTGGTCCTTCTGTGCGTGGAAGAACTGGTTCTCCTTCCCAGCCTCATCCTCGAAAGTAATTTCGTTGAAACCGTCGCCCTTGTGGCTGTTGGAGCGCAACACCATACGCGTCTTGTTGGCAGGCAGGTCGTAAGGCACGGAATTGGCGGGATTGTTGACCACGCCGATAACCAGCGGCTTGTCCGGATCGCCATCCACAAAGGCCACCATCACTTCCATGCCGATGCGCGGAATGACCTGCGCACCCCATGTGCCGCCGCCCCATGCCTGGCTCACCCGCACCCAGCACGTATCCGTGCCATCCTTCTTCGCCTTGCGATCCCAAGGGAACCAAAGCTTGATGCGGCCATATTGATCGGGATGGATTTCCTCACCCTCGGGACCAGCGACAATCGCCACCTGCGTGCCTTCGATGCGTGGGCGCTTCGTCATCCGGTGCGGCGTCAATGGCACGCGGGCCGGAATTGCCTCGAAGTGGTTGCGATACTCAGGCTCGTTACTGTTTGTCTCATAGGAGAGATCGACGATGCTGTGGCTTGCCCTGATGATCACATGCTCTTCATAGGCATGTTCGGGATGCGCGACCTCGTAAGGCGTGAAGCGGCGGCCGGCTTCCAGAATGCGCGAGGTGGACGATCCGAATACCCGGTCATGATCGGCCTCTATCGCCTGGGTGCGCAGTTTCTGCGCCCGCTCGGCTTCTTCGACTGTCTTGATGCGGGCTGGATATTCGTAAAGCTCGCGTTTTGTCGCATCCGGCATTTGCACCAGAGACGGCGTCATCGTGCCCGGCACCATGCCCGGCGTCTCGAAGTTCCAGTCCGCACCCGCCCGCTGGCCGGAGACGTAGGAGAAACGCCGCGCCCAATCATTGATGTGGTTACGGTCCGAAGAGCCCTGCGCCAGACGCACCGTTCCCTCCCCCTGGGCAGCCAGCGACGGCCCGAGCCAGCCGCTGGCGCTATCGGCCACATGCAGCTTGTGGGAACCCTCCTCGTGGCTGAACCAGTAGAACAGGCCGTCCTCTTCGAAACGGCGGGTAAGATAATCCAGATCGGTCTCGTTAAACTGCACGCTGTAGTGCTGTGCAGGCGGCGGCGAAATAATGCCTGACGTATCAGGGGCCGGAATGCCGTGTTCTGAAAACAGCGTCTCGACGATCTCCACTGCCGTCTTGTCCATCCAGATACGGCAGTCGGAACGCCGCGACAGAAGCCACATTTGCGGGCGGATGGTCATCGAATAAGAGCGCAACCCACGCGTGATCGGAGGACCTTCATGGAGCTCTGTTACAAGGCCGTTAAAGGGACGGCGAAGACCGCCGCCCTCACCCTCGCCCTGGCTGATTTCGATCGAAACATCAACCAGCCGTCCGATCAGCTCGTCGGGCTTGACCGCTTCCTTCTTGGCACGCACCGTCAGGCGAATGTCAAAGAGCTGCGACACGCCTTCCTCGACGGTCAGGCGCTCCGGCAGAAGCTGATCCTCGCCAAGGGGCGACTTGACCTTGAGGACGCGGCTTGCCTGAACGAAATCAGAAAGTGACGACTGGTCGTCCATGGAACACTCCTAATCAGGACCCGCGGCTGGACTGAAGTGGCCAGAACCAGATCGTTTCCGAATTGTAGTAGCAGGCCGATGCGCATTGCGTGGCCTCTGAGCCACCCCGCACAAGATCGATATGGCCGCCGCCGGTGTAACCAGGGATATTGTTGAACGCCACAACACCGTTACGCGCGCCGATGCCATTACGCGCTGTCGCGGGGGTAAACGGCTCTGGCTCGCCGAGATAACTCGTTCGTTTCATCAGATTTGCGAGGCGGCGCATGTTCACCTCAATGCCCTTGCCCGCATAGGGACCTTTCTGGATGCGATGCGAGGACGGAACGATGTTGATCCCCGATTTCACGAAAGCGATGCTGACGCGGATGGCACAGGTATTGTGATAGTTCGGGTTACCGATGAAATCATCCCAGCCTATTTCCGTGAAAAGATCACGCTGGCTGATATAGTTCGGATGCGACGGGTCGCTGCTCGGATAATTCTTATAAAGAGTGTCAAAGTTAACGCGCATGGTTCGTCCCACTAGTTACTTTTCTGCTCACAGGGAAAGGAGACCTTGAGCGCCTCCCGCACGAGAGTGGCTGCCTGTTCATCCAGTTTTTCCGCAGGAAGATCGCCGAGATAGGTGTAGATCCGGTCGGTGAGTTCATGGGGCGCGACGGCGCCTGCACCACACCAGTCCGATCCGCTCGTCAGATCGGCCACGCCGGCGATATAGGCGCTCGATTTTGCAACGGAAACCAGCCGCCGCATTTCCGGATCGGTTACCTCCGGGGCAAGCTTCCCCTCGATGGCCTGCTTGAGTTCGGCACCAGAGAATATCCATGTCCGTTCCGCCGCACCGACCGGCGAAAGACCGGACGATGCCAGAACAACCGGCACGGAAACAAAAAACGCATATAGGGAGCGCATCAAAAAACCGCCTCGACCAAAGTCGACGTGAAACATCACGACGTGAGCTGCAAAACTGCAATGAAAACGTTCCGGTGCCGGCAACGCCGGCACCGGGTCGCGTCACGATCAGGCAGCCTTCGTCGTCGCCAGATCGTAGGAGGCGATCATCGGAGACTGCGGCGAGTTGTTGTCGTCGAACGGCGTGTACTTCACTTCCATCTTCGTGAAGTTGAGCTTGACGGTTTCCACCGGACGGTCACCGCTGGAATCCACCGAGTAGCTGGCGATAAGCGTGTTTGTCAGCAGATACTCGATATAGGTGTTGCCCGGATTACCCGTGGTCACCAGATGAATGGTTGCGAGCTTGCCGGTCCGGCCGGCGCAGGCTTCCTGGAAAAGCTTGGTGGAAGAAGAATCGCTAACCTTGGTCAGAATGACTTCCGAAATGGTCGGTTCGGAGGCCTCGCGGTTTGCAGCAGAACCAGCAGAGGTGTTCATGTTGCGGGCCACGTTCCAGTGAATGGCTTCAATATCCATCCACTTACGATGTTCTTCATGGGTGGCGTCGCCCTGGATACCGTCAATCTGCAGATAAATTGGCATGCTGTAAGCTCCTGTAGCTAAAATGACCTCTTGCTCCGAGGCCGAGTTACCCTTCGTTTAATGCCGCATGCGTCGGGTAGCCCCATCCGACGCGGCAACTTTATCCACCCCAACCTCTTCGGTTACGGCGAATTCATCTGCTTCCCCAGCCTCTTCGGCACGAATGCCGAACCCGTTTTCACCAAAATCGACAACAATCTTCCCGACACGCTCTCCCGCGATGACCTTTTCGAGGAAAAAGCTGGAAAGAGGCGGCAGGAGATCCTTGCCGATCATGATTTCAATGGCGCGTGCGCCAATCTCACTTGCACCGGCGCGCGCCACCAAGGCATCTCGCGCCGTATTGGACAGGGTCAGGCCGGTGCCATATGTTGCGAGCACACGTTCCCTGATCTTGCCAATCTGAATATCCACGATCCTTGCAAGCGCCTCAGTCCCAAGCGGCATGAAGGGCAGAATGATCGTGCGCCCGAGGAACGCAGGCTTGAACTGTTTGGTAAGCTCCGGCATCAGAAGCGTTTCCAGCGCTTCGCCTTCCGGCATCGTGTCGGGATCGGCCGACAGCGCCGAGAGCAACTCCGAGCCTGTATTGGCCGTCATGAAGATAGTGGTGTTCTTGAAATCCACGTCGCGGCCTTCGCCATCGCGCAGCACGCCCTTGTCAAACACCTGATAGAAAATATCCTGGACGCCGGGGTGGGCCTTGTCGATCTCATCCAAGAGCAGGACGCCGAACGGCCGGCGGCGGACCGCTTCCGTCAACACGCCGCCTTCGCCGAAACCGACATAACCGGGCGGCGAACCGAGAAGCAGCGAAACCTTATGCTCTTCCTTGAACTCCGACATGTTGATCGTCGTCAGATGGCTGTTGCCGCCGTAGAGCATATCGGCGAGCGACAGCGCGGTTTCGGTCTTCCCCGTGCCGGACATGCCGACAAGGAAAAAAACGGCCGGCGGGCGGCGCGGATCGGATAATCCGGCCCGAGCAGTGCGCATGGCATCAGCAATCCGGGCAATTGCAGCATCCTGCCCCACCACCCGCTCCCGCATGCGCGCGTCCAGTGTCCGGGCACTTTCAATCTGGTCCGCCAGAAGTTTGCCGAGTGGAATTCCGGTCCATCGCGAAACGACGGCGGCGATCGCCTCACGATCAACAACTGTCGGGACAAGTCTGTCGGCAGTTGCCGGCTTCATGTCGACCACAGGCCGCAGGGGCGAGACATTGGAAACATCGCCTTCAGCAGGCTGCTCTTCGCTTAGCTGAGCCATCTCGGCATCGTAACGCTCACGCAGATCATCGATCCCGCTCTCAAGCTTTTCGACTTCGCCGCGTATCGACTGAATACGGGTGTCAATCTCGTCATTCTGCGGCTCACGCAAAAGCCAGCTCAACTCATCGGTGAGAAGGCGCCGCTCGCTTTCCATGGCGCGCAGCCGCTCCGGCTGGGTCTGCCGTGCCAGTGAAACGGCAGCCGCGGCCGTATCGAGAAGGCTGACCGCCTTGTCCGGTAACTGCCGCGCGGGCATGTAGCGTGCGGATAATTGCACCGCGGCCACGATCGCCTCGTCACGAACGACAACGTTGTGATGGCTGACGAAGCTGTCAGCGACACCGCGCAACATGCGTATGGCGGTCGTCTCATCCGGCTCGCGCACGTGCACAGGCTGGAAACGACGGGTCAGCGCCGCATCCTTTTCGAAATATTTCTTGTATTCGCTCCAGGTCGTCGCCGCGACGGTGCGCACTTCACCGCGCGCCAGAGCGGGCTTGAGAATATTGGCCGCATCGCCCTGCCCGGCCGCACCACCCGCACCAACGAGGCCGTGGGCTTCATCGATGAACAGGATGACGGGTTCGGCCGAACGTTTGACCGCATCGATCACGCCATGAAGGCGGCGCTCAAACTCACCCTTCACGCCGGCACCGGCCTGAAGCAGCGAAATATCGAGGTTAAGCAGACGGACATTACGCAACTTTTCCGGAACGTTGCCAGACGCGATTTCCAGCGCCAGCGCCTCTGCAACCGCCGTTTTGCCAACGCCCGCCTCACCCACCAGAATGGGATTATTCTGTCGGCGGCGCGTCAGAATATCAACGAGCTGGCGCAACTCATCATCGCGGCCAATAACAGGGTCAACCTTGCCATTGCGGGCATCGGCGGTCATGTCCTGGGTGTAAAGGCGCAAGAAATCATTCTGGCCGACAGACTGTCCTGCCCCTGCCTGCCCTGAGCCTGCCAGCGCGGACGGAACATCCACGCCTGCGCCATTTTCGCTCGAACTGCGAAGACGCTCAAGCGCGGTGCGATCCATCGCCTTGAGAGAAGGAAATGCCGAGCGGACGAAAGAGCGAAGTGAGGTTTCCTCATCCATCGCCAACAGCAGATCGCAAAGCGTGACACGGTCGCGGCCAGCCTCCAGCGATGCGAGAATCCACGCCTCCCGGGCTGCCGTGAGAATGTTCTGGGAGAGGGACAAGGCCTCTCCGTCGCCGACGACGGCCTCGTCCAGACTGCGGCTGATTTCAGCCTGCAATACCGGAAGTGGAATTTTCAATTCTTCGAATGTTTTCGCATAGATGCCAGAATCCACAACCGCAAGCAGCCAGTGCGGGATATCCACGTATCTGTGCCCCATGCGCACCGCAACAGAAGCCGCAGCTTCAAGGGTAACACGCAGGTTTGGCTCAAGCGCTCCAACGAGGCGGTTGAGATCGATATGCGACATGCAATGAGCCTCCTGCCCGGGTTCATTCCACAACGTGACGTGGAGTAAATATGATGATGAAACCAACTTGTCCACCCCGAAGTTGATTTTTTATCAGGTGAGATTAGCCACTAGACGCCACAATTTAGACACATTTAGAATAAGTCTGTCGTATGAATAGCCTTACGTAAGGGAAGTAACTACAAAAAATCCATTACTATTTCTCGGAGATAGACTGACGTTGAACGCGCCGAACGTTAAAACAGATTTAGAATTTTTGAATGACTGCGGAGAAAATATCCGGGTCAATGCAAGAACGCGTGAAATATACTATAGAATTAAGGATGAAAGAAACCAGGCCCGCACAGAAGAGCGCGCCGCTTCTCCGCAGGATAACCTGAAAATATCCAGTAGCTGGGATAATGTCAGCAATCTTGGATTGCAGATTATATATTCCGAAAGCAAGGATGTTGAAATATTGGCGTGGCTTGCGGAAGCATCGCTGCGCCTGCGCGGCTTCCATGGTCTGCGCGAAATCTACGATCTCGGCAAAGAGCTATTTTACAACCACTGGGACTCGCTGAGGTCGATCAGCGACGATAATGACGAAGAAAAATTTGCACCTTTAGCGGGATTGAACGGTGTCGGCAGCGAGGGAACGCTTGTTCAGCCTTTGCGCCTCGCCTCATTGATCCCGGGCGGGAAATTTGGCGAACACAGCCTCTGGGACTTCCAACTCGCGCAGCGCCCAAATGAAAGCAAACGTCGCGAAGAGCTATATCGGCTTGCGTCTGAAACTGGCGTTGCCGCCATGTCGTCCCAGTTGGCAGAGGTGACTGCGTGCCTCTCCTCGTTTGATGCGATCATGGCCATCCTTACCGAGCGCTGCGGGCAATACGCACCCCCGAGTTCCCATATCCGCAACACGCTGGTCGAAGCAGCGTCTGCAATTCGCTCGCTCGGCGGGCGTGACCAAGATCCGGCGCCCGTCGAACAGGAAACCGTGGCCATCAGCGGTTCCGACGAGAACGGCGCGGCGGCCGTGCGTCCCGCCGTGCCCGCACCGGAAGGCATATTATCGCGCGACGAAGCCTTTGAAACTCTTCTCTCGGTTGCGCGTTACTTCCGCCGTACCGAGCCGCATTCACCGATCTCCCTTGCCATAGAGACACTGGTGCGCAGGGGACGCATGGATTTTTCGGAACTGCTGGCCGAGCTTTTGCCGGAAGCCCAGGTCCGCAACGCAGTCTTAACGGCCGCCGGCATCAAGCCAAGCGGAGAGAGCAACGGAAAATAGAAAGCACGGAGCGCGACGCCGCTCCGTAACGGTCGTCTGTGCCAAGGGGCACCAAGGAGGTTGAAATGGCAAGTGTACATGAAAAGCTGGAGCGTGTTCGCAAACCACGCGTTCACATCAAATACGAAGTCGAAACCGAAGGCGCGATGGTGGTCAAGGAACTGCCTTTCGTGGTCGGTGTGCTCGGTGATTTCTCCGGCAATCCCACCCAGCCGCTCAAGCCGTTCGGGGAGCGTAAATTCGTTCAGATCGACCGCGACAATTTCGACGAAGTCATGCGGCGCATGACGCCCGGTCTCAATATTTCCGTTGCCAATACGCTGCAGAAAGATGGCACGGACGTGCAGGTCAACCTGAAGTTCGAAAGTATGGATGATTTCGAACCCGGCGCTGTCGTGCAGCAGGTTCCGGCGCTCAAGGCGCTTCTGGATGCCCGCAACGAGCTGCGCGACCTTCTTTCCAAGGCCGACCGTTCGGAAGATCTGGAGCGGTTGCTGGAAGATATTTTGCAGAACAAGACCGACCTCGCAACGCTGGTTTCCGAACTCAAGGAAAAGAACGGCGCGAAAGAATAATCGCCTGTGCGGAGGAATACCTCCTCGAACGGCCCCGCTTGGGGCTTCCAACTGTTCAAGCGGCATTTTCAAAGCCGCATGTGGAAGGACTGAAACATGAGCGCTGAGAGCCTGCTGAAAAATGAAGCACAGGCAACGACCGCCGAAGATCAGGGACTGCTGTCCAAGGTGGTTGCCGCTACCCGTCAAACCGAACCGGACCGCGCGCAGAACCTCCTGCGTACGCTGACCGATCAGGCACTGAAGGGGACGGTAAAATATGACCGCAACCTCACCGTCACCCTTAACCACGCGATCGCGGAGCTGGACCGCACGATTTCCGAACAGCTCGCCGCTATCATGCAGGCGCCCGAATTCGCCAAGCTGGAGGGCACCTGGCGTGGGTTGAACTATCTCGTCAAGAACTCCGAAACGAGCGTCAACCTCAAAATCCGCGTCATGAATGCCGGTAAGCGTGAACTGGCGCGCGATCTGGAAAAAGCCGTCGAATTCGATCAGTCGCGCCTCTTCAAGGCGATCTATGAAGACGAATTCGGCACCCCCGGCGGCGAACCGCTCGGCGCCATTATCGGCGATTACGAATTCGACAATTCCTTCGATGACGTCCAGCTGCTGCAAGGCGTCTCATCGATCGCGGCGGCAGCCTTCGCGCCCTTCATCTCGGCTGCCAGCCCGCACATGTTCGGTTTCGAGGACTATCGCGATCTAGCCCGTCCGCGCGATCTGGAGAAGATTTTCGACACGGTCGAATATGCCAAGTGGCGCAGCTTCCGCGAAAGTGACGATTCCCGTTTCGTCACGCTCGCTCTTCCGCGTGTTCTGGCGCGTATGCCCTATGGTCCGAAAACCAATCCGATCGATGATTTCGCCTACGACGAAACCAAGGGTGCGGTGAATGGTGACCTTGAACATGACGAATATTGCTGGATGAACGCCGCATACGTAATGGGCACCAAGCTGACCGATGCCTTCGCAAAAAGCGGCTGGTGCACGGCTATCCGAGGTGCTGAAAACGGCGGCAAGGTGGAAAACCTGCCCATGCACGTCTTCTCCAGCGATGACGGCGACCTGGATCTGAAATGCCCGACCGAGGTCGGCATTACCGACCGCCGCGACGCCGAACTCGGCAAACTCGGCTTTCTGCCGCTCTGCCACTACAAGAACACTGACTACGCGGTGTTCTTCGGTGCCCAGACCGCGCACAAGCCAAAGCTGTACGACAAGCCGGAAGCAACGGCCAACGCCGCCGTTTCGGCACGTCTGCCCTACATCATGGCCACGTCGCGTTTCGCGCATTATCTCAAGGTCATGGGGCGCGACAAGATCGGCTCCTTCATGGAAGCGTCCGATTGCGAAGTCTGGCTCAATCGCTGGATCGCCAACTACGTCAACGCCAATGACGAGGCGGGTGAGGAAAGCCGCGCCAAATATCCGCTGCGCGATGCCAAGGTGACCGTTCAGGAAGTGCCCGGCAAACCCGGCGCCTACAATGCGGTCGCATGGATGCGGCCCTGGTTGCAGATGGAAGAACTGACGACCTCGCTGCGCATGGTCGCCCGTATTCCGTCGAAGAACTGAGCCTGGTCCGGGGTGGTTTGCCACCCCGGCCCCGTTCATCATCCGGAGCCCACTCATGGCGCATCAGTCCTTTCCGGACGCCCGCATTTTCGCCGACCAGCTCATCGCCCTCATCGACGAGGCGCTGACCGGCCAGGTGAACGCCATTCTCCACCATCCCGATTTTCAGGCGATGGAGGCGAGATGGCGCGGGCTTGCCATGGTCGTGCGCGAAGCGGGCCGCAGCACCGACGTGAAGGTGAAACTGCTGAACGCCAGCTGGCGCGACCTTGCCCGCAACACGGAACGCGCCACCGACTTCGACCAGAGCCATCTTTTCGAGGTCGTCTATAACCGCGAATTCGGCATGCCGGGCGGCGAACCGGTCGGCCTTCTGATCGGCGACTACGCCTTTTCCCCTGATGATCTTGATGGTGCCGATTCCATCACAACGCTGTCACAGATCGGCATGGTGGCTGCGGCCGCCTTCTGCCCTTTCTTGGCGGCGGCTTCGCCCTCCACCGTTGGGCTGCAGGACTTTTCGGAACTCAGCCGGGTCCATGATTTCTCCTGGCTGAAACAGGAGAAATCGCGTCTGCGGTGGAATGCGCTTCGCGCACGCGACGATTCACGCTTCGTAGGCCTTGTCGCACCGCGCGTGTTGCTACGCTCTCCCTATAAGCCCTATGCGCGCGGGCGGGATGACGGATTTCCATTCCGCGAGCATGTCGCGGAAAGCGGCGAAACCCTGCTATGGGGCAACGCCGCCTTTGCCTTCGCAACGGTTGTGGTGCGCAATTTCGTCGATTCCGGCTGGTTTGCGGATCTGCGCGGTGTGACACAGGACGCCGTGGATGGCGGCATGCTCTCTGCCCGGCAATTGCCACCGCTCGATCTCGGCATTGAGAGCAACGGCCTGTCCGCCCAGCCGCCCGTGGAAGTGCAACTGACGACGGGACAGGAACAGCAATTTTCCGATCTTGGCATCGTACCCGTCTCCACCACCTATCTTTCCGGCATGGCGATCTTCAACGCCAACCAGTCCCTGCACGCACCCGGCCATTACTCCACCGAAGCGGCGAGGCAGAACGCCCGCCTTGCTGCCATGCTGCAATATGTACTGTGTGCCTCCCGGTTCTCGCATTACCTCAAGGTCATCATGCGCGATGACATCGGCCAGCTCAGCGATGCCACGACAATTGAGCGCAAACTGGAAAGCTGGCTTTCCTCCTATACGCTCGGCAACGACGATGCGGAGGCGGCGTTGCGAACGCGCTATCCGCTGCGCTCTGCGGGGATCAATGTCTTCGAGGTTCCCGGCAAGCCCGGAACATTCTCATGCACCGTGCGCCTTCAGCCGCATTTCCAGCTCGATGACGTCTCCACGAGCTTCCACCTCATTGCCGAAACCATGATGCCGGCCACCACCGCCTCCCGGCCTTCAGCCGAGCCGCAAAGGATATCTGCATGACGCTGCGCGACGAAATTTCCCGCCTCCTGGACGACAACCAGCTGCAAGACGCAATCGGGCTCGCGCGGGACCATGTGAAAACCAGGCCGACCGACAAGGATGGCCGCCATTTCTACATCGATCTGCTGGTCCTCGCCGGCGACTATGAAAAGGCCGATGCGCAATGCAATCTGGCCGCAACATTTTCACCGCAGGACAGCGTCGGTTTTTCCCTCTTCCGCCACCAGCTGCGCGCCATGGCCGCACGCAATGCGTGGTTTGAAAGCGGCGCCGTACCGGATTTCCCCGGCGGCCCCTCCGAACTTGACCACTTGGCCATACGGGCGAACATTGCGGCGCGCACCGGCGATGTCGAGCGCGCGAAAGACGCGTTGAATGAACTCGACGAAAAACGCGGCAATGTGCCAATCGGCCACGACGGCAAGAGCGCCAGCGACATCCGCGATCTGGACGATCGGGTTCCGCATGCGCTGGAAGTCCTGACCAATGGCGGCCGATATCTCTGGATCGATTACGGACGCATCGAGAGCCTCAGCATCGACCCCATGAGCCGCCCGCGCGACCTCGCCTTTCGCGGCGCCGAACTGACGTTGCGCGACGGGGCAGTCGCATCCGTGCTGCTTCCGGCAATCTATCACGGTGCAGGCGACGATGTCAGCCTCCTTCTCGGCCGGGAAACGCGCTGGAGTGAGGGTGAACCACTGATAACGGGTCTCGGCCAACGCTGCCTGCTGATTGGCGACGATGTTGTGCCGTTCCACGAAATCGGCGCGCTTTCCGCCCTGTCCGACGAAGAAAGGCAGATCGCCCGTGGTTGATCCGCTGGAGCAATATCGCGCACGGCAAAGGACGCTGTCGCGCTCGGTTCTGGACCGGCTGCTCGATGACGCGCCGGATGCGGAAACGGATATGCTCGTCAGCCTGAAGGATCAGGCCCGCGAGATGCGCGAGGTGATCCGCCGTGACCTCGAGGCATTGCTCAATACTCGCCGCAACCCGGCCGGCCCGCCGGCAGCACTCAAGGAACTGTCCGATGCGCTCGTGAGCTATGGCGTTGATGGCATTCTTTCGGCCAATCTGGTGACGGATGCCTCCAAGGCGCGACTGGCTCGCAGCATCGAGCGGCGGATTTCCCTGTTCGAAACACGCCTTGCCGACGTGCATGTGACAATCCTGAAAAACCGCACGGATGGTGACCGGGCGCTTCGCATGCGCATACAGGCAAGCTTCCGCCTACAGGAAGGCATGCCGCCGATCAGCTTTGAATCCCGGATCGATCCTTCCACGCAGCAATTCCTGGTGGAGGCGACGAATGGCTGAAGGCTTCCTCGAAAAGTACAATGACGAGCTTTTTGCGCTGCGAAAGCGCGCATCCCGTTTTGCGGCGGCGTTTCCGAAGATCGCTGGCAGGCTGCGGATGACAGGTGACGTTGCCGACGATCCGCATGTCGAGCGTCTGATCCAGAGTTTCGCCTATTCCGCCGCCCGGGTGCGCCAGAAGCTGGATGACGAATTCCCCGAACTGTCGGACAGCCTGCTGGAAACGCTCTATCCGCATTATCTTGCCCCGATCCCCTCGATGAGCGTCGTGCAATTCGCTCAGAGCCCGGCGCTGGCAACCGTGCAGACGCTTCCCCGCCACAGCGAAATTCTCGCCGAACCGGTTGGCGGCGAAAGCTGCCGTTTCCGTACCACGCAGGACGTCGAGATCGCTCCACTGGAAATCGCAGCTGCGACGCTCACCGGTCAGCCGATCGACGCCCCTTCCTCGGCGTCCTTTGCCGGCACGGCCAGCTGTTTGAGGCTTTCGCTGCGCAGCACGGCCCCGCGCGGCGGTACTTTCCCGGAAATGGGACTGACGAAACTCCAGATTTTCCTGTCCGCCGCATGGCAGCAGGCGACAGCACTTTACGAGCTTTTGACCAACCATTGCGTCGGCATGGCGCTTGCGCGTCACGCTGAGGACAAGGAAGCCGTTTTCCTGCCCGCCGGAAATCTTAGGCCGTCCGGGTACTCTCGCGACAAAGCCATGCTGCCATATCCAGCCAACAGTTTTGATGGATACCGGCTTCTCACCGAATTCTTCGCGCTGCCGCAGAAATTTCTATTTCTCGACATTGACGGGCTGCAGAAATGGGGCGGCGGCGACTGCGAGCTATACATCTATCTGGATGCGACGGACACGCGGCTTGAGCGCATGGTGTCGGTCAGAGATTTTGTGTTGAACGCCTCACCGGTGATCAACCTGTTCAAACAAAGCTGCGAGCCGCTCAGTCTTGATGGTACGCGGACGGAATACAGGTTGCTGCCGGATGCACGGCGGCAGCGGACTCGCGAGATCTATGCCGTTGAAAACGTTCAACTGACCAGCCGTTCCGGACAGACCCAGAAGACGTCTCCGTTTTTTGGTCGCACACAGCGCAATAATGGCGCAAACGTTTACTGGCAGATACAGCGGCGGTTCGATGATGACGGCTCTTCCGATACGGACATCGCCTTCGTGGATCAGACGCGCGGCCCGCTTGGGCCGCTCGACATGGTGGCAAGCATCGATACACTTTGCCTCAACCGCGAACTGCCAAGCCAGCTTCCCTTTGGCGGCGGGCACCCATTCCTGCAGCTTTCTACCGGCAACGAGGCGGTGAAATCCATCCATGCACTGATGCCGCCGACGGAGGCGATCCGCGTCAACGAGCGTTCGGCACGCGAGTGGCGGCTGATCTCACATCTTCTCCTCAACCATCTCTCGCTCACCGACAATGGCGGCGCGCCGCTGAAGGACATTCTCTCGCTTTATTCCTTCAGGGACAGCCCGGAAACCCGACAGATCGTGGAGGCGATAAGCAATGTCGAGGCGCAGAATTCTCATGCCCGGATTGGCTCGGCAATGGTACCGGGAACGGATATCACGGTGGAGTTTGACCCGGCACTGATCGCGCGACCTGCCGCATTTGTTTTCGCCGGCGTCCTCAACCATTTCTTCGGGCTCTACACGTCGATCAACAGTTTCACACGGCTGACGGCGACGATGCGCGGCCACTCCAAACCGATTGCCCGCTGGCCAGCCCGCGCGGCCGACCGGCCGCTGCTCTAGGAGACGGGTATGGCACAGCAGACGCCAACCATAAAAGACAGACAGGCGGCGCTTCTCAGCGACGATCCCGGCCGGTTTGACCCTGCAACCGCGTTTCGCGTCGCCCAGTTCGTTTCGCCGGATGACGGGATCGTCATCGGTGCTCATGGCGGAATACAGCCGACACCACTTGCAGTCAGCGGTTTCAGCCGCAAGCGCGGTCAAGCCGAACTGAAATCAGCTTTCGCGCCCATCGTCGGGCCGCTTGGTTCGCTACCGCCGGCCTATGGCGAACTGCTGCAACGGGAAGAACGCAATCGTTCGGGCGCGCTGGCAAGCTTCTTCAACCTGTTTGCGGCAAGGTTCAGCGAACTATTCGTATCCGCGACGGAAAAATACCGTCTTGCAAGGGGTTTGCGCTGGTCGGCCGATCAGAGAGACAACGGTTTCCGCAAAACACTGCTCGCCCTCATCGGGTTCCGCACTGCCGGTCTGGTCGAGAAAGCAGGCGTGAGCGAAGACGCGCTCCTGCGTTTCAGCGGCCTTCTGGCCGGCCGCAACCGCAATGTTTCGGCCCTCACATCAATGCTTTGCGAATTCACGGGACTTCCGGTCCATATCGAACAGTTTCGCCGGCGGTGGGTGGCTTTACCGCTTCACGAACAAAGCCAGCTCGGGCAGGCATCAGGACTGAGGCTCGGACAGAACACGACAGCGGGAAGCGCTGTCGAAGATATGAGCGGTGGCTTCCGGGTCGTGATCGGTCCTGTCGCCTATGCGGATTACCTGGCCCTTACGCCCGGTTCGAAACGGCTTGCGGAAATATTTTCTCTGACACGCCTGTTCGTCGGAAGCGCATTGCACTTCGATGTGCAGGTGATCCTGAAAAAGGAGGACATCCCGTTTTGCCGCCTCGGCCAGTCCGATGCTCCCGCCCGTCTCGGCTGGAACAGCTGGGCTCGCGTGGCACCCGCCCAACAAGACAGCGCTGACGCTGTGGTGACCGAGCGGGAAGGCTCGGCGATCTCCGCGTGAGGGCATAGATATGAAGCTTGCACTCAAGGACATACGCAATATCGGAACAGCAAGAGCCAGTCAGTGGACCTTCGAGCGCGGCCGCCGCGTCATTGGCCGATCTCGGGAGTGCGACTGGCAGATCGACGACGATGAACGGCGCGTTTCCAAGCTGCACTGCACGCTCAACCGCGATGGCGAGGGCTTCACGATAATGGACCAGAGCGCCAATGGCACGCTCGTCGATGGCTGCCTGCTGCTCGAAGGCGAAAGCGCACGTCTCCGCGACGGTTCGCAGATCAACATTGGCGGGCAGGTTTTTCAGGTCTCCATCAGCGGCGATGCCGAACTGGATTTTTCCGATCCCGACGCATCCCTGCGAATGAGCGACGAGCCGCTGACCATTTCGGCGATCCTTGCGGACATCGCCCCGAACGGCCGATCGGCCGGCGGCATGATGGGCAACGCTGCCTCCGTCGACGATTGGTCCGAAACATGGCGGGAGGGCGCGAAACGGAAGGCAAAGTCCATTTCGCGAAATGTCGAGATCGGCTGGAGCGAACCGCCCGCGGCGCATGGAATAAGTGCCATTCTGCCCGATAACTGGGATGAGGAGCCGGTTGCGAGCAGCGAGCACGAACATACCGACGCGCTAAACACGCCCGTCATGATCTCTCGTCCGGTTTCGGCCGCCGGTGGCGAAGATTTCGACAGTGTTTTCCCGGAGACGGAAGAAGACTTACGAGCGGAGAACGCACCGGCTGCAGGCGTTTCTACCGCGCAGGAGATTGGCGATCTTCTGGCCACGCTGGAGCAGGAAAGCGCCGATTGTCTGGCCGTTCTGGACCTCGAGAGCGAGCGCGCTGGCCAAGGTTCGTCAGCCTCCCTGAGCGTGCGGATGGAAAGGCTCATCCGCCAGCAGCGGCAACTTGCCTACGCGCTTGAAACTTTGATCCATGGTTGCACGCAAAGGCTCGAGCCGAGGCTTATCGAGGCGTCTGTCGATGCCGGCAACGATTTCCGGGCAAAGATCGGCCGCCGGGACTGGCATGGGCTTATAATCAAAACAGACTATTGGTCCGCCTACAAAAAGCAATTCGAAGAAAACGGCCGTCCGTTGCCGGTCAGGCAGTTCCTGCAGCGCGCAGCGCGTGGTGAAGCCACGCCGGGACGGCAGACTGACGCGGCCACAGCCGATGCCAAGGGGGTAAATGACCACGATGAGACATGAGAACCGTGTAGCCTGGAGCGAGGGCATGTTTCTTCGCGTCCAGCATTTTCAGCAGTCCGACCGTTGGACCGAACGCCTGGTGCGCAATACCACACGCAACCTTTCGCCCTATCCCTGGGGCATCGTAGAGATGGGGGTCGATCGCAGCGCCTTGTCGATAGGGCAATTCGCTCTGTCGAACCTGCGCGGGATCCTGCCCGATGGTACGCCCTTCGAGGCGCCTGAAGATTCCGACCTGCCGCCGCCGCTCGATCTCGACGAGAGCGTCAAGAACGCCATCATCTATCTTGCCCTGCCGGCCCGGCAACCGGGCAAGGCCGACATGTCCGCCAGCGGCCACAATGACACCAACAATGTGCGTTTCACCGCATCCACCTATGAAGTTTCCGATACCAATATAGAGACGGATTTCGTGGCCCCGATTGATGTCGGCCGCCTGAGCCTGAAGTTCCTCAAGACCGGTGACGATCTTTCCGGTTATGACGTCATCGGGCTGGCGCGGGTGATCGAAGTCCGCTCCGACCGTGCGGTCATTCTTGATCCTGATTTCATCCCGCCAAGCCTCAGCTGCGCGGCTGCACCCCGTCTCAACGAATTGCTGACGGAGCTTCTGGGGATCGTGCGCCACCGCGCCCAGGCGATCGCCGAACGCATCGGTGACCCGACGATCCGTGGGACGGCGGAAGTGGGCGATTATTTCCTGCTGCAGATCCTCAACCGGGCCGATCCGCTACTCGCGCATCGCAGTGCCAACGCTACGCGTTTTCATCCCATCCGCTTTTACGAAGACTGCATCCAGCTTGCCGGCGAGCTCGCCACCTTCACCACAGACAGGAAGCGGGCGACAGATTTCCCGCCCTATCGACACGACGATCTGAAAGCCACCTTCGGCGCTGTGTTTGATGATCTGCGTACCTCGCTGTCTGCGGTTCTGGAACAGGCGGCCGTCGCAATCGAACTGGTGGAACGCCGACATGGCGTCCGCGTCGGCACTATCCACGACCGCACACTTCTGCGCGACGCCGGCTTCGTGCTTGCCGTGCGGGCGGATATGGCTGCCGAGGATATTCGCCGCCGCCTGCCGGCACAGATCAAGGTCGGTCCGGTGGAACGGATTTCCGAACTGGTCAATGTGGCACTGCCGGGTATTCCCGTGCGGTCCCTCCCGGTTCTGCCACGGCAACTGCCCTATCGCTCCGGCACCGTTTATTTCGAGATCGACACGCAGTCGCCGCTCTGGAAACAGCTCGATACTTCAGGGGCGATTGCCCTGCATCTGGCGGGCGAATTCCCTGGGCTTGAAATGGAAATGTGGGCATTACGCGAATGAGCACGGAAAACCCCTCTTCCTGGCAGGATTTGCCGACGGTGGTCGAGATCACCGAGGAAAGTCGCCGGCGCAACCAGAACGCCCGCAACATGGCGGCAATCCTCGAGGACATCGTCGAGACCGACGAGCCGGCAGGCCCCAGCAGGGCAAAGGCGACTGCCATGCCGGTCGAACAGCTGCTGACCGGTTTCCACTTCGGCGGCGAGGAGGTTCCGACACTTGTGCAATCGGCAGCTCCCCTTCTCAACCTCGCACATCTGCTGCGCTTCAGCGATGCCGAGCCGGATCCCGACCAGCTTCGCCGCGCCTGCGTTGAAGCAATTACACGCTATGAACGCGACCTCGCCTCCGCCCGCATCAGCCCCGAGCGGGCAAGGGCTGCGCATTATGTCGTCTGCGCGACGGTCGATGATGTCGTTCTCAGCAAGCCCTGGGGTGTGCGGGCAGGCTGGGCGCGCTCCGGCCTCGTTTCCACGTTCCACAATGACGTCACTGGCGGCGACCGGGTTTTCGACATTCTCGACCATTTCCACCAGTCTCCCGGCGCCAACAAGGATCTGCTGCTTCTGATCTATCTGTGCTTGTCGCTGGCTTTCGAAGGACGAACCCGCGTTTCACCGAAAGGAGCGCTCGAGCTTTCACGCATCCGCGACAGCCTCTACAAAACGCTGATCGGCCAATATGGCGCCTTCGAACGGGAGCTTTCTCCGCACTGGAAAGGTGTCGATGCTCGACATACGCCATTGCGCGCGATGGCGGCGCTCTGGACCCTGCTGTCGCTGATGGCGCTCGCCTTCGCGCTTGGTTATCTCTTCTTCACGCTGTCGCTCAACAGCGCATCCGATGTCACTTTCGAAAGACTTGCTCATCTGCCGCCGAACGAAACACCGAGCGTGTTGATCGCAAGCCCTCCTGCACCAACGCCGCCGCCAACTAAAGTGGAAACTCCCCGCGTCGTAGATCCACCCAAAATCGTGGAGCCGAGACAACCCTCCCGGCTTGAAAAGCTGATGGCCTTCCTGCAGCCCGAAGTCGACAGGAAGCTCGTGACCCTTGCGGATGTAAACGGGCGGCTGCGGGTTCGCATCAACAATTCGGGCCTGTTCACGACAGGCAGCGCCGATGTCAGCCCGCAGTTCCGCGATCTCATCCAGCGTATCGGCGGCGCGCTTGCGGCTGAGAAATTCCGTGCGGTCGTCATCGGTTATACCGACACCGTGCCGATCAAGACGGTGGAGTTTCCATCGAATTGGCACCTTTCCGAAGCGCGCGCCAAGGCCGTTGGAGACATTCTTTCACAATTCACCGGTCCTGAAGCGATCCTGACCGAAGGCCGGGCCGACAGCGACCCGATTGCCGACAACAAGACGGAAGAAGGCCGCCAGATAAACCGCAGAACAGAAATCATGGTCCTGACCAATCCCGATGAAAAACTGAGCGACGCTGGCATTCTGTCGCCGCCCATACAGAACAGTCCGGGACAGCAGCCGGGAGAAACCCAGCCATGAATCCATTGAGCTATTTTTATACGATCCGCTCCTATGTCGAGAGCTACGCGGCCCTCGTCGGACGACGTTTCCTGTCGCTTTTATGGGTGATAGCGCTCTGCGTTGTCATCTGGTTCTACGGTTATCTGATCGCGCTCGGCGATTTCAAGCCGCTTGGCACGGTGCAGGCCCGGCTCATCGCCATCGGCACCATCATCGCCATCTGGCTGGTCTACATCGTCGTTACGATCTACCGCGGACGCAAGCAGGACAAGGAACTCGTCGACAGTATCGAGCGCGAGGCGCTGGCCAATCGGCAGGCGGAAATCGGCGAAATCCAGACACGACTGAAGGAAGCGCTCGCTCTCTTGCGACGCGTCACGAAAAAGCGCTTCGGTTATATTTACGACCTGCCCTGGTATGTGATCTTCGGCGCCCCCGGTTCCGGCAAGACGACGGCACTCACCAATTCCGGCCTGCAATTTCCGCTTGGCGATGCGCTCGGCGAAAATGCGGTGAAGGGCATTGGCGGCACGCGCAACTGCAACTGGTGGTTCGCCGACGAGGCGATCCTGATAGACACCGCCGGGCGCTATACCACGCAGGACGATCTCGACGGATCCTCGAAGGCCGGCTGGGAAGGTTTTCTCAGCCTCCTGAGGCGATATCGCCGTTCGCAGCCGATCAACGGCGCATTGGTCACCCTGTCAATCCCCGATCTGCTCAACCGTGATCCCGAAGAACAGCGGCAGGAACTGCGCTCCATCCGTCAGCGGCTTTCGGAACTCGACGAATATCTGCGCGCTCGGGTCCCGGTCTATATCGTTCTGACGAAGGCCGACCTGCTGCATGGTTTCGTGGAGTTTTTCGACGGTTTCAACAAGACCGATCGTCAGCAGGTGTGGGGCACAACCTTTAAGCTGGATGAAAGCTACTCCGCCGAGAACCTGCCGCAGCGCCTGACGGAAGAATTCGAGCTTCTGCAGCAGCGGGTCGATGCCATGCTGATTGAACGCCTGCAGCAGGAACAGAATGCGGAGATACGCGGACGTATCTTCCGTTTTCCGGCCGAGCTGGCGCGGCTGAAGGACCGCCTGCATGAAGCGCTTGCCGAGCTTTGCGCAAGTTCGCCTCTCATTGAGCCCCCGCTTCTGCGCGGCGTTTATTTAGCGTCGGGAACGCAGCCGGAAACGGAAAGATCTCCCGCAGCCCCCAGAACCCGCCGGAGCTACTTCCTCTCGCGGCTGTTCAAGGATGTCATCTTTCCCGAAGCCGCATTGGTGATGCGCGACAAACGCCTTTCTGGGCGGCAATTACTGGTGCGCCGCATTGCCTATGGCGCATCCGCCGCGGCGGTCGCCATTGTCTTCACTGGCTGGATTTTCACCTATTTCGCCAATACACAGGCGCTCGCCGAAGCGGATCGCAAACTTGGCGCTTATGAGCAACTCGTTCAGGGAATTCCCGTACGAGAGGTCGCAGATGCCGATTTCCTGCGCATCCTCCCCGCGCTCGACAATCTGCGCGCTGCCAATTCCGGCTTTGCCCGCGAACGCATTTGGAATGTCAGCTTCGGCCTCGATCAGGAGGACAAGATTGCCGGGCGCCAGCGTGACGCCTATCAGCGCGCGCTCAACGCCTTGCTGCTGCCGCGGATGATCGTGCAGCTGCAAAAGCAGCTTAAGGACGAGAAGGATGTCACCCGCACGTTCAATTCGCTGAAACTCTATGGAATGCTGGGCGGGATGGGTGCACTGGACCGCGATTTCCTGACCGTGCAGACGCATCAGATGTTCGCATCGCTATACCCTGGTGATGGAAGGGCTGCGGTGCGAGAAGCGCTGGACCAACACGCAAAGGCGCTGGCCGACGGCGTGCTTGCCCCGATCGAGCTCAATGCGCGGCTCATCGCTACCGCCCGCGAAACGATCCGCGATCAAGCGATTGGCACACGCACCTATAATATTCTCGCCGGTCTTCCGCAGGTGCGCGAATTGATGGAATGGACCCCCGCGGCGGCTTTCGGTCCTCTGGGCGAGCGTGCTTTCGAGCGTCGCAGCAAAGCGCCTATGGCGGAGGGCATAGAGGGCCTCTTCACTGCGGATGGATATCACCGTGTCGTCATTCCGCAAGTCGCGCATGCCGCCCGCATCGCGCTTTCCGAAGGCTGGGTGCGAGGTTCTGATGATGCCATCAAGGGCGCGACCGTGGAGCAGGTGGCGCAGGCCGCGCTGCAAATCTATTTCGACCGGTTTGAGAAAAAATGGGCTGATATGCTGGCCGACCTTCGGGTCAAACCCTCCCAGACCCTCGGCGACGCAGTGGAAACCACCCGTGCGCTCGCCAATGAGCGCAATATCGTGATGGAGGCCGCCAGATCGATCTCGGAGGCAACCGATCTGCGCCCTGGAGCAAACCCCGCCACCCTCGCATCCGCTGCGGATGACGACGCAACCACAGCCGTTCTGGCGGCCTCGGTGAATGCGTCCGATCCCTATGCGAGACTGCGTGACATGCTGGCGACGAAAGGCGCAGCCACAACGGGCGAGCAGGCCAATGGCGACAAGACCGGAGGTTCGCCATCGGAACAGTTGCTCGCGCATTTCAAGCTGCTGAACGAACAGCTTGCCCGCTCGGCAACAACCTCCGATGAAGTCGCCAAGGTGTTCGACGTGGACAGCCAGCTCACCAAGGCCAATCAGGACCTGCTGCAGCAGGCCCGCGAATTGCCGGCGCCGCTCGATGTCTGGGTGGCAGGCGTGGCGGCGGATGTCGGCTCGCTCGCGGTCAAGTCCGCTCGCAGCCGTATCGCCGAACTCTGGACGTCAGATTCAGCCTCCCTGTGCTCTTCGATCGTGACCGGTCGTTATCCCTTCGACCGGGCCTCCACTCGCGATGTCGCCATTGCGGATTTCACGCGTCTCTTCGGGCCAACGGGGGTTTTCCAGAGTTTCTTCAAACAGCGCATGGAACCGTTTGTCGACAAGACGACGACCCCATGGAGCTGGAAAGGTACCTTCGGCGCGGCCGGCCTTCCCAGCAGCGCCGTCGCCCAGTTCGAAAATGCCGACAAGATTTCGCGCGCCTTCTTCCCGAATGGTAGCGAGACGCCGGCGGTTTCGATCAATGTCAAACCCGTCTCCCTCACCAATGCCTCGAGCGCGGTGATGCTGGAGATCGAGGGCGAGCGGGTCGTTTATTATCATGGTCCGATCCAGGCGAAATCGATCACCTGGCCCTCGCGCGAAAACACGGCAAGCCTGTCGCGCATCGCCTTCCAGCCCGGCGGCTGGCAGCAGGCCAAAACCGAAAATGGCGACTGGTCGCCCTTCCGGCTGTTTGACGGTGCCGATATCGAGAACCAGTCGGGTGACCTGCTGCGGGTGCGGTTTGAGAATGGCGGACAGGCTGCCGAATTCGATATTCAGTTCGGCTCGGTTCTCAATCCGTTCAAGCTGGATGCAATTGCCAGCTTCGCCTGCCCCGCGCAGTTCTAGTGACGGAACGGAATAGTGATGTTTCAAAGGAGGGGATTAGAATGAAGGCGGGCACGATAACGGCAGCGGGTCATCGCAACTGATGGCCGATCAGGCATCAAGGTCCACGCAAAAGGCGACGGAAAGCGATCGCATCGGTTTCTTCGGCAAGGTTCCAAGCCATGGCGATTTCATCTCCGATGGGCTGGAGCGGGAATTGATAGGTACTTTTGACGGCTGGATGCGATCCGGCATGCACGCCTGTGCGGATATGTTTACGGGCCGATGGCCAGACATATTCTCTTCGTCGCCACCCATACGCTTCATCGTTGAGCACGGCATATGGGGAAACTCTGCCTATGTCGGTGTATTGGTCCCGAGTGCGGACCGAGTTGGACGCAAATATCCGCTCGCCATCATCGCCCAGCTCCATGGCTTCCGCGAGCATCCGCGAAGCCTCTATCTCGACGACACCTGGTTCATGGCCGCAGAGGCGCTGGCGGAGACATCGATGACCGGCGATTTCGACATCTCCCGGTTTATTACTTCGATCAAAAAACTTCGCCTGCCAAAGCCGCGGGAAGAGGAGGATGTGCCGGAAATGGTGCGCGGCCGTATACCGACGAGCCTCTGGTGGTATATCGATCCTGTCAGCCGTCGTGCCCGCGGCCTGAAATTTGACGGCAAACCCAAAGCCTCCGATTTCCTACGTCTGTTTAGCGACATGCCGGGCAAAGGCGACGAGGACGGTTCAATACCAGCGCCAGCGCCAGCGCCAATTCCAGCACCGGTGCAGGAGAAAACAAAACAGCAAATGCCGCCCGTGGCGCCCGCGCCTGCGCCGGCAGCGGAACAGCCGTCATCTGTGACCTACAGCTATGCCACACACCCTGGCACGCGTCTTTCCCTGAATGCGGACGCTCTATTCGTTTCCCAGACACCTTCCCTCTTCGCCATTGCCGATGGACAAGGTGATTCACATAGCGCCGTAGAGGCCGCCCGTCTCGCCACGAATATTCTTGCGGAAACGCCAGATGCCGAAACACCGGAGATGATGGCGCAACAGATCAGGGGAAAACTCGGCACCATCAACAGCCTGCTCCTCTCCCGCCAGACGACCGGCGCCGATGTCAGGCCGATGGCCAGCGTCGTCATAGCCTCGATCATCTCGCGCAGGCTGAGCGTCCTGTGGTCTGGTGATGCACGCGCCTATCTCCTGAAAAACGGCACCATGCACCAGCTTTCTCGCGATCACGTCGTTGTCGGCATGAAAAAGCAACTTTCGCAATGTGTCGGGCTTTCCCAGCAGTTCCGGCCGGACATCGTTTTCGAGGATTGGGGTCTGCAGGACAGGATACTGCTGTGCAGTTACCCGCTGGTGCAGATCCTCCGGGAACGCGCCATTGCCGAGATCGTTTTCAACACCCCGATCAAGGATTGCGCCAATGCCCTGGTCCAGGAAGCGCTGATCGAAAACGCCCGCGAGAATATAAGCGCAATTGTGATTGGAAACCGGCGTGAGCGTTGAACTTGTCTATCCGGAGGTAGCTGCCCGCTTTTCCGACCTTTGGCGAAGCATCCGCCATGAGGGCACGCGGGAAAGAAGCTACCAGGAGCAGCAAGACCTGATCAACCAGATCCGAAATGCACTGGATCGAAAATTGCCAGATATTTCTGGCGAAAAACCGGACTGGATTGCGGACAGCTTTGCCGTGAATTTCACCGCTTACCAGAGTGAGACGACACTTTTGCTGCAATTGCGTCACCGCGATCTCGGCTCGCCGCACGCACTGAAAACCGTGCCGCCTGCCCGCAGGGACGACACCGTTCTGCTGCAACGCTTACGGGACGAAGCCGAGATTGGGCTCGCGCTGCGCCATCCCTGCCTTGCGGAAACGTCCGCGCTTTTGCGGTTGCCGGATGGTCGGCCTGGCCTGTTGCAGCCGTGGTTTGCGCACTCACTGGCATCGATCATATCTGCGCAACCGATTGCCGCCTCGCAGGCGATCGTGATCCTTCGCCGCGTGCTGCAAGCGTTGAGTGCAGTACATGCATCTGGACATGTGCACTGCGACGTCACCCCAGCCAATATTCTGCTGTCGGACGGCAAGTTCGAAACGGCAAGACTGAGCGACTTCGGCATCGCCCTTCAAATTGGTCGGAAACACGCGGAACAGGGCCTTCGTTTTGCGGCCTCGGCTGAATTTGCGCCGCCGGAACAGATGCAAGGCGCACCGGCAAAGCCGGATCAGGACATATACGCCGTGGGACGGCTCGCCCGGCGGCTAATCGCCACTGATAATGCAGAGTCACCGCAAGGCCTCGAAGATTTTGCGCAGGCCTGTTGCAGTGACGATCCTGCGTTGCGTCCACAAACGGCAATGGAAGCGCTACAGCTTCTGTAGCGCCTCATTGGTCAGTTGCCGCCGCCGGGAAGCGGCGCTGCAGCCGTCGGCACACTCTTCTGGAACACGGTCAGCAGCTTGGCCGAATCCACCAGCGGCGCGTTGCTTGCATAAAGCACATCACCCTTCTGCATCTGGAAGAGCTGCATGAGGGCGATGCTGGAAGCGTCGCGCATGTTGACGTGATAGATCACGGGCCGCATGGTCGTGGCCGTCGCGACCGGGCCTTTCGCGCCGGGCGCCCTTGCGGCGGGAACCTGAATAATCTCATTGCGGAAGACATAGACATTGCGCGCATCTGCGCGGTCATCCAGCAAGCCACCGGCGCGGCCGACGGCCTGCGCCAGGGTCAGCTTTCCGGCCTCGAACTGGAATTCACCGGCACTCTTGAAAGCGCCGAGTGCGGTGTAGCTCGCCGCGTCGCCATCGACCATGATCTGATCATCCGGTGACAGGCGGATATTCTGACGATCTTCCCGCATGACGCGGTCAAGAGGCGCGCTGGCCCTTTGCGAGCCACGAACGACAGTGACCGTGGCCGCGCCCGCAGCGACAGTCGGGCCGCCAGCTTGATTGAGCGCATCGAGCACCCGCTCCTGCCGGGCGGTGAGCACGATCTTTCCGGGATTTTTCACCGCACCACTGAGCATGACGGCGCTCGTCGGCTTATCGACGACAGTCACGACGGCCTGCGGGTTCACGGCCGAGCCCTTGAGGCCGGCGACGACCTGCGATTGCAGCCCTTCGGGTGTGGAATCAATTACCCTCTGTTTGCCAACGAAGGGAATATTCACCGAGCCGCTCTGATCCACCGTAAAGCGTCCGAGATTAAGCGTCTTGCTCTGTGTCGGGGAGAAAAGTCCATCTTCTCCCGTATCCAGCACGGTGATGTCGATCACGTCGCCGCGCCGCAATCTCTGGGCGTTGTAACCGGTGTTGCGAAGCGCGGTAAGGCCGGGTCCGGAGGCGTTCAGCGTGCTTCCGGCAGAAACCGTGGTTGCCGATGCATTAGCGAGCTCGATGACGGGAATTTTCTCGTTGGTTCGAGGGAACGTCGCAGACCGGATATTGCCCGCGGTCGGTCCGTCAGATGGCTTTGCACATGCGCTCAAAAGAGCCATCAGCAAAATCGCCCCCAACTTTTTCATCCCTCATCCCCTTAATGATTCAACCTGACGCAGAGATAACATCCCGACACGTCATCGCAACAACTTTAGCGGTTGCAGTTTAGCGAAAAACTGTCCTCGAAAGTGCAGGTGTGGCCATTCCGCAACCCTTTCGGAACCGCCAGAGGAAAACCCCAAGAATGCACCAATGAGAAATAAGAAGAGATCCACCTCTTCTGAACACGATTGCACGACCAAAAAGCGCGATAGCCTGTGGCGTGACAATTTCGTGGCATTGAGCTATGTCACTTTGTCTACGCGCATTCACTGGCCTGTTAAATTGCGGTCGCTCTTTGCCCGCCAACGAAGAGATTTGGGGAATGCAATGACACCGCTCGATGAGACAAAATTACATTCTTTCATTGGCCGTCACATTGATCCCGCGGCTCAAGCTCAGCGTGCGACGCACTACAAACGGGAAAGCGGCATGCCTCTACCGTTCCATGATCTGCTTTCATTCTGAAGGGAGAAACAGCGCGCTCGATTTGCCGTTGATCGGCCAAGTTATGGATACGGGCGGCGTTGGATACTTGGCCGTGGGCTGAGTTGGAGGGGCGCCGGCAAAAATGATAACTGGCTCTCGGTGGAAGGCCGCTCTCCCATCAACGGGTCATAACGCTTTGGAGGATAAGACCATGAAAATGAGAATTCTCGGTGAAGCTGCTGTCGCCCTGGTGCTGTCAACCGCAATTGCCTTCGCCCAGCAGGCCTCTGATACGGTGGCACCCGAAAAAGCGACCGACGTTGCGACAGCCAGACGTGTTGAGTCAAAGAGCTTCATGGTCGCAGCGGCCAATCCGCTGGCGGCCGAGGCGGGGCGCGACGTGATCGCCGCAGGCGGCAACGCCATAGATGCGATGGTGGCCGTGCAGACGGTGCTGGGCCTGGTTGAACCTCAGAGTTCAGGCCTCGGAGGGGGTGCCTTCCTCGTCTATTACAATGCGAAAACCGGCAAGCTGACGACGTTGGACGGCCGCGAGACGGCTCCGATGAACGCCACACCAAAGCTCTTCCTGGACGACAAGGGTCAGCCGCTTAAATTCATGGACGCTGTCATCGGCGGTCGCTCCGTTGGAACGCCGGGAACGGTGCGACTGCTCGAGGAAGCCCACAAACGCTATGGACAGGCGGAGTGGGCAAGCCTGCTGAAGCCGGCGGAAAAGCTGGCGGCCGAGGGCTTCAAAGTGTCACCGCGCCTGGCGTCCCTGATCGCCTCCGAGGGCGACCGGTTGAAGAAATATCCAGAGGCGCAGTCCTATTTCTTTGACACCTCCGGCGCGCCCCTGGAGGCCGGCGCCCTGTTGAAGAACCCTGCCTATGCCGAGACGCTTTCGGCCCTCGCCGAAGGCGGCGCGGACGCCTTTTACAAGGGGAGAATTGCCGAGGAGATCGTAAAGACTGTACACGAGGCCACCGACAATCCCGGCGTGCTGTCGCTTTCCGATCTTTCCAACTATCGCGTCATCGAGCGCGAGCCTGTCTGCTTCCTCTATCGTGGCCTTGATGTTTGCGGCATGGGACCGCCATCGTCAGGCGCCATCGCCATCGGCCAGATGCTCGGCTTGGCGGAAAATTTTGATCTCAAGACCCTGGGGCCGAAAAACGTCGAAAGCTGGCGCATTATCGGCGACGCGCAACGTCTCGCCTTCGCCGACCGCGAGCGTTACGTCGCTGATACCGGTTTCGTGCCGCTTCCGGTCAAGGGCCTGCTGGACAAGTCGTATCTGGGCGAAAGGGCAAAGCTGCTCGACGGCGACAAGGCACTGACCAAGGATGCCGTCAAGGCCGGCGAGCCGGAATGGGACCACGCATTGCTTTTCGGCCGGGATGCAGCGCTCGAATTGCCCTCCACCAGCCATTTTGTCATTGTCGACAAGGAAGGCAATGTGGTCTCGATGACGACGACGATCGAAAACGGCTTTGGCTCGCGTCTGATGACGAACGGCTTCCTGCTCAATAACGAGTTGACCGACTTTTCCTTCAAAACCCATGATGGCGGCCTGCCCATCGCCAATCGCGTCGAGCCCGGCAAACGGCCGCGCTCCTCCATGGCCCCGACCATCGTGATGAAGGATGGCAAGCCACTGCTCGCCATCGGTTCGCCCGGTGGCAGCCAGATCATCGGCTATGTGGCGCAGGCGCTGATCGCCTATATCGACTGGGGCATGCCGGTTGAGGCGATCGTCGCCCAGCCGCATCTGATCAACCGGTTCGGCACCTACGACATAGAGGCAGGCACCAGCGCGGAAGAACTGGCCGGTCCGCTGAAGGCACTGGGTTACGAGGTGAAACCAGGTGAGATGAATTCCGGTTTGCATGCCATTGAGATCACCGCGCAAGGTTTGGCCGGCAGCGCCGATCCACGGCGCGAGGGGGCGGTTGTAGGGGGCGGCATCTGAACCTGCGGCTCCAGGGCTTTAATCCTGAGGGCGACTATCCATGCATTCCGGCCGATCTTTGCACGGGCCAGTTCCGGGCAGCATATCCTGACAAGCGGGGGATTGCTCTCGGCGCAAATTGATCCGGCCCACCGAACAGCTAGAAGTGATTCAATTCGAGCCAATCAAAAGTTGCATAAATGATTGACTCTTGTGATCGCTTGGGCAAGCTTCGGTCAGAAAATGACGGGGAACATAACAAATCATCATGTCGCCAGATCGCTTCAACGAATGCCTGCGGGTGATCCGCTGGACACCAATCAATATTGCCTCTGCCTTGCAATGCGAACTCTCATGGATCGAGGCGCTGGAAGCGGGCAACGAAGCCGTTCCCGAGGGATTGGGAACATGGCTGGAAACGCTGGCTCAAGCCCATGAGGCCCTTCCGCCACCATCGACCTACCGTGGAAAAAGATCGTCGTTCTGATGCGGGCGACAGCTGAAAACCTCACCAACAATCGGACATTACCCATGAAATCTCTTATTGCAGCCCTTGGCCTCATCGCCTTCTCAAGCCCTGCTTTCGCAGCATCCTGCGAGAAAAACTTCACCGTTTCGGGGGTGCCGATGGTGACCGCAGTGTCTTATAAGTCGTGGCAGGAACTGCCGAAAGCCAAGGCACCTGCGGTCCTTCAAAAGCTTGCCCAAGCCGTCGCAGCGGAAGGTTTCTCCGGCATTCAGATCAACAAGGCGCTCTCATCCATCGATGCCCATCAGGAAACGAGCGGCAGCGGCAGAATTCAAACACTGCGGGTGGTGGCAAGGCAAAAAGGCAATGCCGTCCGGATCGATGCCGTTTTCAATATCCAGGCAGGACAGATCGCCGACAAAAACGTCATTCGCGAGGGCATCTGCAATATCATGAAGGGCGTGTGAGGCGCTGCTCACCCCCATCTATGCGCGTGGCATGACGACTTTCATGCACCAATGTGGCTGAGCGCACGCGGAAGAGAGATGTTTCAGAGATCGCAGACGTATTAAAGCCAGTCCAGAGCCTTCGCTGCACGAATGGCTTCGGAACGCCGCTTGCAATCCAGCTTGCGGAAAAGGTTGCCCAGGTGAAACTTCACCGTCACTTCCGAGATGTTCAGCGTCTGGGCGATCTTCTTGTTCGACATGCCGCCAGCAAGGAGCTGAAGCATCTGCGCTTCCCGCTGGGAAAGTCCGCCATGCAGGGCGCGTGCCTGCGGGGAGTTTACCGAGTCGGCAAATATCGACAGCGCGGTACGGACATCGGAAGAGGTCTCGATGAAACTCCGGATGCGACGATTGTTCAAAAGTGGAGACAGGAAGATGCGCTCCTCTGACAAGACGCCTCTGCAACCAAGGCGGGTCGCCGATTCAAGAGCTGTGAGAATATGCGCACGGGCGGCGGCATTGTCGCGGCGCTGGTGGGCGGCGTAGCCCTGCCAGATTCTGAGTGCCACTTTTTCCCGGTTGGTAACTTTGGGATTGGCGATCATCGCATCTATCTGGCGAGAGAGATAAGCGCGTGGCGTGAAAAGATGCACGGCGTCACGCAGCCACGCCATGACGTAAGCGATTTCGTCGCGGCGCGTCAGCCTTGAAAGATCCTCATGCGCACTTTCCACCCAGTTGCGACCCATCGGCATGCGGATTGCCGAAAGAGTGGCGGCAGCATCCGCCCAGCGATTGGCATTCTGGTAGGCGATGGCGGTCCTGATCTCCATCATCGCATGGAATTGGAGCCCTTCCGAAAGGTGAATCCAGAGGCCGTCCAGAAAACCCGCACGAACGGTCATCGGGAAATGGTCGATCAGCACCTGCGAGGCGTAAAACAACGCAAACTGCATCAGGCTTGGCCAGATTTCAGCGGCGGCGAAGTCATCGAATTCGTGCTCAACGAAATGCAGCAAATCGCGCGGCTTCCCCGCCTCATAGGCGAGACAGGCCTCTGCAAGCCGCAACATCCGGAACTCCTGCGCGGCATCATGCGGCACCTGCTCCAGCCTTGCGCGCGCCTCTTGCGCGGCCCGGCGCGCCATAAGCACGTCACCGCTCATCAGCCGCAGCACGATCTGATGCAGATGGATGAAGAATTCGAGCAAAGGCTGCCCGCCCATCTTGCGCAGATAGATAAGGGCGCGGGCGGCAGCTGCCTCCGCCTCGCGAAAATTGCGGCGGCGGATTTCGAATTCAAGCAACGCATTGTAGTAGGACGCCCACTTGCCGTGGTCGTCCAACGGATAATCAGCCATGAACTCGCCGAGACGCGTTATCATCGCGTCGTTTGGCGTCAAGTCCTCGGCGATCATCAGGTTTAGCCGGAAAGTTCGGGCGGCAAAAGAAAATCGTGAGTCCCTGGCAAGCGCCTTCAACGGATCGAGATAGTCCGATCCAAGGCTTTTGCCGACGAGATGTCGCACGCGCTGCAATTCCCCCTGTTTCAGCAGGGCGCGTGTCACGGCAAACAGCACGGTTTCATTCGTCGCAATCATCTCCTGTGAAAACCGCATGATGATCTCGCGAAACCTGTCGATGCTGCTTCGGTAGATCAGCTCACGGCCGTGAGCGCGTTCAAGCATTTGTGCGGCGTGGGTCTCATAACCCCGGTCGAGCAGCATCGCCATCGCCGCGAGCGAGTTCCCTGCCCTTTCAAAAGCGGACGCAACCTCCACCACGGCGCTGCCGGCCTGCAAAATCGCCAGGCGTTCGCGCGCGGCAAAGGTCAAAAGTCGTATGAGCGTGGGATGTTGCTCTGGACGTCCGGTGAGGAAAGGTGGGAGCAAGTCCCTCCACTCCGCCTTGGGTTCCGCAGACGGGTTTTCGAGCCAGAAGCAGAGCTCGACCGTCTGGCCGGGAGAAAGATGCGTCAGATAGTTTTCCCGCAAATACTCTGCACACAACCTTTCATCCGGCTGCCGCGCCAACGCGAGGAAGGCCGGCCATCCCGCAAAATCCTCAAGGGCGATGCGTCGCTGTTCGAACGGCAGGCTTTCGGCTTCATCGTTCCCCAGTGCCAGTTCATCCGGCCCAATGGTGAGCGAACCGCGATGCAGGATCTGTCGCGCCAGCCCGCTGACCCGTTGATCGGGACGACAGGCAATGATCAAAACCCGCACCGATTCCAGAATACCGGCAGGCATACGCACGGCCCGCGCAACGACCGGCACATCCCATAGAAGGCAGCCATCGGCCACTTCATCGCTTCGCGGCTGGTGCGTGCAGCATATCGTGGCACCCAGTTCCTTCGCGATCATCTCCAACAGCACGCTTTTTCCCGCTCCCGCCGGCGCACGCAGAAAAACCACACCATCGGTTTGGCGGGCGATGCGACGGCAAAGGCGGGTTCGGGGTAACAGCGTCATTCGCAATGGATAGGAGATTTAATCACCAAAACCTATACCAATCTTTCAAAAAACTATACCTTTTGGAGATTGTTGAAAAGCATCGACGATGAAAACTTGTGCTCAGCCAACCGACGCACAAGGAACGTTCCACCGATGCAGCAACATCCGCTGATCGCGATTTTGAACAGGCTCGGCACTTTCGTGCTGGTCATGATTGCCCTGTCCATCATGATTTTTGTGCTTGCCCGCGTGGTGCCCGGAGATCCCGCCCGCATGGCGCTGGGTCCGGCGGCAACGCAGGAGCAGGTGGATGCGCTGCGCGGGCAGATGGGCCTCGATAAGCCGCTCGCCGCTCAATATCTCGATTATATCGGCAACGCGCTGCACGGTGATCTTGGTTTTTCGCTGGTGTCGCAGCGTCCGGTTACGACCGATCTCGCGCAGACCGTTCCCGCCACCGTCGAACTGGTGCTGGTCTCGGTCATCTTCATGTTCCTCGTCGCCATCCCGCTCGGCGTTATCACGGCGCATTACCGCGACCGGCCGCTGGATCATATCGGCCGCATCCTGTCGCTTACCGGGGTCACGATCCCAAGCTTTCTCTTCGCCATCACGCTGCAATTGCTGGCAGCGCGCTTTCTCTCCGGCTGGCCGATCATCGGAAGGCTCGATCATTCGCTTGGCTGGCAGGGCGGCCCCACCGGTTTCATCCTTGTCGACGGCGTGCTGGCCGGACGTTTCGACGTCGTTCTCGATGCGCTTAAACATCTCGCGCTGCCGGCTTTCGCGCTTTCCATGGCAGGCATCGGCCAGATCACCCGCATCACGCGCTCCTCCATGATTGAAAACTAGCGCAAGGACCATGTACTGACCCTGCAAAGCTTCGGCGTGCCGGAGCGGGTCATCATCTTCCGTTACCTGCTGAAGCTTTCGTCCATAGCGCCGCTGACGATCATGGGTCTCGAATTCGCGTCGCTGATCGGCAATGCCTTCGTGATCGAGATGGTCTTCGCCTGGGGCGGTTTTGCTTCCTATGGGCTCAACGCCATCCTGCAGAAAGACCTCAACGCCGTGACCGCCGTGGTGCTGGTGGCCGGCCTATTCTTCATCGTTGCGAACCTGATCGTGGATGTTCTGATCTCGATCATCGACCCGCGCCTGCGCCGCAAGGAGGCTCGCTGATGGCCGATATGAAAATGCTCGAACCCACCGATAGGGGCTTAAGCGCCGGTTACATGATGTGGTATCGCTTCAGCCGCAATCCGGCGGCGGTCATGGGCTCGCTGATCCTCCTGTCGGTGTTGGTGCTGGCGGTCTTCGCGCCATGGCTCACGCCCTATCCCAAACATATCGGCGCGGTTGTCGATTTCCGCGCTCGCCACATGCCGCCGGATCTCGAACACTGGTTCGGCACCGACAAGGCAGGGCGCGATATCTTTTCCCGCACCATCTTCGGGCTCCGCGTCTCGCTGCTTCTCGTTATCGGTGTGCTCGGCATTTCCGTTCCGGTCGGAACTGTTCTTGGCCTGATCGCCGGTTATTTCGGCGGCTGGACCGAAAAACTCATCAGCGGCCTGACGAATGTGATGCTGGCCATGCCGCCACTGGTCATGGCACTCGCAGTGTCCAACCTCCTGGAACCGACGCTGACGAACGCCATGATCGCAATCACGCTGCTGTGGTGGACCTGGCACGCGCGGCTGATCTATTCGGTATCGAAGTCCATCGCTTCGGAAGATTACATTGAGGCGGCGCGTCTTGCCGGTGCGGGCCCGTTACACATCCTCTTCCGCGAAATACTGCCCAATTGCGTTTCGGTCATATCGGTCAAGACGACGCTCGATGCCGCCTTCGTCATCCTGTTCGGCGCGACGCTGAGCTTCCTGGGTTTTGGCGTCAAGCCGCCGACCCCTGATCTTGGATCGATGGTTGCCGACGGGCGCCAGTTCATGCCGGATTTCTGGTGGGAAGTGCTCTGCCCCGGCGCGGCCGTGCTTTACGTGACGCTGGGTTTCAATCTGCTGGGCGACGGCCTGCGCGACATGTTCGACGTGGAAAGCTAAAACCATGACTGAACCGCTTCTCAAGGTCGAAAACCTCAACGTCACCTTCACCAACTATGGCCGCAGCCGGCAGGTGCTGCGCGATGTCGCCTTCACGGTTGCCGCCGGCGAGCGCGTGGCGCTGATCGGTGAAACCGGATCGGGCAAATCGGTCACTGCCAAGGCGATCATCGGCACTTTGCCGAAGAATGCCGCGATCACCTCCGGTGCGATCGTCATTGATGGCCGGGATGTGCTTTCCTTACCGCGCAGGGAGCGTGAGGCGCTGAAGGGCGCGGCGTTTTCACTGATCATGCAGGACCCGCTCTCCTCCTTCAACCCGGTCTTCAAGATCGGCACGCATCTCGATGACGTCATGCGTTTTGCCGACAAGCGCGATGGAATCAACTCTTCCAAGGTCGAGCGTCGCAACCGCATTGCTGCCGTTCTACGCCGGGTGCAGCTTGCCGACACCGAGCGGGTGATGAACGCCTATCCCTCCGAACTTTCGGGCGGCATGCGCCAGCGCGTGCTGATCGGGCTTGCCCTGCTGCACCAGCCGAAGCTCCTGATCGCGGACGAGCCGGGCACGGCGCTTGATGTGACGACGCAAGATGAAATCCTCAATCTCATCAACGAGCTGGTCGCCGAAGAAAACATGGCGCTCTTGATGATCACGCACAATCTCGGCGTCGTGCGCAAGGTGGCGGATCGAGTCGTGGTCATGCATCATGGCGATATCGTTGAGACCGGACCCTGCACGCAAATCCTGCATACGCCTGCCGAGGGCTATACGCGCTCGCTTCTGGATGCCGTGCCTCCGCTTTATGGTCCGCGCGTCACCGATCTGGAGCAGAGCACGCGGCAGCCGATCATCACACTCGAAGGGCTGAACAAGATTTATGGCCGGCGCAATGGCTACCATGCCGTGCGGGATGTGAACCTGACGCTGAAGCAGGGCGAGGTTTTTGGCCTTGCGGGCGAATCCGGTTCCGGCAAGACCTCGGTCGCGCGCATGATCATGGGCCTTTCGCGCCCGACCTCCGGCAATCTTGTCATTGACGCCCCGGCGCCTGCGCGCGGCAAGCGACTGACGCAGATCGTCTATCAAAACCCGGGCACCTCGCTCAATCCAAAGCGCACGGTGAAACAGACGCTTGCCCTGCCGCTGAAATCCATCGGCATGGACGGGCCTGCGCGTGAAAACCGCATGCAGGAACTGATGGGGCTGGTGCGGCTGCCGCAATCCTATCTCGGCAAATATCCGCATGAGCTGTCCGGCGGCCAGAAGCAGCGTGTGGCGATTGCCCGGGCGTTGGCGGCCGAGCCGAAAATTCTCATCCTTGATGAGCCGACGGCCGCACTCGATGTCTCCGTGCAGAAGACGGTTATCGACCTTTTGCTGCAGCTGCGCGAGGAGCTTGGCCTGACCTATCTGATGATCTCGCACGACCTGTCGCTGATGCGCAATTTCTGTTCGCGCATCGCCATCATGCTGCGGGGCGAGATCGTCGAAGAGGGCGTGACGTCGGCGGTCTTCGCCGAGCCGGCCCATCCCTACACCCGCGCGCTGATCGCGGCCATCCCCGTCGTCACCGACGAGGAAGAACGTCTCAAACCCACGGTGACCGAGGAGGAGCGCATGCGCTTCCTCGTCAAAACGACCGATTGATGAAAGAGGAGCCTGACGTGTATCGCGTTGGAATTGACGTCGGCGGCACGAATACCGATGCCGTTGTGTTGCAGGATAAAACCGTTCTGGCGGGGGTGAAGGCCTCCACGACAGAGGATGTGACGTCAGGTGTCATCGAAGCGCTTGAAAAGGTCATCGAGGCATCGGGCATAGACAGGTCGCGCATCGGTGCCGTGATGATCGGCACCACACATTTCACCAATGCGGTGATCGAGCGCCGGCATATGGACGAGGTTGCAGCCATCCGGCTCGGCCTGCCCTCCGGCGCTGGCCTGCCGCCCATGGTCGACTGGCCGGATGACCTCCGGGAAATCGTCGGCAACCACGGATATCAAGTGCGCGGCGGTTACGAATTCGACGGTCGCGAAATTTCGCCGCTCGATGAGGACGAGATCGTTCGCATCGCCGCCGATATCCGCGCCAAGGGCCTGAAGGCGGCTGCCGTCACCTGCGTTTTTAGCGGCATCAACGATGCAATGGAGCTTCGGGCGAAGGAAATCCTGCAGGAACGCTGCCCCGGCCTGCCGGTGGTGATGTCCAAAGATATCGGCCGCCATGGCCTGCTTGCACGGGAAAGTGCTGCAATCATGAATGCCAGCCTGCTGTCGCTTGCCGACCGCACGGTTGCCGCTTTCGGCGCTGCGCTGAAGGCTGCGGGCATCACCTGCCCGTTTTATATCACCCAGAACGACGGCACGCTGATGGCGGCTGATGTGGTGCGCGGTTTCCCCGTGCTCACCTTTGCTTCCGGTCCGACGAACTCCATGCGTGGTGCGGCCTTCCTCACCGGTCTCAAGGATGCCGTCGTCGTGGATGTGGGCGGCACCACGTCGGACGTCGGCTCGCTGTCCCACGGTTTCCCGCGTCAGGCCTCGACCACGGTGGATATTGGCGGCGTGCGCACCAATTTCCGCATGCCTGACGTTTTCTCCATCGGTCTCGGCGGCGGTTCCCTCGTGGTCAATGGCGACCATGGCCTGACTGTCGGACCGAAATCCGTCGGTTACCGCGTCCGCCGCGAGGCGCTCTGCTTCGGTGGCTCGACCCTGACAGCGACCGATATCGCGGTTGCCTCCGGCAAGGCCGATGTTGGCGAGAAAAAGCTGGTCTCCAGCCTTGATAAAAAGCTCGTGGATGCTGCCGTCAGCAAGATCAACGACATGCTGGAGGCCTGCGTGGAGCGCAGCCGCATTTCGTCGTCACCGGTGCCGGTTATCGCCGTTGGCGGCGGATCCATCCTGATGCCGGATCGCATCGGTGATCTTGATGTCATTCGGCCTGAGAATTTCGCGGTGGCCAATGCCGTTGGCGCGGCCATTGCGCAGATCAGCGGTGAGACCGACCGGGTCTTCTCACTCGTCGATGGACGCACACGCGAGAGCGCACTGGCTGAGGCAGAAGCGGAAGCCCGCGAAAAGGCGGTTGCCGCTGGCGCGATTGCCTCGACGCTCGAAGTGATCGAGCGCGAGGATATGCCGCTGGCTTACCTGCCCGGCAACGCCACCCGCATTCACGTGAAAGTTGTTGGAGAAATGGGAGCCAATCATGGCTGAGACACGCAAGCTGAAATATGACGAAGCGGCATTGCGGACGCTGACCCGTGAAGATCTCGACGCGCTGGAAATCGGCGCAGGCATTCTCGGCACGGGCGGCGGCGGCAATCCTTATCTCGGCAAGCTTCTTGCGCTGGAGGCCATGAAGGCCGGCTACGAGATGAAGATCCTCGCAACCGACGCGATTGAGCCGGACGCGCTCTGCATGTCCATTGGCGGTATCGGCGCGCCTGTCGTCGGCGTCGAGCGCATTCGCGAAGGTCGCGAAGGCCTGCGGTGCCTGCGCGCCATGGAAGAGCTGATCCGCACGCCCATCGACGCCATCGTCTGCGAGGAAATCGGCGGTTCCAATTCCATGAACCCGCTGGTGACGGCGGCGCTGGGCGGCCTGCCGATCCTCGATTGCGACGGCATGGGCCGGGCTTTTCCCGAGATGCAGATGACCACCTTCTCCATCTATGGCCATAGTTCCACGCCGTCGGTGATGTGCGATCTGCATGGCAATGCCGTCATCTTCAGCCATGCCGTTTCCGAGGTCTGGCACGAGCGCATGGCGCGCGCCTGCGTCGTGTCGCAGGGCGGCGGTGCGATGTTGGCGACCGCGCCGATGCAGGCGCATTACGTGCACCAGTATGGCATTCCGAAAACCTACACCAAGGCGATCGCGATCGGCGAGGCAGTGATCCGCGCCCGCAAACAGCAGGAAGACCCGATTGCCGCAGTCTGCGCGCTCGAAGGCGGGCGGCGCATCTTCAACGGCAAGATCACCGATCTGAAGCGCCATCTTCGCGGCGGTTTCGCGGTTGGCGATCTCACGCTTTCCGGCTTTGATGATTGCGCCGGTCAGACAGCAGGCGTCGCCATCCAGAACGAATTCCTGCTGTTTTCCCGTGACGGCAAAGTGGAAGTGACGGTGCCCGATCTGATCGTCCTGCTCGATGTCGACACCGGTTATCCGATCACTACCGAAGTGCTGCGCTACGGCCAGCGCGTGGCCGTCATCGCCATCCCCTGCCATGACCTGCTGCGCAGCGCCCGCGCGCTTGAGGTCGTCGGGCCGGCGGCCTTCGGTTACCCGGACATTCCTTTCTCACCGCTGCCCGTTCCGGTCAGCAAGGCTGCCTAACCATAAGCGGGCCAATGACCCGCAATAAAGAGGAGAACAAAAAATGAAAATGCCTGTATTTTCTTCCCGTCTCGCTGCGCTGGCACTCGGCACGGCGCTCACGTTGCCGCTTATCTCTTCCGCAGTTCTTGCGGAAGACAAGGTGTCGGTCGCGGTCAACACCATGCAGATATTCAGCTCGCTCGACCCGGCAAAAGTGACCGACTACACCGGCTACATGGCCATCGTGAACATGTATGACGGTCTGACCACGGTAAACGCCAAGGGCGAAATCGTGCCGCATCTCGCGAAATCCTGGGAGATTTCCGAAGACGGCCTGACCTACACTTTCCACCTGCGCGACGATGCGAAATTCCAGGACGGTACGGCAGTGAAGGCGGCCGATCTTGCCTGGTCGGTCCAGCGCCTGCTCGGCATCAACAAGGGCCCGTCGAACCTCATCGTCGGCGTGCTGAAGCCCGAAAACGTTACCGCGCCTGACGATGCCACGCTGGTCATGAAGATCGAGCGCCAGTTCTCGCCCTTCATGGCGGCAACGCCGCTGATGATGGCGATGAACAAGACGCTGATCGAAGCCAATACCAAGCCCGAAGACAAATGGGGTGAGGCTTATGTCGGGGAACATTCCGCCGGTTCCGGCCCCTATAAGCTGGTCAGCTACAACCGTTCCGCCGACATGGTAATCGCCCGCAACGCCGATTATTTCCTCGGCTGGACGAAGGGCAAGCCGATCGATGAGGTGCGCTTCGTGCAGACCAGCGACGACGCTACCGTCAAGGCGCTGGCGGAGAAGGGCGAGCTCGGCCTTTCCTCGCACGGGCTTGGCAACGACACCTATGAATCCATCGGCCGGATGAAGGGCTACAAGCTGATCCAGACCCGGACCGCCGGCGGCTTCGTCATCAAGCTCAATACCAAGGTCTATCCGACCGACGACGTCCACGTCCGCCGCGCCATCGCCTATGCGACCGACTACAAGACGATCCAGGAAGTGATCTATCCGGGCTTCGATATGAAGGGGCCGCTTTCCGACGCGTTCAAGGATGCGCATAACGGCGATATCCAGCCGGGCGTCTACGATCTGGAAAAGGCCAAGGAAGAACTCGCGAAGTCGAAATATGCCGGCCAGAAGATAACGCTCGTCAACAGCTATGTCGCGTCGCTGGCCTTCGAGGCGGAAGTGGCCTTGCTCCTGCAATCCAGCCTCGAGCAGATCGGCATCACGCTCGATATCAAGCCCGAGCCGTGGAACCGTATCGTCGAGCTTTCTTCCAAGCCCGAAACGACGCCGGCATCGACGCAGGTGAATATCTCGCCGACCTATCCGTCGCCGGATTCGATGTTCTACAACCAGTATCATTCCAAGGCTTCCGGCACCTGGATGTCGATGGAATGGCTGCAGAACGCGGAAATCGACGGCTTGATCGACAAGGTTCGCTCCACCACCGATGTCAACGAGCAGAACGCCACCTACAAGGAAATGCAGACGAAAATCGTCGATCTTCAGCCTGACGTCTGGGCGGTTGCGCCGAACCGCCGTTATGCGGCGAACAAGTGCCTTCAGGGTTACGAGTTCATTCCCATGCAGAGCTGGGACCTGAACTTCTCCAACTTCCATTGGGACTGCAAGGCCGAGTGATCTTGACCTCATGAAAACCGGCCCCGCCACAAATGCGGGGTTGGCCAGATTTGGAACTTCAAAGGGAAGGAGCATCGCCTGCAGCCGGAAAGGCTGCGGCATGCCCGAGGATGACGCATGATCCAGGAATTTTCCGAAGACGATATCGAACCTCTGGCCACCGGTGCCTGGATTCTGGGAACGGGTGGCGGCGGCAACCCCTATATCTCGACGCTCAATCTGCGGCGTCTCTATGCCGAGGGGCGGCGGGTGAAGGTCATGGATCCCATGGCGCTTGCCGATGACGACATGGTTGCCGTCGTCTCCAAGATGGGTGCGCCGCTTGTCGGTCAGGAACGACTGGGTGATCCCGTGCATCTCGCCCGTGCCGTCGAGGTGATGGAGGATTATCTCGGCAAGCCGTTCCGGGCGATCATGAGCGTTGAAATCGGCGGCTCGAATGCGCTTTCTTCCTTCCTCGCCGCCGCCGTTCTGGACCGGCCGGTCGTGAATGCGGACGCCATGGGACGCGCCTATCCCGAAGCGCAGATGACGTCTTTCGCCATCGGCAACCTGCCGATGTTTCCGCTGTCGCTGGTCGATGTGCGCGACAATGAGGTGATCGTGACCCGCGCAGCCTCCTGGAAATGGATGGAGCGCATCTCGCGCAAGGTCTGCACCGAAGTAGGCTCCACCGCCGCCACCTGCAAGGCCCCCCGCACCGGCAGGGAAGTGAAGGAGTGGGGTATTCATTACACCGTTACCAAGGCGACCGAACTCGGGCGCGCGGTGATGGAAGCCCGTGCACGCCATGACGATCCGGTTCAGGCGGTTCTCGACCACGAGGGCGGCAAGCAGCTGTTCCGCGGCAAGGTGGTGGACGTGGCCCGCGAGACCACAGGTGGTTTCCTGCGCGGCAGCACGACCATTGAAGGTATCGATGCCGACCGTGGTTCGCGCATGGAGCTCGCATTCCAGAATGAGTGGGCCGTTGCCTTCCGCGATGGCCAGCCAGTCGCCATGACGCCGGACCTGCTCTGCCTTCTCGATACGGTTTCCGGTGGCGCCATCGGTACGGAATCGGTGCGTTACGGTCAGCGCGTGACGGTTGTCGCCCTGCCGGCACCAGAGCTTTTGACGACGCCGGCCGGCATCGCCGCCGTCGGCCCGCGCGCCTTTGGTTATGACATTGACTTCAGATCGGTATTCCCATGAAACGCATCGGTATTGACGTTGGCGGCACCAATACGGATGCCGTTCTGATTGATGGAGACACCATTGTAGCCTCCATCAAGGTTCCGACCACGCAGGATGTTCTGTCGGGCGTAAAGGCCGCGCTCGCGCACGTGTCTGGCCATGTCGGCGCGGCGGACCGACCGATCGATGCGGTGATGATCGGCACCACCCATTTCACCAATGCGGTGGTGGAGCGCGCCCGGCTGGAACGGGTTGCCGCCATCCGCATCGCTCTGCCGACCGGTTCTTCGCTGCCGCCCATGTGCGACTGGCCAAAAGATTTATACGACGCTGTCGATCCGTTGATCTTCATGGTCCATGGTGGCCATGAATATGACGGTAGCCCGTTGGTGCCGATGATCCCCGATGAAATTCGGGAGGCAGCGATGAAAATCCGCGATGCGGGCATCACCTCGATCGCCATTTCGGCGACCTTCTCGCCGCTGACAACCGAATGCGAAGTGCGGGCAGCGGAAATCGTTCGCTCGGTCATCCCCGACGCGCGTATCACGCTCTCCCATACGCTTGGCCGCATCGGGCTTCTGGAGCGGGAAAATGTCGCCCTGCTGAACGCGGCACTGCAGACACTTGGCAGGACAACTGTTCAGGCATTTTCGGATGCGTTGCGCGAAGCCGGTGTGAAGGCCCCGTTCTATCTGACCCAGAATGACGGCACCGTGGCGCTCGCGAATGTCGCCGCTGCCAACCCGGTGCACAGCTTTGCTTCAGGCCCAACGAACTCGATGCGTGGTGCAGCCTTCCTCACCGGTCTTTCCGATGCTATGGTGGTGGATGTCGGAGGCACGACCTCCGATATCGGCTGCCTTGTCGGCGGGTTTCCGCGGGAAGCGAACAATATCGTCCATATTGGCGGGGTACGCACACTCTTCCGCATGCCCGATCTTCTTCCGATTGCGCTCGGCGGTGGCACCATCGTCGATCCTGATACGGGCAAGATCGGTCCGCGCTCGGTCGGTTATCGCATCCTGACGCAAGCCCGTGTTTTCGGCGGCGAGACGCTCACGACATCGGATATTGCGGTGGCCGCCGGCCTGATCGAGATGGGTGACCGTGACCGTGTGAAAGGCCTCGACCCGGCTTTCCTGCGGGCCACACTCCAACGCATCCGTGACATGGTGGCGGACAGTTTCGACCAGATGAAGACCTCAGCCGAAGATGTGCCGCTGGTTGCTGTCGGCGGCGGGGCTTTCCTTATCCCTGAGACGGTTCCGGGTGCGTCCCAGGTGCTGCGTGTGGAAAATGCCGGCGTTGCCAATGCGCTCGGCGCAGCGATGGCGCAGGTTTCCGGCGAGGTCGATCAGGTCTTTTCCGGACTGAGCCGCGATGAAGCCCTTGCGGAAGCCGAGACCGAGGCACAGAACGCCGCGGTTGCTTCAGGCGCCGAGAGAGCGAGTCTCAAGACGCTTGAGGTAGAGGATATCCCGATTGCCTATCTGCCTGGCGGCGCGCGGCGGGTTCGCGTGCGGGTCATCGGCGATATCACGTTTCATTGATTATAGGAGGCCCCGCTAAAATGGGGTGACGAGGGAGCGAGCATATGACGAAAATCGCACTGGCCATTCATGGCGGTTGTGGCGTGATGCCCGAAGACAGCATGACGGCAGCGGAATGGGCTGCGGCCCGCGATGATCTGGCAGCGGCGCTGCGTGCCGGTTATGGTGTGCTGAAGGCTGGCGGGACGGCACTCGAAGCCGTCGAGGCGGCGGTCGTCGTCATGGAGGACAGCCCGCATTTCAATGCAGGCCACGGAGCGGCGCTCAACGAGAACGGGATTCATGAGCTGGATGCCTCAATCATGGACGGTGCGACGCTGGCGGCAGGCGCGATCAGCGCATCCCGCGCCATTCGCAACCCGGTAAAGGCGGCTCGCGCGCTGATGGCGGACGAACGTGCCGTCTATCTCACAGGTGAAGCAGCAGATCGCTTCGCCGAGGAAAAAGGCCTGGCCACGGAGGCTCAACCCTATTTCACCACGCAAAAACGCCTTGAGGCGCTGGCGGCGATGAAGCGCCATGCGGTAGCGGGCACGGAAGCGACGGAAAACGAAAAACATGGCACCGTAGGTGCGGTGGCACTCGATGTCGCGGGGCATCTCGCCGCGGCCACCTCCACCGGCGGCTATACCAACAAGCCCGATGGCCGGGTGGGCGATAGCCCGGTAATCGGCGCCGGCACATATGCACGCGATGGCGCCTGTGCGGTTTCCGGCACCGGCAAAGGAGAATTTTTCATCCGTTACGTCGTCGGCCACGAGATCGCGTCCCGCGTCGCCTATCTCGGACAGGAGCTGGAAAGCGCTGCCGGCGATCTCGTGTACAGGGATCTGGCTCCCTACGATATTGGTGCAGGTCTGGTCGCCATTGATACGGCGGGCCACATCGCCGCTCCGTACAACACCCCGGGCATGTTCCGCGGCTGGGTGACTGCATCTGGAGAAGCGGTTGTTGCCACGCATGGGGAAGTTTATCCTATCGAGCTCTGAGCCCGCTCTGACGGGGCGATTTGGGCTTCTCGGCGGCTCGAGCTAACCCAAACAACGGCTGACGTTCGAAAAAAACGAATTGGAAGCGGAACCATTTTCCATCCCCCGCATTTAAAAGGCGCGGACTGTTCCCCTCCGCACCTCCTTACGAGCGCGTAAGGTCAGCACCATTACGACCCTCCTGACGGAGGGTTTTTTTTGCGTGAAGCGCTTCCAAGAACCTTTGAAAATCAAGCGCAGTTGAGACGTATCTACATCATTCCGCTTCGTGCATTTCCGTAACTCCCCTTCTCGTGAAAGGATTCCAGCCTTTGGCAGCGAGTACACCCCAAGCAGTCGCGCCGACATGAGGTAAACGGAAATATTTAAAGTCTGCGGACGTGGAATCCGGACCTATTTTCAGGCCCGTCGTCAGTTCCGGACCGACCGTGGCATAGACAAGGTTCTCCGACGAGATTTGCGCTCCGATCGTCTCGAGAAGTGCCTGCGCGCGGTCATGATGCCCCACAATATCAAATGCCAGCGCAGCCTGCGCTGTGCCTTCCAGCCATATGCCGTCCCGGTCGTCGTTAAAATCGAAGCCGCCGTCAACGGCGTAATGACGATCGATCCAATCCAGAACCCTGGCTGCGCGTGCACGGAATTTTGGCACGGCCATGATCGGCCAAACTTCGGAATCAATGCCGGACTGGCTGGCGTTCGGCGTGTCGCCGCCTGGCAAACTGCCCACGTAAAAACGCCCCTCACCCCCATTCCACATGGCATTGAGAAAAGACAATGCTCGGTCCTGCACGGATCGCCAGTCCTTCGTCTGGTCGATCTCGCTCAGCCAGGCAGCAGCGGCAAAGACGTCAAGATTATGCTCCGTCGATTTCCAGTCGAGATGGATCGGTTGGGCATCCTGACCGAACGTGCCGCCCGTAAAGCCGAGACCACCTGTTCCTCTGGTGTTTTGGTTGATCCATTCGATGAGTGACGACGCAGCCGAGAGATAGGCTCTATCGCCCGAACGATCAAAAGCAGCGAGAAACGCCAGCGCTGCCCAGGCAAGATTTCCGGTGGAACTCCCAACCTGATATTCGTCCTCCATCCATGCCTTGCGGCTCTCATCCCAGAAGCCCGGCAGAAGCATGGCACCCTGATGAACATCGACAGCGCCCGCACGATAGGCATTTCGGACCCGCCCATCGCGATAGGTCCGGTCGTGCTGAAGCGCAAAACGCAGAGCCTCGACGATCCTCAGCGCCTTATCATCCTCTCCACAGGCGAAAAGAGCGATGGAGGCGAGCGCATTATCATAGGTGAAAGCCGTATTTGACAGCGCCGGATCAAGCGGCTTCCCTGAAGCACCCGGCTCGAAACTGCGGAGCAAGAACGGTTCGGTTGATTGGTCCATCCTGCCCGCAAGACCGTCGCACAGCGTTGCGGCGAGACCAGCACGATCCGCTATTTTCCCGGCCGCCGCCGTGCACGTCATCGCGAAAAACATCATAAGCGCTGCGATTATGTTTCGGATGCTCATCCCGACAAACCCTTTCGCGCTGTTGCAAACCCCTCCAGGGCCGTTCACCCGAATGCCCGTGCGAGAAGAATCCGCATGGATTTCATCAGGTCGCCCTGTTCCGCGACATTTTCAGGAGCCTTGCGAAACAACAGGCGCAAAATGGACCGCCGCTGCTCGTCACTGGGGTGAATATCGAACTTCCCGGATTCCTTCGCGTGATCCGTGGGGCTAATCCGCATCCACCCTGCCTCAGGTACAAAAACATCCGTTACATCGCTGGAAGACGGGACCGCAGCCAATGTGATGTTTTCCGTTGAAAGGGCGGTGATACGCACCGATCTCGTCGAGGATACGGATCGCAACTGTCCGCGAAAATCCACTCCGATCAATTCCTCCTTGTCGAAACGGGGCAATTCAATGCAACAAATGAAGCTGGTGAATGCAATCACCATCGCGACGGCGGACCAGATTAGATTGAGGCAGTCCCGCGAGGAGAGCTCCGACGGAGCATCCAGACCATAGACCGCGACCACGATGGACACGGCCGAAGAGAGGGTCACGAAAGCGAAAAAAATCGCCGTCGGGATATGGACTCGGACCTGGGATCGGTCTCCTCCCTTTTCGGTGACTTTGAACGGGCGCCCGAACGGTTTACGGATTGCCTGAAAAAGCGTGATGGTAATGGGTACAGCCGTCAGGGCGTGGGTGACTTCGGTGAAGAGAGGAAGCGTCCTCTTGCCGGATATCCAGGTGGAATAGGTCCAGAAAAGCGCAAGAGATGAGAGGCCGAGCTTCATGAACATCAGCTCATCCGCCTGCAGCGCCGATACGCCCGTCAGCCAGTAAATCGACGGCGCGAGCAGCAGGCACAGGATAAACGGCTTCGATAGCCAGCAGAAAAGTCCATGCAAATAATGCAGCCGCTGGGTCAGCGTAAAATTTCCGCGCCAGAGAGGTCCAGTCCGCAAAAGCCCGATCTGGATTGTGCCAAGACACCAGCGGGTGCGTTGGGTAATATATTCAGGCACGCCTTCGGCAGACAAGCCAACGCTCAGCTTCTCATTCAGCCAGCGTGTAACATATCCCCTTTCCATCAGGCGATATGTCAGCAGCATGTCCTCTGAGAGGGCCTCCGAAGGGAAACCGCCAATACCATTTACCGCGGCGCGGCGAACGACGAAGCTCGTGCCGACGCAGAAAGCACAGCCCACCGCATCCTTGGCTGGCTGGAACACGTCGAAGAAGACGCGCTGATCATCGACGAAGCTCTTGCCCACCCCCAGATTGTGCTGAATTGGATCACTGTTGAAATAGAATTGAGGCGTCTGGACGACAGCCACCTTCGGGTCGGAAAAGAGACCCGTCACGCGCCGCAGGAAGTTTGCCTGGGGCGCGAAATCCGCGTCGAGAACCATGATGAAGTCGGAAACCTCGTCCAGCGCATTGGTGTGAACCAGCGCATTGTTGAGATTTCCTGCCTTGGCGTGCTTGTTGTCGGGACGTGTGACGTAGTTCACGCCCACGGCTTCGCAATAGGTTCTTACCTCGGCGCGACGTGTGTCGTCACACACGAAGACACGCAGTCGCGGATAATCCATCGCCTGTGCAGCGATGATAGACTTTTCGAGGACGTTCAGCGGCTCGTTATAGGTGCAGATAAACACATCGACGAGCGGCGCAAGCGGGTTACCTTCGAGATGGGCTTCTCCTCGATCGGCAGCGGCTGACCAGTCGGTCCGGCGAAGCAGGATGAGGATGGAGCCCATGGCGTAGAGCACCGAGATCAGCTCGAAGGTGAAGTAGGTGTAGCACCAGAGGGTTTCGAGGGTCAGTTCCGGCGGCGGCAGAGTATCCGTCGCCCGCCACACGATATAGACACCAAGCGACAGCAACATGATGACGCTGAAGGCTAACCTGTCGACCGTCTTTCGCGGATCGGCGAGAAGGGTGAACAGGATCGCCCCAATCGCAATCGTCAGGTTCACATAAAGTACCGACTGAACGTCACCTTCAGCACTGAAATACATTGCCCTTACCTCGCAACAGGTCGGCTGCGCGCCGGCTTGCATGCGCGCTTCCAAACATCGCTTTTAAGAATGAAGAACTGCCCTGCGGGCATAGGAGTGAACCCGCAGGGCTCGCCCAATCCATGCGGGTGTCAGGATTGAGTTTGCGAAATTTTGGTCCGGGACACGGGACTGTTTACGGCGTGTCTTTTATCGTGCAGTTGGCGGGCGGGTTCCGCGAGCTCCGGCAAGGGTCCCTGACGCGGCTGCTCCACTCCTATGTAGTCGAAAATCCTGTCGCGCGAGGTTTCAAGAAGCGCAATGGCTGCCTGCGTTACAGAGGGAATCTCCCTTGCGGAATTCTCCGCGAACTTAAGGAGATCAGCGGATGCTTCGTTGACGTAATCGCGCGTCCTGACCAGCCATTCGTTTGGCAGGCTTACATTGACCCATGTGCCGACCGAACAGGATTTCTGATGGGAAAGATCCGGCTGATCGGCTCCATCCATGCGGATGAAGGCATAGAGTTCACGTCGCTCCGTGGGGGGAAACGGCACAGCATAATCCAGATCCACACGCTCCGTTGTCCGGGGCACCAGCCGTTCCACCGTTCCGCCGCTCTCCTGAGCCCAGTTTCCCGCATCGACCTTGACACGCGACCCAACGGACAGGGCCTGCGCCTGGCGCTCGGAGAAGATCGCCACGACAAACGCATTCCGGCAATCAAGCGCCTCGGCAAGTGTGTCCCCGGCGACCACTTCCCGCCCGGTCGCAGCCACCGGCTTGTAAAGCGTCGTGCCTGGCGGAATGGCAAGATCGGCACGGGTCAGCCTGTCGATGCGCGATGCTTCTGTCGTTGCCAGGCTCTCAAGCTCGCTTCTGCGTGTCTCAAGTGTCGTCATCTGCATGCGGACCTGCATCAGATCGGCGGTTCTGGTGCGGATTTCCTGCTGGAGGTTTTGCAGGGACTGCAGGTCGGAGCCAATATAGATCCCCTGCCGCGCGAAGTTCATGTCCTTGTTCAGCTTGTCGACGGCAACACGGGCCGCCTTCAGTTTTGTATCTTCAAGTTGTATCGTATCGGCGATATCTTCGCTGATGCCGTGGAAAACGCCCTTATCGACCAGCTTTTGTTTGCGGGCGGCTTCGGCTTTTGCGATCCGGGTGGAGTAGGTCACCATCTGCAGGGCCGCCTCTGCGGCATCAAGATCGGATTCGGTCCGCAGCAGTAACGCTGCCTGCTGGTTGGAAAGATCCTTGTTGAGATCGTCAATCCGCGACGCATAGTCCGAGATGATGGAGGTCTTCTGACGCATCTCGTTGTCGAGCGCCGCAAGTTGAACCTTCAGGCCGATCAGCGTGGTATTGTCGACCTTGTCATTCTCGATTGTGGCACCACCCCTCTCATTTGACGTTTTCACAACGCCGCTAATCGGTGTCGTCAAGGGAATGATCGGGGCATTGATGAGAGCACGGCTCGTCTGGGATGAAAATACAGGCGGAAACACGGAAGAAGAAAACACGGTCGCCACTACACCGAGAACAGTATAGGATGCCAATCTTACGGATGCGCCCTTATAGTTTGCGTCAGGCTTATTGCGGAACAGCATAAAGTCAACTCCTCTGTTGTTGAGAAACCGTTCCTCCCGCAGTATTGAAATGGTGGATGAAGTTTTTGTGCGTCGCAACATAGTAAAAATTGCATTAACTAATTTTCTAATTTTTGATTAATGAATAGGCATGTGGCGATTTTGGAGACATGAAATCTTATAGACGAGATTTTGAAAGGCGAAATTTCAATCGTTTCGCATTAGAACTGCCTTTTAAATGGCATGCTCGGAAAACATGCCCCGGCGCGCCCACTTTCCGGTGCAACCTATGGGGGCGATGTTAGGGCCGCCGCAAAAGCTCGCGACGGCATTGTTCACGATCCCGATTGCGCCGCTATCGTTTCGAACCACTGGTACGCTTGACCATTCTGCGAAGCATGGAGCCTGTCCTTGCCTTCTTCGGGATGAGCTCGATATCGCTGACCAACTTTGCGCCGCCATCCCGGCGCTCCAGCGTAATTTTGCGGCTGTGAAATGCTTCCAGTTCGGCACGGTGCGCGACGCTGATGATCGTGGCGTCAGGCAGTTCATCGATAACCGTCTGCATCATCTTGTCCTGACTTTTCTCGTCAAGAGCTGCCGTCGCCTCATCCATGACGATGATATCGGGCGCGTTCAGCAACAGGCGCGCGAATGTCAGCCGTTGTTTTTCCCCGCCTGATAGTGTCTGGTCCCAGGGTGCCTCGTCCTCAATCTTTTCCTTAAGCTGACCAAGGCCAACCTTATCGAGAGCTGCGCCAATCTCTTCGGGCGTCCAGGTTTCAGCCGGCTGAGGATAGGAGACAGCGCGGCGAAGCGTGCCGGAAGGAATGTAGGGGCGTTGTGGCAGCATGAACAATCTGCTGTCAGGGCGGAAGTTGACGCTGCCTCCGCCCCAGGGCCAGAGGCCTGAAATGGCACGTACCAGCGTGCTTTTGCCTGAGCCGGATTCTCCCGATACCAATACACGCTCACCTGCGCCGATCTCGACATCCGTTTCCTTGACGACGGCGGTGCCGTCTCCAAGCGAGACGGAAACATCCTTGAGACTGAGCATTGTGTCGCCTTCGGTCTCGCCGCGCACGATCCTGCCGACCTTATCGCTCTTTTCAGCCCGCTCGAGACCATCGAGCGACATCATCAGCGAGGCAACGCGCCGGGCGCAGGCGTTCCAGTCCGCGAGACGCGGATAATTGTCGACCAGCCATCCGAATGCGGACTGGACAATCGTGAAGGCGGAAGCGGCCTGCATGACTTCGCCGAGCGACATGCTTCCATCGAGAAACTTCGGTGAACAGAGAAGAAGCGGCACGACGGGTGCAATCAGCATCGATCCATTCGAGACGACCGTCGTGCGCATATATTGCTGCGCCATGAGACGCCACTGCCGCCGGACATTGCCGAACCTCTTGTCGAGATCGCTTCGTTCTTCCTCCTCGCCACCCAGCAGGGCGATGCTCTCACCATTTTCCCTGACGCGCGTGAGCGTATAACGGAACTCAGCTTCAACCTGGTTTTTGACCTCGGAAACCTTGACGAAGTTGCGGGCAATAAAGGCTATGGCGGTGGATGTGATCGACGCGTAGATAACGGCTGCGACGACCAGAAAGCCTGGGATCGTGATCCAGACACCGCCGATCGACAGCGTCAGATCTCCGCCGATCGTCCACAAGACGACGATAAAGGTGGAGGCAGAAACGAAGGCAGCGATGACACCGGAAACAAAGTCCACCGGCGCCTCCGTCGCGATCCGCATATCTTCCGAAAGTCTCGCTTCGGGATTTTGGTGATCCCCATCGATCAGGTTGAGCTGATAATAACGGCCGTTTGCAATCCACCTTCCAACGAGCCCCTTCGTGAGCCAGGAACGCCAGCGCCGTTGGATACGCATCCTCACATAGACCTGTGAGGTGACGATGACGACACTACCGAGCACCAGCGCGGGGAATATGGAGGCGAGAAAATAAACCGTCGACGCGTCCCGTTTTTCGATGGCGTCGAAAATCCCGCGATTCCAGATGTTGATTCCATACTGGAAGCCGACATTTACACCGATCATCGCCAATAGTCCGAGCGTGAACGGCCATGCCAGCACATCGCCGCGCCGGCTCCAGAAACCTCGGGCACTGATCCAGAAGCGTTTCAGCAGATATTTCCTGCGAACCTCCTCCGCCTGCTCCGGCGTCAAGTCCGAAGCGGGTTCCAGTTCCTCCGGCGGAGGCGGATCATCGGTGTCGGGAACATCCTTTGCGGATGCGGTTTGGGTACCATTGTTTTCGGCACCAACGACCGGCTTCGGTCTTGCGTCATCGTCAATCATGGGCGCTTAACGAACGATGTGTTGAAAGGTTTCACGGGTTCGTGATGCCGCGTGAAATTTAATTTTCGGCTTGCACCGAGCGCCGTAGAAGCGGCCACATCTGCAACATTCCCGTGATTGCGCAAGCGCCCTCACCGCACGAATGACGCGATTTTCGACAGGACTTAGCTGTTTCGGATCACATGGATGGTTAACCGCATGTTGACTTCCCGTTTGACGGCGTGGCCTAGAACAATCAGAATCCAAATCACACGCCGCCGCTGAGGTTTGTCAGAGGTGCGGTTAGAGACGGCATCATCATGCGACTAAGCACCATCACGAACCTGGCTTACGCCATCACGCTGATATTCACGACGGTATCGGCCACCACATTCATCCTGTCGGCCAGAAGCGCTTTGCAGGAGCGGGCAGCGATACAGGATCACCTTGACCTCGACGACCTTGCCGAGGAACTGGCGATCACCGCAGACGAGCGCACAGAGGAAGCGCGCCTTTACGTGATGCGCGGCGACGATCAGTATCTGGCAAAATTCTATGTCGATGAAGACCAGGAAAAACGTCTCGAAAGCAATCTTGATAAACTTGCCGCTCACGGCGTTTCCCCTTCAGAGGAAAAACTGTTCCAGACGATAAGAACCAGTGCCGATGCACTTGATGGCATGGAGCGCGAAGCCGTCAGCCTGTATCGCGCCGGGCGTCAGGGCGATGCGCAACGAATTTTATTCGGCGATCAATACCATCAGCGGCACTCCGCTCTCGTGGACACAGTGGCGACACTCCGGGAGACGATTGCGGCCCGCACGCAGGCAACGATCGACCAGGCGAAAAACCGGAGCGATTTTTACGGATCGATCGCCAAGGTAATGCTCGGTCTGACTGCCCTGATGTTCCTGGCGGTTCTTTATTTTGTCCTCAGCAGACGTGTTGCGGTGCCGCTTATAAAAATGAGCAACATCGTCAAGCGTCTTGCCCGACAGGACTACAGTATCGATCTGCCCGACGAGGGACGGCGCGACGAAATCGGGGAAATGAACGAGGCAATCAGGATATTCCGCAGCAATGGGCTGGAGCGGGAACGGCTTGACGCGGAGCACCGCAAGAACCAGCGCATCAAGGATCTCATCCTGCAGATGATGCATCGGATCCAGGCATGTCAGAACCAGCTTGAACTGTCCGATGTCGTCTCAAAGTTCATGCCCCAGATTTTCCCGGCGATATCAGGCCGCCTGCTTGTCCTGAAGGAAAATAGTTCATTTCTCCATTCGACCGGACAATGGTCCGATCCGTCTTTTTCAGCGCCAGATTTTGCGATCGATGACTGTTGGGCTCTGCGTCGCGGACGTCCACATATCAGCAACCCGGATGGAGACGACGTTGTCTGCCATCATATCAGTGGAGAATTCGGAACCGGACTTTGCATACCATTGACGGCGCTGGGCGAGACCGTCGGCCTGTTGTATCTTGAGGTTCCCGAGAAATCCGCAACGCTGGAAACGGAACGTCTATATCTCGAGCTACTTGCAGAGAATATCGGCCTCGCCGTCGCAAATCTCCAGCTGCGGCAGCGCCTGGTCGGTATGGCAAAGCAGGACGCCCTGACCGGCCTTCTCAACCGGCGCTCCCTTGACGAGGCTCTGAACCGGCATATTGAGAAGCCCGATGATCCCCTTGCCTGCCTGATGCTCGATATCGATCATTTCAAGCGCTTCAACGACCGTTTTGGTCATGATGCCGGTGATGCAGTGATGCAATATGTCGCCCAGGTCCTCTCGGAAGCGATCGGCGACCAAGGTCACCTGTTCCGTTTCGGCGGCGAAGAGTTCACTGTGCTGATGCCCGGCGCAAATCTTGAGCATGCGAAGGCCTTGGCAGAGAAGCTCAGACACGCCGTCGAGCACGCGCCCTTCACATACCGGGGTCGCTCGCTCGACCCGGTCACCATATCCGTTGGGATAGCAACCGCGCCAGGCGCAGGAACTGTGACGAGCGTGTTGGAACGCGCTGATGCCGCCCTGCTGAGCGCTAAAGAAACTGGCCGGAACAGATGGGTGTCCTTCGATACGGCGTGAGCAGGACGCCAACATTTCGGGATGGTCAACATTGGAACTCTCATTATTCCGGGGCACGGGGGCTCTTGCGCTCGGTCGAAGACCCGCAGAGCTGGATATCGCCACTGAAAATTTGAACCGCTCGGCGCGGCGGTGTATCGGATCACAAAATCTGTCGCAGGAAGTGGAATGCAACCATCATATAGATTGCCGCCGCTGGAGGCGCTTGTGGTTTTCGAGGCGGCATCCCGTCTAGGCAGCTTCTCGCGCGCGGGCAACGAACTTGGTCTGACGCAAAGCGCGGTCAGCAGGCAGATCGGCAAGCTGGAAGCATTCATCGGTTCCAAGCTTTTTGAACGTGTGCCGACAGGCGTGCGACTGACGACGATAGGAGAGAATTACTCGATCGATATATCGCGGCTGATCCTCGATATCGCAAGCGTTACGGACGGGGTGCGCTCATGGACAGGGGCAAGCCAGATCACCATAGCCTGCTCCCGTGGCATTGCCGACCAATGGTTCATGCCCCGTTTGCAGAAGCTGAAATTAGACATTCCGGGCATCGAGTTGCGAGTGCGGGTAACTGATGATGTGGCCCATCTTCGCCTTGACGAATTCGATCTCGCCATTTTTTATCGCAAGGAAAGACCGATCGGCGTCTGGCTTTCGGAGCTTGGGCAGGAAGAGGTGGTACCCGTATCTGCGCGCGGTGTGGGCGATCTCATGGACCAGAAAGCACCGGTTTTGATCTCCATCGAGGATTCGATGCGGGAATGGCAGGATTGGAGCGACTGGTGGCGCTCAGCACAATTGCTGCCGCCAAAGGATGCCATCCAATGGAAACTTGGAGACTATGGTCTCTGCGTTGCGGCAGCGTCGCAGGGGCTCGGCGCAACGCTTGGCTGGACCTGGCTCATCCGCGATCAGCTGGATAGCGGCGCGCTTGTGCCTGTACATGCCCACGCCATGCGCTCGGAGGGCAAATTTTACCTGATGCGCCCGGCTGATCGCCACCAGCGCAAGATTGTGCGCGAGGTTTCAGACTGGCTGATTGCAGACAATCATAAAACCGCGCGCTGATGATCATCAGGCGCTTATGGACGGCGCCTTCCGGCGGCGATCCAGGAGAAAGCGGGCGTAACCGATGACGGTGAAGAGCAGCCACGCGACTTGCGAGATGAGCGAGCCGAGATTAAAGTTCCAGATCAACGAATAGATCAGGAACACACCGCCCAGAACGTTCAACAGAGTGTATCGCCAGTCTTCTATCGTCAGAAATCGAAGCTGCAACAGGGCATAGGCGAAGAGATAGAAAAAGGCTCCTGCAAGGCCGACAATATCCGCTAGCCCCATTTGTATTCACTCCATGAACGCTCTCGCCGCGCGAGAATTGCTACACCGGATCGGCTCCGGCGCCTCCCTTTACTGCGCTTCGCAAATAACCGGATGCGCTCAGATTTCATGACCCCATGCGCAAAAATCATACCCCCCTTTGCTGGTCTCTATCTAGTGCCGAACCGCCGAGTACGATACCCCACAGCGAGCTGAGCCTTGACCGGCTAGATAAAAAACAGGGAACCCAGATATGACCTCCTCCCCCTTTTCCTTCTCACTCGATCGCCGGCATTTTCTGGCTGGCGCGGCCGGCATTGCCGCGCTGTCTGCCGGTTTCATCACTACTGCACGTGCGCAAAGCACGGACACGCCCAAGAAGGGCGGAGTGCTGAAACTGGGCATTGGCGGCGGCAGCACCACTGATAATCTCGACCCCCGCATTCTGAAGGACTGGGTGCCCGTCAATCAGGCCTTCATGATCATGAACGGTCTGGTGGAGATCGACGCCAACAATCACGCCGTGCCGGAACTGTTCGAAAGCTGGGAAGCGCAACCGGGCGCGGTGGAGTGGGTCTTCAAGCTGCGTCAGGGCGTCACGTTCCACAACGGCAAGTCATTGACGGTAGAAGACGTCATCTACTCCATCAACCTGCACCGCGGGGAAACCACCTCTGCAGCGCGCTCGGTAGCATCCGCCTTGAAAAGCGTCGACAAGCTGTCCGACACCGAGGTCAAGATCGTCCTCGAAAGCGGCAATGCCGATCTTCCCTACATCCTTTCCGACTATCATTTCCTTGTCGTTCCGGAGGGCTGGACGGATTTCAACAAGCCGGTCGGCACCGGGCCGTTCGTCTTTGAAAGCTATGATCCGGGCGTGCGTTCCCGCTTTACCCGTAATCCCAATTACTGGAAGCCGAACGCGGCCCATGTCGACGCGGTCGAAGTCATCGTCATCAACGATATCGCCGCGCGCACCAATGCCATGATGTCGGGTCAGGTCCACGCCATCAACCAGCTGGATTTCAAGACGGTTGATCTGCTTCGCCGCAATCCCAACCTCAATATCGTCCAGTCGGCTGGCGGCCAGCATTTCACCTTCCTGATGGATTGCACACAGGCGCCCTACACGGACAACAATATCAGGCTCGCCATCAAACACGCGATCGATCGCGAACAGCTTCTGAAAACGGCACTGCGTGGATATGGTCGCCTCGGTAATGACCACCCCATTCCCAGCTCCGACCGGTTCTATGCGGCAGACCTGCCGCAGAGGCCTTACGACCCGGAAAAGGCGAAGTTCTATCTCAAGCAGGCTGGCCTCGACGCCCTCAAGATCGAGATTTCCGCTTCCGACGCCGCCTTCTCCGGCGCGGTCGATGCGGCAGCGATCTTCCGCACCAGCGCGGCGAAGGGCGGTATCGACGTTTCGATCAAGCGCGAGCCGGCTGACGGCTATTGGGACAATGTCTGGATGAAAGCGCCTTTCTGCATGTCCTATTGGGGCGGGCGTCCCACGGCGGACCAGATGCTGACCATCGCATACCAGTCGACATCAGCGCAGAACGACACGCACTGGAAGAACGAGACCTTCGACAAGAAGCTGATCGAAGCGCGTGCGCTTCTCGACGACGCCAAGCGCAAGGAAATCTATGCCGAATTGCAAGCGCTCATTTCCAATGAGGGTGGCGCGATGATCCCGATGTTTGGCGACTATCTCGACGCCACATCTAAGAAACTCAAGGGCGTGACGACCCATCCCATGTTCAATTTCATGGGCGCCCGTCTCGCTGAAAAAGTCTGGTTGGACGCATAATGACTACTCTTATCCTGAAGCGCGTTGCTTTGGGTATTTTGACGCTCCTGCTGGTGTCGGCGCTTATTTTCGCCGGCACACAGCTTCTTCCCGGTGATGTGGCGTCAGCAATACTCGGACAAAATGCGACGCCTGAATCCCTCGCCGTGTTGCGCGCCGATCTCGGCCTCGACCAGCCCCTCCTGCACCGTTATTTCTCCTGGCTCGGCGGCTTCGTGACCGGCGACCTTGGAAATTCGCTGGCGAACCGTCAACCCGTCGCCGATCTCCTGTGGCCACGCTTCTGGAACACCATGGCGCTGGCGCTTTATGCCGCCGTCGTCTCCGTTCCTGTTGCCGTCACCCTCGGGCTGTTCAGCGCCATCCTGCGCGGCAGCCTGTTTGATCGCGCAGTGAATATTGTGGCTCTCGCCTTTGTTTCCTTGCCAGAATATTTTCTCGGCCTGTTGCTTATCCTGTTCGTGTCCGTGCAGTACAACCTCCTGCCGAGCCTTGCCGATACCTATCCCGGCATGGGTTTTGCGGACTGGCTGAAGGCGACCACGCTGCCGGCCCTGACACTTGTTCTTGTGACCGTGGCGCAGATGTTGCGCATGACCCGCACCGCCGTGCTGGCTGTCATGGATCAGGCCTATGTCGAAACCGCCTATCTCAAGGGGCTTCGCACCCGGCGCGCGGTTCTTCGTCACGCCCTTCCCAATGCGGCTGCGCCCATCGTCAATGTCGTGTCTTTCAACATCGCCTATCTGATCACAGGCGTGGTGCTGGTGGAGGCCGTGTTCAACTACAATGGGCTGGGCCGCTTCATGGTCGATGCTGTTTCCAAGCGCGATCTGCCGCTGGTGCAGGCTGCCGCCCTCGTTTTTGGCGCCGCCTATGTCATCTTGAACATCATTGCCGATATTTCGGCAATCGCGCTTAACCCGCGCCTGAGGCATCCCCGATGAAAATACTTCGTTCCATCACCCCGACCGCATGGATCGGTCTTTTCATCATCTCGCTCAATCTCATCCTGTTCATCGCCGGCCCGCATATCGCGCCTTTCGCCCAGGAGGAAATTGTCGGATCGCCGTTTGATCCGCCTTCGGCCGCGCACTGGTTTGGCCTTGATCAGAATGGTCGCGATATGCTGTCGCGCCTACTGGCCGGCGCGCAGATGTCCATCGGCGTTTCACTGGCCGCATCGCTGCTGTCCTTCACGATCGGGATAACACTGGGGTTTATCGCCGCCATTTTCGGCGGCTGGCTGGACACGGTACTGTCGCGCATTGTCGACACGGTCATGTGTATTCCGGTGCTGATTTCGGCCCTTGTGGTGTTGCAGGCGCTTGGCTCGTCCATTCCCGTGCTGATCGTCACAATCGCCCTTCTGGATTCCACACGCGTTTTTCGCCTGGCCCGTATCGTCGCGCAGGGTGTCAATGTTCTCGAATATGCCGAAACGGCGCGTCTTCGCGGCGAAGGGTTGCTATGGCTGGTGTTTAAGGAAATTTTGCCGAATGCCCTGCCGCCACTGATTGCGGAGTTCGGTCTTCGCTTCTGCTTCACCTTCCTCTTTGTCGCCGGCCTTTCTTTCCTCGGCCTTGGCATTCAGCCGCCCTTCGCGGACTGGGGCGGTATGGTGAAGGATAACCAGCAGGCGATCCTTTACGGCCTCTACGCTCCGCTATATCCGGCAGCCGCCATCGCCGTCCTCACCATCGGCGTCAATCTCGTCGTGGATTGGCTGCTTGCCGGCCGCAGCGCAATTCAGGGAGCGGACCGATGAACGAGAACAAGGTTTTGCAAATTCGCGGGCTGAAGGTTGCTGCACCAAATGGCGCCATCCTTGTCGACAACGTCGATCTTGACCTGAAACGCGGCGAGGTCAAAGGGCTGATCGGTGAATCCGGTGCGGGCAAGTCCACGATTGGCCTAGCTGCCATGGGATACGGCCGCAATGGCTGCCGCATCGTTGGGGGCGAGATTGTCGTGAACGGCGTTTCGCTGATGACGATCGATCGCGCCGGACGCGAGGCGGTGCGTGGTGCGCGGATCGCCTATGTGGCGCAAAGCGCGGCCGCCGCCTTCAATCCGGCGATGAAGATCGGCGAACAGATCATGGAAGGCCCGCTCTATCACGGCATCATGAACCGGCAGGAGGCGGAAGCCTGGATGCTGGAATTGCTGCAGGCGCTGCAACTTCCCGACTATCAGAATTTCGGCAGCCGTTATCCGCATCAGGTATCGGGCGGTCAGTTGCAGCGCGCGATGGTGGCAATGGCCATGTCCTGCCGTCCCGATATTCTGGTTCTGGACGAACCGACCACGGCGCTCGATGTCACGACGCAGATAGAGGTTCTCGCTCTGCTTCGTAGCCTCATCCAGCGTTATGATACGGCTGCACTCTACATCACGCACGACCTGGCAGTGGTGGCGCAGATTGCCGACAGCATCCTGGTGTTGCGTCATGGCAAAGAGGTCGAGGCCGGTTCTGCCGAGCAGATCCTCGAACAGCCGCAGCAGGACTACACGCGTCGGCTGGTTTCCGAACGCAAGGCCAGCATGTCGGGAGAAGGCGTCCACCATAAAAATGGGGAGGTTCTGCTCGAAGCGCGCGATGTTACCGCCTATTACGGGCGTAAGAAGGTGCTTGATAACGTCCAGTGCCTGTTGCGCAAGGGTGAGACACTCGCCGTTGTCGGCGAATCCGGTTCGGGAAAATCCACACTCGCCCGGGTCATTGCCGGCTTGCCGCCCCACTCCTCCGGCGTCGTTACCCTCGCCGGACATAGGCTTGCCGATAAATACACGCAGCGGAGCCGTGAGGAACTGCGACGCATCCAGCTCGTCTATCAGCTTCCGGATGTGGCGCTGAACCCGCGCCACACGGTCGGCGAGATCATCGGCCGCCCCATGTCGTTTTATTTCGGCATGAACGACGAGCAGCGCGCATCCGAGGTGAACCGCCTGCTGGATCTCATCGGTCTGCCGCGCGATTTCGCCGAGCGTCTCCCAAAAGCGCTGTCGGGCGGACAGAAGCAGCGGGTGTGCATTGCGCGCGCCCTCGCGGCGCGTCCCGACCTCATCATTTGCGACGAGGTCACTTCGGCGCTTGACCCTTTGGTGGCCGACGAGATCCTCACATTGTTGCAATCATTGCAGGATGAACTGGGCGTCTCCTATCTGTTCATCACCCATGATCTCGGCGTGGTGCGCAGGATTGCCGACAGGACCATGGTGATGCAGCACGGCCGTATCGTCGAAACCGGCACCACCGAAGAGGTGTTCGCCCCGCCATACCAGCCCTATACTGAGCAGCTTATCACTTCGGTTCCCGAGTTGCGGCGCGACTGGCTGGACGGTGTGCTGGCAAAACGCGGCCTTCCGGCCGTCTGACTTCAGCGGCGGCGTATTTTCTTCAGCCGCCGCCCTCTCCTTCATCTCCAATGACCTGCTGCAATGCCAGCGCCCGATGAACTGACTGGAATACCCAAATGACAGTGCGTGTTGAAGAACATATCTGGATCCCCATGAGCGACGGCGTGCGCCTTGGAGCGCGTCTCTGGCTGCCGGAAGGCGCGGAGCAATCGCCGGTTCCCGCCATTCTCGAATATATCCCCTATCGCAAGCGCGACGGAACGCGCGGGCGCGACGAGCCGATGCATTGCTATTTCGCAAGCCAGGGCTATGCGGCGATCCGCGTGGATATGCGCGGCACCGGCGAATCCGACGGCCACATGGCAGACGAATATCTGAAGCAGGAACAGGACGACGGCCTGGAAGTGATCGACTGGATTTCCCGACAGCCATGGTGCAGCGGCAATGTCGGCATGATGGGCAAGAGCTGGGGCGGCTTCAACGGCCTGCAGGTCGCCGCCCGCCGTCCACCGGCGTTGAAAGCCATCATCACGGCCTATTCCACGGACAATCGCTATACGGACGACATCCATTACATGGGTGGGTTGTTGCTGAACGACAATCTCTGGTGGGGCACGATCATGCTTGCCTATCAGAGCCGCCCGCTCGACCCGGAGATTGTTGGCGACGAATGGCGCGATCGCTGGCTTGAGCGACTGGACAAGTTGCCCTTTTTCCCCGGACTTTGGCTGGACCATCAGCGTTACGACGCCTACTGGAAGCACGGCTCGGTCTGCGAAGACTGGAGCGCCATCCAGTGCCCGGTCCTTGCCATCGGCGCGTGGGCGGACAGCTATACCAATGCGGTCCCACGGCTTCTGGAAAACCTTCAGGTGCCGCGTCGCGGCATCATCGGGCCTTGGGGTCACATCTATCCTCAGGACGGCATACCCGGTCCGGCAATCGGCTTCCTTCAGGAAGCGACACGCTGGTGGGACCATTGGCTGAAGGGCAAGGACACCGGCGTCATGGACGAGCCGATGTTGCGCGCCTTCGTCAGCGACACCATCGAACCGACAGGCACGCGCACAACGACGCAGGGCCGGTGGGTCGGCGAAGCGGCATGGCCTTCGTCTGAAATCTCGACCCGATCACTGTATCTTGGTGGAGCTCGCGACCTGCGTGACGCGGTGAGTGATCCCGGGATCCTTGCTATCCGTTCACCCCAGAGCCATGGCAAGGCGGGCGGCGAATGGATGGCGACCGGCTGCCCGGGCGAACATCCGACCGATCAGCGGCTCGACAATGGCGGCGCGCTGGTTTTCGAAACCGCCTTGCTCGAAGACGATTTCGATGTCCTCGGTGCGCCAATAGCACGTCTGCGCATTGCCGCAGATTGCCCCGTGGCCCAGATATCGCTCCGCCTCAACGATGTGCTTCCCGACGGTCGCGTCACACGCGTCAGCTACCAGGTTTTCAACCTCACCCACCGTGACAGCCACGAGAATCCCGAAGCCCTGGAACCCGGCAAATTCTACGACGTCGCGATCAAGCTCAACGATTGCGGATATCGCTTCACCAAAGGCCACAAGCTTCAACTCGCCATCGCCACCGCATATTGGCCGATGGTGTGGACATCGCCTTACGATGCAACGATCAGCCTTTCCGTTGCGGAGAGTGCCCTTGATCTTCCGGTGCGCGCCGCGGGCGAGGCAAAGCCCGTGCGTTTCGAGGCCCCTGCCCATGGCCCCCTCGCCCCCATGACACAGATCGACCCCGGTTCGGTTCGCCGCTGGACCGAACAGGACCATGAAACGGGCATCAACACCTATATCACCGAAGGAGTGGGCGGCCTGTTCGGCGAAGGCATTTTGCGGTTCGATGATATCGATACCGAACTGAGCCACAGTCTGCGCCGTGAACTGACCATTCGTGACGACGATCCGCTTTCCGCGAAATATGTCCTTACCCAGACCTACGAAATGGGCCGGGAAGGATGGCGCATCAAAATCGAGAGCCGCACCGAGATGCGCTCCGACGAGAAGAACTTCTATCTGAGTGGAGAATTGTCGGCGTTCGAGAACGGCAATGTCGTCAAGACGAGACAGTGGGATGAAAGCTACAAGCGCGATCTCATCTGAGATTGTCCGGCCCCTGCAGCGACGATAATCACACGACACAAACTCTTTGAGTGTCGAAGCAAGTGAAAGTAGCCTGCGGGCACTTTCACACTGAGGTGCCTTTCTGCGAAAGGCACCCACATATCCGCGTCTGCCTCCATGGGTACCCGTGGTTCCTTGAGCTCAAATGACGCCATTCCCAAAGCTCCGGTTCACCAGACAATCCGACGAATCTGAAAAACACCCGTTGACAGCTCCGCCATTTTATAATTCCTTGTAAACCGGTTTAGTAAATCGCTTTACAAACCATACAGAGGTCGAAAAGGCCCGGATTGAGCGGAACAGAAAGCGGGAGTGTGATGGCGCGTAACCAAGCGACCAGCCTCAAAGACGTTGCCCAGGCGGCTGGTGTTTCCGTCGCGACCGTATCGCGGCTGCTGAATGGCACGCTGGAACTGCCCTCCGAGACGAAGACTCGGATCGAGACCGCCATTCGTGAGCTCAATTACGTTCCAAACCCCCATGCCAGGCGCTTGAGCCGCGGCCGCTCGGATACAATCGGTCTGGTCGTTCCAGACATTGGCAACCCGTTTTTCGGAATGCTGGTCGCGGCCGTGGAAGAAGAAGCCGACAGGCGCGGTCTTGCCCTGTCGCTTTTTGCGACGCTGAATCGCAAGGGGCGTGAATTGTCGTATCTGAGATTGCTCGCCCGCAATCACGTCGATGGTCTCGTCTTCATCACCAACCATCCCAATACCGAAGAGCTGGCGGAACTGATCAACACCACAGGCAAGGTCGTGGTCGTCGACGAAGACGTCCCCGGCGCAACCGTTCCAAAACTCTTCTGCGACAATGAACAGGGTGGTCGTCTGGCCGGCAAGCATCTCGCAGAAAATGGGCACCGCCGGGTTCTCTATGTAGGCGGCCCGGAGGACATGATCAGTACCGAGCGCCGTTTTCGCGGAATGACATCCGCCCTTTCCGAACGGAAAGGCGAAGCAGAGCTTTCGATTACAAGATATTGCGGCGCCTACACCGTGGAATTCGGCCGGGCGGCAGCGCGGCGGTTCCTTGACGAGGGTCGGCCTGCAACAGCGGTGTTTGCGAGTTCGGACGAAATCGCCATCGGCTTCATCGAAGTGCTCCGGTCTGAAGGGGTGCGTATCCCGCAGGATGTCTCGATGATCGGCTTCGATGATGTCGGGCCGCTGCATCTGTTTTCCCCGCCGCTCACCGCCATTCGCCAGCCTGTCAGCGCAATCGGCCAACGCGCCTTGTCGCTTCTGCTGGAAACAAAATGGGATCAGGACGCTCCGCTGCCATCGGAGGAACTGCTGCCCGTCGAAATCGTCGTGCGTGAATCCGTTGCGCCGCCCGCGATCAAATAAAAAGCAACGAACCAACAGAGGAAGAACGATAATGCAAAATTTCAAACGTCGATATTTTTCCGCAGCGCTCGCTGCGACCGTTCTTGCCGGCGCGACCCTGTCTGCCGGTTTTGCCAACGCCGCCGAAAAGACAATTGCCCTGGTGCAGATCAACCAGCAGGCGTTGTTCTTTAACCAAATGAACGAAGGCGCGGAAAAGGCGGCCAAGGAAGCCGGCGTCAAGCTGGTGATCTTTAACGCCAACAATGACCCCGCCGCCCAGAACAGCGCCATCGAGACCTATATCCAGCAGAAAGTCGATGGCATCGCCGTGGTCGCCATCGACGTCAACGGCATCATGCCGGCCGTAAAGCAGGCGGCAGCCGCCAATATTCCCGTCGTCGCGATTGACGCCATCCTGCCGGAAGGTCCGCAGAAGGCGCAGATCGGCGTCGATAACGGCAAAGCGGGCGCCGACATGGGAAAATTCTTCCTCGACTACGTGAAGTCCGACATGGGCGGCAAAGCCAAGATCGGCGTCGTCGGTGCGCTGAACTCCTTCATCCAGAACATCCGCCAGAAGGGCTTTGAAGACACGATCAAGGACAAGACCGGCATCACGACGGCTGGTGTCGTCGATGGCCAGAACGTTCAGGACACCGCACTGTCGGCAGCGGAAAACCTCATCACCGGCAATCCTGATATGACCGCAATTTATGCCACCGGTGAACCGGCTCTTCTTGGAGCGGTCGCCGCCGTTGAAAGCCAAAGCAAGCAGAAAGACATCAAGGTGTTTGGCTGGGATTTGACCAAACAGGCGATTGCAGGCATCGATGCAGGTTATGTCGCAGGCGTCATCCAGCAGGATCCTTCCGCCATGGGTGCAGCGGCAGTCAAGGCTCTCAAGACCGTCTCCGACGGCGGCACCGTCGAAAAGACCATCGCCGTGCCGGTTACCATCGTCACCAAGGCCAATGTCGAACCCTACCGTGCGGTCTTCAAATGATTGCGGCCGGACAGCACACAGGCGCTGTCGACGGCGCCGGGGGAGATATTCTCTCCCGGCAGCCCGATCGTGAAGCGCGTATCTCCCTGCGCAATATCCGCAAGACATTCGGCTCGCATCAGGCGCTTCGCGGCGTCGATCTCGATATCTTCCCCGGCGAGTGCCTCGGTCTCGTCGGCGACAATGCGGCCGGTAAATCCACCCTCACCAAGGTGATTTCCGGCACCTACATCCCTGATGAAGGCACGATCACGATGGAAGGGGAAGCCATTCGCTTCTCCGGCCCTGCCGATGCCCGCAACCGTAACATCGAAATGGTCTTTCAGGATCTGAGCCTCTGCGACCATATCGACGTCGTCGGCAATCTCTTCCTCGGGCGCGAAATTACCAAGGGGCCCTTTCTCGACCGGCCGACCATGCTTTCGGAAGCCCGCAAGATGCTGGATGCGCTGGAGATCCGCATTCCGCGTCTCACCTCCAAGGTGGAGAAGCTGTCCGGCGGCCAGCGACAGGCAATCGCCATTGCGCGCGCGGCCTCCTTCAATCCGAAGGTCCTGATCATGGACGAGCCGACCTCAGCGCTTGCCGTTGCAGAGGTGGAAGCCGTGCTTTCGCTCATCAATCGCGTCAAGGCAAAGGGCGTGTCGGTCATCCTCATCACCCACCGCCTTCAGGATCTGTTCCGTGTCTGCGACCGCATCGCCGTCATGTATGAGGGCACCAAGGTGGCAGAACGCCAGATCAACGATACCAGCCTCGAAGACCTCGTGCGGCTGATCGTGGGAGGGCAACGCCATTGACCGTCTATACTGAACGCGCCAAAGGCTCGCCGCTTTCGGACTTTTTTGCCGAAAATGCGCAGGTGCTTTCCATCGCGGCCTTTTTTGCGCTCTGCATGGTGTTCTTCTCCGCAACCACGGATACGTTTCTGACGGCCGGCAATCTTCTGAACGTGGTCCGTCAGGCGGCGCCCATCCTGATTGTCTCCGTCGCGATGACATTCGTCATCATCACCGGCGGTATCGATCTGTCTGTCGGCTCCATGGTCGCCCTGATCAATGCCGTCGGGGCGATCCTGCTTGCAGCCGGCTACCCCTGGCCGCTGGTTGTCGTCGCCATGCTCGTGCTCGGCGGCGCGCTCGGCCTCGTGCAGGGCTGGTTCATTGCCTATCAGGGAATTCCAGCCTTCATCGTGACGCTTGCCGGCCTCTCCATACTGCGCGGCTTGGCCCTCTACATCACACAGGGCTACTCCGTGCCGATACCGGAAGCACCCGGGTTCTTTTACCTCGGACGGGGTGATTTCCTCGGCATGCCGGTCCCAGCCCTGATCGGCATCGTCGTTACCGTGATCGCCTATATCGTTCTTTCGAGCACCCGATATGGTCGTCGCGTCGTCGCCGTCGGCTCCAATCCCGAAGCGGCGCGCCGCGTGGGGATGCCAGCCAAATGGATTCTCGCCTCGGTCTATCTGGCCGCGGGCGTTGCCTCGGCCATTGCCGGCCTGATGATTGCGGCGCGGCTGGGATCTGGATCCTCGAATGCGGCGGTTGGTTTCGAGCTTCAGGTGGTTGCGGCCGTGGTTCTCGGCGGCACATCGCTGATGGGCGGTCGCGGCACCATTCTCGGCACGGTTCTGGGCACCATGACCATCGCCGTCATCGGCAATGGCCTTATCCTCATGCATATCTCTCCCTTCTTCACCCAGATCGTGACGGGCGCCATCATTCTCGCAGCAATCTGGCTCAACACGCGCATCTTCACCGCCAACTTCCGCCTCGGCGCGAAGAGAAAGGGGTGATGCGATGACCACGGAACTCTCTGAGGGACATATCCGGTCGGGAAAGATCATGACCGTGCGTGGCGCAATCGCTGCGGACCAGCTTGGCATCACCCTGATGCACGAGCACATTCTCAACGATTGCCGTTGCTGGTGGCACGCCCCCAGGACACCGGAGCGGCAATATCTTGCCGAAGGCTTCGTCTGCATGGAAATCCTCGGCGAGTTGCGTCAGGACCCATTCGTCAACAAGCACAATATCACGCTCGACGACGAACCGCTGGCGATTGCGGAGCTGAAGGATTTCGTCACGGCCGGTGGACAGACCGTTGTGGAACCAACCTGTCAGGGCATCGGCAGAAATCCGTTGGCATTGCGGAGGATTTCGGAGGCAACCGGGCTCAACGTCGTGATGGGAGCGGGTTATTACCTTGCGTCCTCCCACCCCGAAAAAGTGGCCGGGCTCACGGTCGAAGCCATAGCCGACGAGATCGTGCACGAGGCGCTCCACGGTGTCGATGACACCGATGTCCGCATCGGCCTGATCGGCGAAATCGGGGTATCGGCGGATTTCACGGCCGCTGAGGAAAAGTCCCTTCGAGGAGCTGCGCAGGCGCATGTTCGCACCGGCCTTCCCGTCATGGTTCATCTGCCGGGATGGCTCCGGCTGGGGCACAGGGTTCTCGACATCGTCGCAGATGAGGGAGCGGATCTGAACCATACAGTTCTCTGCCACATGAACCCGTCCCACGCGGACATCGCCTACCAGAGCGAACTCGCAGGCCGCGGCGCCTTCATCGAATATGACATGATCGGCATGGATTTTTTCTATGCCGATCAGCAGGTCCAGTGCCCCAGCGACGAGGATGCTGCCCGGTCGATCGTCACGCTGGTGGAAGGCGGTTACCTCGACCGCATTCTGCTTTCCCACGACGTCTTCCTGAAAATGATGCTGACGCGGTATGGCGGCAATGGTTACGCCTATATTCTCAGACACTTCCTGCCGCGTCTGAAGCGGCACGGGCTCGATGACGCCACTCTTCAAACTCTCATGCGGGACAATCCGCGCTCGGTCTTCCAGGCGAAGACCTGACGAAACTATGGAAATGGAAAGATCATGACAAAAAAAGTGCTCCTCGTCGGTGAAAGCTGGGTCAGCTCCGCCACCCACTACAAGGGCTTCGATCAGTTTGGCAGCGTCACCTTTCATTTGGGTGCAGAACCGCTGGTGAAGGCTCTGGAAGGCAGCGAATATGAGCTGACTTACATGACCGCCCATGATGCGGTGGAGAAGTTCCCCTTCGAGATGGCGGGGTTAGATACCTATGACGTCATCATTCTCTCGGATATCGGCGCAAATTCTCTCCTGCTGCCGCCGGCCGTCTGGCTGCAGTCGAAGACCGTGCCGAACCGTTTGAAACTTATCAAGGCATGGGTGGAAAAGGGTGGCGGCCTGCTGATGGTCGGCGGCTATTTTTCCTTCCAGGGTATCGACGGCAAGGCCCGCTGGCGCCGCACGCCAGTGGAAGACACGCTTCCGGTTACCTGCCTTCCGTGGGACGACCGCGTGGAAATTCCGGAAGGCTCGACGGCCAACGTTCTGAAACCCGACCATCCGACCGTTGCTGGTCTTTCCGGCGAATGGCCTCTACTGCTTGGTGTCAACGAGGTCGAGGTCCGTGACCGCGCCGATGTCGAGGTGGTTGCCCGCCTGCCGGAAGATCAGGGTTCCCATCCGCTGCTCGTCACCGGACGTTTCGGCAAGGGCCGCACGGCTGCCTGGACATCCGACATTGGTCCGCACTGGCTGTCTCCCGCCTTCTGCGAATGGGACGGCTATGGGCGCCTGTGGAAGAACATTCTCGGCTGGCTGTCGGAAAAGCCGTGATCGGCAGGCTCAAGCCCGCAGGATGGTCATCAGTTCTTCATGGCTGGGAAAGGCATCCTGTGTACCACGGCGGCCGACCGTGATGGCTGCTGCCCTTGCGGCATCTTCAAGGGCACGCGCATCCACGGCGACGCCGCGACGTGTAGCGGAGGCGAGCGCAACACCCGTGAAGCAATCGCCGGCACCCGTGGTGTCGACAATCGTGGCCGGCACGGCCGGCACCTCGATGACACCATCGGCGGACACGAGCACGCAGCCCTGTCCGCCGAGTGTGACGATGACGCGGCCGACACCCGCGCTCAGCAGGAAAACGCCTGCCCCGGCGCCGGTTTCGCCGGTCAGCGCCTCAGCCTCGATGCGATTGAGGACGGCAATGTCGATGAGCGGCAGGACGCTTGCGAACCAGGGTTGCAGAGGCGACGGATTGAAGGCCGCCTTTAGCCCCTTCGATCTCGCGGCGTTGAGAATGGCGAGGGTGGTTTCTTCCGAGAGGTTGCCCTGGAGGATGACGAGGTCACCGGATACGGCATCACCGAGTGCCTCCAAGGCAGCGTCTTTATCAAGCGCTGCAGCTGCGGACCGGGTGGTGATGATGGAGTTTTCGCCGTCCGGAGTGGTCAGGATGATGGAGATATCGCTGGTGGCGCTGTCGACCGTAATAAGCTTTGGTGTCAGGTGCTCGCGGGTGAGCGCCTTTCCAATTGCAATGGCACGGTCGTCCCTGCCGACGGCGGCAACCAGAGTGGTTTCGACACCGCAGCGTGAAAGAACAATGGCCTGGTTGCAGCCTTTGCCTCCTAGACTGCGCGAGGCCTGCTCGCCGAAGATTGAAGCGCCTGCCTCCGGCAGTGCGGCAATGGAATAGGTTTCATCAAGTGCGATATTGCCGATAACAAAGGCACGCATGGAGAACTTTCGAAAGGGACTGAAATGCAGACCATATCCGACAACGCGGCCAATGCTATCAAGGAAATTTTCGGTCGCAACAAGGCGCTGATCGGCATGATCCATTGCCCGGCCTTTCCCGGAGCGCCGCGTTATCGCAGCGCGAGCATGGATACCATCTACGACGCGTGCATGCGCGATGCTGATCGCCTCGTCGAAGGCGGGATGCACGGGCTGATCATCGAAAATCATGGGGACGTGCCTTTCTCCAAGCCCGACGATATCGGACCGGAAACCTCAGCCTTCATGAGCGTGGTGACAGACCGTATCGTTCGTGCCACCGGCGTTCCCGTTGGCATCAACGTGCTGGCAAATGCCCCCATCCCCGCCTTCGCCATCGCCATGGCGGGCGGGGCAAAGTTCATCCGCGTCAATCAATGGGCCAATGCCTATGTGGCCAATGAGGGTTTCATGGAGGGGCGCGCAGCCGAGGCGATGCGTTACCGTTCGCTGCTGCGGGCAGAGCACATCAAGGTTTTTGCCGATAGCCATGTCAAGCACGGCGCGCACGCCATCACGGCAGATCGCAGCATTGATGAACTGACGCGCGACCTTGCCTTCTTCGACGCCGACGGAGTCATCGCGACAGGCCAGCGCACCGGCAACAGTGCGACCATGGAAGAAATCGAGGAAATCGGTGCGGCCACACATTTGCCGCTGCTGGTCGGGTCGGGCGTCAATGAAGGAAATATCGTCGACATCCTCAAACGCACCAGCGGCGTGATCGTGGCCTCATCGCTGAAGGAAGGCGGCGTCTGGTGGAACCCGGTCGAGCTGGCGCGGGTACGTTCCTTTGTTGCCGCAGCCCGCCCCGGCCTTGAAGTCTGAGGGAAAAACAGCGATGGCAAAGTTTTCGATCAACGGTGAAAGACTGCTGGCAAATCTAGACCGGTTTGCAACAATCGGAGCAACCGAAAAGGGCGGCGTCAACCGGCAGGCGCTGACCGGACTGGATCGTGAGGCAAGACGGCTGCTGGCGGACCTCGCCATCAGCAGGGGATTTTCGGTGTTTCAGGATCCCGTCGCCAATCTTTTCATTCGCCGCAGCGGCCGCGACGAAACACTTTCGCCGCTTCTGATCGGCAGCCACCTTGACAGCCAGCCCGCAGGCGGCCGGTTTGATGGAGCGCTGGGGACGCTTTCGGCATTCGAGGTTCTCGAAACACTTGAGGACCTGGAGATCGAGACGGAACGGCCGGTCGAGGTCGTCGCCTTTACCAACGAGGAAGGTTGCCGTTTCGCTCCGGGCTGCATGGGATCGATGGCTTTTGCCTCCCGAAAAATACCGCAGGACTGGATGAAGCTCCTTGCCACGGATAACGGCGCCGATTTTGCGGGCGAGCTTTCCGCAACCCTGGAAAGCCTGCCGGAAGCCAAAATGCGCGATCTCGGCTTTCCGGTATTTGCTTATATCGAGGTCCACATCGAACAGGGTCCGTCTCTTGAGAAACAGGGCGTTCCTATTGGAATAGTGACGGGCATACAGGGCACACGCTGGCTGGAAGTATCCATCACCGGCCAGACAGCTCATGCGGGCACCACGGCGCTGCCGTACCGGCGCGACCCCCTCCATGCGGCTGTCAATGCACTTGGATTGCTGTTCCCCGCCATGATGCCGCAGGATCCCGCCGCCCGCTTCACCGTCGGACGAATTGCATTGCAGCCCGGCGCCGTCAACGCCATCCCGCAGACAGTCACCTTTACGGTGGATATCAGACATCCATCATCCGACGCGCTTGACGCAATGGAGAATAAAATTCATGCCGTGATCCAGACGGCAGCGAGCGATCAAAATTGTGAAGCAACGATCGCACAGATCTTCGACATGCCGCCGGCTAATTTCCCCGAGCATATTCTCAAGAGGTTGGATAGCGCCGCACTGGAGCGGAGTTTCGTGACGCAACGCATGTTGTCCGGCGCGTTTCACGACGCCCTTTTCATCAATCGCGTCGCTCCATCAGCAATGATCTTCGTTCCATGCCGGGATGGTCTTAGTCATAATGAGTGCGAATACGTCGAGCCCGAACACAGTGTGGCCGGATGCAACATGCTTTTGGCCTCGGTACTTCAAGTTCTTGTTGTTACCTAAGGATCGGCACTCACCTGAGGATCCACTCTAGTCCGATTGACCGCTGCCTACTCCAATTGGGGTATGAAAAGCTTTGTATATGCGCCATATTCAATATATCTCATAATTAATTTAGGAGCATATTGATTGCGTTATGTATTGGTGCAGATTGGACCTTGCGGCGAGGAGCCCGTTTTTGAAACTGACGATATTTCGCAGTGCGCACGGTGGATCAGGCGACAGAACCGAGATAATGGCGCATTTTCCGAACGGGATTACAAGGTGATCGATCGTCACATGGATGCTGAAGTTCCGCCCGCGGCCAATTTTCTGTAACGGCATCCCCGCCGCTGGCGGCGGAGATGAAAAGGGGATGCCAGCGCGAACTCACTCATGCATTGCGCACAAGCTGGGCCGGAGACCCCTCCCACGATGTTCCGGCCGGCAGCGTCTCGCCTTTCATGACCACGGAAAGATCGCCAAGCTGGGCGTCCTCCCCGATTTCGGCATCGTAGAGCACAATAGCATAGGAGCCGATCACCGCCCGGTCAGCGACCGTTACGCCACTCACTTTCATGACGCGGTCTTCAAACAGGTGGGTTTGCAGGCCGGAGAATTCATTGAGCGCAACTTCGTCGCCAATCCGCACCAGATCATGTTCGGTGATGTCTGTCGTATCGATATAGCAGTCGCGGCCGATCTTGCAGCCGAGAAGACGAAGATAAAAGGCGAGCCATGGCGTTCCCCGCAACGGTTGAAGCAGGTTCGGCACCGCGAGGTTTTCATAGGTCGCCGTCACCAGCTCGGTTCGCCATACGAAGGTACTCCAGAGCGGCTTCGTCGTCGGTTTATAGCGCCCCATCACCAGCCATTTCAGCGCAACGACGGAGAGACCGCAGGCGAGCGCGAAACCGATATAAAGGAACGGGAAAATCAAGGCGATCAGCGACTGGCTGTCGTCGTAATCCTGGATATCGCCGACCATCGAGAAGAGCAGGCTGAAAAATGCCAGAAATAACGTCAGTGGCAGGATCACGCGGATGGCCTCGATGGCAAGGCGCATCGCGACGAGGCGCGGCCGCGGGTTGAAGCGCGCACCCTCGTCGAACAGGCCGACGGCTTGCCGCACGGGCAACGAAATCGGCGGGGAACCGAACCAGGTCCCATCCGGCTGCTCGGCGCCGCCATCTGCCGGCGGCTTGGAAAGCACGCCGATCAGGACGCCATCGGCAATGGTTGCACCGGTTGGCAAAAGAGCCGAATTGCCGATGAAGGAACGCCGCCCGATCCGGGTATGCGCAAGTTCGATAACACCCGGCTCATGGCGCGCCGCACCGAAGACAACCGCATCGGCAATGAAGCTCTCAGGCCCGATATCAACGAGGTCGGGCACGATTTTCGCAGCTGTCGAGATTTCGGCGCGTTTGCCGATCCGCACGCCAAGCGCGCGATACCAGGGGATTACGTAGAGCGTCGCATAGATCGGATGAAGCAGCGCCAGTGCCAGATCGGTCACCTGCTGGACGAACCAGAATCGCAGGTAGAACCAGCTATGGATGGAATATCGCCCGGGCCGCACCGGACCAAGGATCAGGCGCTTGGCGGCAACCGTCAGAACGCACATGAGGATGATGTAGGTCAGCGCGAGGAACGGCGAAATCAGCAGGTAGGAATACCCATCCGTATTCCAGTCGATCTCGATCATCGCGATCAGACCCGGCGCAATCGGCAGGATGGCGACGAGCGGAAGAATGGCGGCGGCGATGAAAAGCCCGAAGCCGACCAGCAGGCGGCGCAGGAACCCAGCCTCCTCATCCCGCTTGGCAACACGCCCGGTCGCGATACATTTGGCGGGAGAACCGCTCCAGCTTTCGCCTGCCGGGATCGACTGGTTCATCGGCAGGGACGACAGATCGTCCAGCACGGCAGCATCGCCAACCGCGCTGTTACGTCCGACCACCGACATGGTGCCGATAAACGCGCTCTTGCCAATTGAGACAGGCCCGATGCGGAGCAGTCCCCGCTCGACCGAACTCGTTGCCAGCATGGCATAGTCGCTGACGATGGCATCATCGCCGATGCTGACCAGATCGGCCGTATCGATGCTGACGGTTCCGATGAAGGCACGTCGACCGATCTTGGCGCCGAGCAGCCGGTAATAGAAGCGGATCATCGGCGTGCCGCTGAGATAGGGCGTGGCGATGATGTCGGAGAGGCGTCTAACCAACCACCAGCGCAGATAATAGCTGCCCCACAGCGGGTAGTTGCCGGGCTTGTAGCGGCCGATAATCAGCCATTTGACGGCAATCGCGAATACCATTCCCAATGGCGGAATGAAAACGAAGCTCAGGCCGCCGAGAAGCAGCGCCGATACGCGACCGAAATCTTCGACCAGATAGGTGTAGGCGAGATAGGGGAAAAACCACTGCAGCCCCGCCACCGCATATATCGGCACCAGAGCAATCGTCTGGAGCGCCCAGCACAGGCGCTTCTGGAAGTCACTGACGCGATGAAACGGCTCGAGTACAACGGTATCGGCCATCACGCGGTCGCGCAGCCGTTCTGCAAGCCGCCGGATGGTAGGGGCGGCATAGAGGTCCTGAATGGAAACGCCGGAAAGGCCTGGCGATTTGCGGATTGCCGAGGCAAGCCGGGCAGCCTTCAGCGAATGGCCGCCGAGATCCTCGAACAGATCGTCCTCAACTGAAACCTTCTGTGGCGCGAAAGCCTCCGACCAGATGGCGTGAAGCTGTATTTCAAGCGGCGTTTCGGGCGCGACCGTTTCCCGATCCGAAACGGCGACGACGACCGGACGCTGCAGCGCCTTTCGATCGACCTTGCCGGAGGCAGGAAGCGTCGGCAGCGCATCCAGTACCTGATAGGCGACCGGCCGCATATAGTTCGGCAGACGATCATTCACACGTTTGCGGGCGGCTTCGATGTCGATTGCGGCATTTCCCCGTGCAACGAGGAATGCGGCCAGGAGTTCCGATCCGTCATTATCACGGAAAAGATGGACGACGGCCTGCGCGACCGACGCATCTTCGGCAATCACCGCTTCGATTTCCGCCAACTCGACGCGGAAACCGCGAATTTTCACCTGCGTATCGATACGCCCCATGAATTCGATGTCACCAACGGCATCGAGACGCACGAGGTCGCCCGAACGATAAATCCGGGCAGGCAGCCCATCCGGTCCGTTAAACGGCGTATAGACGAATTTGTCTGCGGTGAGATCGGGACGGTTCACGTAGCCGCCGCTGAGGCCCGGGCCGCCGATGACAAGTTCACCTTCGGCGCCCGCAGCCACCGGCCAGAGTTTGTCGTCAACGATCCAGGCCGTATATCCCGGCAGCGGCCGGCCGATGGTGACGCGGCGTCCGCGCTGCACCTCGGTCCAGGTTGCCGTGACAGTCGTTTCGGTCGGTCCGTAGGTGTTGAGAATCCGAAGACCCGGACGCGCCCAGCGGTCGACGAGGTCGGGCGGACATGCCTCGCCGCCCAGATTGACGACGCGGAGCGTGGGTATTTCGGCCTCGACGAGGGTGAAAAGCGACGGCACGACATGCCAGACAGTCACGTTTTCAGCTGCGAGCGTAAAAGCCACGTCAGGCCCGGCCTTGTGCAGGGCCTCGGTCGCGACAAGCAGCTCGGCGCCGGCGGAAAACGCGCTCCACATCGTCTCGATCGACATGTCGAACGCAATACTGAACCCGCCGAAAACCCGGTCGCTCTCTTCAATCGCGAGGATTGCGCCTTCAGAGCGCAAGAAATGACAGGCGCTGCGATGGGAAATCATCACGCCCTTCGGACGGCCGGTGGTCCCCGATGTGTAGATGATATAAGCGAGGTCATCCGGAGACGCACCGGTTTCGGCGCGCGTGATCGCCAAGGCATCCTGCGCAGCAAGATCGCCGAGCGTCTCGTTGACCACAAGCGTTTTCACCCGCATGCCGCCGGCCCGTTCGGCATCCGTGACGATCAGTGTGGCGCCGCTATCCTCGGCAATGAAATCGATGCGATCCTGCGGATAGCTCCAGTCAACCGGCACATAACAGGCGCCAGCCGAGAGGGTGCCGAGGATGGCCATATATTGATCGAGGCCGCGCGGCAGGCAGATGACGACGCGATCCCCGCGCTGAACCCCCATGGCACGAAGCTGGCGGGCAAACCGGGTGGCGCGCTCGGCCAGTTGCGCGTAGCTGAGCTCGGTACGGCGGCTGTTCTCGGGATCATGGCCAAGCAGCCTCACGGCGCATTTGGCTTGAAATCGTTTGGCTATCTGCTCGAATATCTCGTGCAGCATCTCATCGCGGGCATAAGGCTCGTCCTCGCGGACTGGAAGCGACGGCGCAATCGGCGCAAATACTGTGGGTTCCAACTGCCTTTCGGCGGTCACATTCCGATCCATAGGGTCACCAGGCATGTCAAATTGATGCCCCTATACATGATTTGGAATTGCGCCGATAGGAGGCGCAATCAGCCACCAGCAACTGTCATCTGGGGTGATGCGGGAATGCCCCACGGTCATTCACGGCGCAAAGGCAGACCTCTCGGAATTCGGATCGGCGAAAGGCGCGCCGTGTCCTCACGTTGCAAGAGCGAGATCGATAGCCGCTTCGCAATGGATGAGCGTGGTATCGAAGACCGGAACCGAAACATTGGTTTGATTGAGGAGCATACCGACCTCGGTACAGCCGAGGATCATACAGTCCGCACCCGCATCGACCAGACGCCGGGCGACGTTTTCATAGGTCGAACGGCTCTCTTCCCGGATGATGTCCTTGCAGAGTTCGTCGTAGATGATGCGGTGTACCTCCCTGCGGTCATCAACGTCAGGAAGGACGGCATGAAGCGACGCCGCAACCAGCCTGTCCCTATAGAAGCTCTGCTCCATGGTGAAGGCAGTTGCTATCAGGCCCGGCCGGCTGAGCCCGGCACGCAATATACGATCAGCGGTAGCATCAGCGATATGCAACAACGGAATGTCGACACCATCCATCATGTCGCGAGCGAGCTTGTGCATCGTGTTGGTCGCGAGCAGGATGAAATCCGCCCCACCCCGCTGCAACGCCCTGGCTTCCGCGTTCAATATGGTTGCGGCGGCATCCCACTCCCCACGCGCCTGCAATGTCTCGATCTTCGCGAAATCGAGCGAGCGTATCAAAAGTTCTGGCGAATGGAGGCCGCCGAGGCGGTCTCGGGTGATCTCGCAAAGCTTGCGATAATAGATCTGCGTCGATGCGGCAGACATGCCGCCGAGAATTCCTATAATTTTCATCTGCTGATCATCAATGCGTTTGGTGGAATGGGAAATCGACGCCCGGTGGAATTGTCGGCATATTCTGGCACAGGCCGACTACGGGTCTCAAGCCCACATGCTGGCGCGACCGGACCACAAGCCCCCCCCGGAGTCCTATCACGCTATAGCCAGATGCGAGGTGGCCCCGACGACTGCACCGCGCGGGGTCACCTTCGGACATCAGATTCGCGCGCCGCCCGTCGCATCGATCATCTGCCCGGTTGTCCAACGGGCATCATCGGAGGCAAGGAACGTGATGACGTCAGCGATGTCCTCGGCACGGCCGATCCGTGAGAACACTGACAGGGCTTCGGCGCCCGCGCGCGCTTCCGGCGCCGCCAGCCATCCGGCGTTCATATCGGTTTCAGTCACGCCCGGAAGCATCGAATTGACGGTGATGCCGCGTTGGCCGAACTCCGGCGCAAGCGCCAGCGTCAATGTTTCGAGCGCGCCCTTGGAAGCGGCATAGGCCGGATGCGTCGGCGCTGCGATGCGGGTAAAACCGGTGGAAATATTGATGATGCGGCCATTGTCGCGGAGATGGTCGGCTACTGCCTGGATCAGGAAGAAGGGCGATTTGAAGTTGATCGTCATCAACTCGTCGAACGCCGCTTCGGTCATGTCCTTCAACGGTGTCGCCGGCGCAATGCCCGCATTATTGACGAGAATATCGAGCGATGGGGTGCCTGTGAAAGCGATTGATGCTTCTTTGAACTGCTCCCAAAGACTGTCCGTTGCCGCTTTTCCCCCGCGTAGATCAGCCTTAAAAGCGACTGCCTTCGAGCCGAGGGCTTCGATCTCGCGGATCGTCGCCTGTGCGGCATCAGGGTTTGCGCCATAATGGACGCCGATAAGACCAGCGCCCTCTTTCGCAAAAGCGAGCGCAGCGGCACGGCCGATGCCCCTTGAACTCCCTGTTATGAGGGCAATTTTGTTCGACAGTTTTTGAGACATGGATCACTCCGTTGCGATTTAACTAGCGATCGATATAATAAAAGCGGAACATGATCTGTCAATATTTTTATAGTGATCGATACAATAATGTCTGAAACAACGCGAAAACGCGGCAGGCCGCGCCTGCTCGATCGGAATACAGGGCTCGACATCGCAGCCCGGCTGTTCTGGGAACGGGGATATGAGGGAACCTCGGTGGCGGATCTCACCCATGCCATGGGGATCACGCCACCCTCTCTTTATGCGACCTTCGGTTCGAAGGAAGAATTGTTCCGGCTGGCGCTCGATTATCACATCACGCAGCAAGGCGAACGCCGTGCCGCAATCCTGCAGGCGAGAATACCGGCCCGCGAGGCGCTCGCGGCTTACCTCTACGACATTGCTGAAGGCGACACCCAGCCGGACAAGCCGCGCGGATGCATCGTTTCGACCGCCGTTCTCCAGCATTCGGAAGAGAACACCTCCGTCGCCCGCACCGCGGCGGCATGGCGTGAGGCGGCGATGCAGGTTCTGAAGGAACGGTTCGACCGCGCCATACAGGACGGTGAGCTACCGGAAGAAACCGATACGAACACGCTTGCGCGCTTTTACGGCGCCATCATTCAGGGCATGTCCGCCCAGGCTTGCGATGGGGCATGCACGGCGACGTTGAAGGCCGTGGTCGACGTGGCGCTGATGGCGTGGCCGGGAAAACAAGGCGCCACCAGCCGCCGGGGTTGAACCACCAGCGACTTGGAGATTGCGCGCCGATGCCTTCCAAGCCATCGCCGGTAGTGCTCAGTCTTATTTGCCTTGCGCTGCTTTGCCGAGACCCAGCAGGTGATAGAACGCAATCGCGCCAATCGTCGCCGTGCCGATGCCATCCAGCGTGAAACCGGCGACATTGAGCTTGAAATTGCCCGCACCCAGAACCAGCGCGATACCCACGGTGATGAGGTTGCGCGGCTCGGAGAAATCCACCTTGTTTTCCACCCAGATGCGCCCTGCGGTCGCCGCGATTAGGCCGAAGACCACGACAGACAGACCGCCGATGACGGGTCCGGGTATCGTCTGTATGAGGGCGCCGAATTTCGGTGAGAAGCCGAGGATGATGGCCACCAGTGCCGCGACGATGAAGACGAGCGTCGAGAAGATGCGGGTGATCGCCATAACGCCCATGTTCTCGGCGTAGGTCGTCATGCCCGTGCCGCCGAAGGCACCGGAAAACATCGTCGCAATGCCGTCACCGATAAAGGCGCGGCCGAGATAAGGATCGAGATTGCGGCCGGTCATCGCGCCGATCGCCTTGATATGCCCGAGATTTTCCGCCACCAGAATGACGACGACCGGGGCGATCAGGGCAATCGCCGATGCGGAAAACACCGGCGTGGTGAAGGTCGGCAATCCGAACCAGGATGCAGCCGCAACGCCTGTAAAATCAACGGGCTTGCCGAGACCGAAGCCGTTTGCAAGCACGAGATAGGCAAGATAGGCAATCGCGCCGCCGAGAAGAATGGGCAGCCGGCGCGTCATGCCGGGCGCATAGACCGCGATCGCACCGACCGACATCACCGTCAAAATCGCAATCCAGCGCGACAACTGGTCGCCATCGGGATTGCCCGGACCGGTGCCGGAGGCGCTGGCGATCGCAATGGGTGCCAGCACGAGGCCGATTGCGGCGACGATCGCACCGGTCAGAACCGGCGGCATCAGCTTTTCGATCCAGTTATGGCCAACGATCATGACGATGACGCCGATCAGCGCATAAAGCACGCCGGCCGCGATGATGCCGCCGAGTGCCAACGCAATATCAGGACTGGCCGCACCCGCGGCCGCCCCCGTCGCCACCAGCACGGGGCCGATGAAAGCAAAGGACGAACCGAGATAGCTCGGCACACGCCCGCCGACGGCGATGAAGAAGATCAGCGTCGAGATGCCAGAAAACAGGATGGAAACGTTCGGATCGAAGCCCATGATCAGCGGCGCAAGAACGGTGGAACCGAACATAGCCACCACATGCTGCAGACCGAGCACTGCGGTCTGCCCGGCGGGCAGCCGCTCGTCCGGCATGATACGCCCTTCGGTTTTCAGCCGCCAGCGAGGAAAATAACCACCCGTATCGCTCATCGTCGTCCCCCCATGAAGTGCACGACATCAATCTTCCGGGCTTTCCCGCCCCGGTTCATCGCCGTGCAAAAAATATCTGCTCTTTGTGATTTGCGCCCGTCGTCCGAGACCGAATCGGTTGCCGGCGCATCTTTTCCCGGTTAGCGCGATTGCCAACCGCTGTCATCGGGATTGGATTGTTTCCCACCGTTACGCGTTTCGGCGCAGGAGCACTCAGCTCCCGCGCCGAAACAAAGACATCAAAACGACGGATAGCGTTATTGCGCCTTTTCGAGCGCCGTCAAAATTTCATAGGCCGCGGAGACCCGCTCCTCGTTGGGATAGTTTTTATTGGCCAGAATGACGATGCCCAATTTCTCCTTGGGTATGAACGCCACATAAGCGCCAAAACCATTGGTGGAGCCGGTCTTGTTGATGAAAACGTCATCGCGCGGTTTCATCGGCGGCGTTATTTCAGAAACCGGCACCGTCTTCAGAAGCGCACCGCCGTTCAGCTCCATCAGTGTTTTGAGGGGAGCCGGATGGGTATATTGTTCCCAGACCATGTCCTGCGTCATGGCGCCGACGCTGAAATATCCCGTGTGGGTGTTGGTAATCGCCTGCTGAATTTTTCCGTCCAGTTTTTCGAGACCCATATTGGCATTGACGAAACGGATCATGTCTTCCACCGTCGATTTGACGCCGTAAGCCTCGGAGGAAAGAACGCCCGGCGTTACGCGGGTTGGTTCGCCGTTTCTTTTATAACCCTGGGCGTAATCATCCATCTTCGCGTTGGGCACGAGGGTAAAGGTGTTCTTCAGGCCGAGCGCGGGGAAAAGCGTATCCTGCATGGCTTCATCGAAGCCCTGCCCCATCGCCTTTGCCGTGATATAGCCGAGCATGCCGATGCTGGGATTGGCATAACTTCTGTGGGTTCCAGCCTTGTATGAGGGTTTCCAGCTCTTGAGATAGGCCATCAGTTGCTGTTCCGTCTTGACGTTGTCGGGCACCTGAATGGGAAAACCGCCGGCGGTGTGGGTACCAAGATGCAGCAGCGCGACGTCGCCGAAAGGTTTTCCGTTCATGGACGGAAGATAGTCGCTGACCTTGCTCGACAGTGACAGCTCGCCATTCAGTTCGGCAAAGGTGCTGAGCGTGACTGTAAAGGTCTTTGAAATGGAGCCAAGTTCGAAAAGCGTCTGCGGGGTGACGGGCTTCTCCGTAGCCTGGGACAGGACGCCATAGGTGAAGATGTGGTTTTCGCCATTGATGCTGATACCGACGGCCAGACCCGGAATGCCGTTTTTCTCCATGACGGGTTTGATTGCGGCATCCGTTATCGCTTTCAGCCTGCCGTCATCGGCGGCATAAGCCTGCGCGGCAAGGCCCGTCGAGACCAGTGCGGCCAGTGCAATATGTCTGCGGTTAAATTTCATCTTTCGCGTTCTCCAAAACCTCAGGTGGATTTTCAGCGTGACCGCCGCTCCCAGCGAAAAGACGTGTAGCCGCCCTACATTGCACGAACAAACCATGATATCTCGGAGGAGACACAAGAAAATCTAGGTCTTGAATGGTTCGGCAATTTCTTCCCCTAAACGGCTTGCGGGCCTTCGAGGCATCAGCCCGGCATTTGAGCTTTACCCGCGCGGCGATTGAACTCTGCGTGACGCAGGCGGCTGTCAGCCAGCAGGTGAAAGGGCTGGAAAAGCGGCTGGGTGTCGCCCTTTTCCAGCGGCTTCCACGCGGTCTGAAAATCACCGCCGAGGGCGAAGCCCTGTTGCCGACGGTGACCAGTTCCTTCGACCAGATGGCGACGACGCTTGACCGGATCGAGGCTGGACAGGTGCGCGAATTATTGTTTCTCGGCGTCGTGGGCACATTTGCCGTCGGCTGGCTGCTGCCGCGGCTGGCCGCATTTCAAAAGCGGCATCCGTTTATCGATGTGAGGGTCTCCACCAATAACAACCGGGTAGACATGGCGGCGGAGGGGCTGGATTTCGCCATTCGTTTCGGTCAGGGCTCATGGCATGGCACGGATGCCTTCCGGCTGTTCGAGGCGCCGCTTTCACCGCTATGCACGCCAAAATTGGCGGAAACGCTGAAAGAGCCCGCCGACCTCATGGATGCAACATTGCTGCGCAGCTACCGGGCCGATGAGTGGAGCACATGGTTTGCCGCGGCGGGTGTTTCACCGGCGGCGCAGGTGAACGCCGGCATCGTTTTCGACACGTCGCTCGGCATGATGGAAGCGGCGCTTCAGGGGCTGGGCGTGGCGCTCGCACCGCCCTCAATGTTTTCGCGGCATCTGGCCTCCGGCGCGATCACGCAGCCCTTTCCCGTCACCATTTCGCTTGGAAGCTATTGGCTGACCCGCCTGCAATCGAAACCGCAGACACCAGCCATGCAGGCCTTTTCCGAGTGGCTGTTCGAGACCATCGGTGCCGCGTGACCGGCTCTGTTACAGCAAGGTGAGCAGAACGCCGCCCGCCGCGCAGAGCAAAACCACGGCCCATGGCGGCGTTCTCCACACTGTCAGCAGGATAAAGCCCGTGAGCGCAAGGGTAAAATCCTTTGGCGTGAAGATCGCGCTCGTCCAAACCGGATCATAAAGGGCGGCACCAAGAATGCCGACAACGGCGGCATTTGCCCCGCGCATGGCCGCCTGCACCGTCAAATATTTGCGGAAACTTTCCCAGAAGGGCAGTGCGCCGACGAGCAGCAGCATACCCGGCAGGAAAATCGCGACGAGTGCGATGGCGGCGCCTGCCACGCCGTTGGGCTGCGGACCCACCACCGCACCGAGATAGGCCGCGAAAGTAAAGAGCGGGCCGGGCACAGCCTGTGTCGCGCCATAACCGGCAATGAAAGCGTCTTTCGTGACCCATCCGGTCGCGCCGACTTCCGATTGCAGCAGCGGCAGCACCACATGGCCGCCGCCGAAGACCAGCGCGCCGGCGCGATAAAATGCGTCAAACAGAGAGAGACCCTGCGACGCCGCCACCGCCGCAAGCAACGGCAGAAGGCCGAGAAGCAGGGCGAAGGTAGAGAGCGCAATATATCCGACACCTTTCGACACCCGGAAGCTGAGATGGGTGGCCTGCCCGGCGGCACCGGAGCGGCAGAAAACAAGCCCGGCAATTGCGCCGACGGCAAGCGCCAGAACCTGCCCGAAGGCACCGGCGACAAACACCACACAGACAATGCCGACGAGCGCGATGCTGGCCCGCTGCCGATCTGGCGTGAGGCTTTTCGCCATGCCCCAGACCGCCTGGGCCACAACGGCCACGGCGACGATCTTCAGCCCATGCAGGAGGCCGGTGCCAATAGGCCCCTCGATGGAGGCGGCGACCATGGCGAAGAGAAAGAGGAGAATGGCGGAAGGCAAGGTAAATGCTGTCCAGGCCGCCAGCGCACCGAGCGGTCCTGCCCTGAGCAACCCCAGCGAAAAGCCTACCTGACTGGAGGCCGGGCCGGGCAGAAACTGGCAGAGCGCCACCAGATCGGCATACCCCGCCTCATCGATCCATTTGCGCCGCACGACCAGCTCGTCGCGGAAATAACCAAGATGCGCGATAGGGCCGCCGAAGGAAGTGATCCCGAGCTTCAGGAATGCTGCGAAAACCTCGCCCGGCGTGCCTTGCGGCGCCTTGTTACCTTCACGTTCCTGCGATGCCACACCTATCTCCATACGGTGCCGAACGACTCATCGGCACCGGGTGGATATCAGACACTATTGCAACAGGAACATGAAGGGACTTTGCTTAGACGATCAGGCCCTTCATAGGCCGGATAAGATCGGATCCGGGAAAGACAAGCTTGTCCAGCGCTCCGGCACCCGCACCGAGATGATCGATGGCGAGCCCCTTGATGACGGCGCGTAGATCGGTGGTCGCGGCAAGGTCGCGGCCGTCACGAAGCTGCGCCTCCTTCAGACCCGGCCAATCGGCGATGACGCGGCCGCCGCGGATGCTGCCACCGGCCAGAAAGGCGGTGGTGGCAGTGCCGTGGTCTGTACCCTCTGTGCCGTTAATGCGCGCGGTGCGGCCAAATTCTGTCGCGACAAGGATCACCGTGTCTTTCCACACCGGCCCCAGTTCCTGTTCGAAGGCCGCAAGGGCATTATCGAGACCGGTCAGAAGCTTGGCGAGGCGATCGACCTCCTGCGCATGGGTATCCCAGCCCTCGAAAGCGAGTGCGGCAACACGCGGGCCCTCCGGATGGGCGATCAGCCGTGCCGCGCCGCGTGCCATCTGCTCCATCCCCTGTGGATCGCCAGGGCCGCCGCGCGCCTTGATATCGACGCCCGACGCGATCCTGCCCGTTTCCACACCTTCCGCCAGCAGGGCGGCCAGCATCGGGTCCGTCTGGCCGTAAAGATCGGCAAGGCGGGGGGCGAGATCGCCATCGGCGGGCCGCAGCACGGATGGCGCCCATCCGAGGATCGGCGCCTTGCCGCGAATGACGAGCGGTGCGCTGGCCCCGATGGCAAGTCCGCTCACCCGGTCGCCAGCGGCCGGATTGATGGTTTCACCTGCCGGCATCTGTTCCAGGAGCCGGTTGAGCCAACCGCTTTCGACATGGCCGGGCGTCGCAAAACCGGATTCGAGAACATCCTGCCCGTCAAAATGTGATCGGTCGCGATAACCGGTGGCGCTGGCGTGCACCACGGCTGCCTCACCCTTGCGGTAAAGCCGCTGGAAATTGCGTAACGAAGGATGCAAGGCAAAATAGCCATCCAGCGCCAGCGCGGGGTTTTCGCCTTCCGTTCGCAGCGTCAACTGCTGTCTCAGCGCTTCATAATCGGGATCGCCGACCGGCGGCACCGCGGTCAGCCCGTCAAGCGCGCCACGCAGGATGATCGTGACGAAACGCGGATCGCGTCCGGAGGCCGCATGGGCAAAGCGCGGCATGAAAGCCCAGGCGAAAAGGGCACCGGTTGCGCCGAGAACGGCGCGGCGAGTGGGGGAGAAATCTTCGCACAGCATGATTAGCGCCTCTGGAATTCGGGGGAAAGGAAAGCGATGGTCAGTCCTTGCGGCTTTGTTTCCGCGCGCTGGACGGCCTGGGCCGTCTCACGCGTCAGCAGCGGGCCGAACCGGTCGGCAACGAAATCGCGGGGGTCGATGCCGCCGGCAACCTGATGGGCAAAAAGGCTCGCGGCATCGATCCGCGTCGCCAGACCCTCGGATGAACCCCAATTATCGGTCACGTCGGAAAACCCGTTCGGCCCGGATGGATCCCAGAAGGGTTGCCCAAGCGCCTTCAGTACAGAAACGATCTGCTCGGGTTTCGGCTTGATATCGCTGCTGCGAAGCATCGCGGTGACGAAATCGAGTGGTGGTCTGAGCTTCTTTAAAGCCGGATCCCAGGCCTCCTCCGCATCCAGCATGGCCAGATAGGTAGCGGCGAGATCACCATGGGATTTGGTGTAGGCCGCAGCGATCTTCGTCACCAGTCCTGCGGGAGGCTGGTCGCTGACGAAGTGCCTCACCAGTTTGAAGGCAAGGTGACGGGCGGTGGATGGGTGATGGGCGAGATCGCGCAGTGCCCGCCTGCCCTGCTCCACCCCTACATCAGCATAGGTGATGCCCATCACCGCGTGATCGCCCGGCTCGTGGCTGTTGGCATTGAAGCTGAAGCGCCCAACCGGCCCCGGCTTGTTCTCATCCCGATAAACGGTCCAGCCGGTGATGATGCGCGCAAGCTCCGTCACGTCAGCCTGATTGTAACCGCCATCAACACCCAGCGTGTGAAGTTCCATGATCTCGCGGGCCAGATTTTCGTTCAGCCCGCGCTTGCCGTTTTTGTTGGCCGGTGAATTGGGACCCATCGATTGCTGGTTATCGAGAAAGAACAGCATCGCCGGGTGCGTTTCCACGGCAAGCAGCATGTCCTCGAAATTCCCGAATATGTGCGGACGTATCGCTTCGCGCTCGAAGGCGCCGGCGAGCACGTGCACATCGCCACCCTTGCCGATCGCGACGGAGAAATGGTTTGCCCAGAACATCGCAAGACGTTCGCCAAAGCCGATCAAAGGCTGGCGTATGGTGCCATTAAACCGCGCATCGACCTCCGCCAGCAATATCTGCTGTGGCAGATAGGGTCTCTTGCTGGCCGCATCCGCCGGCTTGTCTGTCTGCATGGCGGGCGGCATGGTCGGCGCTACTGCCGTGCCGGCCATGTTCATCTTGCTATCCGGACCCGCCATCGCCCTGTCCACGGAGACGGCCATTACCGCCGTCTTTTCACGCTCGGCTTTCACCTGCTTGTTGAAGGCAATGAGCGAGACCATGAGATCGGCGCTGGAGTGCAATTGCGGGCCGGCGGGGACAGGGACCGCATGCTCGGTTATTTCCGACCGCAAAAGATCGCGCGGATCATCCGCAATTGCCTTTATATCGCCCTGACGAGCGCCCAGGCCGAAGCGCCACAAGCACAGCGCTGCATCCACTTCCCTGGAATTTGCCGTCGCATTTGACATGACCGATACGAACTCCGTTTCGTTATCGGTCCTTTAACGGCGCGGATATCGCAAATCCGTCGCCGCACAATTGTGATCATTTCGTGGCAGGCTTCGGTGCCTCGCGGGAGAGCAAACCTTCCGCGAGACGCCGTCTTGCATCCAGCGAAAGCGTCCGGGCAAATTCCACTGCCTGAAGCTCAACCGCGGCACGGACCTCGTATTCGGCCTTGCGGGCGCGCTCCAGCGCGTCGGACAGCGCTTTCGTGTCCAGAGTGTCGGCGCCCATGAGCGAAGCAGCCTCAATGCGGGCTTGTCTAGCCTCGGCGGACGTTTCACGCATGGGTTTGCGTGCATCGCTGAGTGCGCTGCGGAAGGCTTCCCTTTCGGCCTTAGGTAGCTGCTCGCCGGCAAGCGGCATCCGGGATGAGGAAGCTGCGGTATCGTTGCGCAGATAAACGAAGCCGGCCCCGGCGAGTGCGCAGACGAGGAACGTATTGGCGACGAGAAGCACAACGACAATCCAGCGGAAATTCTGATCGGTCATTTCGCGTCCTCAGCCAACTCGTTTTCACTTTGCAGATTTCCGAATGCCGTCAGATTGTCACCGAACGAGAAGGACGGCGGCGGTGTGACATTGATGACCGCGACAGCGCCCGTCAGGGCACCCGCAAGGCTGATACCGACCATGCCAGCACCTAGTCCGAAACGGACGAACCGGCGGCGGCGTGAAAGCCGGGATGTGCCTTCTGCGAGAATTCGCCCCTGAAGTGCGGCGGAGGCCACTGCCTTTGGCCGGAATGCAGCCAATGCACGATCCAATTGCGCCGCTTCACTTAAAAGGCGCTGCCCCTCCGCTGTTTCGGAATAAAGCGCGGCTTTCGCGCGACGATCCTCTGGCCAGCGCTTCGGATCGGCGCCATATGCCGAAACGAGGGCGGAAAATGCCTGCCCGTCCATGCCGTCTTCCATCGACCCGCTCATGTCTCATCCTCGTTCAAGATTTTCTGCAGCGCTCTGCGCCCACGCGACAGAAGGCTTTCCAAAGCGTCAACGCTGACCTGCATGATGTCGGCCGCCTCCCGGTTCGACATCTCCTGATAATAAACCAGAATGATCGCGTCGCGTTGCCGCTCAGGGATAAGGGAGAGCGCCCGCCCGACGGCCTCACCCCCGTCCGTATCAGCCGCGTCATTCTCCGATGACTGGCGCGCATCGGCGAGGTCTGACGGCTGGGCGACGGATAGTTCGCGTCGCTTCCTCAACCGGTCATAACAGAGATTCAGCGCCACACGGTGAATCCACGTATCAAATCGCGCAGCGCCCTGCCGCCAGGTTCCCGCCTGTTTCCAAATCCGCAGAAAGGTCTCCTGCGCGACGTCCTCCGCCTCGACCGGATCCCCAAGCATACGGCTTGCCAGCGCCATGATCCTCGGCAGTTTTGCTTCAACGAGTGCCCGCATCGCCCGCACATCTCCGGCCGCGACATCCGCCACGAGCTTTGCATCGGGGTCACTCACCATGCTTCGGTCGAATCTCCGTTGCGGTCCTGAAAGGCCGGACAAGACATGTCGATAGATGACGTTTTACACGACATTTTCGACTTTAACGGGGAAAGGCGCGAAAATCCGTCGCAAAACCCGGAGAATTTTTCAGCACAGAGGGCGGGATATCACACCGTCATGCGGTCTGGCTGGAATGCCTCAAGCAAGCCGTGATAGGGCTTGGCGACCGGCGTGGCATAGGCGCCGCGCTTGGCGGTGGATAGCCCCATGGAAACCAGGGATTCCGCCTGTTTGACCGCGGCAGCGACACCGTCGATGACAGGCACGCCGAATTCGGTGCGCAACTCGGCGGTCAGGTCCGCCATGCCGGCGCAGCCGAGCACAATCGCCTCCGCCCGATCCTCCTTCAGGGCGAGCGCAATCTCCTGCCGCAACCGTTCGCGGGCGTTCGACGCGGGATCTTCGAGCGACAGGACAGGAATATCGGCGGCGCGTACATTGCAGCGGGCGGACATGCCATAACGATGAACCAGATGTTCGAGCGGCAATCGTGACCGTTCCATCGTCGTGACGATGGTGAATTTCTGCGCGATGAAGGCAGTGGCGGAGACCGCCGCCTCACAGAGGCCGATAACGGGAATATCGCAAAACGCGCGCGCCGCATCGAGCCCGGTATCGTCGAAACAGGCAATAACGGCCGCATCAACGCCAAGCGCCGGAGCCTTGGCAAGTTCGAGCAGCAGGCCGGGCACGGCGAAAGCCTCGTCATAATAACCTTCGATGGAGACAGGCCCCATGGAGGAGGTCACGCCGAGAATTTCCGTATCCCGGCCGACCACCCGCATGGCGGCGTCGGCGATCGTTGCTGTCATGGATTGGGTAGTATTGGGATTGACGACGAGGATGCGCATGGGAGGTTTCTTTACCCGCGTGAATGGCGACGGTTGAGGGTCACGATCAAGCCAAGCGTGGCCGCAATCACCAGAAGGGAAAACAGCGTCGTGACGGCACCCAGCGCATAAAGCACCGGCGTCGTGACATTGGTCGTCATGCCGTAGATTTCCAGCGGCAGCGTGTTGTAGGTGCCTGACGTCATCAGCGTGCGGGCAAATTCGTCGTAGGAAAGCGTGAACCCGAACAGGCCGACGCCGATCAGGCTCGGTGCGATCATCGGCAGCACCACATGGGCGAAAGTCTGCCAGGAGGACGCGCCGAGATCGCGGGCGGCTTCTTCATAGGACGGTGAAAAACGATTGAAGACGGCGAGCATGATGAGCACGCCAAAAGGTAGCGTCCAGGTGAGATGTGCGCCGAAAGCTGATGTATACCATGAAGGTTCCAGCCCAAGCTGCTGAAAAAGAACACCAATACCGAGCGATATGATGATCGACGGCACCACGAGGCTGGCGACCGAGAGATAAAACAGCGGCGTCGCGCCGATGAATTTGCGCCGGAAGGCAAGACCTGCCAGCAGCGAGACGAGAACAGTGACGGTCATGACCATCAGCCCAAGCCCGAAGGAGCGGCGGAACGAGCCGCCGAAATCGCCGACCGCCTGTTGTTCGAAGAGATTGCCGAACCAGTGCAGCGAAACGCCGTTCAGCGGGAAGGTCAACCCGCCATTCGGCCCCTGAAAGGCGAGGATGAGGATGGCCGAAAGCGGGCCGTAAAGGAACAGCACGAAGAAGGCAAAAAAGAAGGCGAGGACGTAGAACTCACGGCCGCGTTTTTCCTGATGCATGGACTAGAGCTCCTTGCGGATATCGACGATGCGCAGGATGCCCGCGACCATCAGAAGAACGAGGATGAGCAGGATGACGGCATTGGCGGCGGCCGCCGGATATTGCAGCAGCGACATCTGGTTCTTCATCATCAGCGCCACCGACGCGCTTTGGCCGCCGGACATGACCTGAACCGTGGAGAAATCCGCCATGACCAGCGTCACGACGAAGATGCTGCCGATGGCCATGCCGGGCTTGGCAAGAGGAATGATGACGTTGGTGAGCGTCTGCCATCCCGTCGCCCCGGCATCGCGAGCCGCCTCGATCAGTGATTTGTCGATGCGCATCAGCGTGTTGAAGATCGGCGTGACCATGAACAGCGTATAGAGATGCACCATGGCCAGCACCACGGCGAAATCGGAATAGAGCAGCCACTCGATCGGCTCGGGAATGATGCCGGTGCCGACCAGTGCGCTGTTGACGAGACCGTTTCGCCCGAGAACCGGAATCCAGGAAATCATGCGGATGATGTTCGAGGTTAGGAACGGCACGGTGCAGACGAGGAATAACACCATCTGTATGGTGGTGGTGCGGATGTGGAAGGCAAGGAAATAGGCGACCCAGAAACCGCAGAACAACGTGATGGCCCAGACGATCGCGGCGTATTTCAGCGTGTTGAGATAGGTCTGCCAGGTGACCCAAGAGCCCAGCGTCTCCAGGTAATTGAAGGTCACGAAATCGGGATACATCTGGGCGAAGTCATAATCCCAGAAGCTGACGACGGCGATCATCAGGATCGGCAGCGCCAGGAAAAAGCCAAGGATCAGGAAAAGCGGGGCAGCCTGCACATAGGAGACGAGCTTTTGCGGCAGCACGAAGCTGCGGGGCGGCTTGTCCTTTTTGTCGCTGACGCCGATGAGTCTGACCGTCACCATATCCGAGCCTTTCCCTGAATTTGCGGATGCACTGGCGGCAATGCCGCCAGCCAGCATTTTGACAAGTCCTCCACACCCTCGGCGTCATCCTCGGGCTTGACCCGAGGATCTAACCACGTGTGATGTGGTGGTTCGTTAGATCCTCGGGTCAAGCCCGAGGATGACGTCGAGAGGTGGGCGCCTGTCGCAATTGACCGGCGGCGCTTGCCGCCGGTCGTCCTAAAAGGATCACGCCGCGATGAACTCGTTCCAGCGGCGGACCATATAGCGGTCTTCGTCCATGACCGAGTTCCAGCACGCCACCTTGCCCATGCGCTCCTCGAAGGAGCCGCCATCGCGCACCGCACCTGCCTTTTCCATGACCTTGCCATCAGGCGCGATGATGTCGCCCTGCGCCGGCTTGCCTTCGACCCAGTAACCCCACTCGTCGGCGGTCATGTGCTCCTTCGCGGTTTCCATGGCGGCGGAGTAGTAGCCCTGGCGGTTGAGATAAGCGCCGACCCAGCCGGAGGTGTACCAGTTGATATATTCATAGGCTGCATCGAGCTTCGCGCCGGAAAGATGCTTGGCGAGACCGAGACCGCCGCCCCAGGAACGATAGCCTTCCTTCAGCGGCTGGTATTTGCAAGCGATGCCCTTGGAGCGAACCGCAGCGACGGCCGGAGACCACATGGACTGGATGATGACTTCGCCCGAGGCCATGAGGTTGACGCTTTCGTCGAAGCTCTTCCAGAAGGCGCGGAACTGGCCGTCCTTCTTGGCCTTGATGAGGAAGTCGATGGTCTTGTCGATCTCCGCCTTGGTCATGTTGCCCTTGTCGGCATATTTGATATTGCCCATGGCTTCCATGATCATCGCCGCATCCATGATGCCAATGGAGGGGATGTTGAGGATCGAGGTCTTGCCCTTGAACTTCGGGTCCATGATATCGGCCCAGCTGCTGATATCGCGGCCGACCAGATCGGGACGGATGCCGAGCGTATCGGCGTTGTAGATGGTCGGGACCATGGTGAAATAATCGGTCTCACCCTTGGCGAAGGTCTTGTCGCCGGGCTTTTCGACGTAACCGACCGTGTGCGGCGCGGTGCCCTGTGCAACGACGCTGTCAGGCTTCAGCTTGCCGTTTTTGAACAGCGGCACGATCTTGTCGTAATATTTCAGCTTCTTGATTTCCATCGGCTGGATGACACCGGCCGGATAGACCTTCTTGAGGATCCAGTATTCGATATCGGCGATATCGTAGGAGTTCGGCTGGGTGACGGCACGCTGGGCGGCGGCATCCGAATCCGTTGCCGTCATTTCGAGCGTGATGCCGAGATCGGCCTTGCACTTTTCGGCAATGGCGTTGAGGTTCGACACGCCGGTGCCGAACTGGCGGATGGTGATGGGGTTCTGTGCCCAGATGGTCGGGAAGCCGGTGATGAGGCCGGAGCCGATCGCCGCACCTGTCGCGGCCGCGCCTGCCTTCAGAAGGCCACGGCGGGACAGGCCCTTCTTGCTGTTGGTGGTATCAGTCATTTCAAAGTTCTCCTCTGGTTATTTTTGGGGTCACTTCTCTACCCGGCCGAGCACGATGGCATCGGCCGCATTCCATGAAAGCGGTATGGCATCACCGGCCTTGACCGGGTTTTCGAAAAAGGCGGCATCGCTGAGGATGACGTTGAAATCCTCGATGCCCGCGCCGGTGACGGCGATCTTCACGCTTGCGCCGCGATATTCGACATTCGAGACGATGCCAGTGAAACCGAGGCCAGGCTGATCCGCCTCGCCGACGCGCACACGGTCGGTGCGCACGGCAATATCGACCGCGCCGTCATCCGGGGCCACGCCACTGGCGATAAATGTGCCGCCGCCTGCCACTTCGAGCGTGACGAGATCGCCAGATTTTTCCCGGTAGCGTCCGGAAATCACATTGTGATCACCCATGAAACGGGCAACGAAGGCGGTGGCCGGGCGCTCGAACACCTCACGCGGTGTGGCCGCCTGCTCGATGCGGCCGTCATTCATGACGACGACGATATCGGCAAGCGCCATTGCTTCTTCCTGACTGTGGGTGACGTGGACGAAGGTGATGCCGAGCGAGGTTTGCAGCTTCTTCAACTCAGCGCGCATCCGGATCTTCAGAAAGGGATCGAGCGCAGAAAGCGGCTCGTCCAGCAAGAGCGCCTCGGGGTCGGTGATCAGCGCGCGTGCCAGCGCTACACGCTGCTGCTGTCCGCCGGAAAGCTGAGCCGGGCGACGGCTGGCATAGGGTTCAAGCTGCATCAGCTGCAGCATCTCAAGCGCCTTCGCCCGCCGGCTCTCCTTGTCCGCACCCTTCATCTTGAGGCTGAAGGCGACATTGTCGACGAGATCGAGATGCGGAAAAAGGGCATAGGACTGGAACATCATCGCCGTGCCGCGCCGCGCCGGCGGAAGATCCGTGACCACCACATTGCCGAGCCTGATGTCGCCGCTGGAAATGCTCTCGTGGCCGGCAATCATTCTGAGTGTCGAGGTCTTGCCGCAGCCCGAGGGGCCAAGCAGGCAGCAATAGCTTCCCGCCGGTATCTTGAGGCTGATCGCATGCACGGCGGTGGTGGTGCCGTAAATCTTGGATACGGACGCGATGTCGATTGCTGCGGCTTTGCTCATAAACACTCTCCTGCGACATCTTTGTCATGCAGGAGGCGTGCCAATCGGCTTAGCCATTGATATAAAAAAGAATTTTAAATAGGTCTCTGAGTCCGCCCAACCGGCTGCTTAAATTTGCAGCGATTGTTTTCGATCGATTGGCAAAATTGTATTCAATCCAGCGCCCGATTGTAGATACTCTCCGTATCCAAAAGCATCTCGAGGCAGAGGCTAAAAACCGCCTCGCCTATCCCGCCCTGAAGCGGTCAAAGGCCGTGAGATGCTTGAGAGTTGGATCGGCATCCCAGCGATAGATTTCGGTGCGCAGGAAATGCAATTCCTCTTCGAGCTTGTCTTCCGGCAGTTCCACCCACCAGGATTTCGGCCGGCCATCGGAACCATCGGACCAGCGGTAGCCACGCTTCTTGAGATGATCCTTCATATCGAAAGGGCTGTTTTCCGCGTAGATCCGCACCCTTGAACGCCCGCTTGCTTCATAAAGCTCTGCAAAAGGCGTGGTCTCCTGGCCTGGGCGTATCTGTTCCAACACTTCCAGCAGGGCGAAACAATCATCCACCGCGCGATGGCCGTCATGGAAATAGCCTGACTGCCCGATGAGATAACCGAGCTTGTTGCCTTCGAAACCACGCACCCGCCAGTCTATTTCCGAAACGGAGCACGCCCAGGCCTTGTCACGGAAGATCGGCGAGAAGGCTTCGCAGAACGGACGATCAAAACCGGCATTATGGGCGATAATCAGATCGGCATGGGCGATGAGAGAGGTCAGCCGCGCCATGTCGATCGATTGTCCCGCCACCATCTCGTCTGTGATCCCCGTCAGGCGGGTGATGTCTTCGGGAATGGCGATACCCGGTTGCCGCAACCCGCCATAGATGCCGGTGACATCGCCGATCGCACCGTTATCGTCAAAGGTAAAGGTGATGACGCCGATTTCAATGATCTCATCGGTGCGGTGATCTAGGCCCGTCGTTTCCGTATCGAGGATCACGCCCTGGCGTGGAAATTCCGGCCGTGGCCGGTCAACGACCGGGCGTGGCTGGAGCTTGCGCAGGACACGATAATTACCGGTCGCTTCGAGATGCGTGGCAAGCGCCTCATCATCCATGCCGGTCTTCGGCGCCGCTTCGCGACCACCCGACTTTCGTCCCCTTTCAGCCTGAGGAAGCCGCACAGCCGCGGGGGCAAAAAAATCCATCTGGGAAGTCATTATGCTCGTGTCCGTCGTGCCCGGAAATCAAGATTCAGCACTCAAGCATATGCGCAGAAGCTCACAGTAACAACAGCGCTTACCCTCATCCACAGGAACGGGATATTTGACGGGGTACAGTTGAGGGTTGCAGCTTCAATTTACGATGGTAAAAAAGCGCATCGTTCCCGTGTTTCAGGAGAGAAGAAGAATGCCGCTTCCATCACCTTCCAACCCGAAAACGCTTGCCGACCAGAGCCAACTCAAGCTGTTTCCGCTGCAAAGCGGCCCGCATTTCGGCAATATGGGCCTCAGCAACGGCGCAAGCGGCATCGTTTTTACGGGTTATACGCGGGATGCTAATGCGGACAATGAAGCCTTTTCCTGCTGCGGCAGCTACACCCTGCGTAACTCCGTGCATGCGGCCATTGCCGGCACGACCAGCGACAATTGCACTGTCTTTGCGCTAAAAAGCATTATCAACCAGCGCCCGTGCCTGGCGGTTGGAAAGTTCGACCCGGATGGCAAACCGCTGGCATTGTCGAAAACAGAGTTCGATCAGGTCACGAAACCCCTGTTCCAGTTCGCGGACAAGGTATCACCGATCCTCGGCAGCGAACCGGCGCCCGGCATTCAGATCCGCAGCGGCGACGCCTCCTATAATTATCAGATCGATGCGCGCAGCGGCCGCTTCCGCTTCACCTATAAGGACAGCATGAGCGGCGGCCGTTACGGACCATCGGCGGACGGCAATGTCTCACTCGAGCACGACGGCCATCGCCTCGCGAAAATAAGTGCGGGTGGCAGCTATGGCACTTCGGACAATTCGATTGCCGCTTCGGCTTATCGGGATATCGATTCCCGCGGGTTCGAGACGACGGTGCGCAGCGGTCAGGCTTCCGCCATGTTCGGAAGAACCTATACGGAAAACGCCATCACCCGCAAAATAGGCGTCGGTTACGGCAAGACCTCGTTCCGACGCGAGGATACGCCGGGCGGAACGATCAAGGAGAGCCTCGGGCACAAGCTCGACAAGGTCACGCTTGAAGTGTCCCGCACGCGCGACCGGGCGAAGGGCACCGAATATATGCTGACCATCAAGATGGAGCTTTGAGGCATTAGGCAACAGGGACGGTTGCGGCGGACCGCCTCATGATGCCGGGCGATTGAGAATGTTTTCGCAATTGGCGGGATTGCCGATGATCTCGCTCGTCTTGATGGTGGAGGCGGCATTTGCGGTGATCTTGATGATGCAATCGCGGCGATGTTCCTTGATCTTCATGCCTTCGGTTTCCGAAACCCTCACCTGCCCGTCGACGGTCGTCACTTCCCGCCTGTTGCTAAGCCCGGCATAGGTCTCCACATCGACCTTCAACCAGTAGGATTCGGTTTCACCGTTTTCGATGATGACCTTGTTCGGGCGGCCAAGCTGAGCGATTGCGGCGTCACGCGGTTGCCCCACGAAACCCGCGACCGTGCGGGAAATCTCCGTCTCCCCCGTGCTGGTGCACGCCGCAACGACAAGCAGAACGGTCGCCAGACATCCGGTTTCAAACCACTTCATTTTCAGATCATTCCCCACACCTGCTGCCGGCCACTTCTTGGCCATCATCGGCGGCAAATCTATGCATCATCATTCCACTCCGAAAGATGGGACGGCCACAAAGCCGATCAACTTGTTATGATCGCCATCCTCGCGGAAAGAGGAAATATCGGTGCACCACCGGTCGTCGCTAACGGTTGCGGAACACGGTGCAGGGAACTCCCGCCCGCCTGATCTCCCCGCACAGCGTGTTGGCTTCGGTGCGGGTTTCGCGGCCAATACGGGCGGCATAACGCGGGCGCGAGCCGAAATTCCCGCCCCGCTGCCGCACGATCAGGGCGCGCTCGGCATTCAGCGGCTCTGATAGCTGCAAAATCGCGCGGGTGAAAAGCCGGTTGGCCACCCCGGGATTGTAATGTGCGGCGAGCTGTACCCCCCAGGGCGCCCAGTCGGCCGAGGCAACGAGGATGGGATCGTTCATCGAGCGGGTATCGGCCAGACGCACGCAGGCATCATGAAAGGAACGGTTGTCATCCAGCGCAGGTGCGGCCTTTTCCGGCGGATTGTCCTTCCAGCTTTCAACGGGATATCCGGTGATCGCGAACACATAGTCGCGGGTCTCCGTCGGCAGGCGGCCAGTGGCGATGAAATTGCGCAGGCCCGCCTCGCCCGCATTATAGGCTGCGGCGGCAAGGCCGAAATTGCCGAACTGCACGTTCAGTTCCGACAGGTAACGCGACGAGGCCTCTAGGGCGGCAATGATGTTGAAACTGTCTTCAAGACCACGCAACCGTGCCGTGCCTGGCATGAACTGGGCGATGCCCTCCGCCCCTTTCGGGCTGACGGCGCTGGCCCGGAACAGGCTTTCGCGCCAGATCAGCCGGGCGAAATAATCCGGCGGAACAGCATGGCGGGCGGCGAGAACCTCAATGGCGCGGCAAAGATCATTATTGTAACTGCCGGTATTGATACACAGTTCCGGCGCGACATCATGGGAATAGGCGCAGGTGGCTTTTCCCTTGCCAGGCTCCTCGGCTTGCGCCGCGCCAGTGGCTGAGAACAACAAACAGAGTACAATAGCCGCGCAGCCTGTCGATATCATTCCTGCCAAACGAAGGTCCCCGCAAACGCCATACGCAACAGCCGATTATCCGCCAATCGGCATCATATGCCCAGCCCCCCGGTGGTATTCAGCGGGATTTCGGGTTGCGGACGTCCGCATTGCCGCTCCCCCATTCCCGCTTGTTACGGCAATGAGGGAAAAGGCGGATGCTTCAGAATTCCTGCCATTCCTCCTGGGCGACGGCCAATGCGGCCGAACCACGTGCGGGCAGCGGGCGGGCAACCGGACGTCGCTGTGCGGTCGTCGTCTGATGATCAAATCCGCCCCGCGCAGCAGCACTGGCGCGCGGCGCATCATCGAAACAGAATTGCCCGAGAAGCTCAAACAGGGCCGCCGCTTCCCGCGCAAGGCTATGGCTTGCGGCAGTCTGCTCTTCCACCATCGCTGCGTTTTGCTGGGTGCCCTGATCGACCGTGTTGACCGCCTGATTGATCTCGGCGAGCGCCGTGGACTGTTCGCGGGCGGCTTCGACGATGGCGACAACATTGACGTTGATAGCGCGCACCTGCTCGGCTATCTCCTGCAGGGCAGAACCAGCCTTGGTGACAAGGCTGACGCCGTTTTCCACCTGCGCACCGGAAGCATTGATCAGGCTCTTGATTTCCTTGGCGGCCGTCGCAGAACGCTGGGCGAGTTCGCGAACCTCCTGCGCGACGACAGCAAAACCCTTTCCAGCTTCGCCCGCACGCGCCGCTTCCACACCGGCATTCAGCGCCAGAAGATTTGTCTGGAAGGCGATCTCGTCGATCACGCCGATGATGTTGGAAATCTCCCGCGACGATTTTTCGATCTGGTCCATGGCGCCGATTGCATCGCGCACCACCTGGCCGGAATGCTCCGCATGATCGCGGGCGCGGGCGACGATCTTGCCCGCCTCATCCGCCCGGCGGCTTGAATCATTGACCGCCGTGGTGATCTCCTCCAGTGCCGCGGCCGTTTCCTCGATCGAAGCGGCCTGCTGCTCGGTGCGTCTGGCGAGATCATCGGCAGCGGAACGAATTTCATTCGAGCCCGACGAAATCGCACCGGCATTTTCGGAGACCAGCGTCATGGCCCTCTTCAGCTTTTCAGAGGCCGCGTTGAAATCCGTGCGCAGTCTTTCCAGAGAGGGAATGAAAGGCTTGTCGATGCGCTGCGCCAGGTTGCCCTCAGCGAGATCGTTGAGGCATTGGGCCAGTTTCTCCACATTCTCGACGCGTCCGGTGACGTCAGTGGCGAATTTGACGACCTTGAAGACCTTGCCGTTCATGTCGAAGATCGGATTATAAGAAGCCTGAATGAAAACCTTGCGGCCACCCTTGCCGAGCCGCATGAACTCATCGGCTACAAGGTCGCCGCCAGCGAGCCTCTGCCAGAACTGCTTGTATTCCGGCGACTGCGTATAGCCCGGTTCGCAGAACATGGAGTGATGCCTGCCCTGCACTTCACTGAGCGAATACCCCAGCGCCGCCAGAAAATTGTCGTTGGCGGTCAGAACTTCGCCCCCAGGGGAAAATTCGATGATCGCCTGCGCCCGCGACAGGGCGTCGATCTTGCCTGCATCTTCCGCAGCCTTCAGCTTGCGTTCGGTGATATCGGTGGCGATCTTCACCACCTTGACCGGCCTGCCGCGGCGAAACACAGGATTATAGGAGGCCTCGATCCACACTTCGCGGCCACCCTTGCCGATGCGCTTATATTGCCGCTGATCGAACTGGCCAGACGCAAGCTTCGACCAGAAGGCCTTGTAGTCCGGGGACGACACGACGGAGGGCTCGACGAACAAGCTGTGATGCCGGCCAACGATTTCGGAAAGCTCGTAACCGAGCGCCCGACAGAAACTTTCATTGGCCGTCAGAATTTTGCCGGAAAGGTCAAATTCTATGATGGCCTGGGATTTGGAAAGCGCGGCAAGAACCGCGACAGCATTTGCACCACGATCAAGAATAGTCACGCACGATCCTCCGAAGACGACAAGGTTTCCGTTAAAAATTATTCCCAAATATTATTATTACATTATTAAATAATATTTAAGGATAATATTGACTTTCGTGATCAAGATTGAGACCGCGCAGCGACTATTTCGGGTCGAAGTTTGCTTGTAGAGGAACGTTTTCCCCAAGGCGGCATTTTAGGTCCGACGGAGGACAACAAGCTTTCGATTTTCCACCGTCTGGGCAAGCCCTTACTTGGGAGGATCATGCACATGGAAAAGAACACGATCTGCATCTGGTACGACAAGGATGCCGAGGCCGCCGCCAGATTTTATGCCGAGACCTTTCCAGATAGCGCGGTGACCGCCGTGCACCATGCGCCGGGCGACTATCCCTCCGGCAAGAAGGGTGACGTGCTGACCGTGCAATTCACGGTAGCCGGCGTTTCCTGCATCGGCCTCAACGGCGGGCCGGCCTTCAAACAGAGCGAAGCTTTCTCATTCCAGATATCGACCGAAGACCAGGAGGAAACAGACCGCTACTGGAACGCCATTGTCGGCAATGGCGGTGAAGAAAGCGCCTGCGGCTGGTGCAAGGACAAATGGGGCGTCTCCTGGCAGATCACGCCGCGCGTGCTGATGGAGGCTATGGCCGCCGGTGGCGCGGAGGCCAAACGGGCCTTTGCGGCGATGATGGAAATGAAGAAAATCGACGTAGCCGCCATCGAAGCCGCACGTCGCGGTTGACGCGAACAACCGACTCAGCAGCAAGTAGCGAAGTGAAGCACAAATCGCAAACAATTGAAAACGAAAGAAAAAATTTCATTTCGTTTGTTGATTTCACATTTTCAGCCGCGCAGAACGCCCTGGGCGGCGAGTCATCATAAAAGGTTCAACAAAATGTAAGCGATCCGTCAAAGACGGCTGTTAGCAGAGCCCGTGGCTTCGTGCCGGGGACGTGATGTCCTTGCCGAGCAGGCCATCCTTCCATCAACGGGGCTCAACTCATGAAATCTTCCGCTCTGACTTCCTTCGTCGCCGGCATTGCCGTCGCCGCCGCATTCGGCGCCACGGCTGCCCACGCAGAAAAGACCAAGTTCGAATTCTGGTACGGCCTTTCCGGCGATCTCGGCGACCGCGTTCAGGAAACCTGCAAGAAGTTCAACGACTCCCAGGCCGACTTCGAGATCGTCTGCACCTCGCAGAACGAATACGAAACCACCCTGCAGAACACCATTGCCGCCTATCGCGCCAAGAAGCAGCCCGCCATCACCCAGATTTACGATGCCGGCACGCTGGACATGATGCTATCCAAGGCCTTCGTTCCCGCCAAGAAGCTGATGGCCGACAACGGCTACAAGATCGACTGGAACAATTATTTCCCCGGCATCGCCAATTATTACGCCACGGCTTCGGGCGAGCTGAACTCCTTCCCCTATAATTCCTCTACCGCCGTCTTTTATTACAATGTCGATGCCTTCGAAAAAGCCGGCATCACCTTCAAGCCCGACACCTGGGAACAGGTTGAAGAAGCTTCCAGGAAGCTGAAGGCCGCCGGTTTCGAATGCCCGCTCGCCTTCAATTTCGACACCTGGATGCTGATGGAGCAGTTCTCCGCCATCCACAACCAGCCGATCGCCACCAAGGGCAACGGTTATCAGGGTCTCGATGCAGAACTGACCATCAACAAGACCAAGTTCGTCGACCAGGTCAAATTCTTCAAGAAGATGCAGGATGAGAAGCTGTTCGTCGTCAAGACCAAGCAGCTCGGCATGGACATTCTGCCCGCCTTCACCTCGCAGACCTGCCAGATGTTCATGTCTTCCATCGCCGGCCACGGCACCGTTGGCAAGGCCATGCCTGAGGGCGTGAAGTGGGACGTCGCCATGCTGCCGATCTGGAAGGGCACCGAGCGTCACAATTCGCTGGTCGGCGGCGCGTCCCTGTGGGTCATGGCCGGTCGTCCGGAGGCTGAATACAAGGGTGCTGCCGCATTCCTGAACTTCATCGCCCAGCCTGACATGGTTGAGTGGTGGTCGACGGTTACCGGCTACATCCCGGTCACCAAGACCGGTTTCGACGCCATGAAGGCCAACGGCTTCTACGACAAGGCTCCCTACAAGGGCCGTGAAAAGGCAATCGAAAGCCTGACGTTTACGCCGCCGTCCGAATATACCCGCGGTATCCGCCTTGGCGGCTTCACGCAGATCCGCAAGGAAATCGCCACTTCGCTCGAAGCCATCTTCATGCAGAACGCCGATATCCAGACCGAACTCGACAAGGCCGTCGAGCGCTCCAACGCCGGTCTGCGCCGCTTCGAAAAGACCTATGAAGGCGCCAAGCTGAACTAAGCCTGCATTCATTGCCGTCATAGGCCTGTCCGGACATCCTCCGGGCAGGCCCGCCTAAATCTCGAACATTGCCGGTCTCCAATGGAAAAACGCACCGTCTTCAAAAGCACATGGCTGCCTGTGCTCTTCGCCCTGCCGCAGTTCCTGCTCATCCTTCTGTTCTTCTATTGGCCGGTTGTCGCGGTGCTGAACTGGGCATTCACGCTTGAGCCTCCCTTCGGCGGCCCGGCGGAATTTGTCGGCCTCGCCAATTTCGTGGAAACCTTCGGCGATCCGCTTTATTGGCAGTCGATCATCACGAGCCTGACCTTTGCGATCGTCGGACCGTTTTTTGCCATTCTCATCGGCCTCATCCTTGCCCTGGCGGTCGACCGCCAGCTTCCAGGCTCCGGCTTTTTCAGGGTGCTCTATATCCTGCCCTATGCGATCGCCGGTCCCGCAGCCGGCATGGCCTTCCGCTTCATCCTGTCACCGGAACGCGGTCTCGCCGCCTCCCTGAACGCCTGGTGGCCGGATATCTGGAACCCGGCCAAATATGGTGAACATGCGCTGATCCTCATCATCGTCATCTTCATCTGGAAATGGGCGGGTTACACCTTCATCTTCCTGTTCGCCGGCCTGCAATCCGTGCCGCGTTCGCTGACGGAAGCTGCTGCCATGGACGGTTCGGGACCGATCCGCCGCGCCATCGACATCCAGGTGCCGCTGCTCGCTCCCACCCTGTTCTTCCTGACAGTCACCATGATGACCGAAGGTTTCGTCGGCGCCGACACATTCGGCATCGTCGCCTCCACGACCGAGGGCGGCCCCAACCATGCCACCGAAGTGATGGTCTACCGCATCGTCAACGAGGCCTTCCAGGGACTGAACTATTCCGGCGCCTCGGCCCAGAGTCTCCTCCTCATCGGCCTCATCATGGTCTTTACATTCATTCAGTTCCGCTTCGTCGAGCGGCAAGTCCATTACAAGTGAGGCGGCGATGATCCAGCGCACACCCTATGCCGACGCCCTGACCTATGCGATCATGGTGGCGGGTTTTTTCCTGCTCATCGGCCCTTTACTCGTCGTCATTTCCGGCGCCAGCCAGACCGTCCAACAGGTCAACAGCGTGCCGTTCAGCTTCATGCCGCAGGGCGAATTTTTCGCCAATGCGCAGACCGCCTGGGCACGCGCCAATCTCGGCAACGCCCTCTGGAACAGCCTGATCATGGCGACGCTGGTGACCGTCGGCAAGGTGGCGCTGTCGGCCTTGACCGCTTTCGCCATCGTCTTCTTCCGCTCACCGCTGAAACATCTGTTCTTCTGGACGGTCTTCATCACCCTGATGCTGCCGCTCGAAGTGCGCGTGGTCCCGACCTATTCGGTCGCCGCTGATATTTTCCAGCCGCTCCGCTCCATTCTCGGCCTGTTCGGCATCGAGGTGACGCTGGAATGGAACCTGCTGAACTCCTATGCCGGTTTGACCCTGCCGCTCGTGGCCACCGCCACCGGCACATTTCTTTACCGGCAGTTTTTCATGACCATCCCGGACGAGCTGGCTGAAGCCGCCCGCATGGACGGTTCGGGCGCGGCCCGTTTCTTCGTGGATATGCTGCTGCCGCTCTCGCGCACGAACATGCTGGCGCTTACCACCATCATGTTCGTTTATGCCTGGAACCAGTATCTGTGGCCACTGCTGATGGTCACCGATCCCTCCTACAAGACGGTGATGATGTCGCTCAGGGCGCTTCGACCCGCCGATGACGGCACGCCGGACTGGAATGTCACGCTGGCCGGTTCCCTCATCATCATTCTGCCGCCGCTTTTCGTCGTGGCCTTCCTGCAACGCTGGTTCGTCCGTGGCCTCGTCTCGTCCGAAAAATGACGCGCGGCTTTCAACAACAAGGTTTTTATCATGGCTCAGATCGATATTCGTCAGGTCCGCAAATCCTATGGCAAGACGCAGACCCTGCACGGGGTGGATCTCACTTTCGAAACCGGCGAATTCGTCGTCATCCTCGGCCCCTCGGGCTGCGGCAAATCCACACTTTTACGCATGATCGCCGGTCTGGAGGAAATCACCGCGGGCGAGATTGCCATTGGCGGGCGCGTGGTCAACACGCTGGAGCCGCGTGAGCGTGGCTGCGCCATGGTGTTCCAGAATTATGCGCTCTATCCGCACATGTCGGTGGCCGGCAATATCGGTTACGCGCTGAAGGTCGCCGGTGTTCCGAAGGCCGAACGCCAGCGCCGTATCGAGGAGACCGCCAAGATCGTCGGCCTGTCCGACTATCTGGAACGCAAGCCTGCCGCCCTTTCCGGCGGCCAGCGCCAGCGCGTGGCCATGGCCCGCGCCATCATCCGCGAACCTGCGGTGTTTCTTTTCGACGAGCCGCTCTCCAACCTCGACGCCAAGCTGCGTGTGAGCATGCGCGCGGAAATCCGCAAGCTGCACCAGCGTCTTTCCGCCACCTCCATTTTCGTCACCCATGATCAGGTAGAGGCTATGACGCTGGCGGACCGGCTGGTGGTGATGAACAAGGGCAATGTCGAGCAGGTCGGCCATCCGCTCGATATCTATCATCGCCCAGCCAGCACCTTTGTCGCCTCCTTCATCGGCTCGCCGGCCATGAACCTGTTCACAACAAGGGTGGAGGTGGAGTCCCCCGCCGTGATGCTCGCCGGCACAGCGGTGAAACTCTTTCCCGAAACCGCGCTGGAACTGCGCGGCCGCGACGTGACGGTCGGCATCCGCCCGGAACAGTGTGTGGTCAGCACTGAAGGGGCCGGCGTGCCGGCAGTCGTGGATTTCGTTGAAGAACTGGGCTCAGGCCGCATCGTGCATGCCGATATCGCCGGCGAGACCTTCTCCGCCGCCATCGGTGAAGACCTCTTGGTAAAACCAGGGCATCGCATCCACCTTGACCTGCCCGCCGCCCACCTTCATTTCTTCGACCCGGCCACCGGCAAGCGGATCGAAACGGAAGGCGCCGTCGAAACCACCCGCATCGGCAAGGAGAAACTGCTCGCTGTTTAAACGCTGCACAGTATGCCCCGGTGCGGCTTCGGATATGATCCGCCCGCACCGGATCTTGGCCAGATAAAACCTGGCAGTTGATAAATGATCTGACCTTACAAATCAGATTAGAAAATTTTATCAATACACTGATTTTTATGTGTTATAGTCAGTAATCAATGAAAAATTTCATTCGTTGGCCGCTTTGCGACGGCCACTCCGCTGTTACACTTTCACGGTGACCCACTAGTTGCCGCACCGGGATCATCGCCAAAAGCGGAATTTCAGCAAAAATCTTTCGGTTCGGAATTCATAATCGGAATAGTCTTTGCCGCGCCAATCCCCCGGCAGGGATATCGTTGCGGCGAGAGAAGGTCGGCAGCAGCGGCTCAAGCCATCCGCAACGCGCCGCAAGAGCCAAAAACACCAACGAAAGTGAAGCCCAATGGCAAATGATCGTAAACTGCATCTCGGCGCGTTCATGCGGCCCGTCAGTCTTCACACGGGCGCATGGCGTTATCCGGGCTCTTTCCCGGATGCGAATTTCAATTTCGCCCACCTGTCGCGGTTCGCACAGCAGCTCGAGGCCGCAAAATTTGATGCATTCTTCATGGCCGATCATTTGGCGGTGCTGAACATGCCAACGGAAGCGCTGCGCCGCAGCCACACCGTCACCTCGTTCGAGCCCTTCACCCTGCTTTCGGCGCTCGCCGCTGTCACCTCCCGCATTGGGCTGGTCGCCACCGCCTCTACCACGTTTGACGAGCCCTATCACGTCGCCCGGCGCTTCGCCTCGCTCGATCACCTCAGTAATGGTCGCGCCGGCTGGAACATCGTCACCACGTCAAATCCCGATGCCGCTCGGAATTTCGGACGCGAGGAACAGCCTGACCATGCCGAGCGCTATGGCCGGGCGCGGGAATTTTACGATGTCGTCACGGGTCTCTGGGACTCTTTTTCGGACGATGCCTTCATCCGTGATGTCGATAGCGGGCTGTTCTTCGATCCTGAGAAAATGCATGTGCTGAACCATAAGGGTCCGGAATTTTCCGTGCGCGGGCCGCTCAACATCGCGCGGCCGGTGCAGGGTTGGCCGGTCATCGTGCAGGCCGGCGCTTCCGAGCCGGGACGCCAGCTTGCCGCCGAGACGGCAGAGGTGGTTTTTGCAGCAACACCCACACTTGCCGCAGGAAAGGCTTTTTATAAGGACGTCAAGGACAGGACCGTCGCGGCGGGGCGTTCACGCGACGGAATAGTCATCCTGCCCGGCGCATTCGTTCTTGTAGGCGACAGCGTGGAGGAGGCAAAGGCCAAACGCGCCAAGCTCGACAGTCTTGTCCATTATGACAGCGCGATCGCCTCGCTTTCCATCGCGCTTGGCCACGATGTTTCGGGCGTCGATCCCGATGGTCCCCTGCCTGACATTCCCGAGACCAATGCCAGCAAATCCAGCCGCGAAAGGGTGATCGAACTCGCCCGTACTGAGGGCCTGACGGTGCGCCAGCTTGCCCAGCGACTGGGTGGTTATGCGGGTCTTGCCTTCGTCGGCACGCCAAAAACCATTGCCGACGAAATGGAGCAGTGGCTCCATGAGGAAGGCTCGGACGGTTTCAACATCACCTTCCCTTTCCTGCCCGCCGGCCTCGACGACTTCACGACGCAGGTGGTGCCGGAACTGCAACGGCGCGGGTTGTTCCGCAAGGATTATGAGGGGCCGACATTGCGCGACCATCTGGGCCTGCAACGGCCGGCCAATCGTTTTTTCACCTGACTAAAGTGCCGTCGCGCGGATCGCGCTCCCGGTAGCGAGATTTTCCACGCGGCTCGCAAAGTTTGGCATGAGGTTCCAGAAGCGTGGATTGACCTCAAAAACACCCGCCCATACCCTTTAAATACACAAATTACATAGATTAGGTGAATTAATATGAAGGCTGAACATTCCCGCCGCCAGATCCTCAAATTCGGCATTGCCGGCGCTCTTGCCGCACCGCTTGCTGCGGGCAAAGCGCTGGCCCAGAGTTCGCCGGAGTTTCCTGCCGAGCTGAAGCTGGACTGGGGGTTTTACTCGTCCCATACCCTGCTGATAAAGAACAAGGGCTGGCTTGAGGAAGCTTTCAAGGATGTCGGCACGAAGATCACCTGGGTGCAATCCCGCGGCAGCAACAACTCGCTCGAATTCCTGAAGGTCGGCTCCACGGATTTCGCCGGCTCGGCCGCACTTTCCGCCTTTCTCGCGCGCGCCAACGGCGTGCCGCTGAAGGTAATCTATGTGGCGAGCTGGGGCGGTTCCTCCATCATTCAGGTGCGCCCGGACTCGCCCATCAAGACTGTTGCCGATCTCAAGGGCAAGACCATCGCTGTGACCAAAGGCACTGCGCCCTATTTCACCCTTGTTCGCGCGCTTGACCAGAACAAGCTATCCATCGATGACCTCAAGGTCGTGAACCTGCAACATCCGGAAGGTTTCAACGCCCTTCAGCAGGGCCAGGTAGATGCCTGGGTCGGCATCGATCCACACACATCCCAGGCCGAGCTTGCCGGCGATAGAGCGATTTTCGACGAGCGTAGCTGGCGCGACGGCAGCGTCTTCAGCGTGTCGGAAGAGTTTCTGGGGAAGTACCCGAAAGCGGTAGACCGCCTGCTCGGTGTCTGGGTGGAAACGCAGAAGTGGATCCGCGAGAATAATCGCGAATTCATCGAGTTCGTGACCAAGATCACCGGCAACGATCCCAAGATCACCGAATTGACAATCAACAAGCGTGACTGGAAGGACCCCGTTCCCGGCGACGAGCTGCTGAACTCGATCCGCATCGTGACGCCGCTGCTTGGCGACGACGTTCTGCGTCCCGGCGTCAATGTCGACAATGTCCTGTCAGCGCTGATTGATCCGGCACCGGCGAAAAAGGCAATTGGCGCATGAACTCCCATCCGCGCGAATTTCAGCGCGTGAAGCCGATTGAAAAACAAGCCGCCTCCCGATTGCCACTTTTGCGCAGGGTGGGGAATTTCTTTGGAAGTTTCGATCTGCGCGGCGCTATCGTGCCGGTCGGCTCCTTGGTGCTGCTCGAGCTTTTCGTTCGTTTGGGTTGGGTCAGCCCCTATGTGCTGCCGCCGCCCTCCGAACTTTACGAGACATTTCTGCGGCTCGCCGAAGGTCCTTTGTGGACCAATGTCGCGGCAAGCACGGCGCGCGTCTTCGTCGGCTTCGTCATCGGCTCCCTGCTCGCCATCGTCATTGGTTCTTTGGTGGGGCTGGTGATCGCCGCCGAACGGTATCTTGAGCCGACCTTTCAGGCGCTGCGGGCAGTGCCAAGCCTTGCATGGGTGCCGCTGCTGATGATCTGGTTTGGCATTGGTGAAACCTCGAAAATCGTCCTGATCGCAAAAAGCGCGTTTTTCCCCGTCTACCTCAGCCTCTTTTCAGGCATTCGAAATGTCGACCGCAAGCTGGTGGAGGTAGGCGAGATGTATCGTCAGCCGCTGCCCGTGCTGGTTTGGCGCATTTTCATTCCCGCTTCGCTGCCGCATCTCTTTACGGGCCTGCGTTATGGACTTTCACTCGCCTGGTTGAGTGTCGTTGCGGCCGAACTTCTGGCCGCGTCAGAAGGTATCGGCTACATGCTGTCCGACGGGCGAGAGCTTTCCCGACCCGATCTCGTCATGATCGCCATCATCTGCCTTGCGGTGCTGGGCAAGGTTTCCGATAGCCTGTTCAAGATCATCGAAGACCGTTGCCTGCGCTGGCGCGACACCTATCCGCTTCAGCAGGGAGGAAGCCTGCGATGAGTTTGCTCAATGTCGATGTGCGCGAAAAGGTTTTTGGCGACACGGTGATCCTTCAGGATATACAGCTGACGCTGGGCGACGGCGAAGCGGCGGTTCTTCTTGGCCCCAGCGGCTGCGGGAAGAGCACGTTGCTGCGTATCGCCGCCGGCCTTGACCGGCGTTTTTCCGGCGCGGTCAGGGTTCGGCAGAATGAGGAGGAGGTACCGGGCGCACCGCCCATCGCCTTTGTGTTTCAGGAGCCCCGCCTGATGCCCTGGCTGACGGTGGCTGAAAACATCGGTTATGCCGCCGGCAGGAAATATGATGTCGGGCGCGTGGAAAGGCTGATTGACGATGTCGGTCTGAGTGGCCATGGCGGCGCGATGCCGAAGGCCCTTTCGGGCGGCATGGCACAGCGTGTGGCGATCGCAAGGGCGCTTTATACCGAACCGCGCATTCTGCTGCTCGATGAGCCCTTCAGCGCGGTCGATGCTTTCACGCGGATGAAATTGCAGGACCTGGTGCTGAAGCTGGTCGAACAGCGCGGCATTTCCTTCCTTCTCGTCACCCACGATATTGACGAAGCGCTCTATCTCGGCGACCGGATCTACATGATGGGCGCCCATGACGGCCGTATCCAGCAGCGGATAGAGGTGGACGTGCCGCGCCCGCGTGACCGGCGGTCGCCGCAACTCGCAAACCTCAAAAACGAGGTGCTGACCGCCCTTCACAATGCCCACATCATTTGAGTAGCGCTGCCCTCACCCTTTCACGCCAGACGAGATCATGATCGCTTCCGTTACCCGCCTCTGGAAGATGACATAGGCGATGATAACAGGCAGCGCCGCCAGCATGGCGATGGCCATCAGCCGCGCATAGGCGACCCCGAATGTGTCGTTGACCTGGGTAATACCGACCGGGATCGTCATCATGTTCTCCGAGGTGACGACGAGGAAGGGCCAGAAGAAGGCGTTCCACACCGTGATGAACGTCACGATCGCCATGGCGGTCGTGATGCCCCAGTTCAGCGGCAGATAGACCTTGAACAGAATGGTATATTCGCCGCCGCCATCCAGAACCACCGCCTCGCGCATCTCCTTCGGCACGCTGTCGAAGAACTGCTTGTAAACGATGATGACGATGGGCGTGATCAGCTGCGGCAGGATGATGCCCGCCCAGGTGTTGATGAGGTTGAGGTTCTTCATCAGGATGAACTGCGTGACGACCAGCGTCTGCGCCGGCACCATGAAACTGGCCAGCACGATCCCGTAAAGCAGCCGTCGGCCCGGAAAGCGTATCTGCGACAGGGCATAAGCGCACAACATCGAAATCAGCAGGACCGACACGGTAACGATCGCCGCCGTGCCGACGGAGTTGATATACCAGTTCATCAATTTCGTATTGAAGATGGCGCTGACATAGGCGCTCAGCCTGAATTCATCGGGGATCAGCGATGTATTGCCCGCGACATTCTCATCCGAACGGATGGACGTCACGAATGTCCAGTAGAGCGGGAAAATCCAGACCAGTGCCGCAGAAAAGGTCAGCACTGTCAGGATAATGTTTTCTAGTCTTCTTGTGAGGCTCATGAGTTCCTCCGGATGCGCAGCAGCTGGAACTGGAGAATGGAAACGATCATGATGAGCAGGAACAGCACGGTAGCGACAGCGGAGGCATAACCGCCATTGTTGAGCTGGAAGGCTTCACGATAAACTTTGAGAAGCAACACGAAACTGGAATTGAAGGGTCCGCCGCCGCTGAGCAGATAAATCTGGTCGAATATCTTCAGTTGCAGGATCAATTGCAGGGTGAGCACGAGGGCTGTCACCGGCCATAACAGCGGCCAGGTCACGCGCCAGAAGCGTTGCCACATCGTCGCCCCATCAAGTGAGGCAGCCTCGTAAAGCTCGGCCGGAATATTGCGCAGACCCGCGATGAACAGCAACACGTTGAAGCCATTCGTCCACCAGATGGTGACGACGGCAACCATCGGCATCACCCAGTATGGACTCTTGAAAACTGCAACCGGTTTTCCGGCAATAAGCGAAATGACCGGCTGTAGAATGCCGAACTGAAGATCGAGCATCCACGCCCAGATTTCCGTGACGACGGACACCGGCAGCACATAGGGCAGGAAGAAAAGGCTCATGGCAATCGTCTGTTTCACACCCGACAGGCGGCTGACGGCAAGGGCGATCATCAGGGCGATGACTGTCGTCGGCACGACGGTCAGAAGCACGAAATAGCCGTTGTTCTTGAGGGAGGTGACAAAAAGCTTGTCACTCAGCAGCTTGGTGTAGTTGGCCAGCCCCACCCAGTTTCCGTCGCCGATCAGCGGCGCATCGGTGAAACTCATGCGCACCATTTCGATTAGCGGATAAAGGAAGAAGGTGGCGAAGACCACGATGAACGGCGCCACCATCGACAGCGCGATCAGCGATTTCTTGCGCCGGTTTTCAATCATAGCCATGGACTGTCTCCGGAACTTCACGCATTGCAGGCGCCCTCCGGCCAAAGGCCGGAGGGCTGGTTTCGCGTCACTTCAGCTTGCTTTGCAGCTCTTCCTTGATCTGCTCCACCGCATCCGTGCCGCTCATGAAGCCCTGAATGGCCGGAGCGATGACGTTAAGCGCCGCGTCATAGGCGGGCGAAGCGACGCCCGTGATCGTCGTTTTCGGATCGAACACGGCGGCCTCCGCAAGCGACGCATAGGTGGCGTTCGGCTGCATTGCCTTGTAGTCGCTGCCTTCGGTGATCGATTTATAGGCCGGAATATGGCCGGCATCGGCCCAGCTGATGGCGTGTTTTTCCATCCAGCCGATCACTTTCATGACGGCGGCGCGCTTCTCACCCGAAACGGTCTTGTCGCCCTGGTTGGGAATGGCAAAGGCATGTGAATCCGCCCAGGTGGCGCGTTTGCCCATGAAGGGCGGAACCTCGACCGCGCTCCATTTGAAGCCCAGCTTGTTGTTCTTTTCCAGATCCTTGTAGGTTGGCACTTCCCATACGCCGTTCAGCTGGAAGGCTGATTTTCCGGCGGAGAAGAGCGCAACCGAGGCCGGATATTCCGCCTGCTCCGGCGCCCAGCCGTTTTCACGCCATTTCGACATGGTGTCGATTGCCTTGGCGGCTTTCTCGGCATTGTCACCGGCCAGGACTTCGCCATTGGTAACGAGTTCGCCGCCCTGCTGTGAGAACAAGGTATAGAAGACACGCCAGACACCGGCTTCACCGCCGGACTGATAGGTGACCGGCGTTTCCACGCCTTTCTCCTTCGCCCAAGCCAACGCCTTTTCAAAGTCATCCATCGTCTTGATGCCGGTCAGCTTGCCTTCGGCATCGATATAGGGCGAGCCTTTGAGAAGATCGGCATTGTAATAAAGAATAAGCGCGTGAATATCGAAAGGCACGGCGTACAGCTTGCCGTCATGAGTGGCCGCTTCGAGCGGTGCACTGAAGAAATCGTCCTTCTTCAGACCGGCATCTTGGAGGTCCTTGTCGTTGATCTCGCTCAGCACCTTTTCCTGCAGCGCCAGCGGCGCGCGGGAGAGGTGGTAGGTCATGACATCAGGACCCTCGCCGACGGCAGAAGCGGTCCGCACCTTGGTATAAAAGGGCACGCCCCATTCGAGCGTCGTTCCCTTGACCTGAATATCCGGGTGCTCCTTGTTGAAGGCATCGATAAGCGCCTTCATGCGCACGCCGTCGCCGCCGGACAGAAAGTCCCACCAGACGATATCCTGTTTGGCCAGCGCCGGCAGGGCGGTCAAGCCCAGAACCGTGCCAACAAGCAATGTCTTGATCAGTCGCATCGTTCACTCCTCCCGTTTATGTGGAAACACCCCTTGAAGAGGTGGTCTGCTCATCGAAAGGCGCCTCCTCGCGCCTATCGCAATCTCTTGCCGTCGCTATCAAAAACCAGAATGTGGTCTGGCGAAGCGCTGAGCGACACGGACCGGCCAGCGAGGCTTTCGCGTGAGCCCTGCCGCTGCACGATGATTTCCTTGCCCGAGGGCGCGCGGGTGTAGAGATAGGAAACATCCCCCAGCTCCTCCGCTACCTCGACATTGACGGGCAAGGCGCCCTCCTGTTTTATCGTAAGATGCTCGGGCCGAACGCCAATCTCGACCCGCTGGCCGGCGGAAACAGGCTGTGAAAGCCGTGCTTCGAGATGTCTCTCGCCGCCATCGAGCGCAAGTGTCACGACGCCGTTTCGCTGTTCGACAATCTGCGCCTGCAGGAAGTTCATTGCCGGTGAGCCGATAAAACCGGCCACGAACCGGTTATCAGGATCGTCATAAAGGGTGAGCGGTGCACCCGCCTGCTGCACAACGCCGCCTTTCAGCACGAAAATCTTGTCCGCAAGCGTCATGGCCTCCACTTGGTCATGCGTGACATAGATCATCGTGGCGCCGAGCTTGCGGTGAAGCCGGGTGAGTTCCAGCCGCATCTGCACGCGCAACTCCGCATCGAGGTTCGAAAGCGGCTCATCGAAAAGGAACACCTTCGGCTGTCGCACGATCGCCCGGCCGATCGCCACGCGCTGCCGCTGCCCACCGGAAAGCTGCGACGGTTTTTTATGCAGATGGTCTTCGAGCTGCAGGATGCGGGCTGCCTCGCCCACTCTTTCATTCACCTCCGCTTTCGGCCTGCGGGCAAGCCGAAGGCTGAAAGCCATGTTCTCGAACACCGACAGATGTGGATAAAGAGCATAGTTCTGGAACACCATGGCCACACCGCGATCGGCCGGCTCGACGGCCGTGACATCACGGTCGTCGATGGCGATACGTCCGCCGCTGGTCTCCTCAAGACCGGCGATCATGCGCAGCAGCGTGGATTTGCCGCAACCGGAAGGCCCGACGAAGACCGCAAAGCTGCCGGTCGGGATTTCCATCGAGACGTCCCGGATCGCGGCAAACGATCCGAAAGACTTGGCGACATTGTTGAGACGGACACCCATGGCCGCCTCACTGAACCTTCAGGCGCAGAACGTGATAGGACAGCGCAGGCACCGATCCCTTCAGCGCCCCGTCCTCAACAGCAACGCCACTGCCGGGCACCGGCACGACACGATCCGGCTGATCCGGCCCGTTGCCGACACGCAGGTCATATCCCGCCATGGCCAGATGCAGGTCGAGTGTTGCCGACGAGAACCCGGTGAGGCTGACATTGATATCGGCCGCCTCAGTCAAATGCCGGTTCAGCACGAACAGCGTCACCATGCCTTCGGCTTCATCATAAACCCCGGCGACATCGAGATATTTGACGTCGTCGGCCGCGTTGCAGTCATAAGTCGGGCAATCGACCGCAACATTAAGCGCAACGCCGCGACCATAAAGCGAGGCGAACTGATAGGGATAATAGATCGTTTGGCGCCAGGCAGGCCCGTTCTTTTCCGCCCGGATGGGGGCGATGACGTTGACGAGCTGGGCGATGCAGGCGATGCGCACCCGGTCCGAACGGCGGATAAACTCGTTCAGCAGACCCGCGACGAACAGCGCATCTTCGAAGTTGTAAGTCTCTTCCAGAAGTGCCGGCGCTTCCGGCCAATCCCAGCTCTTGATGCGTTTGCCGTCTTCTTCACGGATGTGATACCAGACGTTCCATTCGTCGAAGCAGATGGACACATCGTTCTTGGCGCGCTTCTTTGCCTTCACATAATCGATGACGCCGGCGATCGTCTGGATATAACGCCCGGTTTCCTCGATCTTGCCGAAATAATTCAGAGTGTCGCGGCTGCTATTGCCGAAATATTTGTGCAGCGAGATGTGATCGACATTCTCGTAGCACTCCTCCAGCACCTCACGCTCCCATTCGGGATACGTCGGCATGCCGTCATTGGAGCTGCCGCAGACGATCGCTTCAATTGTCGGATCGAAACCCTTGAAAGCCTTGGCAGTTTCGTTGGCCAGACGGCCATATTCCACAGCTGTCTTATGGCCGATCTGCCAGGGGCCATCCATCTCGTTGCCGAGGCACCACATTTTCACGCCATGCGGTTTCTCCGTGCCGTGGCTGCGGCGCAGATCGCTGAGAGCGGTGCCGCCTGGAAAATTCACATATTCGAGGAAGTTGCGAGCATCATCCAGACCACGGGAGCCGAGATTGACGGCAAGCATCATCTCGATGCCGGCCATCTGCGCCCAGTCGGCAAATTCATTGATGCCGATCTGGTTGGTTTCCTTCGAACGCCAGGCAAGGTCGAGGCGAATGGGGCGCTGATCGCGGGGGCCGATACCGTCTTCCCACCGATAGGCTGACACGAAATTGCCGCCGGGATAGCGGATCGCGGGGATTTTCAGGTCCTGTACGAACTTCAGGACGTCCTTGCGAAAGCCGTTCGCATCCGCCTGCGGATGGCCGGGCTCATAAATCCCGCCATAGATCGCCCGCCCCATATGTTCGATGAACGCGGAATATAGGCGATCGTCGATGCGCCCAATCCGGAAGTCCCGGTGGACTGAAACCCGCGCTTTCATAGGCTCTCCTCCCATGCGCATCTATATCTTAAAATATGATATAAACCATATTTGATAATATAGTTGCCGAGGGAATCCACGCCTGTCAACCGCGAAAATCATACTTTTGAAAATTTGGAGTTCAGTCTGCGGTGCGCAGGCGCAGGATGATGTCTTGGTCGTAATTGCCAAAACCGCGGCCGAATATATTCAACCCGCCGGGATGTTTCGCATCGGCCTTGACCTCGATGCGCAACCGGATGGAACGGTGGCTGGCAAGATCGATGTCCGCAAGCGTGACACCCGAAATCCGCGTCCCGTCGACATAGGTTCCCTGTGGCGTGATACGCCAGGTTTTCAGCATCCCGTATTGGGAACCGGACAGTTTCCACCAGTCCGGCGTGAAGACGCCCCTTTTGTCGCCGAAGTCACCGGGCGAGGTCCAGACGCCGATTTCCTTGCCGTTGACGGACAGCGTGATATCGGAGGGCCAGTTGCTGTGGGTTCCCGGTACCTCGGAGCTCACCTCCATCGAAAACTCGATTTCCTCGACTTCGCGCCCCTGAATCTTGGCATTATTGGGGAACTGATACTCCACGAAGCCAGATGTCAGCCAAAGCAGCGCGGTCTTCATCCGGTCTGGATCCATGAAAGTATCTGGCACATCGAGTAGTCCGATAATACCCTCCGGCGAGCAGATACCGCAGGGCGCAGTAACAGAACTCTGGGTATAGAGGCCGAGCGGCATGGCGACCGCAATGTAATTCGAGACCACCGGCACCTCGGGTTTCCGGAATGAAACGATGAGTTCGTCGCAGGTGGCAAAGCAGATTTTCTGGTTGCCCTTGCGCGCCTTGCGCGTCTCGGTTCGCAGCAACCCCGCCTCCTCCAGAACGGCCACGCCGGCGGAAACGGTGGACTGGGGCAACTCCAGCCTCTGCGCAATTTCGTTGACGTTGAGGCCACTCGCCTCGTGCAGCAACTTCAATATCTGTACGCGGATCATCGACGCCGCCGCCTTCAGCACATCGAATTCTTTTTCAGCATCAACGAGGAGGAAATTGGGCGCCATGGTCTAATCTTCAGATTTATCGATCCAGATCAGAATTTCTGGCTTAAATGCCCTACCCTTGTCCAGCCCTGTTTGTCATAAAGGGCTTAATGCGCCGCTCATCCCGTCACGCCTCATGAAAAAGGCACCGCCACGCGGCCGCGAGACCGCATGGCGGCGCCCTTTTTGTCGTCAACCGCGCTTGCGCAGGGTCCGCGTGCCGGTGTCGACAAGATTCTGCGCCGCCTCATCGACGCTGGCGCGACCAAAGGCGAGCGAATCGGCAATCGGGCGCATCACCCCACGGTCGAATTCATTGGCGCCGATCGGAGCCGGTTCCGGATAGGGATCGAGCTTGCCCGACAGACTCTCGATGTAATCCACCGTTTTGCGCTCGGTCTCATTGAGGCTCGGCAGGACCGCCTCGCGCACCTTCTTCGCCGGCGGCACACCGCGCTCGACACCGAGAACCTTGCCGGCATCGACATCGTTGACGAAGAAATTGATGAATTTCGCCGCCGCTTCCGGATTGGTGGAGGTGGAAGAAATGGACCAGATAAGTCCCGGCCGGTAATAATGTCCGGTCGGTTTGCCTTCTCCCTCACCCGGCAGCATGCCGATGGAGAGCGCCTTCTTGTTGAGAGCCTGATAGCCCACGAGCTGGTTGGAATAGGCAAATCCAATGGCCGAATTGCCAAGCGTCAGCGCGTTGGATTCAATGGTATTGTCATCCCGCGTCTGGATATCGGCGGAAACGCAGAGCTTGTCCTCGCGTAGCTTCTCCCAATAAGCGAACCACTCCTTGGCGTCTTCCTTATTGAAACCGATGGTGCCATCCTGAAACAGGAGCTTGCCGCGCTGGCGCAGCCAGACATCGAAAACATAGTGATACCGTGCGCCATAGGGTACCGCCCAGTAATTTCGTTTCGCCGGACCGTTCTTCTTGAAATCGCGCGCCAGTTCCGCCAGGGCCGTCCAGGTGATCTGCCCCGCTGGCATGGAGACCCCCGCCTCTTTCAGCGCCTCGGCGTCATACATCATGCAGAAGGAATTGAGCCCGAGGCCGACGCCGTAGAGCTTGCCGTCGATGCGGCAAAGATCGATCTCGCTCTTGCCGAAGTTGGAAAGATCGAGCGCCGAGCCGACGAACTGGTCGAGTTCCATGCAGGCGCCACGACCGGAATAATCGGCAATCGTGGAAGGCTCCAGCTGGAAGATATCGGCGACATTGCGCCCCGCCATCGAGGTCGCAAGCTTGGTCCAATAATCGGAACCGGCGATCATCTCGCCGCTGACAACCGTTTGCGGATCCGCCTTCTGGTAAAGCGCAATCACCTCATTGGTGCGCTTGTTGCGATCCGCCGAGCCCCACCACACACAACGAAGCCTGGTTTCCGCCGCCATGGCGCGAAAACCGCCCGCCGCAGCCACCAGACCGGCCAACGCCGCCGTCACCAAAAATCCACGTCTATCGATCATTTGCATCTGCTCCTCCCGCGTTTTGCAAATTTTTCAGATGTCACTTAATTTCTTGCAAATTTTCTTAGTTTGCAATATTTGCATCACAATAGATTTTTTTGCAAGCGCAGGAGACAATATGAACGATACGCCCGACATCAGCCGCCCGCGCCAGTCGGATATCGCCCAGCGCGCCGGTGTCTCCATCAGCACGGTTTCTCGTGTTCTCGCAGGGGAAAAAGGCATAAGCGCCTCGATCCAGACGAAGGTGCTGGGTGTGGCCGCCGAGCTTGGTTACCCGCTACGCCCGGTCGGAAACCAGGCCAGCGGCGTGACCCTGGAGGGCAAAACAATCCTTGCGCTGATGGCTGCGGAAAGAGCGACCGGCGATATCGGCGCCTTTTATCACGACATTTTCGACACCTTGCGCAGCCTTGCCCAGACCGATGGTTTCGAACTCGATATCCGGCTCCTGCACCAGAAGCAGATCGATGACGCCCTGACGCAGCGGGTCTGCGAGGTGGATGGCCTTCTCGCCATTGGTCTCGATCCGGAAGAGGAGATCATTCACCGCATCACACAGGGTGTGTTGCAGCCGGTTCTGGTCAACAGTGCGGATCCTGCAATGCTGCTGGACTGTGTTTCGCCTTCCAATTTTTACGGCGGCGCGATGGCGGCGCGGCGGCTTCTGGAACTCGGCCACCGCAAAGTCGCCTATATCGGCCCGCATCATCGTCACACCATAAGGGAGCGCATGCGCGGCTTCCGGCAGACAATCCTCGAGGAAGAGGGAGCCACCTATGAGGAATTCCTGCTTTCAACGGCGGAGAGCGGCTTTGGGCAGGCCGGCGATGCGGTTCGCCAGCTGCTCGCCAAAAACCCCGAGATAACAGGCATATTCTGCATGAATGACGCGATTGCACTCGGCGCGCTGGGTGCAGCGCAGGAGCTTGGCCTCGGCGTGCCGGACGATCTTTCCATCATCGGCTTCGATGACCTGCCCTTTGCCGAACTCTCCACGCCAAGGCTCAGCACGATCAGGGTCGATCGCCGTGAAATCGCCCGCGAAGCGGTGGAGCTGCTGCGGCGGCGAATGACGGAACCCTCCGCCAATGCCCGGCATGTGCAGCTTGGCGTTCATCTGGTGGAAGGGCAGACCGCCGGACAAGCGAAAAAGACCGGAAAGGCGGCACGCGATGCATGACACGGTAGTCCGACGCGACATGGCGAGATTCAACCCCCTGCATGGCAATCCGCTCAAAACCCGCGCCGATGTCCGGCGGGCGCTGGATGACAGTTTCGCGCCGCTTCTGCCCTATTTTTCACCCGGCGGTGCAAGAGTAACGCTAAGCGGCACCGCCGCGCATTTCGACCGGGCCGCAGCCGATCTGGAAGGATTTGCCAGACCGCTCTGGGGCATCGCGCCACTTGCGCTGAGCGGCGATCATTTCGACCATTGGCCGCTTCTGGCAAAGGGCATCGCCAACGGAACCGATCCTTCGCATCCCGACTACTGGGGCGATGTGCGCCAGAGGGATCAGCGGCTGGTCGAGCTTGCAGCGCTTGGTTTCGCGCTGCGGCTTGCGCCGCAGCACCTGTGGGAGCCCCTGTCCGACGCACAGAAAAAGAATGTAAGCCGCTACCTGTTGACGGCGCGCGAACGCAATTATGCCGACAATAACTGGAAGTTCTTCCGGGTGATGGTCGATATGGCGCTCGACCATCTCGGCATCGATTTCGACCGTAGCCTGACCGAGACATTCCAGAGGGAACTGGACGATTTCTACATTGCCGATGGCTGGTATCGTGACGGAAACTATCGCCGCATTGACCACTATATCGCCTTCGCCATGCATTTTTACGGCTTGATCTATGCCAGGCTTAGCAAGCCTGACGATGCCTACGCCAAACGTTATCGCGAGCGTGCCCGCCTCTTCGCCGGCGATTTCGCCAGCTGGTTCGATGAAGATGGTGGCACGCTCGCCTTCGGCCGCTCCATGACCTATCGCTTCGCCTGCGGCGGCTTCTGGGCCGGTCTTGCCTTCGCCGATGAGGAGGCGCTGCCCTGGGGCGAGATCAAGGGGCTTTATCTCAGCCATCTGCGCTGGTGGGCCGAGAAGCCGATTGCTGACCGGGATGGCGTGCTCTCCATTGGTTATGCCTATCCGCAGCTCACCATGTCGGAGAGCTATAATTCCGCCGGTTCACCCTATTGGGCCTTCAAGGTGTTCCTGCCGCTGGCGCTGCCCGAAAGCCACCCCTTCTGGCAGGCGGAAGAGACCCTGCCAGAAATATCAGTCAAACCACGGCCGCTCATCCATCCCGGCATGGTGATGATGCGCGCCAAAGGCAACGTCACGGCGCTTTCCAGCGGACAGGAAAACCTCGCCATGCGTGGCGGGCCGGAGAAATATGCCAAATTCGCCTATTCCTCGCGTTACGGCTTTGGCGTGGAAGTGGATGAGCGCGGCTTCAAGACCAATGGTTTTGACAATATGCTGGCCTTCTCCGATGACAGCCTGCACTACCGCGTGCGTGAGACCAATCAGCATGTTTTGCTGGCCGGGGCAAATCTGCGCGCGACGTGGAAGCCATTTGCGGATGTGACGGTGGAAACGACGCTGGTTGCGGCCGGTGACTGGCATATAAGACTGCACCGCATCACCTCCGCGCGCACCCTTTTCGTTACCGAAGGCGGCTTTGCGATTAACCGCAACGATGGTGACCGCGACATCGTAAATGAGACCGGGGGGCGGGCGACAGCCCATTGCGACACCGACATATCTGCAATCGTTGATCTCGGCTCCACAATAAGCCGTCAGGGCGTGGCGCTGAAGGCCCTGCCCAATACCAATCTCATCAACGCCAAGACCACGGTGCCGCAATTGCGTGGCGAGATTCCGGCTGGCGAAACCCTGCTCGTCTGCGCCGTCCTTGCAGGCGTCACCGGAGCCGAAAGCGAAAAAGCGGTCGCCACCGTTCCCGCACGCCCGGACCTTGAGGCGCTCGACCGCCTGTTTGCGGAAATGGGCGTTTCCGTCAGCGCCATGGCGGGAGAACCGCAATGACGAGCCCGCTTCCGCGTCTCAGCCTTGCCATGGACCCGAAGCGAACGCAGCATGTATTGACACCGCAGGCGCTCGAAAAGCTGTCGCAACACGTTGAAATCCTTGATGTGGAGCGGATCTGCGATTTTCACGATCCATCCGTGCAGGACCGGCTGAAACGCACGGATATTCTCCTGACCGGCTGGGGCTGTCCCGATATCGGCACACGGGAGCTGGCGCTGATGCCACGACTGAAGCTGATCTCCCACGCCGCTGGCACGGTCAAATATTTCCTCTCGCAGGCGGTATTCGAACGCGGCATTACCGTATGCAGCGCGGCGGAGGCGAATGCACAGCCGGTTGCCGAATTTTCGCTGGCGATGATCCTGCTGGCAGGCAAACGCACCTTCGGCTTCAGGCGCCTCTATGAGCGGGATCGCGGGCGCAGCAACGTCGAACGACTGCAATCCGAGCCCATCGGCAATCTCGGCCTTACCGTGGGCATCGTCGGGGCATCGCGGATCGGACGGCGCGTTATCGCCCTCCTGCGCCCCTTTGATCTCGATCTTATCCTGTTTGACCCCTTTCTAAGCCCGATGGAGGCGGAACGGCTCGGCGTGCGTCTCGTATCGCTCGATGAACTGATGGCCATGAGCGACGTCATATCCCTGCATGCGCCATCCCTGCCGCAAACCCGGCATATGATCGGGGCGGCGGAGCTCGCCCGGATGAAGGATGGTGCAACGCTCATCAACACGGCGCGCGGCGCGCTTGTGGATGAAGACGCGCTTTTGCAAGAACTGAAGACCGGTCGCATCGAAGCGGTCATCGACGTGACCGATCCGGAGGTGCCGCCGGCGGATTCGCCTTTCTACAGCCTGCCGAATGTGTTCCTGACGCCGCATATCGCCGGCGCCACCGGCCTCGAGCGTGCTCGTCTCGGAGACATGGCGATTGCCGAGATCGAACGTTTCTGTCACGGCCGGGTGCTGGAGCAGGAGGTGCTGCCTGAACATCTGGAATTGATCGCATGAGATTTTTCGAGCCCGGCCTCTGCTCCGTCACATTCCGCTCCCTGTCGCCGCAGGCCGTCATCGATCTGGCCGCCGCAAACGGCATCAAGGCGATCGAATGGGGCGCGGATATCCACGCGCCACCGGGCGATCTGGACAAGGCAAGAGACGTGGCAGAACGCACGGCCAGAGCCGGCCTCACCATCTCCTCCTACGGCTCCTATATCTTCGCGCCGGATTTTGCCCCGGAAGATGTGACGGCGGTTCTGGAGACCGCCAGGGCACTCGGCACCGGCCACATCCGCATCTGGCCGGGCCACCGTAAACGCTCCTCCATGGATTATTCATTGGCGGAACGCCGCAAAGCAACGCAGGCGCTGGCAAATATTGCCCGCCGGGCGGAAGACTACGGCATGACCATCGGTCTCGAATACCACCCCCATTCGCTCACCGACACCCTGCCCTCTGCCCTGCAACTGGCACAGGATTTGACCGCTCCCAATCTCTTCTTCTACTGGCAACCCGCACCCGGCCTGCCACTCGCTGACGCCCTGACCGAAATCGCCGCCCTCGGCCCGCGCATCTGTCACCTGCACGTCTTCGCCTGGCTTGCCGATGCCAGCCGACTGCGGCTTGGCGAGCGCGCTGATTATTGGCGGTCGTGCGTTGAGGCTTTGCCGAAAAGCGATTGGGACAAAACGGCTTACGCAATGCTGGAATTCGTCAGGGGTGACGATATCGGTCAGTTCGCTGAAGATGCCGTGGCGCTTCGGAAGGTTCTCGGCAGATCCTAGAACCCGCCTGCTCATCGTAAATATCCTCCAGCCACACTTCACACAGTGAAAATTATGCACTATATTTGTTGAGTAATATGGGTGCTGGATGGGCAAGCTTGTTCAAATCGGAAACATCATCATACGCGTGTATGCGAACGATCACCTGCCACCACATTTCCACATCATAACACCTGATGGGGATGCACTTGTCGACATAGGAAGTCTGGAAATCCTGCGTGGCAAACTATCCCGCAGGGCGGAGGCCGAAGCTTTGGAATGGGCGAAAGCCAATGCAAGCCTGATTGTTGAGGAGTGGAATCGCACGAATCCGCGTTTTCCCATTGCAGAAAAGGGAAGCAAGTCATGACACCACGCGTCAAAACCATCCTGCCCACCCTGCCGAGCTCTCTCACGATCGACTGGGTCGATGGTAGACGGTCAACCGCCAATCTGACGGGGTGGATCGCAACGGGGGGAGAGTTGCTCGCTCCCCTCCGGTCAGCGGGCATCTGGGAGACCGCGAAGGTCACCGACTATGGCGCCAGCGTGGAATGGGACGGCAATGATCTCGCAATCGACGCTTATCATCTTTACCAGATTGCCGAGGACCAGCGCGACTTTGACGTCGACGACCTGCGTAAATGGCAGGAGGACACCGGCCTCTCCAACAATGAGGCAGCGGATTTTCTTGGTGTGACCTTGAGGACATGGAACAACTACCGCGCTGGTACACCGGTAAGCCATGCAGTGAAGATGCTGTTACGGGCCAGCCAGCGCGACCCGCTTTTATTACATGCTCATTTTCGTCCCCGGCGACCAGGACGCCCCAGACACGCTGCATAAGACAGTTCCCAATGCGGCACTATATCCGCCGCCCATCCGCCCCGAACAGATGCGTCTTCTCCAAATCAAACGCAAAGGGAATGGTCTCGCCGATGCGGATATGGCGCTGGCCGTCCAGCAGCACTGTCGCCGGTTGGCCATCGGGCGTGCTGGTGTAAACCACAGTCGAGCCGCCGAGATGTTCGACGAGCTGGATGGAGGCTTCGCCGAGCGAGGATTGCGATTGGGGGTTCACATGCTCCGGACGCACGCCGAAGGTGAGCGGCTCGCCTTGTTGAGCGGCGACCGGCTTCTCCAATATGATGCGTTGGCCCGCGACCTCGATGGTGCGGTTGGAGGTGTCGCCTGAAGCCACTTTTGCGGATAGAAAATTCATCTTTGGCGAGCCGATGAAACCGGCGACGAACTGGTTGGCGGGATTGTTGTAAAGATCGAGCGGGCGACCAACCTGCATGATGCGGCCGTCGCGCAGGACGACGATCTTGTCGGCCATGGTCATGGCTTCTACCTGGTCATGGGTCACATAGATCATGGTGCTGCCGAGCGTCTGGTGCAGCTTGGCGATTTCGACGCGCATCTGCACGCGCAGTTCGGCATCGAGGTTGGAAAGCGGCTCGTCGAAGAGGAAGATTTTCGGCTCGCGCACGATGGCCCGGCCGATGGCGACACGCTGGCGCTGGCCGCCCGAAAGTGCCTTCGGCTTGCGCTGCAACAGCGGGCCGATCTGCAGGATATCGGCAGCCTTCTGCACCCGTGCCTCGACTTCCGGTTTTTTGTAACCCGCCGTTTCCAGACCGAATGCAAGGTTTTTGTAGACACTCATATGCGGATAGAGCGCATAGGACTGGAAGACCATGGCGATGCCACGCTTGGAGGCGGCTGTTTCGTTGACCCTTTCGCCATCAATGCGAAGATCGCCCTCTGAGATTTCCTCCAACCCGGCAATCATGCGCAAAAGCGTGGATTTGCCACAGCCCGAAGGGCCGACGAAAACGGTGAATTCGCCCGGTTCGATCTTGAGATCGATACCGTGAACGACCGGAAAAGCACCGAACCGCTTGACGATTTTTTCCAGAGTAATGCTGCTTGCCATGCTGTTTCTCCCGACTGTCGCGCCGCGCCAAAGGCAGCCGCGACAGTATTGATGGTCTTATAAAATGCGTTCTCGGTCAGCGTTTCATTCCCGTCGTGGCGATGCCTTCGATCAGCAGCCGCTGGAAAAACAGGAAGAACAGGAAGACCGGCACCAGTGACAGGTTGGACATGGCGAAAAGCGAGGTCCAGTCCGAGCTGCCGGTGGAATCCACGAAGGATCTGAGACCGAGCTGCACGGTGTAGGTGTTGATGTCGTTCAGATAGATCAGTGGCCCGAAAAAGTCGTCCCAGGTCCAGATGAAGGAAAAGATGGCGGCCGTTGCCAGCACCGGCAGCGACAGGGGCAGCATGATCTTCCAGTAGATGCGGAAGGGCGAGCAGCCATCCATGACAGCCGCCTCATCCAGTTCACGCGGAATGCCGCGGAAGAACTGCACCATCAGGAAGATGAAGAAGGCGTCCGTCGCGAGGTATTTCGGCACGATCAGTGGCAGCGAGGTGTTCACCCAGCCCATTTCCAGGAACAGGATGTATTGCGGGATGAGCACGACGTGATAGGGCAGCATCAAGGTGCCTAGCATCAGCGCGAACCAGAAATTGCGCCCGCCGAACCGAAGCCGGGCAAAAGCGAAGGCAGTGAGCGAGCAGCCGACCACGTTTCCTATGGTGGCCAGTACCGAGATGAAGAAGGAGTTCCAGAAGAACTGCCCGAAACTCACCTGCAGCCCGCTCCAGCCGCGAATATATCCGCCGATATCGACCGACGAGGGGATGAGCGAAGACGAGCCGAACAGCTCATCCTGCGGACGGAACGAACCTGAAATCATCCACAGGATCGGATAGAGCATCGCGAATGAGGCGATGATCAATGCGGTGTGGAGCATCACCGATTTCAGCGGCGAGCGTTGCGGGCCTTGTCCCGGCCGGGGAGCGGTAACAGCGTCAGTCATCGTAATGCACCCAGTATTTTGCGCTGAGGAACGAGAAGGCCGTGAACAGCGAGATGATGATCACCAAAATCCAGGCAAGCGCCGAGGCATAGCCCATTCGGAAGAAACCGAAGGCTTCCTGATAAAGGTAGAGCGTGTAGAACAGCGTCGAATTGATGGGCCCACCCGAGCCTTCCGAAATGATGAAGGCGGGGGTGAAGGCCTTGAAGGCGTCGATCGTCTGGATCACCGCATTGAAGAAGATGACGGGCGTCAGAAGCGGCAGGGTAATGCGGAAGAACTGCCGCCACTTGCTCGCGCCGTCGATTTCTGCGGCTTCATACATATCCTGCGGGATTTGTCTGAGACCAGCGAGGAAAATGATCATCGGCGAGCCGAACTGCCAGACAGACAGGATGACCAGCGTGTAGATCGAATAATCCGGGTTCGATATCCAGCTTGGGCCTTCATAACCGAAAGCTTGCCAGAGCAGCATATTGACGAGGCCGTCGGACGCGAAAAGCTGACGCCAGAGAACGGCGATCGCCACGCTGGAGCCGAGCAGCGACGGCAGGTAGAAGATCGCCCGGTAGAGCGTCAAACCCTTGATGCCGCGATTGAAGGCAAGCGCCACCAGCAGCGCGAAGATGAGCTTCAGCGGCACCGACAGCAGTACATAGGTAAACGTCACCTGCATGGCGGCGGCAAATTTCGGGTCATCGGTAGCGATGCGCACATAGTTTGCCGCCCCCACCCAATCCGGCGACTGCAACAGGTCGTAATTGGTGAAGGATAGATAAAGCGACGCCAGCGCCGGGCCCAGCGTGAGGCCAAAAAAGCCAATCAGCCAAGGCAGGAGAAACAGGTAGGCGTGAATGTTGCGGTCGAAAATCCGCTTCAGGCCGCCCCGTTTCGGGAGAGCCACGCCACGGCTCTCCCCCACAAGAGTTTCAGATCGAAAGGCCATAAACCATCACTTCCGTTTTATAACGGTTTCGGATTCCTTGACGAGGCGGTCACCGCCCTCTTCAGGCGAAATCTTGCCGAAGCCAACTTCCTCCGCCGTGCGTTTCAGGACAAAGGCAAATTCGCCCGCACCTGGAGGTGGCGCCGGCGGCAGATCGCCGACGCCGGGGGTAATTTCTGCGATATATTCCACCATGCTCTTGCTGACCTCATCGAGCTTGGGGGTAAGCGCGTTGCGCATGGATTCTGAAGCAGGAACGCCGCGTTCAACGCCCAGAATATCGATGCCCTGCGGGTCGGCGACCAGGAAGTTGATGAAGCCAACCGCCTGCTCGATGCCGGCACTGCCATTGGCGACGCTGATGAGCATGGAAGGTTTCAGATAGTGGCCGGAAGGGCCATCCTTCGTGCTCTTCGGATAGGAGCTTATGGCAAGTTTCGCCTTGTTGAGCTTCTGATAACCGACGAACTGGTTGGAATGGGCGAATGCGGTTGCCGCCTTGCCCGTCGTCAGCGGGTTGGTTTCGATATTGAGCTGGTCGAGCGCCTGCACATCGGCGGGCACGCACGCACCACTCTTGCGCAGATCCGCCCACAGCGTGAACCACTTGGTGGCATCCGTCGGATCAAAACCGATGCCGCCATCCTGTGTATAAAGCGATTTGCCGTTCTGGCGCAGCCAGTTCTCGAAGCTTGGCTCCACCCCGCTCGCATCGGCCGTGGCGAAATAACCGGGTTTAGGCTTGTTTTTGCTGAGCTTGGCTGCGTTTTCGGCAAACTCCTCCCAGGTCTGGCCGATCGATGGCGGCGTTGCGCCGGATTTTTCCCAGGCCGCCTTGTCGAAGAAAACGGCGCTGGAATTGACGCCAAGATTGATGCCGTAAAGCTTGCCATCGACCCGGCCGGAATCGATGTTCATCTTGCCGAAATCCTCGATCTTCAGGCCCTTGCCGATATAGTCATCGAGCGGTGCCAGCGCACCGCGACGGCCATATTCGAAGATGTAACGATAATCCATCTGGATCAGGTCAGGCGCATTGCGGCCCGCCACCTGCGTGGCAAGACGCGGCCAATAATCGCTCCAGCCGGCAAATTCACCGGCAATATCGAGATCCGGTTTGACCTGCTTATAGGCCGATATCGCCTTGTTGGTGCGGTCGGCGCGCTCCTGCGACCCCCACCACAACATGCGAAGGCGCGCGGCCTGAGCCTGCGCCGATCCTCCTCCCAATGCTGCAAGCGACAGGGCCGCAAGCCCCGCTGAAAGCACACCTCTCCTGTGAAGCATCACGGACATTGGCAACTCCTCCCTAATGACTGCCAAATTGATGATGAACGTAAACGACACTTGCCGTTTTATAACTAATTGGTTACATGGGAACACCGATCGCAAACATTGTCAAGCGGGTGCTGAAATGGAAGAAACGACAAAGGACCAGCCACTCGATGCGGCCCGAGAAGAAACTCCGGCGCCCAAGCGCAAACGCGCCACCGCACAGGTGCGGAACCCTGAGAGAACCCGGGCAGCCATCCTTGAAGCGGCCCGCCGCGAGGTGGCGGCCAAGGGGCTGGCAGGGGCGCGGATCGATGTCGTCGCCCGCCGCGCCGGCACCAACAAACGGATGATCTATCATTATTTCGGCGACAAGGATGCACTTTACCTTGCCGTTCTGGAAGACGCCTATCGCCACATCCGCCACACCGAAAGACGGCTTGACCTGACCCGTAAGCCCCCTTCGGAGGGCTTGCGGGAACTTGCGCTTTTCACCTGGCATTATTTCCTCGACCACCCGGAATTTCTCAGCATTCTCGCCACGGAAAACCTCAATAAAGCCCGCTATCTCAGGCAATCTCCGACGATCACGGCGATGCATTCGAATTTCATTTCGGAGCTGGAGGACGTGCTACGCCGGGGCCGCGATACCGGCGAATTCCGCGACGGTCTCGATCCGATCGATGTCTATCTGACGATCGCTTCGCTCGGCGCTTTCTATCTTTCGAACCGGTTTACGCTGTCGACGATCTTCCAGCGCGACCTGACCGACCCATCGGAACTGGAACGCTGGGGCCAGCACATCGTAAACACGTTGCTTGCTGCAGTGCGGCCAGTCTGAGCCAAGAGAACCGAATTCTCGTTTAACAACAGCGACGACGCGCTATTCGCATTCGCGAAGCGCGTCGTTTTCTTTTGCAGCGCGGCGAAAGAGGCTCACAGCCTACCTTCCCAAAATCCAAATTTTTCCTGCCAAAAACACCTTGACAGATCGCACTCTTCACGACCACAAATAACCAAATGGTTACAAAACACCACGTTTGACTTAAGCGACTTTCGGGAAAAGGCCGCCTTGGGAGGAAATTCATGAAACGTATCGGCGTCATCATGCACGGCATCACCGGCCGCATGGGTTACAACCAGCATCTCGTGCGCTCCGTTCTCGCCATTCGCGACCAGGGCGGCGTGCTGTTGAAGAACGGCGAAAGGGTCATGCTGGACCCCATTCTGGTCGGCCGCAACGGCGCAAAGATCGAGGAAATCGCCAGGAAGCATAATGTTGCCCGCTGGACGACCGATATCGATGCTGCTTTGGCAAACCCTGACGACACGCTATTTTTCGATGCAGGCACCACGCAGATGCGCGGCAGCCTTTTGGAAAAAGCCATCAAGGCCGGCAAGAACGTCTATTGCGAAAAGCCGATTTCCGACACAATGGAAGAGGCACTGGCGATTGCCCGGCTCGCCGAAAGCGCCGGCATCAAGCACGGCGTGGTGCAGGACAAGCTGTTCCTACCCGGTCTCCGCAAGCTGGCCATGCTGCGTGACAGCGGCTTTTTCGGCAAAATCCTCTCCGTGCGCGGCGAATTCGGTTACTGGGTTTTTGAAGGCGACTGGCAGCCGGCGCAGCGCCCTTCATGGAACTACCGCCTGAAGGATGGCGGCGGCATCATTCTCGATATGCTGTGCCACTGGCGTTATGTGCTCGACAATCTGTTCGGGCCGGTAAAATCGGTGAGCTGCCTCGGCGCTACACATATTCCGGAACGTTTCGACGAACAGGGCAAAGCCTATAAGGCGGATGCGGATGACGCAGCCTATGCCACTTTCGAACTTGAAGGCGGCGCTATCGCACACATCAACTCTTCATGGGCGGTGCGCGTGCGTCGCGACGATCTCGTCACCTTCCAGGTGGACGGCACCCATGGTTCGGCGGTGGCGGGCCTGACCAAATGCTTTACCCAGCACCGCACCAACACGCCAAAGCCGGTGTGGAACCCCGACCAGCCGCAGACCATCGATTTCTACAAGACCTGGCAGGAGGTGCCGGACAATGTCGTTTATGACAACGGCTTCAAGGCGCAGTGGGAAATGTTCGTGCGCCATCTGGTGGACAATGACCCATGGCCCTATGGCCTGATGGAAGGCGTCAAGGGCGTGCAGCTTGCCGAACTGGGGCTGAAATCATGGAAGGAACGCCGCTGGCTCGACGTTCCCGCCATTTCCTGAGGAGGCTGACGTGAGCGAACTCAAGCTACCGAAGGACGACCGCAGCATCGAGGTCTACAGATTATCCGGCACGCCGGTCGCGGTTGAAAAACGAAGTGCTGCGGATTTCAACCGCGTCGCTTTCGCCGCCGCCCATGTGGTTGCCGATCCGCTTGCCGACAATGACCCGTGGCTGACACCCGCCATCGACTGGGACGCCACCCTGCGCTTCCGTCATCGCCTCTGGGACCTCGGCCTCGGTGTCGCCGAAGCCATGGATACCGCACAGCGCGGCATGGGGCTGGCATGGCCGCAGGCGCAGGAACTGATTGCCCGTTCGCTGAAGGAAGCGGCCACCCGCAAGGATGCGCTGATTGCCTGCGGAGTCGGCACCGACCACCTCGATGGTAGCGGCTACGGTCTGAACCAGATTATCGACTCTTACCTGGAACAACTTGATTTTGTTCAGGGACAGGGTGGACGTGTGATCCTGATGGCCAGCCGCGCGCTGGCCGCCGCCGCCCGTTCCCCAGACGATTATCTCAAGGCCTATGCCAAGGTTCTTTCCCATGCGAACGAAAAAGTGGTGATCCACTGGCTGGGCGAAATGTTCGACCCGGCGCTTGAGGGCTACTGGGGCTCGGGCGACCATATGGTGGCGATGGACACCTGCCTTGCGACGATCGAGGAGAATGCCGACAAGATCGACGGCATCAAGATTTCGCTTCTTTCCAAGGAGAAAGAAATTGCCATGCGCCGCCGCCTGCCCGCTGGCGTGCGCATGTATACCGGCGACGATTTCAATTATGCCGAATTGATTGCCGGCGATGAAAAGGGCCATTCAGACGCCCTGCTCGGCATTTTCGACGCCATCGCGCCTTCTGCGTCCAAGGCGCTAGCCAGCCTGAAGCGCGGTGCTGACAATGAATTCTTCGATATTCTGGAGCCGACGGTGGCGCTTTCACGCCATATTTTCAAGGCGCCCACCCGCTTCTACAAGACCGGTGTGGTCTTCCTGGCCTATCTCAACGGATTGCAAGATCATTTCACCATGGTCGGCGGCCAGGAAAGCACCCGTTCCACGCAGCATTTCGCCGAGCTTTTCCGGCTGGCGGACAAGGCCAATGTGCTGGCCGAGCCTGATCTGGCCACGCACCGCATGAAGGCGTTCCTTTCGGTCCGGGGCATCGGCTGAAGCAGCAGAACGACGGGAGATATCGATATGAGCCTTGAAGGCCTTTCCATCAATTTCGCCACCGTGCGGCAAGGCGCCAACTTCAGCGCCATTGTTGACGCCTGTCTCGCCCACGGCATCACAACTATCTCGCCGTGGCGCGAGCAGGTCCACGGCGTCGGGCTGAAAGAGGCCGCGCGCATCGTCGAAGCGAACGGTCTGCGCCTTTCCGGCCATTGCCGTGGCGGCTTTTTCCCCGCCATCGACGCAGAAGGCCGACGCCTCGCCGTCGAGGACAATAAACGCGCCGTCGATGAGGCCGCGGCCTTGAAGGCCGACTGCCTTGTGCTTGTCGTGGGCGGCCTTCCCGCCGGTTCGCGCGATCTGAAAGGTGCGCGGCAGATGGTGGAGGACGGCATGGCCGAACTTCTTCCCTATGCCCGAGCCGCCGGCGTGCCGCTTGCCATCGAACCGCTGCACCCCTTCTATGCCGCCGACCGCGCTTGCTTCAACACGCTGAAACAATCGCTCGATCTCTGCGACCGGCTGGGCGACGGAACGGGCGTCGCCATCGATGTCTACCACGTCTGGTGGGACCCGGAGCTGGAGGAACAGGTGGCGCGGGCAGGCAGAAACGGCCAAATTCTCGCCCACCACATCTGCGACTGGCTGGTGCCGACCACCGATCCGCTCAACGATCGCGGCATGATGGGCGACGGCGTGATTGACCTCAAGGCATTCCGCGCCATGATCGAGGCCGCCGGATTCCACGGCCCGCAGGAAGTGGAGATTTTCTCGCATCGCTGGCAGGCGCGCCCGGTGGACGAGGTCCTCGCCACCGTGGTCGAGCGTTTCAAGACTGTTTGTTGAGATGTCAGGGAGAAAGACGATGCCTGAAAGGGTGAAACGCAAACGTTATGCGCTGGTCGGCACCGGCAATCGCGGCACCACCATGTGGGGCCGCGAACTTCTGGCCGGCTGGAGCGATTATGTCGAACTCGTCGGCATTTGCGACCTGAACCTGATGCGCGCCGAACGGGCTCGCGCCATGATGGGATCGACCGCACCACTTTACGACGATTTCGACCGGATGATGCTGGAGCAGAAACCGGAACTGGTGATCGTCTGCACGCCTGATGATACGCATGACGACATCATCATCCGCGCGCTGGAAGGCGGGGCCGATGTCATCAGCGAAAAGCCCATGACCACCACCCCGGAAAAGATCGATCGCATTCGCGCGGCGGAGGCCAAAAGCGGCCGCCGTGTCGACGTCTCCTTCAACTACCGTTTCTCGCCCACCGCCGCCCGAATCAAGGAACTGATCGATGATGGCGCGATCGGCACCGTTACGTCGGTCGATTTTCACTGGTATCTGGATAACCAGCACGGCGCGGATTATTTCCGCCGCTGGCATGCCTTCACCGAACATTCCGGTAGCCTGTTCGTGCACAAGGCCACCCACCATTTCGATCTGCTGAACTGGTATCTCGACTCCGACCCCGTCGAGGTAAAGGGCTTCGGGCAATTGCTGCATTATGGCAAGAACGGCCCGTTCCGCGGAACGCGCTGCCGCACCTGTCCTTACAAGGATGAGTGCGATTACTTCATGGATCTCGGTGCTGATCCCTTCCTCCATGCCCTTTATGAAGACCCTTCGAGCGTTGACGGTTATGTGCGTGACGCCTGCGTCTTCCGCGAGGAGATCGATATCCCTGATACGATGAGCGCCTCGATCCGCTACGCCAGTGGCGTACAGGTTTCCTACTCGCTCAACACCTATATGCCGATCGAGGGCCACCACATCGCCTTTAACGGCCACAAGGGCCGCATCGAGATGCGCCAATATGAAAAGCAACCCTGGACAGAGCCACCGGCAGACGAAATCCTTGTCGTGAAAAGTTTCGGTGGCGGTGTCGAGCGCATATGGGTGCCGCATGAGCCGGGCGGCCACTATGGCGGCGACAACCGCATGCGCGACATGATCTTCAAGCCGGGTTCTAACGACCGGCTGCGCCAGCGTGCCGGATCACGCGCCGGCGCCATGTCCGTTCTGACCGGCGTGGCGGCGCTGAAAAGCGCCCGCGAGGGCGGTTCGCAGTCGGTGAAATCGTTGCCGCTCTGATCGATTCCGGCCCGTGGCGTGTCAAGGCACGGGCCGCAGGCGGCACAATTGCCAAAAAGAACAGACGATATTCCGCAGATTACGCGCCTCTTCCATGCCGGTAGAATGATCGCCGGGGGAAGAAAGAGTGAATCATGTCGAGTTTTGAATCCTTCGTTCCGCTCATCATTATCGGTGTCAGCCTCTTCCTGTTTTTCAAATGGGTCGGACGCGATATGAACCGCGAAGAGAAAAAATCGCGATCCCGCCGCTGACGACTCAGTGCCGGTCCTCTCCTTGCGCGGTCGCGGAACTTTGCCCTCTTCCCGGCGTTTTCCAGCCAAAGGAGAACGCCCATGACTGAGCAGCAAAAAGCGAAACCTATCGACAGAGCGCCCTCGAAAGCAAGCGACATTCCGCCCGCCGGGCCGCACGCCAAGCCCTCACTGACCGACCATGAAAAGACGCCGGGCGCCGGTAGCCTGCCGGATGATAACAGCCAGGACGTGACGCCTGGCGCCGGTTGAGAAACAGCTGCACCGAGCATCTTAAGTCAATATATTTTCGCGCAAAAACAGTGACTTAGCTAATCAAATGAGAAGTGACCCCTATTTTCCCGGCACGGTCATTGCAAAATCAAAAATTGTGCCTATATTTGCATCATCGACCATTGCTTGTGACGTCGTTCTGGAACAGACTGTTCCCCGTCGGATTTCCTCTCAAATAATCGATCCAATCCCGCAAGGTATCGCGGGAACCACAACGATTCCAAGAAAGAAAATCGTTATGAACACTGGTACTGTAAAGTGGTTTAACGCCACCAAGGGCTTCGGCTTCATTCAGCCTGACAACGGCGGCACGGACGTTTTCGTTCACATCTCCGCTGTTGAGCGCGCTGGTATGCGTTCGCTGAACGACGGCCAGAAGATCAGCTACGAGATCGTTCAGGACCGCCGGTCTGGAAAGAGCTCTGCTGACAACCTTCAGGCAGCTTAATATTCGTCATTTTGGCCCCGCAGACCACGGATGTACTGGCTGCAGGTGCAAATGACTGTGAGAGGTCGGGTTAGAGCCCGGCCTTTTGTTTTTGGGCCATGGAGGTCCTTATGCGCAGAAATCCCTATCATTGCGGCGACGCCGTGTTTTTAAAGCCGGGCGTGCTTGGCAATACCCAGCCTGACGGCCCCGGCCGGATCGTATCCGTCCTGCCCGAAGCGCAGGGAGCGGTTCGCTACAGGGTGCGTTTCCAACACGAAAATTTTGAGCGCAACGTCGCGCTCGATGAGATAGATGCGATGATGTCGACGGCATCGCGGCTAGGCAAAGCCGAAAACCCTTCGCCACGCGAAACCGGATCGAGCTGGATCAATCTGAATACGATCAAAATCAGAAAATAGCGGCATCCGCTGCTAAAAGGAGATATTCTTGCAGGTACTCGTCAGAGACAACAATGTAGAGCAGGCCCTTCGCGTTCTGAAAAAGAGAATGCAGCGCGAAGGCATTTTCCGCGAGATGCGCGCCCGGGAGTCCTATGAAAAGCCTTCGGAAAAGCGCGTTCGCGAGCAAGCCGAAGCCGTGCGACGTCACCGCAAGCTGGAAAAGAAGAAAATGCAACGCGAAGGCCTGCTGCCAGCGCCCAAAAAGGCCGCCCGCACCCGGTAACCGTTCGATACCGCTCTTCCGTGAAGGAGAACTGCCATGGCCGCTACAAAAGAAGCTTTTTTCAAACCCGGTAAATTATCCGCGCAGGACAAAGCATCATTGACCGATAGCGCGGCAAAGCAGATCATCAATGCCGAAGCAGACCAGCGCGTCCGCAAGACGGAGCGCCTTCGCCAGCTTCGCGAAGCACAGGAAGCGACTATTGTCGTCACCGAACCTGTGCCCGCGAAGAAGCGATCCGGCAAGAAATAGCGGGCGGTTTTTTACCGCCCCACGGTCAACACAGGAGGATGAGATCATGGCAAAGGGTCAATTACGCAGCAACAAGGAAGTCCGCAAACCGAAGAAGGACAAGACGAAAACACCTGCCGCGGCACCCACCGGTTCGCAGGTGAAGTTCGCAAATGCCACGACTGCGGATGGCAAGAAGAAATAGGATGCGGCATCGGCCGGCAAGTCAGGATAAAAAGAGCATCGTTATGGATGTAAGACTTGTTTTGGCCACATTACTCCATTAAATAATTTATATAGCAGCTGCTGGTGAGCGCGAATGAAATTGTCGTTCGCAGTTGTTTTAGTCGCTTTTAGACTTTTGACCACGGATGTACTGGCACGGGTGTTGAGAGCGATATGAGGAAGGTCGGTGCAATATTGCCCCGGCCTTTTTTGTTGCTTATGGCGGCGGCATTTTATAAGTCCCAATCCCCTGCACTGCCGTCCGAATTCCCTTGCTTATTCCGCCCAAAGGGCGCACCCTTCCTTATCGGTAATTAAAGGGCGTTGCCGCCGTCAGGCCAGTATGCCGTCCCCCACACCGTTCTGCCCCTTTTCATCGACCGGCAGAAACTATCCGGCATTTACATGACATTGCATGACGGCACGGGCCGGGAATGGTTTCCCTTGCGCGCCCGTGTTTCGAAGCGTTGAAGCGTCACGGCACACCTGCCCGACGCTCCGGCTTTTGTGAACTCCACAAGAAAGGAGGACATCATGTCTTCCACATACCACAATTGCATCATCACGTCGCAGGACCTCAAAATGCTCCAGTCCGTGCTGGAAGGTCTCGGCTATGACCGACACACCATGGATGACGACTTCACTCTCTACAACAATGCAGCCCGCAAGGTGATCGAGCTTTTTCAGGATGGCTTGACCGACCCCAACGATATTTCGGAGGAAATGCTGTTTCTGTTCGGCGTCCACAAACATGAACGCGTCAGACCGTGGAAACCACTGCCGCGTTACGCCATACAGGGCCTGCCACCCCTTTACCAGTGACCATGATGCCGGCAGCTCGCGACCATCAGCGATTGAGCCATCAAAATCACCGATGAAAATAGTGGCTTGGCAAAAGCCGTATATCAGGCAACACTGAAATTGGGCGTCCCGTGTGCGATCAGGCGTGTCGGGGTGCTTGGGATCGGACCATTCTTCCGGCTGAGCTGAGCGAAAGACCATGATCGGTCTCACCTAGCCCGAAGGGTTCCTTACCGGCGTTGCGTCTGCGTGGAGGGTGAGTATGACGTATGACTGGAGCGGCCGCCGAATGCGGCGTATGCGAGCGGCAAAACTGACGATCATCAGCCTCGTCGCGGCCTTCGTGATAACGGCTCCAATTTTCGCGCATATTTGAGATCGCGATATTTTAAATCGATAGACCGCCCGCTGGATCAGACCGGCTGGCGAATGCCTGCCTGTTTTCTCAGGCGGTTTTTCAGCCATTTCTGAACGGGCTGATCATAATAGACAGTCAACCACCATGACAGGCATGTAACCGCAATTAGGAAAATGATGCCAGCAGGTAGGGCGATGGTCTCCCGCGTGGCTGCCGGGACCAGGAACTCCGTCCAGGCCAGAAGCGGAATGTGCAGCACATAGACCGCGTAAGACGCCGTACCGAGAAATACCGACACCGCCCCAACTTTCGGACCCGGCAGGGTCTTGCTGGCCCCGAACAGCAGCAAGGGCCAGACGAACAGCACGACAACCAGATCGAAAAACGGCCGCAACTCGCGTGACATGGGCACCGCGAGGATAAAACAGACCAGCAACAGAAAAAGACCGGCCTGAAACGGCTTCAACACCGGCATCCGGTTACGGAAACGATATATCAGCACGCCGGCGAAAAACGAGAAAAACACCCGGCCCATACCGGCATACATCTCCGGCCAGCGGAAACCGGCATGCAGCTTGCCGAATTCCGCCGCAGCCACCATCAGCACGATCGCGCTGACGGCGAGCACAATAACCGTCTGCGTCACCGTTGCCCGTACCCCCCAGCGCGCATAAACCGCATTCACTACCAGTTCGTTGAACAGCGACCATGCCGGGCTGACTAGAAACAGCGCGCCGTTCAGCGTCAACGTAAAGGGTGCTGGCAGAAACAGAAGCCCCGTGACGAGCGCGAAAGCCAACTCGCCAGGATCGATGAGGCGATGCAGGTCATCGATCGGCGTCGGCAATCCCAGCACATAAAGGCAGATGAAATAGGTCGCCATCAATACCAGCGCCAGCACATAAAGCGGATAGAGGCGGGCAAAGCGCGCCTTCATGAAAAAGCCCGGCGTGATCGTCCCCTCATATAGTTTCCTGCCATAGGCATGGGCCAGCACGAAACCGCTGAGCGCAAAAAACAGGTCCACGGCAAGATAGCTCGAGGCCGGATCTCGACCGAAAAACTGTTCGGCATGGCGGTGAACGATAAAAAGCGCAGCCACACCCCTTATGCCGTCAAGCAAGATGAAACGTTCCGGGGGCGACTGGATCATGGCATTGGGGCTCGGTGACACTGGATTCGTTATATCGCAAAACGAGGTTTATCGCGCAGCGGTTCATTTCTTCCAGTCACAAACCGTTCAGGGCAACCCGCATTTTATCCATGCCGCCCCTATATCACCAAATCCCGTCTGTTTCAGCGAGGCAGAAGCGAGCTTTCCGCATAGGCCATCATCAGCGGCCCGACACCTTTTGCATCGTCGGATACGACCGGCTCTGTGAGATAATAGCCCGGCGTCCCATCCCGATAATTACCCTCGAAACCGCCAAGCCCGGCAACATGCACAATGCCGGTCAGCCGCGTGATACCCTGCTCATCCAGCGCAAGGCGTGTGTCCAGAAGGGCGGCAAGCGCGTGGCGACCGGCTGAAAGGGCGGCCTCTGCCTCTTCACCCTGCAAGAGCTCCAACCGGGCCGCACGCAACAGGGCATAAGCGAACATTGCGGAGGCGGAGGTTTCCGCGTAATTGCCGGCAAGGTTCGGATTGTCGAGCACCTGCATCCAGAGAGCAGCCTGTGTCTGCCGTGCAATGATTTCAGCCAGAAGACTCCGTGCCCTTTCTCGAAGCTCCGCCTTGGTCGTATCGTTCGGCAAGATGACCAGCGCATCCACCAGCGCCATGGCAAGCCAGCCCACCGCCCGCGCCCAGATGGCAGGCGATTTGCCGCTCGCAGGGTCGGCCCAGCGCTGACTACGGCTCTCGTCATAACCATGAACGTAAAGACCACCGGCATCCGCCGTAAGCGCAAGCGCCGTTGAGAATTGCCGTAGCGCGTCCTCGATCAGCTCCGGGCGGCCCATCGCCTGGCCATATTCGATCTGGAAGGGCAGCCCCATATAGAGGCCATCAAGCCAGACCTGATGCGGATAACGCTTCTTGTGCCAATAGTTCCCGGCCTTTATGCGCGGATGATTGCGGAGCTGGCCCGCCAGATGCCCTGCTGCTGCGAGATAACGTGCATCGCCCGTCTCAGCCGACAGGGGAAAGAGAATGCGCCCGGCAAGGATATGGTCGATGTTATAGTCCTGCGGATCATAACCGGCGAGCGTTCCATCCGCAGCGATCTGCGTATCGGCCAGACGGTGCAAATGTTCATTCCAGCGGACATCGCCCGTCGCCTCGAACAACAGCTGCAGACCGCGATAGACACAGCCATCCTCATAACACCAGTCGCCACCCTTGTAATGTCGATATCGGCTGGAGAACTGGTCAAAATATTCAGTGGCTTCCATGGATTTTCTCAATCGAACTCTTATGAAATGGAGACACGGCGTCAGCTAATAGCGCACGCTGACGCCGTCTGTCTCCGCGAGATGTTGGTCCTCGCCATTCATGCCGCGCTTTCACCGCGATAGATCGCATCACCCATAGCGAGGCCTCCTCATTTGGAAACTCTGGAATTACCGGAACAGTGACGGCAACCACAGGGACAGCGACGGAATATAGGTAACGGCCAGCAGCACCGCGATGCTGGCGCCGAAGAACGGCCAGATCGTCCGCATCGCTTCCCGTATCGATATGCCGCCCACTGCGCAGCCGACGAAAAGCACCGTTCCGACCGGCGGCGTGTTGAGGCCGATACCGGCGTTCAGGATCATCACCACACCGAAATGTACGGGGTCGATGCCGAAGGCCTTCACGACGGGCAGAAGCACCGGCGTGGAAATGATGACCATCGGCGCCATGTCCATGAAGGTGCCGAGCAACAGCAGGATAATGTTGATGACGAGCAGCACGATGATCGGATTGTCCGAAATCGCACTGATTGCCGCAATCATCAACGTCTGCACCTGCAGGAAGGCCATCAGCCAGCCGAAGGATGCCGCGGTGCCGATAACGAGCAGAACCATGGCCGTGGTGCGGACCGCTCCCATGACAGCATCCACGAAACCGTCCCAGTTCAGCTCGCGATAAACCAGCATGGCGACAAGGAATGCATAGAGCACGGCGATGCAGGAGCTTTCCGTCGCGGTGAAGATGCCCGAACGCACGCCACCGAAGATGATGCCGATCAGCAGGATGCCGGGAAACGAGGCCAGCAGATAATACATCAGCTTGGAGAAACCCGGGAACGGCTCGGACGGATAGCCCTTGCGCCGGGCAACGATATAGGCCGTCACCATCAGCGCCGCGGCAAGCAGGAGACCAGGAATGATGCCGGCGGTGAAGAGGTCGGCCACCGAGACATTGCCACCCGCCGCGATCGAATAGAGGATCATGTTATGTGAGGGCGGGATCATCAGTGCGATGATGGCGGCATTGACGGTGACATTGACGGCATAGTCCCTGTCATAGCCACGCTTGGCCATTTGCGGGATCATCAGCCCGCCGACAGCGGAAGCATCGGCGACGGCCGAGCCGGAAATACCGCCGAACAGGGTCGAGGCCACAATATTGACCTGTCCGAGGCCGCCGCGCAGATGCCCGACGAGACCCGCGGCAAACCGGATGAGGCGGTGGGCGATGCCGCCCCGCACCATCAGGTCCCCGGCGAAGATGAAGAACGGTATCGCCATCATCGCAAAGACATTCATGCCGGAATTCATCTGCTGGAACACCACGATAGGCGGCAGGCCAAGATAAAGAACCGTGGCGAATGAAGCGATGCCAAGGCAGAATGCGATCGGCGTGCCGATCAGCATCAAAAGGGTGAAGACACCGAAGAGAATGGTGTAAGCCATTTATGCCGCCTCCTGCACGATCACGTCAGCCGCGATGTCCTCGCCGATGGCAAGATCGACAAAACGTTCGGCGGAAAACAGCGCGATGAGGAAACCGCCGCCGATCAGCGGGAAGAAATCCATCCCGCCCGGCCAGCCGAGAACGGGGATCGTCGCCGTCCACGTTCCCATGGCAAGCGACGTGCCATACCAGGCCATGCCGACGCCAAAGAAGAAGATGAGCGCAAGGCTCGTCAGGTCCATCCCCCTCTGTATGGGCGGCGACATCATGTAGCGCAGAATATCAAGTCCGAGATGCACGCTTTCGCGCACGCCGACGGCTGCCCCCAGCATGATGAACCACGACATCAGATGCAGCGACAACGGCTCCGACCAGCTGGGTGAATCATTGAGGATATAACGGGCGAAGACCTGCCAGCCGACGATGAGCGTCATGGCGATCATGCCGATACCGGCAACATAAAGCGACGCGTGACTGAGCGCGCCGAGAAAGGGGCGGATTGCCCGCATGAAATTTCGCATTGTCTGTTCCTCCCGCGTCAATGGCGACAAAAGAAAACCGGCCCTGTTTCGAAGGCCGGTTTTCTGCGCGTTACTTGACCGCTTTCACCCGTTCCAGAAGGTCTTTCATCTTCGGATCGGTGACGAATTTGTCGTAGACCGGACCCATCGCCGCAGCGAATTCCTCCTTGTTGACCTTGATGACATTGGCGCCACCCGCGCGGACCTTTTCTTCCGACGCCTTTTCGCGAGCGCTCCACAGTTCGCGCATCTTGCCGACCGAATCCTTCGCCGCCTGTCGCAGCAGCTTCTGGTCTTCCGGCGAGAGCTTGTCATAGGAGATCTTCGAAATGACGAGGATTTCCGGGTTCAGCGAATGTTCGGTCAGAGAGTAGTTTTTTGCCACCTCATAATGGCGAGCGGATTCGTAGGATGGCCAGTTGTTTTCGGCACCATCGACGACACCGGTTTCCAGTGAGGAATAGACCTCGCCCATCGGCATCGGCGTCGGGTTGGCGCCGAAGGCCTGCATCATCGAAATCCACAGATCAGACTGCTGCACACGGATTTTAAGCCCCTTCAGGTCCGCCAGTTTTTCGATGGGTTTTTTAGTGGTGTAGAAGGATCGCGCGCCGGAATCGTAAAAGGCAAGACCGACGAGGCCGTGCGGTTCGAACGCCGCCAGAACCTCATCGCCAATCGGGCCGTCAACGGTATTGTGCATGTGCTCCGTCGAGCGGAACAGGAAAGGCAGGCCAAGAACGGTGGTTTCCTTGACCAGATTGTTGAAGGGCGCTGCATTGACGCGGTTCATGTCGATCACGCCGAAGCGGGTCTGCTCAATCGTGTCCTTCTCGCCGCCGAGAACGGAGTTGTTCATCACCTGGATCTTGATGCGGCCATTGCTGCGCTCGGCCAGCAACTCGCCCATATATTTCACAGCCTCGACCGTTGGATAACCATCCGGGTGGATATCGGCAGAGCGCAGGGTGATTTCCTGCGCGCTGGCGGAAACACCTGACAGCGCGATCCCCATCCCGACGCACATCATGCTTGCAATCTTTTTCATGCTTTCCTCCTCCATTGTTGACACGGTCCAGCCCCTCCAAGGCTATCGGACCGATATTTTCACGCCCATCCGGGCCGGCATGCAAAGACCTTTCACTTGAAAAGATGATGGGGCCTCCCTTCCCCACCATCCCGGATGAAACTCTTTATTTTCACGCAGTCCGCACGCAAAACCGCTGACGCAATTTTGCTGGACGTGCTCTAGGCCGCCTTGACGGGCGACAGCTTGAACAGCTCTTCGGGGTTTTCGACCAGCGCCCGATGACGGGCCGCCTCATCCGGCAGCCAGCCGAGCGTCAGTTCTGCAAGACGGGCATCATCAGGATAGGCAGCCGTCTCGCGTACAGAATTATGCGGCCAGTTGGTGCCCCACACGATACGTTCAGGTGCATGTGCGCCTATCACCCGCGAGAAGGCGGCGACGTCCTCGTAGGGCCAGCTTTCGCGGGAGCTTTCATAAACGCCGGCGAATTTGAACCAGAGGTTGCCGCCGTCGATGAGCTTCAGAAGTGCTGCCATTTCCGGCCCATCCGTTCTGATGCCCTTGAAGAACTTGCCGTGATGATCGAACACCCAGCGGGAGCGGATTTTCTGAAGACGCGGCAGATGGTCGAGAAGGCCGTTACCGTCGAACTGCACCGCCACCATCCAGTCGGCCGCATGCGCCCGGTCGTCCACCGCTTCCAGTTCGGAAAGGTTCACCGCGCCGCCCGGCAGATCCATGATGCGCGCACCGATCGCGCCTGCGGCCATGAGCTTTTCCATCTCCTGTTCGGTCGTGCTCGCATCGATGATGACCACGGCGCGGGCCGCCTCGCCCATCTCGGAAACACAGGCCAGCGTGTTGCCATTGTCTCGCTGATGGGCGTTGCCCTGCGTGATGATGACCCGGTCTATGCCGAGCCATTGCATCAGGCGACGATAATCCTCCGGCCCCGGCAACGCGCCCGGCGGCAGGCCCGGACCACCCGGCAAGGCGGGATATCCGGGCAGATACATGTGCATCTGCGTATCGACCGCCCCTTTCGGGAACGCGGGGTTCGGCGCGGTGCCGCTCAGTTTTCTGACAAGTTCGCTCATGGATTTGGCATCCTGAATTCGGTCAATGCATCGCGGTTGATCTCGATGCCGAGACCGGGACCATCGGGAATGGCGACAATGCCGTTTACCGCCTCGAGAGGCGCACGCAGCACGGCCTGCCGGAACGGATTGTGGGTGCGATCAAATTCCATGATCGGTTCAATGGGATTGACCCGCACCGGATCAGGCGTCATCGCCGCCATGAATTGCAGCGCAGCGGCAATCTGCACGCCGGTGCCCCAGACATGCGGCACGATACGCACGCCGTGCAGTGTCGCAAGCGTCGCGATCTTCTGGGTTTCGGAAAAGCCACCGCAACCGCAGAGATCAGGCTGGAGAATATCCACGGCACCGGCGGAAAGCGCCTGCCACATGCCGTGACGCCCGTGCCAGGTCTCGCCGCCCGCAACCGGGATCGGCTGCCCTGCCCGTACACGCTGATAGGCATCGAGCTGTTCGGGAACCACCGGCTCCTCGAACCAATCGATGCCATAGTCGGCGGCGTGGTTGCCAAGGGTGACGGCTTCGGTGACCGTATAACCGTGATTGGCATCGATCATCAGGCGCATGTCCGGCCCGATCGCCTCTCGAACCGCGGCTATGACCTTGAGGTCTTCCTCGATGCCGAAGCCGATCTTGATCTTGCAGGCGTGGAAACCTTCCGCTCGGCGCTCCGCCATCTCGGAGGCATTATCAGAGACGCGGTCGACGCCATCGCGCTTGAAGCTACCGGTGGCATAGGCCCGCACGCTTTCGCGCCAGCGCCCGCCAAGCAGCATCGAGATGGAAGCACCGTAATGCTTGCCCTTGATATCCCAGAGCGCGATATCGATACCGGACAAAGCGGTGAGGCTGAGGCCGCGCTGGCCCTGATCGCGGAGCGCATTATAAAGCACGGCCCAGATCTTTTCGGTCTGGCGCGGATCCTGGCCGATGAGCCAACCGGAATAGGCCTGAACCACGGCAGCGTTGGGCCGCGCTGGGCCGAGGCATTCGCCCCAGCCGACAGTACCGTCGTCGCATTCGATCTCCACCAGAACATGGGCTCGCCGGTCGAAACGCATGGATGCGCTTTCAAACGGCGTGTCCAGCCGGTGTTCAAGCAGATGCGTGCGCACTGCCGTGATTTTCATGGCTCCCCTCCCGTTTGCCGTGATCAGGCTTTGCGCTTGTGCGTGCCGATCAGGGCTTCGAGCATGCCGATTTCCTCAATGGTCAGGTCCTTCAGCGGTGCGCGCACCGGACCGGCATCGAAACCCTGCAGGCGAACCCCCGCCTTGATGGCGGAGACGGCGTATCCCTTGGCGCGGTTGCGGATCGCCATGAAGGGATAGAAGAACTCCGTCAGGATGCGCTCGCAGGTGGCGCGTTCACCCGCACGCAGGGCGGTATAGAACTCATTGGCAAGACCCGGAACGAAGTTAAAGACGGCCGAGGAGTAGGTGGTGAAACCGGCACCGAGATAGGCTTCGGCAAACAGTTCCGCCGTCGGCATCCCGCCGAGATACATCAGCCGGTCGCCCATCTTGGCGGTGATCTGGCGCACGAGGCCGATATCACCGGTGCCATCCTTGAAGCCGACGAGGTTCGGGCATTCGTCACAGAGACGCGCCAGCGTATCGGGCTGCAGCACGGAATTGTCGCGGTTATAAACCATCACGCCGATACCGACCGACTGACAGACCTTCTTGATGTGGGCGTAAAGGCCTTCCTGCGGGGCGTCGATAAGATAATGCGGCAGAAGAAGGATACCGTCTGCACCGACCTTTTCAACGGACCGGGCAATATCGACGGCGATCTCGGTGCCGTAACCGCAGCCAGAAACGATGGCGGTTTGACCCGCCACTTCCTTGGCGGCCGCAACGATCGTTGGGATTTCATCCGGCTTCAGCGAGAAGAACTCGCCCGTGCCGCCGGCGGCAAACAGCACGGGCGCCTTGTAGCCGGCGAGCCATTCGACATGCGCCCTGTAGCTATCGGCGGCAAAACGGCCTTCGGAATCGAAATGGGTGACCGGGAAGGACAACAGCCCGGAGCCCAACGCCGTCTTGATTTGTTCAGGGTTCATGACCGAAAGTCCTCCGCACATTCATTGACTGAAAGCCACCTAAACCGCTCGCCTTATATTTGTCAATAAATCATCATACAAGTTATATGATGAATTTTAGAGACTGGCGCAAATTAGCGCGCCAGCCAGCCGCCATCGACATTGAGAATGGCGCCATGCACATAGTCCGCAGCCGCAGACGACAGGAAAACTGCCGCCCCGGCGATATCTTCCGAGCGGCCCCAGCGGCCGGCCGGAATACGCTCCAGAATGGCCTTATTGCGGGCCGCGTCCGCGCGCAGCGCCTCGGTATTGTTGGTTTCGATGTAACCCGGCGCAATGGCATTCACATTGATGCCCTTCGCCGCCCATTCATTCGCCAGAAGCTTGGTGAGACCGGCAACGCCATGTTTCGCCGCCGTATAGGACGGCACGCGAATGCCGCCCTGGAAGGAAAGCAGCGAGGCTATATTGACCACCTTGCCGGAGCGCCCTTTTGCCTGCAATTCCTTCGCAAAAGCCTGCGTGGTGAAGAACAGCGCCTTCAGATTGACATCCATCACCTCGTCCCAATCGAGCTCGGAAAACTCGACGGAATCGGCGCGGCGAATGATGCCGGCATTGTTGACGAGAACATCGAAACCGGCGTCAGTGAAACTGTCCTTCGCCGCCAGCGGATCGGAAAAATCGAGAAGCAGCGAACTCGCCTTGCCACCATCCTTCGCGATGATAGCAAGGGTTTCGTCCGGCGCACGGCGGGCGGCGCAGACCACCTCCGCACCGGCGGCAGCGAGTCCTATCGCAATCGCCTGACCAAGCCCCGTATTCGCGCCCGTCACGAGCGCCTTACGCCCTTCAAGCGAAAAGGGGTTCCTCATTTCAGATCCCCCGGCTGAATGAAGTCCATGTCGGTATAATCGACATTGTCGCCCGCCATGGCCCAGATGAAGGTGTAAGAGCCGATACCCGCGCCGGAATGGATCGACCAGGGCGGCGAAATGGCGCCTTCTTCATTCGAAATGAACAGGTGCCGGGTCTCCTGCGGCTCACCCATCAAATGCAGAACGCGGGACTTTTCATCCATGCCGAAATACAGATAAGCCTCCATGCGGCGGTCATGAATATGCGAGGGAATGGTGTTCCACACCGAGCCATCCTCCAGCGTCGTATAACCCAGCACCAGCTGGCAGCTTTCCATGACAAGCGGGTGGATGAACTGGTTGATGGTGCGCTTGTTGGAGGTCTCGGTCGCGCCAAGCTTGACCTCCTTGCTGTTGGCAAGTGTAACGAGCTTGGCCGGCAGGCTGCGATGCGCCGGGCAGGACGCGATGTAGAATCGGCCCGCCCCGTCAAAGGTGACGGCACCGCTGCCCGCGCCGAGATAAAGCACATCACCGCGATTGAGCGTATGGGTCTGTCCGTCCGCGCTGACGGTGCCGGCCTCACCGATATTAACGATGCCCATCTCACGCCGGTCGAGGAAGGACGGCGTCCTAGTCTCCTCCACCTTGTCCAGCGTCAGCGGCGCGCCATTTGGCACCGCGCCGCCCATGACGAAACGATCGTAGTGGGTATAGATCAGCCTGATTTCGCCGGACCGGAACATGTCGTTCGCAAGGAAATGCCGGCGAAGTCCCTCGGTATCCAGCGTTTTCGCATAGTCCGGGTTCACGGCCTGCCTGGTTTCGACGGTCAACATCAAACTCATCCTTCATGATTGTTGCGTATAGCACATAATATATGTTATCCGATTTTTGTACGATATGTATGACAAGGTCAAGAGGCGGCGACACTCTGGGCCACCGCAAAGACATAGAAAAGGCTTGGTAGAATGGCGATGAAACGGCTTCTTGTGACCGGTGCGGCGGGCCAGCTTGGCCGTGTCATGCGCGAGCGCCTTGCGCCGATGGCAAAAATAGTACGTCTTGCCGATCTCTCCCCGCTCGATCCGGCCGGGCCGAACGAGGAATGTGTCCAATGCGACCTTTCCGATGCGGCTGCGGTGGACGCCATGGTTGCCGGTTGCGACGGCATCGTGCATCTCGGCGGCATATCAGTGGAGCGGCCCTTCGAGCAGATTTTAGAGGGCAATATCATCGGGCTTTACAATCTCTACGAGGCAGCCCGCGCGCATGGACACCCACGCATCGTTTTTGCCAGCTCCAACCATACGATCGGTTATTATCCGCAGACCGAGCGGCTCGGCCCCGATGTTCCCTTCCGCCCAGACGGGCTTTATGGCGTCTCCAAATGTTTCGGCGAAAACCTCGCCCGCATGTATTTCGAGAAATTCGGCCAGGAGACGGCGCTGGTCCGTATCGGCTCCTGCACACCGCAACCCGAAAATTTCCGCATGCTTTCTACCTGGTTCTCGCAGGATGATTTCGTGTCGCTGATCGAGGCGGTATTTCGCGCGCCTGTGCTCGGTTGCCCGGTCGTCTGGGGCGCTTCGGCCAATGATGCCGGCTGGTGGGACAATTCCCATCTCGGCTACCTCGGCTGGAAACCAAAAGACAACGCCGAGGCCTTCCGCGAACAGATCGCGCAGACCAGCCCGAAGCCCGACCCCGGCGATGCGCTTGTGCGTTTTCAGGGCGGCGTGTTCGTCGACAACCCTATCTTCAAGGCAACGTGAGCGGTTGCGCGACGCGCGAGCGGCGGGATTGCAAGCGGGACCGTGAATGACGTATCGAGGAACAGGCCTGCAACCGATTTTTTAGAACGGCAATGAAGATGACAAAAGCGACGACCTCCGAACCGGCAGCGCCCCAGGGCAGAACGCTTGTGGTGAAGGTGTCGGAAGAACTGCGCAGCCAGATCGCCAAGGGCCGTTACAAGACTGGCGACCGCCTGCCCTCCGAAGCGCAGCTGACACAGGAATTCGGCGTCAGCCGCACCGTGGTGCGAGAGGCAATTGCCTCACTGCGCTCCGATAGTCTTGTCGAGCCGCGTCAGGGCGCGGGCGTCTTCGTGCTGGAGCCGGCGCCCGTGGAGCGACGGCCGTTCCATAATGTCGATCTCGCGCGTGTCTCCTCGCTGATCGAAATGCTGGAACTGCGCACCGCCGTGGAAGGCGATGCCGCCGGCCTTGCCGCCATTCGCCGCTCGCCGGCGCAGGAAGAAAAGATCATCGAGGCCTTCGATGCCTTCCGCGCCAGTGCAGCGAAGGGCATGCCGACGGCAGAGGCCGATTTCGCCTTCCACCTTGCGGTGGCCGAGGCAACCAACAATCCCCGCTTCAGCGAGTTCCTGCAGGTACTTGGCCCGACCGTCATTCCGCGCCGGGCCGTGGCACAAAACGGCACCGAAACAGTGCTTTCACCCGCCGATCTTGACCGGCTGGTCGGCGAGCACGAGGCGATCCTGATTGCCATTCAGGATGGCGACGAAGATGCTGCACGAAGCGCCATGCGCCACCACCTGAAAAGCAGCCAGACGCGTTACCGCGCCATGTTGCGCGCACCACGCTGAACCACATCGCAAGACTGAGGAGAAACCCATGCAGCAGCTTCCGACATTCCCCACCGTTTCGCCCGACGACGGCGTGGAGCGGACCGTGCTTTCCGAAGCACCCGAGCTGATGGTCGTATCCTTCCGCTTCAAGACCGGTGCCGAAGGCAAGCTGCACAGCCATCCGCATGTGCAATCGACCTACGTCGCCAGCGGCAGCTTCCGCTTCTACCGCGATGGCGACGCCTATGACTTACAGAAGGGCGACAGCCTTATCGTGCCCGGTCATGTCGAGCACGGTTGCCTGTGCCTTGAAGAGGGCGAGCTGATCGACTGCTTCACGCCTCGCCGCGACGATTTCCTCTGAGCCGGGGCTCAGTCTCCGGATAAATCCCTGAGAGTGCGTGGCAGGTTATTCATGCATTCTACGCCTGACGATGTAACGAGGAACTGATCTTCGATCATCAACGCGCCCAGACCTTCGCCATAGAACGGCGCTTCGAGCGCGACCACCATGCCGGAAAGAATGATTTCCGCATTGTCATGGGAAAAGAACGGCCATTCCTCGATACCCACACCACCGCCGACGGAATGGCCGAAATGACCGCGATAATACTCGCTGAAACCTTGCCCGCGCATCGAGGCAAGCATGGCGGCGTGCACCGCACCAAAGCTGTTGCCGGGACGGATCGCCTCAAGTCCGGCGGCAAAAGCCGCTTCCAGCGCTTTGAAGATATCCGCCGCCAGAGGCGAGACCGGGCCCCACGAAAAAGTCCGCGCTCCATCCGATGAATAACCGTCTACCAGAGTGCCGACATCGGCCTTGATCAGCGCGCCCGGTGTAACCGCTGCCGTCATATCCGAGAGCGCCGGACCGACGGAAATATAGTCCCAATGCCCGCTCAACGAAAAACCGGATTTCGCGGCATATGCCTGCGCGCCGGATTTCCAGGCAGCGGAGAGTTGACCAAGTGCTGCTCCCGGACGAACTGCGGCCGCCATCCCCACCAGCCCTGCCTCGGCGGCGGCTGCCGCCTGGCGGAGAAGTTTGATCTCGCGTTCGGATTTCACCGCCCTCAGACGCTTCAGCACCGTCGAACCATCAATCCAGCTCACATCGGGCAGCGCCTGACGCAGGGCGAAAAAATCGGCGGCGGGCATGAACTCAAGGTCGGCACCGATGCGTGCCGCGGACAGTCCGCGCTCCCGCAGCAGATCGGAGAGCAGGCCGAAACAGGCGGTACGATCGAATGTCTCCGGCCGTGGCCCACCGGAATTGTTGCGGCGATAGGCATCATCCACCTGCGCGATGGTTTCCACACCCGAAAGATCAACCAAATCGATCCAGATGCGATGGCGGCGCAGATCGATATCAGGTGCCGCCCTCTCGATGATCGGCGCGGCATGATCACTGACGACGGCGGCGAGCCCTGCTCCGGCATCGGCCGGCACCAACGCAATCGCGGAACCCGCCCTGCCCCACATCGTCGCCACGCCGGCAGGAGCACCGAGCGCATAACGGAAGGCTTCGGGCTGGAACAGTATCAGCGCATCAATCTCCGCCTCCCGCATCAGCTGCTGCGCACGGCTTCTGTCGATATCGCTCATGGGAACCCCGGTAATTGTTTGGCGGCAGGTTTGTGAACCTACGCTTTAGCAGTCACCAGGAGAGGAATGAAGGTGGAAGATGACATCTCCACCCTGCGATTCGTCAGTTGGAGCGAGAGGATCCCCCGTGTTTCTTCTCCCCGCCGGGGAGAAGTCCGCGGCAGCGGGATGAGGGGGTTCGCTCTCCGAAATCCAGCAACGTGGCCCCCTCATCCGACCCTTCGGGCCACCTTCTCCCCGGCGGGGAGAAGAAATATGCCGCAATATCTCGCTCTATCCGAACCAGTGGCGGAGAACGCGCCGCCTTCATCCACTCTTACGCCTCCAGCCACTTCACCTGCTCATCCGTCAGCGCAATATCCAGCGCCGAAAGACTATCCTCCAGCTCCGCAATCGTGCGCGGCCCGATCAGCGGGATGACGGGGAAAGGCTGGGCGATGACATAAGCGAGCGCAATATGGATCGGGTGGCGGCCGAGTTTTTGCGCAAGCTCAATCGCCCGGTCGCGGCGGACGAAATTGCGGTCGGAATACCAGACGCGGACGATTTCCTCGTCATCGTGTTTGTCCCGCCCTGCCCTGTCCGTGAAAAATCCGCGCCCCTGGCTGGACCAGGCGAAATTCGGGATCTGGCGAGATTGCAGCCATGCCTTCCACTCATCGTCAGATGCCGCCACGCAGCCCGCCCAGATGGGATCGAGCATTTCGGCAAGCGAGAAATTGTTGGAAAGCGCGGCCGGTGCCTGCTTGCCGTTCTTCTGCGCGTAAGCCGCGGCCTCATCCATGCGTTCGCGCGTCCAGTTCGAGCCACCGAAAATGCCGCGAATGCGCCCGCGCCGGACTTCGGCATCCATGGCGTCGACGAATTCGGCGACTGGAACATCGAGATTATCGCGATGCATGAAATAGGCATCGACATAATCCGTCTTCAGACGCTCCAACGACTGATCGAGCTGCTTGGCGATCATATCGGGGTAGCAGAGAGGCGAATGTGCGCCCTTGCCGATCAACACGATCTCTTCGCGCGGCACGTAGCGGCTGGTGTGCCAGTCGCCGAAAATCGCCTCCGTTTTGCCGCCGCCATAAACATAGGCCGTATCGAAGAGATTGCCGCCCGCCTCGTAAAACGCATCGAGCGTCAGGGATGCGGAAGCGAAATTGGGAAAAAATTCGAAACCGAGCGCAACGACCGAAGCGGGCTTGGCAAGGCCCGGTATCTGCCGCTTCGGAACCGTAGTTCCGGCTACGACCTTCCCACCGGCGATATTTCTGGTGCGCGATGTCGCCTTTTCGATGCTGTATTCCAGCCCGATGGAAGCCCGCCACTGGTCCATGACACGCAGATTGCCGAGACTGTCGGCCCAGCCCATGCCGGGTGCATCGAATTCTTTTTTGCCCTGCCGGATCGCTTCGCCCGCCGCATCGACCTCAAAGGAATAAAGCCAGCGATCCTCCGGCAACTCGATGGTTTCGACCCTGTCGCCCCTGATGATATCGATCCGCCCGGTACCGCCCTTATGGCCGGCGGCGAACCAGAAATCCTTGACCTCGATCCTCCCTTCCGAACCGATGATGCGCAGCACATTGTCCTGCGCCGCCATGATCGAGCATGAGACTTCGGCGACGATACCGTTTGCGAATTTCAGCACGGCCGAGGCCCATTCATCAACGCCCGACTGGCCGAGATGCGCCACACCCGCCACTTTTTCGGGTTCAGCGAATGGTTTGCCATCCACGGCACCGGCGATCATCCGCACCATGGAAACCGGATAACCGCCGACATCGAGAATGCCGCCGCCTGCGGTTTCATTAGCAAACAGCCGGTGATCGGCCCGGAACGAGCCCATGTTGAAACCGAAGCTGGAGCGGATGATGCGGATATCGCCGACCGCGCGGCCCCTGACCAGTTCGAGCAACTTCGCCGTCTGCGGATGCAGGCGATACATATAGGCTTCACCGGCGAAAACGCCGGCCTTTTTCGCCTCGTGGAAAATGGCGTCGGCATCATAGGCCGAGAGCGCGATGGGTTTTTCCACCAGCACGTTCTTGCCGGCCCGGATTGCCTTGATCGCCCATTCAGCATGGCCCGTATGGGGCGTGGCGATATAGACTGCGTCGATATCGGAATCGGCAAGCAGCGGATCGTAACCCTTGACAATGCGCGCGCCGGCAAAGGCTTCGGCAAGGCCGGGCTTCTCCGGATTGCGGGTGGCGATGGCCTCTAACCTGCCGGTGCGGGAATGGGCGATGCCGTCAGCAAATGTTCTGGCGATGGTGCCCGGGCCGATGATGCCCCAGCGGATCGGTTGTTCGGTCGTCATGAAATCCTCGTCCTTCATATCAGTCTTGGGTGCTTGGGAAAGGGTTCAGCGCAGGCGTTCGCCCTTGCTGTTGAAAAGGAAAGCCCGGCGGGCGGAAAGGCCGACAGTCAACCGGTCGCGATTGCCGACATCGCGCGATTCCGGCCGCTCGATGATGAGCTGTTCGCCGCCTTCTGTTCTGGCATAGACATAGCTGGTATTGCCGAGATGTTCGGCGACATCGACATGCACTGTGAGATCGGCATCGCCCCCGCCCGCATCGGTAAAATGCTCCGGCCGGATGCCGAGCGAGACCCTGGCGCCCTCGTTGACGCGCTCTTTAATCGGCAAAGTCAGCCGCACCGCAGGATCGCTGTCGAGGGCGAGCGTGACGCTGTCGCCTCCGCCGTCGACGATGGTGGAGTCGAGAAAGTTCATCTTCGGCGAGCCGACAAAGCCGGCGACAAAGCGGTTGGCGGGATCGTCATAGAGATCGAGCGGCGCGCCGACCTGCTCGATATTGCCTGCCCGCAGCACGACGATCTTGTCGGCCAGCGTCATCGCTTCGGTCTGGTCATGCGTCACATAGATCATCGTGGTGCCGAGCTGCTTGTGCAGGCGCGAAATTTCCACGCGCATCTGCACACGCAATTCCGCATCGAGATTGGATAGCGGCTCGTCGAACAGGAAGACCTGCGGTTCGCGGACGATGGCGCGGCCGATGGCAACGCGCTGCCGCTGGCCGCCGGAAAGCTGTTTCGGCCGGCGATCCATCAGTTCGTTGATCTGTAGGATTTCCGCAGCGCGGCTGACCCGCTTTTGTGTATCGGCCTTGGGGTTGCCGTTCATCCTGAGGCCGAACGAGAGGTTTTCGGCCACCGTCATATGTGGATAAAGCGCGTAGGACTGGAACACCATGGCAATGCCACGATCCGCCGGGTCGGCATCGCTGACCGTCTTGCCGCCGATCACGATATCGCCGTCGGAGATATCCTCCAGCCCGGCGATCATTCTGAGAAGCGTGGACTTTCCACAGCCGGACGGGCCGACGAAAACGACGAACTCCCCGTCCTTTACCTCCAGATTTGCGCCATGGATCACTTCCAGCGCGCCGTAACGCTTCACGACGTTTTTGAGCGAAAGTTCCGCCATGCGGCCCCCTTACTTGACTGCCCCGGCTGAAATGCCGGCGATGAAGTGACGCTGCAGGATCACGAAGACCACGAGAATGGGTGCGGTCAGCAGCACCGCGCCTGCCATGATGCCGCCCCATGACACCTTGGTAAGCCCGATCAGGGTGCCAAGCGCCACGGGTGCGGTCATCATTCCTGGGCGGGAATTAATGAGAAGCGGCCAGAGGTAGTTGTTCCACGAGGCCAGGAAGAGAATGATGGAGAGCGCCGCCATGGTGGGGCGCGCCAAAGGCAGGGCGATGCGCAGAAAGATCTGCCATTCCTTCACGCCTTCCACCCGCGCGGCATCGAAAAGCTCCGTCGGCATCATCGAGAAGGATTGCCGCATGAATAGCACGCCCAGCGAGTTGAACAGCGGCGGCACGATCAGCGCCACCCAGGTATTGGCGAGTTTGAACTCCCGCGCCACCATGATGAATTGCGGGATGACGACGACGGCAAAAGGAAGGGTGATGGTGCCGAGAATGATGGCGATGACCACCCTGCGCCCGGCGAAGCGGTAGCGCGCCAGCGCCCAGCCCGCCATCGATGTCAGGAACACCGAAAGAACCGTATAGATGACGGCGACGATAATAGAGATGAACATAGCCCGCAGGAAATCAGTATCCGCCTGCAGGTTGTTGAAATTCTCGACGAAGTTGGTGGACGGCACCAGAACGATATCGGGGCTGAAGATGCCGTAATCCGGCATTGTCGAAAACACGAACATGATCCACAGCGGAAACAGCCAGATGATTGCAAGCGGCGTCAGCGCCGCATGCAATGCAACCTGCTGCCAGAAAAGCGATCTCGATTTCGATCTCATTTCGGCTCCCTCCCGACCCAGAGATTGAGCAGTGAAATGGCGATGGCGAGCGCCGCCATGGTGTAGGCAATGGCCGAGGCATAACCGAAATTGAGCGAAGTGAAGCCCTGGCGATAAAGGAACAGCCCCAGCGTCTCCGTGCCGCCGCCCGGGCCGCCCCTGTTGGTGATGAGGAAAGGTTCGGCAAACAGCTGCATGGTGCCGATGACCGACAGGACAACGCAGAACAGGATGATGGGTTTGAGGAGCGGCAGGGTGATGTAAAAGAACTGCTGGCGCTTGCTCACCTTGTCCAGCGTCGCCGCTTCATAGACATCGCCGGGGATCGATTGCAGCCCGGCCAGAATGATGATGGCGTTATACCCCGCCCAGCGCCATGTCACCGCAATGATGACCAGCGCCATGGCCGCATTGGCATTGTCGAACCACGAGATGGGCGAAAGGCCGACTGACGTGATGAGCTTGTTGATGATGCCGAAATCGGCGCTGAACATCAGCCGGAACACCGCCGCATAGGCAACCTCGCCCACGACGACGGGCGCAAAAAAGGCAAAACGATAAAGCGGCCGTGCCTTCAGGAGCGGCGAATTCAAAAGCACCGCCATGACGGTGGCGAGCGCGATCATCACGGGCACCTGAATGACCAGAATGATCAGCGTATTATAAAGCGCATTATAAAAAGCCGGATCGGAAACGAGCCGCCCCCAGTTCATGGAAGGCGCAAATCGCCACGGATTGACCCGCGTGTTCTGAAACGACAGCAAGAACGAGCTGATGATCGGCCAGACCCAGAAGGTGGCGAAAATCAGGAGATAGGGCGCAAGGAACGCATAAGCGATCCTGTTCCTGGACGGCATGACGACCTCCATATGCCGGACGATGGCCGGATAAATGGAAAAGCTTCAGAAAGGCCTGCCCTGTTTTTCAGGGAAAACGCCATCGCAAAACGGTGCGCCATATTTCTTCTCCCCAAGGGGAGAAGGTGGCCCGAAGGGTCGAATGAAGGGGGCAACATTGCCGAATATCCCTACACTCGCCCCCTCATCCCGCTGCCGCGGGTTTCTCCCCCTCGGGGAGAAAATGCTCGTGGCAACCGCTCGGTCCATAAACGACCCAAGACTTACTGCGCGACCGGCAGCCCCGTCGCCGTTTCGATCTGCTTGGCCGCATCATCGAGCGCCGCTTTCGCATCGGGATAGCCACCTGCGAAATATTTCGTCTGCGTCGCCTTGTAGATCGCATCCGCATCCGACTGAAACGCCGTGCCGCGGCTCGGCACGATCTTCGGCAGGGTGGCGAGAATATCGGTCCACACCGCCTGCCCGCCCCAATAGGCCTGCTTTTCCTTCACGAAGGGATCGTTGATGGCTGATAGCAGCGAAGGAACGAGGCCGAAGGATTTCAGCATCGTCACTTGGCCTTCATTGGTGGTCAGCGCGTAGTCGATATATTTCCACGCGGCTTCCTTGTGCTCGGATGTCGAGCTGATCGCCAGCGAAGAGCCGCCGAGATTGGCCGCATGCGGACCATCCGCCGTCAGGCTCGGCATCAGATAGACGCCCCATTTGCCCGCGAGATCGGGTGAGCCGGAGCGGATCGTGCCCTCGTACCAAGCGCCATACATCTGGCTTGCGGCCTTGCCGGCGGTATTGGCCTGGATCTTTTCATCCCAGATTGCGGCCGTGATGATGCCGGCGTCTTTCATCTCCTTGACCTTTTCCAAGGTCGCAACACAGGCGGGCTGGTTGATGGTAATGTTCTGGCCATCGGTCGAAAAGTAACCGCATCCCTGCTCATTGGCGATCATGCGAAACCATTCGCTGTCGCCGTTAAAATCGGCCTGCGCCATCACGGTACCGGGATTGGCGGCCATGACCTTCTTGCCGGCGGCGATGAAATCGTCCCAACTCTTGATGGTGGCCGAGTCAACGCCAGCCTTTTCGTAAAAGTCGCGACGATAAAAGATTGCCACCGGGCCAGAATCCCAGGGAACGGCATAAGCAACGCCGTCAACCTCGAGTTCTGTCCGTTTGAATTCGGGAAAAAGCGCCTGTTTCTCAGCCGTGTAGCCGAGCTGACTCAGATTTGCGAAACAATCGGGAAACCGGTTCCAGAAAACCTCGGCTTCAAAATTTTCAATCGTGACAATATCCGGAAGACCGTCCCCACCAGCTGCGCAACCGGCCAGCGTCTTGTCAAAAACCTGATTGTTTCCAAGGTCTTCAACGACGATCTTGATATCCGGATTCTTCTTGTTGAAGCCTTCCACCGCAGATCGCAACGCCGAGGCGGCAACGTCCCAGCTCCAGATAGTGACCGTCTCAGATTGCGCGAATGCCGGGGCTGCGAGAAGCAGCATAGCCGTAGACGCGCCTAGAAATTTAAAGCACATTGAAAACCTCCCTTTTTCAATTGCCGTTCTTCAGCGAACATGGGCACATTAGTGGCAGCGAAAAATCTGTCTCGTACAAAGGGAATATCGATTTGTCGGAAAGTAAGATTGCGGAAAGAGCCTTCTACCAACCGGGCGCCAGCAGCATCGAAGGCATGCCGACAACGCTTCAGCTTTTCCACAATCATCCGCCAATCATGCTGCGCCCCCATTGGCACGCGCAGGTGGAGGTGAATTATGTGATGTCGGGATCGGTGCATTACCGCATGGGCGATCACGATCTTTCGCTCGAGGCTGGCCAGATGTGCATCTTCTGGGGTGGCCAGCCGCACCAGATGGATCGCTCCTCCGACGATTCCCTTTATGCCGGTGCGCATCTGCCGCTGGTGCACTTTTTCCGCATGCGACTGCCGGCACCCGTATCCAGTCTACTCATGAGCGGTGCGACGATGGTGAGCGGCGTAACCGACGCTGCCGACCGGGAAAATTTCGGGCGCTGGTTCCGATACGTTACGTCAGGCGATCCGGCGAAAGCGCAACATGCGGTAGAGGAATTGCTGTTGCGGGTGGAGCGGATGTTCCTCGAACCCTACTCCGTCATTTCATCCCTGACCGATGAAAAACCCGGCCGGGCGGGCGAGGACACGGCGCCGTCGATAAGCGTCGTGCGCATGTGCGATTTCATCGCCGCCAATTTTCTTGACGACATCGACGCGACTGAAATTGCCCGCGCCGCCTCGCTGCATCCGAAATATGCGATGAACCTGTTCCGCAAATCCACCGGCATGACGCTGATCAAATATCTGACGCTGCTTCGGCTTTCCCGCGCGCAGGCCATGCTGATGACCGGCAACGACAATATCCTGCAGATCGCCATGGAAAGCGGATTCGGTTCCGTCAGCGCCTTCAACAAGGCGTTCCGCCAGATATCAGGCATGTCTCCATCCGATTTTCGACGCGACATGCGGGCGGCGGCTTAATTCCCGCTGTCTTCAAGATCGGAAAACACTGCACCCCGCTGCCGGGCTGCCTGCCGATAGGCACGCGGGGAGCTGCCCAGCATTCGCCGGAACATGGTCGTGAAGGCCGGGATGTTCTCGTAACCGGCATCCAGCGCCACATTGGTCACCGCCTCGCCCGCCGCCAGTCTTGGCAGGGAGGCGAAGATGCAGGCCTGCTGGCGCCAGGTGACGAAACTGACGCCCAGTTCGCGGCGGAAGAGCCGCGTGAACGAGCGGCGGCTGATGCCCATGGCCGCGGCCCAGTCATCGATCTCCACCCTTGCCATGGGCTTTCTGAGAAAATCACGGCAGAGCGCAGCCAGCCGCTGATTGTCGGGAAAAGGCAGGCCGAGCGGTCGTTCCGGCAGTCGGTTCACTTCATCGAGCAGAAGAGCACGCACCAGACCCTGGCGATGAAACGCCGAGGGCTGGTGTTCCTCGGCCAGCAATTCCGAAATGAGGCTGGCGGCCAGTTCGGTCACTTCCACCACCCGGGGAGTCTCTGCCTGGAACAGATCGGGATGAACGTAGATCGAGTGCATCTCTACCGCGGAGATGATCTCTGCCTCATGCTGCAGCCCGGCGGGAATAAGCAACCCATGACCGGGCGGTATCATCCAGCGCCCGTCAGCCGTGCTGACCAGCACCACGCCCTGACGCGCGCACCATATCTGCACCCGGCTATGGCTGTGCGGCGGCGTTCGATGGCCCGTGGGATAGATACGATGAAGCGCCAGCACCGGCTCGTTGGTGCCGTCGATCAATTTCAGGCTGCGCTCATGCTCGTCCAGGCTGACGCCCAGCGGCTGGCGCGATTTGATTTTTGCCATTTGGCCCACTCACAAAGAAACTCGTCCAGAACACAAATGCAGGCCAGAAACAATATGAATAAAAGCGGGAAGAAAGAAAGACATGTTTCCCGCCAGATGAGTGGGAATCTGGAGAGGATTTACCATGGCCACCGTCACCAGCGCCAGTACCGGCACAAGCTTCAACCCGCAACGCACGGCGTTTTCAATCATCGCAGCCGCGAGCTTCTGCCACATGCTGAACGACATCATGCAATCGCTGCTGACGTCGCTCTATCCGCTACTGAAGGCGAATTACGCGCTCGACTTCGTGCAGATCGGCCTGCTTACCTTTGCGTTTCAGGTCACCGCATCGCTGCTGCAGCCGGTCGTCGGCATGGTGACAGACCGCTGGCCCATGCCATTCTCCCTGCCTGTCGCCATGCTGTCCACCTGCGCTGGCCTCATCACGCTTGCTTTCGCCCATAGTTTCGAGGTTCTGGTGATCGGCGCCTGCCTCATCGGCGTCGGATCGGCGATCTTCCACCCGGAAGCCTCGCGTGTTGCCCGCCTCGCCTCCGGCGGCCGTCACGGTCTGGCGCAATCCTTCTTCCAGGTGGGCGGTAACACCGGCACGGCCATCGGCCCGCTGCTCGCCGCCTTTATCGTCATCCCGCTCGGTCAGGCGAGCCTCAGCTGGTTCTCGCTGATCGCGCTCGTCGGTTTTGGCGTGCTGTCCTGGGTCGGCGTCTGGTACACCCGCCACCGTCGCGCAACGGTCGGCAAGGCGCCGGCCAGCCGCACCCTTCCCCTTGCCCGGGGCACAGTGATGATGACGCTTCTGGTGCTGGTGGTTCTAACCGCCACCAAGAATGCCTATCTCGCCAGCCTGTCCAGTTACTTCACTTTCTATACCATCGACAAGTTCGGCCTTGGCGTACAGGACGCGCAGGTTCTGCTGTTCCTCTTCCTCGGCGCTTCCGCACTGGGCGTGTTCTTCGGCGGCCCGATCGGTGACCGTTTCGGCTCGCGCGTCGTCATCTGGTTCTCGATCCTCGGCGTCATTCCCTTCGCGCTGATGCTGCCCTATGCCAACCTGTTCTGGACGGCGGTTCTCGTCGTCGTCATCGGCTTCGTCTTCTCTTCCGCCTTCTCTGCCATCGTTGTCTTTGCGCAGGAACTGGTGCCTGGACGTGTGGGCCTGATTGCCGGCATGTTCTTCGGTTTCGCTTTCGGCTTCGGCGGCATCGGGGCTGCGGTTCTGGGTGTCTATGCGGATAAGGAAGGCATCGAGTTCGTCTACCGCATCTGCTCCTATATGCCGCTGCTCGGCCTGCTCACGGTTTTCCTGCCGAAACTGCCGAGCCACCGCTAAAAGCTTAGCGTTCAACGCTTTTCATCACGGCGGTCACCTGTGATACTCAGGTGACCGCCGTATTCCGTTGAGCAAAGTCCCACCCATGCAGATACCGATAAAATCGATCCTCGTCTTCCACGCCGCAGCAAGGGCGGGCAGCATTTCGCGGGCGGCGGAGGAACTGAGCGTCACCCCTTCGGCCGTTTCCCAGCAGATCCAGCTGCTGGAAGGCCAGCTCGGCACGACCCTGATGGCGCGGACCGGCCGCAAGGTGACATTGACGGAAGCGGGCGAGCGCTATTTCTCGATGATCACCGCCCAGATCGAGCAGATATCGGACGCCACCGACAGTATTCGCGGCTTCCGTTCAGTCACCACGCTGACGATCCGGGCGACGCCGACCATTTCCAACAAATGGCTGCTGCCGCGTCTCGGCTCGTTTCTGGAGGAGCATCCCGAACTGGAAGTGCGCCTCGACGGCACCAACGAGCCAACCGATTTTTCGCAGGAACTTGTCGATATAGAGCTGCGCCATGGCGATGGCCGCTGGCCGGGCCTCTTCGTGGAAGGGCTGGTGGAGGAGGAATTCCTGCCGGTCTGTTCGCCGAATTATAAGGGTGCGGGTAAATTTCTGCCCGAGGAATTGCAGAACCAGCGGCTGATCCATTCGGTGAAGGCGCAGGCGCAATGGAACCACTGGTTCCCTCTGGCCGGCGTGACAGCCGAAAAGCGCTGGCGGCGGGTGCTGTTCGACCGCAGCCACATGGCCATCGATGCCGCTGTTCTCGGCATTGGCGTGGCGCTGGAGAGCACATTGATGATGGAGCGGGAGCTGCAGGACAAAATGCTGGTGCCGGCCGTGACGGACGCGCCGCGCATCAAGCTCGTCACCCAATGGATCGTTTGCCCGCATTCCCATCTGCGGCAGAGGAAAGTCATGCTGTTTCTGGAGTGGATGCGAAAACAACGCGACGAGTGGCAAGCCCGCCGCGTTGTCTGATGGTTCAGGCAATCCGTTTTCGCATCAATAAAGCCCCATCAGCCGGATTGGCCCGAGCGTCAGCACCGGGAACAGCACCAGCGCGAAGATGGCGAGCGTCAGCACCGTCATCGGCGCCAGCGAACCGCGAATGACATCCTCGATTTTCATGTTGGCGACCTGGGCTGCGGCAAACAGGCAGACCCCGACCGGCGGCGTCACCAGCCCGAGTGTCAGCGTCATGACAGTCACGATCAGGAAATGGATCGGATCGATGCCCAGTGCTTCGACCGGCGGCATCAGCACGGGGATGAGGATAAACATCGCCGGGATCGCTTCCATGAAAATGCCGATGATGAGCAGGAACACGAAGATCACGAGCATGCCGGTCATCGGGCCGAGGTTCATGGCCTTCAAAAGCTCGGCCACCTGTTCGGGCAATCCATCGAAGGTGAAGACCCAGGCGGCGAGCTGCGAGGTGGCAGCGATGAACAGGATGGTGCCTGAAATACGCGCGGTCGAGATTAATATTTCCGGCAGTTCGCGCACCGGCAGCGTGCGATAGACGATGACGCCAAGCACCGCTACGTAAACCACCGCGATGGCAGCTGCTTCCGTAGGCGTGAACAGGCCGCTGGCAATGCCGATGATGAGGATCAGCGGTGTCAGCATCGGCAGAATGGCGCGCAGACCGGTGACGACTACCAGACGGAAATTGAACGGTGTCGGCGGATTGTAACCGTAATGCACCGAATAGAAGTGGTTGAAGACGAGGAAAGCGAAGGCGATGAAGAGGCCGGGCACCAGACCCGCGATCAGCAGCGTGCCGATCGACACGTTGGCGATGGAACCGGCAATCACGATCAGGATCGACGGCGGAATGATCGAGGAAAGCGTGGACGTGCAGAGCGTCATGCCGACAGCATAACCCTTCGGAAATCCATGCCGTTCCATGGCCTTGATTTCGATGGCGCCTACCGAGGCGATATCGGCGACGGACGAGCCGGAGACGCCGGAAAAGATCACCGACGAGATGACGTTGACATGGCCAAGCCCGCCGGGAAGCCAGCCGACCATGGCCTCGGCGAAATCGAAGATGCGCTCCGCCACACGCCCTCGTTCCATGACGGTGCCGACGAGGATGAAAAGCGGCACGGCGACGAGCAGGAAGGAGTTCATCGACGAGAACATCGTCTGCGACAGCAGGTCCATGGGCATGGAGGTGAAGAGCCAGAGCGTGCCGACACTGGCGAGCGCGAGCGCGATGGCAAGCGGCACGCCGAGCATGCTGAGACCGAAAAAGGCGACGAGAAGAAAGACCGACATGGCTCAATGTCCTGCTGAAATGGAAATATCGGCATGGGCGATCTCATCCGCCGGCAGGCCAAGTTCGGGAAGCGCGATCACCTCCCGGCGACTGCGCAGCGATTCGATGATGGCCAGCACGGCGATGACGGCGGAAACCGGCAAGACGACGCCGATGGTCCACATGGGGATCGGCAGAGTGGCGGCGGTCTCGTTCATCATGATCTGCTGGCGCACCAGGGTCAGGCCCGTCCAGCCCATCATGCCGAAAAAGAACACCGAGGAACCGACATAGATCGGCACCGCCAGCCGCCGGAAGAAGCGGTGAAACAGCACCAGAAACACCACGACACGGGCGCTTTCAACGGTGCGGAAACCGGCCGCAAGGCCAAGGAAGACCATCCAGATGAAAAGAAAGCGTGTCGCCTCCTCGGTCCAGGGAAGTGGGCTGCCGATAAGGCGGCCAATGACCTGAAGAAGAACGACGAGGAGAATGCCGGCACATGCCGCGCCCGCTGCGACATCGGCGACGACCTTAACGATGGTGCCTAGCACCGAAGGTTTCGTATCGTTCATGACAATACCCTTCCACTGCTGAAACCGGATATCCGGTAAAACGAATGCCACCCTGCCTTTGCGGCAAAGCAACCCTTGCTGGCGTTGGGGAAGGCCGGACCAAGATCCGGCCATCCACCGGCGCAACACGTCAGTTCGTCTTGAGGAAAGCCTGCGTCTTGTCGAAGAAAGCCTGATCTTTCACCAGTGAGGAGAACTTCGCCGAAAGCCCGGCCGCGACCTGTACGAAGGCCTTGCGTTCGTCATCAGTCAGCGTGTTGACCTCCATGCCGTTCTTCTTCAGCGTTTCGAGCGACTTGTCGATATCGGCAGCATCGTTCTGCGCCTTCCAGGCTTCGGTCTCCACGGCGGCTTCCTTCAGCGCGACCTTGAAATTCTCATCGAGACCTTCGAAGCGGGCCGGGTTCATGCCCAGCACCCAGGCGTCAGCAATGTGATTGCTGATCGTCAGATACTTCTGCACCTCGTAAAGCTTGGCGCTGACCGGCACGTTGACCGGGTTTTCCTGCCCGTCGACGACTTTCAGCTGAAGAGCGTTATAGACTTCGGCAAAGGCCATAGGCGTCGGAGCAGCCCCCATGGCGCCGAAGAACTCGACCCATAGCGGATTGTTCGGAACGCGCAGCTTCATGCCCTTGAGATCAGCCGGCGACTTGATCGGCGCCTTGGAGTTGGTGATCTGGCGCAGCGGCCGCGACCAGAGATCGAGCCCGAGAATGCCGATTTTGCTGAGATCGGTGGAAAGTTCCTTGCCGAGATCGCTGTCGAGATAGACCCTGAGCTGGTCGATATCGCGGAACTGGTAGGGAATGGCGATGGCCGTGAACTTGGGATTGAAGGTCGCGTAAAGCGAGGTCGAGTTCAACAGCATGTCCAGCGAACCGCCGGCCAGCTGCTTGACACCCGCTGAAGGGTCGCCGCCATACAGCGTGCCGTTCGGAAACACCTTGATCTTGAGCTTACCATCGGTCTTTTTCGAAACGATCTCGGCAAACTTGTTGGCGGCAAGCGTAATTTCGGACGTATCCGCATCGGGCGTCGAAAGTGTCAGCGTTTCCGCCTGTGCGATGGATGCGACCAGCATGGTGGCGGCCAGAGCCAGCCCGTAAAGTTTTGAAATTTTCATGTGTTCCTCCCTTTGTTGTATCTCAAACAGTTTCGAACGTTCCTCCGAACGCATTCATGCGCTTAATTTCAAGGATCACACCGCTGTGATCAAGCTCGCCCGCACCATGCTCGACCATGGAGCGGAACAGCCGGTCAACCTCCTCGCCGACCGGTAAATCCAGGCCACGGCTCTTGGCGAAAGCTAGGGCCGTGGACGTATCCTTCACCTGATATTTCGCCGGCCCGCCGGGGCGGAAATCGCCTTCCACCATGCGTTTGCCGTGCTGGCGGAAAACGGTGGACTCGGCAAAACCACCAAGCAGGGCCTCGCGCACCTGTGCCGGGTCAGCTCCCCCCGCTTCAACCAGCGTCAAAGCTTCCGCAACGGCGCAGATTGTCGAGGCGACGATCAACTGGTTGGCAAGCTTGGCCAATGAGCCGCAGCCCACCGGACCGACATGGGTGACGCGGCCGAGGCAATTGAGGAGTGGCCGCAGCGCATCCACATCCTGCTGTTCGCCGCCGGCCATGATGGCGAGCGTTCCCTCAATCGCCCCTTTTTCGCCGCCAGAGACCGGTGCGTCGACATAAGCGATGCCATAAGCTTTGGCCACCTCCGCCTGTTCCCGTGCGCTTTCGACCGGGATGGAACTCATCACCAGCAGAATTGCACCGGGCTTCATGTTGGAAACGACACCCGAGGCACCGAGCAGAACCTCGTCGCACACCGGCCCGGAACTCAGCATGCAGATGACGACATCGGCTTCGGCCACGGCTTCGGCAGCCGTGGCCGCCGGCTGCACGCCTTTTGCCGCCAGAACCGCAGCTTTTTCAGCGCTGCGGTTCCAGACCTTGACGGAAAACCCGGCCTCCGCCAGACGCCCCGCCATCGGAGCGCCCATGATACCCGTTCCGATAACGGCGATCCGGCGAATGTCAGCCATCGTTTCCATCCTTCAGAGCCATTGCCGGTTCAGGAAACGCACCGGCAGTTCCTCTTCGATAAGGGCGGGAAATGCTTCCCGAAACCGGTCGAGATGCGGTGTTTTGAGATGATCGTCGAAAGCCTGCCGGTCGTCGTAGACCTCGTAAAACACCACATTGTTTCCCGTTTCCGCCCGCACCACGTCGAATTGTCGGCAACCCGGCTCATCCTGAACCGAATGCTGGGCGTCATCGCGCGCGGCATCGAGAAAGGCATCCATCGCGTCAGGCTTCACCCGAAATTCCGCGATCACCACGAAAGCGCCGTTGGACATATCAGCTTCTCCCCCCATCACGCTGCGGCCTCTTTTTGCGGACGGAATCGGTTTTCCATATCTTGACGCAGCTTCACCACATCGAGATCATTAACCAGCTCAACATCATCGAAGCTGACGATCTGGTCCTTCTTGATGGCGCGCTTCAGCTTGACGTTATGGGCAAGGCCGATCGGCAGCGCCTTCATATCGAGGCTGCGGGTGGCCGGAATGGCGTTCGCCCAAACCGCGTAACCGCCCTCGCCGTCGAGCATCTCGCCGGGCTGCATATCCTTCTTCGCGGTTGCAACCGCATCGCCACGAAACTCCTTCGAGCAACCGGTAGCCTCATTGCGCAGCACCGCGGAAAGCACGCTGATCGAGGTTTCCAGCCCGATGATGTGGAACGGACGCCACATGGAAGCATACCAGCCGGAGGGATCGGTCAGCAGGCCATATTGCTTGAAGCAGGCGCGGGCATAATCATTGTGCGCCTTGAAGGTGACGAAAACGCCATAGCGAATGTTGTTGAACACCTCGCGTCCGTCCGGCTCCTGGCTCGCGGCAATATCGACCAGACCGGAGCGCGACATACGGCCGCCATCGGCAGCGGGACGGAAGACGCGGGCGAGATCATGCAGGCCGGCGGGCGGGAAGGCCAGACCGTCATCCGGGCAATCCAGCCCCGTGCCGTTGGCGACGGCCGCCATTTCGATGGCCGCCTTGGTGCCGTCGGTGAAGGAATTGTACATTTTCGGATTGAAGTCGCCCTTGGCCACTTCCTCGTCCGTCCAGCCGAAATAACCCCAGACCGTGTCCGGCGTCGAATAACGGTAACGCGGCTCGAAATTCATGCCCTTGCCGGCGGAAACGACCTCGAAACCGGTGGCGCGCGCCCAGTCGACCAGCTCGCAGATCAGCGCCGGCTGGTCGCCGTAAGCCATCGAATAGATCAGGCCCTTGGCCCGCGCCTTTTCAGCAAGGATCGGCCCGACCATTACATCGGCTTCGACATTGACCATGACGACATGTTTGTTGTGGTCGATGGCGCCGAGCGCGTGGCGGGCGCCGGCCAGCGGATGGCCGGTGGCTTCGATCACGCATTCGATCTCACCGCAGGCGAAAAGCTCGTTCACGTCGTCGGTCACATAGGTCTTGCCGCTCTTCAGCGCCTCGCCGCAGCTCTTCGCATCGTAACGCTCCTTCGGCCAGCCGACGCGATCCAGCGATTCCTTCGCCTTGCCGACATTGAGGTCAGCGACGGCGACCATGTGGAAACCGGCAATTCGCTGCGCCTGCGCCAGCACCATGGAGCCGAACTTGCCCGCACCGATGAGACCCACCCGAACAGGTTTACCGCCGGCTGCCCGCGCTGACAGAAGAGAATAGAGATTCATGTTTTGACGTCCTTCGCTGGGGAAATTGCTGGCGAGAATGTCCAGTCAGCCCGGCGAAGGCCATGCGACACCGACGCAGCGAAGGCTTATCCCCTCGCGGCACGGACGGCATGACGATCTAGCGTTCCTCCCGGATACCGGCACGCCTTTGCGCCGGCTCTCGCGGTCGCCTCCCAAAGCAACCTTGAGAACAGAGTAGGAGCGTTCAAATATTAGTTCTATTTAGAAAAACAGATTCTTTGTTTAGCTTATCTAACAAATTATCAGGCCGATTTGCGCAGCATCAGATCGGCGCTGAGGAGAATGCGCTCGCGCATCCGCGTCGCGTCATCCGCCTCCTCGTCCAGCTTCTGCAACAGAAGCTCGATCGACAGCCTGCCGATCTCGTTATAGTTCTGCGCCACCGTGGTAATCGGCGGGCAGGCATAACGCGACAGCGGATGATCGTCATGGCCGGCGACCCTGAGGTCATAATCCGCGCCATGGCCGACCCTGATGCCCTTCTGGAAGGCCGCGGCGATGACGCCGAAGGCGATACGGTCGTTGGCGCACAGAATGGTGCGCGATGGCAGAGACCCTGCCGCTTCCAGCAACCGGCCCGCTTCATCGAAGGCGAAACGCTCGAAATCCCAGGTGACAATGTCTGGAACGTTGATCACCTGCGGCTCGAAACCAAGGCGCCGCATCGCCTCCTCATAGGCGGTGCGACGCGTGGCGGCATTGGTATTGACCTGCGGCATGTCGAAGAAACAGGGCGGCTCGCCCGAGCGGCAGAGATAATCCACCATCAGCCCCACGCTCTGGCGGTTGTCGGTGCCGACAAAGGCCGAGGTCTCGTCGAGCGGCGAATCGACATAAACAATCGGAATGCTGGCCGCGAGCTGCTCCAGCGTGACGCGGTGGGATTTGACGCCTAGCGGCGCGATGATCGCGCCGGCGACATTCATCGACTTGAAAGTGCGGATGGCGCGGTCTTCGATTTCCGCCTTGCCGTCCGATGACAGCACGAAAGCAAGGAAGCCCGCCTCGTTGGCGATGAGCTCAATACGGCTCGTCAGCGCCATATAGAACGGATCGGTGGAATTCGGGATGATGATGCCGATGATGTTGGAGCGGCGGCGGTTGAGATTGACGGCGAAAATATTGGGCCTGAAGCCCGATTTCTTTAGCGCATCCTCGATGGCATCCCGCGTCTTCTTGCGGACCGAGGCCGGATCATTGAAGTATTTCGAAACAGTCGGGCGGGAAAGGCCGACGAATTCCGAAAATTCTTCCATCGTCCTGATAGATTTGGCCAAAGTGCTTGCCCCCATGAAATATTACATGTGGTACTCTATATCGACCGGCCTTTGCACGAAAAGCCGGTCGAATGGTTTTCAACGCCCAAACTATCATTCAGCCGCGAACTGCACTTTCATGGTGGCCGGATCGGATGGTTTCTTCGTAAAGAACGGTAGCATCTCCGAAAGCGGCAGCCGGTGCGAGACGAGCCGCGCCATGACATCGCCATCCGTTTCCAGAATGGCGAGCGCCTGCGGTATGTTGCGGTTCAGCGAATGTGAGCCGATAAGCTTCAGCTGACGCCTGAAGATTTCGAAGGGTGCGACCGAAATGCGGGCATCCGGCGCGCAGACGCCGAAGAATAGCGCCGTGCCGCCATCGGCAACCAGCGGGATCATCGCTTCCGCAACGGGGGCGATACCCGTGGCATCAGCGACGACATCGAAAGACCTCTGTTGCCGCAGCAGCGCTTCCGAACCGGAAACCGCCACCTGAAGCCCGAGACCTTCGGCAAAAGCCAGCCTGCTTTCGTTGATATCGGCAATCGTCACTGTCTCGACGCCGCGTGCTTTCAGCGACAGGGCAAGCAGCAGGCCGATGGGACCGGCTCCGAAAACCAGCGCATTTTCAGCTACCGTCCCGTTCTCGCCGATGCCCGCGCTCTGCATGCCGTTGACGACGCAGGCGAGCGGTTCGGCCAGCGCCGCGACATGATAGGGCATGGAGCCGATGCCGTGCAGATGATCGGCGTGTACGACGCTGAATTCCGCAAAACCGCCATTATGGGAAACGCCATAGGCCTTCAGCGTGCTGCAAAGATTGGTGAGCCGCTTACGGCAACTCGGGCAGGTGCCGCAGGGCAGATTGGGGTCGACCACCACCCGGTCGCCGGCCTTTATGCCCGAAACATCGGCGGCCACGGCCGCGACTTCACCGGCATATTCATGCCCCGGAATGACCGGAAAGGCACCGTCACCGTAACGCGCGTGGAGCACATCGATATCGGTGTGGCAAAGCCCCGAAGCTTTGACCCGCACGAGCGCGTGGCCCGGCGGCAGATCGGCAACCGGAACCTCCGCCAGAACGGCCTGCCCTTTCTCGACGAATTGAATGGCATGCATGGTCATCTCCGGCTTTTCAGCTCATCCAGTTGCCGCCATCGACATTATATGTCTGGGCGAGAATATAGTCGCTGTCGGAAGAGGCGAGGAAAACCGCCAGCCCCTTGATGTCGTCGGGCGTCGCAAAACGGCCGATCGGCACGGATTTAGCCACCGCCGCCTTCTTCTCGCCGGGCTTTAAGCCTTCCCATTTGGCGAATTCCGCATCGACTACTTCCCAATGCTCCCCATCCACCACGCCCGGTGCAATGGCGTTGACATTGATGCCGTGCTTGACGAGCGCCAGCGCCGCCGACTGCGTGGCGGAAATGATCGCCGCCTTGGAAGCGCAATAAAGCGTGACGAGCGCCTCGCCGCGACGGCCGGCCTGGCTCGCCATATTGATGATCTTGCCGCCGCGCGCCCGCTCGATCATCACATTGGAGACCGCCTTCATCATGAAAAGCGGTCCCTTGAGATTGATGTCGAAGACCCGCTCATAACTCTGTTCGGTAATGCCGTTGATCGGCGCCATATCGAAGATCGCGGCATTGTTGACGAGAATATCGATGCCGCCGAACTCCTCATCCACCGCCTTCACCACCGCATCGATCTGAGCGAGGTCGGTAACATCCAGCCGCACCGCCTTCGCCGAAGGGCCGATGGCGGCAGCAGAGGCCGTCGCGCGGGCAGTATCGATATCGGCGATGATGACCTTTGCGCCCTCATCGGCGAAAGCCTGCGCAAAACCAAGGCCGATACCGCGGGCAGCGCCGGTGATCAGCGCAACCTTGTTGTTCAATCTCATGTCGATCTCCGTGATGCATGGCGGGTCAATTGGCCATGTTCGTTTCCATTAGGTGTGTTTTTCCGGTGAACGCGAAGACGAGACACCGCGTAAACATTTGATAGCCAGCGCATCCCGCACCCCCTCATTCCTGTGCTTGTCACAGGAATGAGGAGATGGGTGCGACAGCCCCACCAATGCCGCCCGCCCCCGAAAGGTGAACGGGCGGCACGCCGGGAGGATGCGGCTACTTGATGTAGCCCGCGCGGGTCATGTCACGTTCGACCTGTTTCTGTGCGCCTTCGAGCGCCGCATCGACGGTCTGCTGGCCGGAAAGGGCTGCCGCGATCTGCTGGCCGACAATCGTGCCGATGGACTGGAACTCCGGTATGGCGACGAACTGCACGCCGGTATAGGGCACCGGGTCCTTGGTCGGCTTGGACGGGTCGGCAGACATGATCGCCTTCAGCACGGTATCCGCGAAAGGCGCGGCCTTCTTGTATTCCGGCAATTCGTAGGTGGATTTACGTGTGCCCGGCGGCACAGCCACCCAGCCTTCGCTTTCACCGACCGTCTTCACATAGGACTTCGAAGTCGCCCATTTGACGAAGGACTTGGCGGTCTCAAGCTTCTTCGTGCTGTTCGGAATGGCGAGGTTCCACGACCACGACCAGCTCGAACCGTTCGGCGTTACCTCCACCGGAGCGCGCGTAAACGCGGTCTTGTCGGCAACCTGACTCTGCTTGGGGTCATAAACGCGGCCCGCCGCCGAAGTGGCGTCGATCCACATGGCGCAGCGGCCGGATGAAAACAGTGTCTGGTTCTCGTTGAAGCCGTTGGCGGCCGCACCGGGCGGGCCGTAGGAGGTCATCAGCGCCACATAGTCAGAGATTGCCTTTTTCCACGGCTCGCTCGTCAGCTGCGGTTTCCAGTCCATGTCGAACCAGCGGCCGCCATAGGTGTTGATCATGGTGCCGAGGAAAGCCATGTTCTCGCCCCAGCCCGGCTTGCCGCGCAGGCAGATGCCATATTGCTGCTTCGACTTGTCGGTCAACTTGGCGGCGAAATCCTTGATCTGGTCGTAGGTCGGATTATCCGGCATCTTCAGGCCGGCTGCATCGAACAGATCCTTGCGGTAAAGCGTGAACGAGCTTTCGGTGTAGAACGGCACCGCGTAAAGCTTGCCATCGACAGTCAGGCCCTTTTTGATCGGATCGAGCAGATCGGCGTAATCGTAATCGTCGCCGAGATCGTCGACCGGCGCCAGCCAGCCCTGCTTGCCCCAGATCGGCGCTTCGTAACCGCCAATGGTCATGATGTCGAACTGGCCGCCATTGGTGGCGATATCGGTGGTGACGCGTTCGCGCAGAACATTCTCTTCCAGCACGATCCAGTTGATCTTGTTGCCCGTCTCCTTCTCCCAGGCGCTGGAAAGCTTCTGCATGATGATCATGTCGCCGTTATTGACGGTGGCGATGTTGATTTCCTCCGCCTGCGCCAGACCGGCGAAAAGGCCGATGCCAACGACGGACGATGACAGAATTCCAATTAATTTGCTCATGAGACCCGCTCCTCCTTTACGTATGTCCACGCATAACAATACATGCGTAAATTTTTTATCTCGCAAAATTCGCTCCATTGTCAACGTCCGAAAATAAATCGGAGCATGGAGACATCGTCGCCCGCACCCGTAACTCACTGTTTTAAAGCGGATAAAATCATAAAAAATTATTTCCAAAGGCGTTCTACTTACTGCGATGCAACAAAATTTTCGTCATACCATATATTGACGCGCGTAAATTTTTGCATGATATGCGAAATCCAGAACCACTCGGGACGGCGGATTATCTCCGACAAAAGGACGGGAGCCGAATGCACATGGAGGAGACGATGAGGCAGGCGTCCGCATTGGCGCCGCACACGAAAGGCCCGACCATCACGGCCGGCGAAATCCTCGCGGAGATCATGGCGACGACGGCGGGCGACGGCTTTCTCGAGCCGCAGGCGCTGATCGGCCCCTTCCCGAGCGGCGCACCCGCCATCTTCATCGATCAGGTGGCGCGCTGCGGCGGAGCCGCCGGCATCATTGCGGCGGTGGGTGACGACGATTTCGGCCGTCTCAATGTTGAGAGGCTGCGCGGCGACGGCGTCGACGTCTCGGCCATCGCCACCATCCCCGACCGGCCGACGGGCAGCGCCTTTGTGCGTTACCGTGAAAACGGCGCAAGGGACTTTGTTTTCAACATCGCCCATTCGGCGGCCAGCGAAACGCATATGACGGCTGAAGCGCAGGCTCTCATCGAAAAAGCCGGCCATGTGCATGTCATGGGATCGGCCTTCGCGATTGCCGGCATTGGCGAAATCATTCTCGAAGCCATCAGACGCGTCAAGGCGCGCGGCGGCTCGGTCTCCTTCGATCCGAACATCCGCAAGGAACTGGTGCAGGGCGATGCCGGCCGCAGGCTGATCGACGATCTGCTTGGTGTTACCGATCTTCTCCTGCCCTCCGGTGAGGAGCTTCAGGCAGCCTCCGGGCTGGATGATGAGGAGGCGGCTATCGAAAAGCTGCTGGCCTCCGGTATCAGCGAAATCGTGCTGAAGCGCGGCGCGGATGGCGCAAGCCATTTCAGCCGCGCTCATGGACGAATTGATGTCCCCGGCTTGCGGGTCCGCGAAATCGATCCGACCGGTGCCGGCGACTGTTTCGGTGCGACCTATCTCACCTGCCGCCGCCTCGGCATGCATCCGCAAAAGGCGCTCACCTATGCCAATGCCGCCGGCGCACACAATGTCACGCGCCGCGGCCCAATGGAGGGCGCCGCCAGCCTTTCCGAACTCGACGCCTTTCTGGCCGCGCAACTGTCGGAGGAAATCCTGTGACCCGTATTCTCGAAAATCTCGCCGCCGCGCGCCGCTCCGGCAAGCCCGCCGGCATCACCTCCGTCTGCTCCGCCCATCCCGTGGTTCTGCGCGCCGCAATCCGCCGTGCCGCCGCCAGCAAGACACCGGTGCTGATCGAGGCGACCTGCAATCAGGTCAATCATCTCGGCGGTTATACCGGCATGACGCCACGGGACTTCGTCAGCTTCGCCAACAGCATTGCCGAGGAAGAAGGGTTGCCCCGCGAACTGGTGATTTTTGGCGGAGATCATCTCGGCCCCAATCCCTGGCGCAGGGAAACGGCCGAGGAAGCGCTGACAAAAGCCGCCGCCATGGTCGAGGCCTATGTCACGGCGGGTTTTCGCAAGATCCATCTCGATGCGTCGATGGGCTGCGCCGGTGAACCGGCGGCGCTGGACGACGAAACGATAGCCAACCGCGCCGCCAAGCTTGCAACCGTCGCCGAAAAGGCCGCCGCGGCTGCCGGCCTGCCGAAACCGCTTTATATTCTCGGTACCGAGGTGCCGGTGCCGGGCGGGGCAGACCACGTGCTCGACACGGTCGCGCCGACGCAGCCGCAGGCGGCGCGCCAGACCATCGACCTTCACCGCGAAATATTCGCCCGACACGGCCTTTCCGATGCGTTCGAGCGGGTCATCGCCTTTGTCGTGCAGCCCGGCGTGGAATTCGGCAGCGACAATGTCGTCGCTTACGATCCGCAGGCAGCCACCGCCTTGAACGCCGTGCTGGACGCCGAACCGCAACTGGTCTTCGAGGCCCATTCCACCGATTACCAGACGCAGGCCGCCCTCACGACACTGGTATGCGATGGATATTCCATCCTGAAAGTAGGCCCCGGCCTGACCTTCGCCTATCGCGAGGCACTTTACGCTCTCGACATGATCGCCTCCGAGATGATCGGCGATTATGGCGACCGTCCTTTAGCGCGCACCATGGAGGAGCTGATGCTTTCCTCACCCGGCGACTGGCGCGGACATTACCATGGCGATGATATCACGCTGCGATTGCAGCGCCACTACAGCTACAGCGACCGTATCCGCTATTACTGGACGCGGCCGGAAGCGCTTGCGGCCGTTTCCACCTTGCATAAGGCGCTGGATGAGAAGACAATTCCCGAACCCCTGCTGCGCCAGTATCTCGGCGAATTGCCGCTCGCGGCAGTTGCAGGAAAGGATATGGAGGAGGTTTTGGTCGCGGCCGTGGATCAGGTGCTGGCGACCTACCATGCGGCGACGGGCGAAGGCTGCCACTAAGACAATCGTTAAATTGGGATGCCCCGGCGGGAGACGTTGCGGGTATCGACCAGGGAGGGGACTACCAATGGCAACGCGAAACACAAGCGGTCTTGCGCGGGTGATGCTTGCGCCTTCGGTTCTGCTGCTTCTGGTCTGGATGATCGTGCCTCTGGCGATGACCCTGTGGTTCTCGTTCCAGAATTACAATCTGCTCAACCCGGCAAATGTCAGCTTTGCGGGTCTGTTCAATTATCAGTATTTCTACACCGATCCCGCCTTCTTCCAGTCGATCTGGAACACGCTTCTGATCGTCGGCGGCGTGCTGCTGATCACCGTCATCGGCGGTATTGCCATTGCGCTTTTGCTCGACAATGACATTTTCGGCCAAGGCATCGTGCGCATCATGATCATCTCGCCCTTCTTCGTCATGCCGCCGGTGGCAGCATTGGTGTGGAAGAACATGATCATGCATCCCGGCTATGGGGTGCTCGCCGATCTCTCGCGCTTTTTCGGTTTCCAGCCGGTGGACTGGTTCGCCCAGTTTCCGCTGCTGTCCATCATCATCATCGTTGCCTGGCAATGGTTGCCCTTTGCGACGCTGATCCTCTTGACCGCGCTGCAATCGCTCGATGGCGAACAGAAGGAAGCGGCCGAGATGGATGGCGCCAACTTCGTCAACCGCTTCATCTATCTGACGCTGCCACATCTTTCCCGGGCCATCACGGTCGTCATCCTCATCCAGACGATCTTCCTGCTCGGCGTCTA
>NZ_JBHVSU010000007.1:0-249489 GCF_042885035.1 Agrobacterium sp. NPDC058088 | reverse complement strand
TTGGATGCTTCGTCATATGACTACTCCTAGTGTTACCACTAGGACTGGCAGTCAGCAGGCCGTCATCGCAAGACGGCCTTCACCGTGGGCTTACCAGCTCTGCGAACTCTTAGAAATCCTGCACGAATTCGCATGCCAGCAAGGTTTTGCCTGGCAAGGCGTCACCCTGGCGGGCAACGACAAAGACTTTCCCGGGACCGGTCAATCCTGGCTCGGGCTGCTGATCTGCCGGCAGTTCACGCGAATAGCCTTTGGTGGAAGCGCCCAGCAGGTCCGACGTCTCCGGCTTCAAGTCGTATTTTGCCGCCAGATCGTCGGCGCGCTCACCTTCAATCAAAACACCGACCGCGCTGCTCGCAAAGAAAACTTCGGACGATTTGAAACCGTCACGGCCTATCTGGTCCTGGAGCTTGTAGATCGCTGCGCCGAGCGACGAGGTGTCCGGCGTGGCAAGCGCTTCCGCGGCTTCATAAATCTCCGTTGCCGAGTTCATTGTATAGGGTGGCTTGCACAGCGCCGCGTCAAAGAACTTGTCGTGCGCCGCAGCTAGAGCATGTTCGGCCTGAAACGTGGTAAGAGCAGCGCATACGGAAAAGGCGGTGTAGCGGATGAGTTTAGCGTTTTGCACGGAAAATCCCTGAAGAATGGCTGGGCACGTCGTATTCGTTGTTACGCATCCAGATCTCTAAGGGATTCGAAGCAATCACGCTACCTGGAGTTTAGGCTCTCGACATTCTTTAACGGGCCACGAAACCATTATCGTGAGGTTACAGTTGATGACGAATGGGGCAAACTGGTTCGTTCGAATGGTATCCAGGGCGTAACAGACATCAGCGCCAGACTGGACCAGCGTGTCGCTTGCGGTCATTTTGACACCCGTGGTGCGGGATGAGAGATCCTGAGTTCATCAACCAAGCCGCGAACACGTTCCGCAACGAAGATTGCGTGCTCGGTAACCTGCGGCAGCCCCATCAGCTCTCCAAAGGTGCCGCGCGCAAGCGGCCCGGCGATAAAGAGTGAATTCAGGCTTTCGCCTGAGGTCGCCACGGGATTCGACCGGGCATCGACCAGAATACCAAGCCCGGTTGGGCAGGGCTGCAAAAGACCGGCTTCTTCAAGTTCACGAAGCAGCGCCTGGCTTTGAAGGATGCCGCCATGCGCCGGACCCGTGGTGACGACGATCACGTCGACATCGAGCGCCTCGAGAACGCTCGTGCGCTGGGATCGAAGCATTACCCTGTAGCCGGCACCGATCCGCGTTATGGAAATGAGCGACGCAGCCCGGACATTCATTTGGCCGCTCGCGATCAACTCCTCCACAGCGGCTTCAACCTGCGGAGCAATGCGAAAGCGATGAACATCCCAGACCGGCCGCAAGTGTCGGGCAACGCGCCCTCTCTCAATGACAGGCAGATTTCCCCATATGTCCTTCCCCTGCGCCCGCAGCGCATCCACGACGCTATGCCACGTCAGGCCCCGTTCCTCTGCTTCTCGCAGCGTGTGGCGAACCTTATGGAGCAACTTGCTTGCTGAGGTGAACGGCTCAGACAGGAAATCGCCGAAAGGCTCCTGCCCAACAGGACCATGGCCGCGAGACCGCAAGCCTCTGCGAGAGAAAGACGTTATCTGGCCGACATGGCCCCGTCTCTTGAGCGAGGCAACCACATCGGCGGAGGTCAAGCCATTTCCGACGATGAGAACACGATCTCCAGGCTCGACAGCCTCTATCGCGTCGGTCACGGTGACATCCGCAATCAGCTTGGGATCATCCTTGAAGGGCTGGAGCACCCGAGGCAAGGACGGTGGCGGATGGCTGACGGCCAGCACGACTATATCCGCAACGAGCACTGTTCCGTCAGACCCGGCAATCTCATAGCGGTTTCCTTTTTGTGACACCGAGATCGCTTTGGTCCGCCAGTGTCTGATACGGCCGTCATCTAAAAATGGCTGGATCCGTGCCGAGACGTAATCGCCGAAGACAGACCGCTTGGGATAAGGCGAGCCATCGCGCCCTATGAGCTCGGCATCGTCACCGGCTGAAATACCGCCCAGATAACGCTCGAAATCATCGGGGATATCCGGAAAAAGCGTCATTCTTGCAGCGGGGACATTGACCCGATGCGCCGGATCGGTTGCGCTATAGGCCAAGCCACGGCCCAGTTGCGATCGAGGTTCGATGACAACAACGGATGTATCAGTCGGGAAGCCGTTGCTCGCAACCAGATGCATTGCCATCGCCGCGCCGGTGAAGCCACCGCCGACAACTGCTACGGTCAAACGGGAAGAAGCTATGGGAACAAGAGAATTCATTGCCTCTACGTTCTCCCCAAGGAGATCTGTGTCCTGCACGATTGGAAGGCCCCATAAAGCGTTTTCCGCTTCCTGCGCGTAAGGCTCATCGTCACCACTATTCTATATTCCCGACGTTTCCGGCAAAGCTCCTCGTTACTGGGCGCTTGATTGGAACGCGCTTGAGGGGCACCATCTCATCAGTTCACTATATCTCATTACTCCTGGCGGATGTAGCAAGATCAATGACCAACCGGGGTGCTTTGTGCACCCCGGCCTCCAAAAATTTCTCAACTCCAGGCGTGAAGTGGCGGCTTCTCGCCATTGAGGAAGTACTTGCCGAGGATCGAGTACTTCCACCGGACCGGATCGTGCAGCGTGTGGGTACGGGCATTGCGCCAATGGCGATCGAGGTGGTGCTCTGCAAGCGTGGAGCGGGTGCCTGCAAGTTCGAACAGCTTGTTGGTCGCCGCAATGGCAATCTCTGTCGAGAGAATTTTCGCCTCGGCCGTCACGATCTGTGCTTCGGCAACCGTTTCAGCATTCGGGTTCTGGATGGCCCGATCGATGGCATAACCGGCTTTTTCAAGCAGCGCCTGAGCTGCATGCAGCCGCAGCGTCAGATCGCCGACAGCCTGGATCGTATAGGGGTCATCCCAGGCATGATCAACGCCGCTATCCACCCATGCGCGGCTCTTGGTGCGCACGAAGGAAATGGTTTCATCGATTGCCGCCTGCGCAATCCCCGTATCGACCGCAACCTGAATAATCTGGAAAATCGCACCATCGGCAGTGGGTTCCGCATACCCCTTGTAGCCGGGAACCAGATGGGTTTTCGGCACCTTGACGTTATTGAGGATGACAGTGCCTGAGAGCGTCGTGCGCTGTCCGAAGGATGACCAGTCGTCGATGACGGTCAATCCGGGCGCGTCCCGCTCGGCAATCGCATACCAGGCGCGGCCTTCATCATCCAGCGCAACGATGGGCACGAGATGGGCGAGGAGTGCGCCGGAGGAATAGAATTTCTGGCCGTTGACGATCACATGGTCACCCGCATCGACGAACTTCGTTTCGAAATCCGCGGCCCGCTTCGAACCGAATTCGGAGAAGGCATTGCCGAAGCGTGTGCCGCGCAGCACTTCTGCGAAAAGCAGCGTCTGCTGAGCCTCATCGGACACCGTCCGGATCGCGGCAACGACGCCGAGATGGTTCTGCGCGATCTGGCCAATCGAGGAATCCGCAGCAGAGACGATCTCGATCACCCTGGCGAGCGTCGCATAGGAGACTTCAGGACCACCGAATTTCTTCGGCACGTTGATCGACCAGAGCCCGCTTTGCGAGAAGGCATCGAGTTCCTTTACCGGCCAGATGCGATCGCGATCGCGAATGGCAGCGCCGGGGGCAATTTCGGCAGCGAGTTTCTTCGCCACTTCGATCGCTTCGGCATCGCTCTTGATGATGTGTGCCGGCTCACTCGGCCGGGGCACGGCCGGAACGCCTTGAGCAGCATCTTTCGTCTTCACGTTGGAAATGGTCATGCCATGTCTCCTCTTTCCTATGATTTTCAGTGAATATGCGTGACAGGCGCGGCAGGCTTCTGGCCCAGATAGAAGGCTTTCACATCGTCGCGCGCCTTGAGTTCGGCGGCCGTGCCTGACAACACGCTCACCCCGTTTTCCAGAATGATGGCCCGGTCGGCATAGGACAGCGCGACCGCTGAGTTTTGTTCAGCGACCAGGATCGAAAGACCTTCTTCGCGATTAAGGCGCTTCAGCGTGCGGAAAATATCCTGCACGATGAGAGGCGCCAGCCCCATCGACGGTTCGTCGAGGACGAGCAGCCGGGGCCGCGACATCAAGGCCCGGCCGATGGCCGTCATCTGCTGCTCGCCGCCCGAAGTGAGGCCGGAAAGCACCCGGCGCTTTTCCTTAAGTCTCGGGAAATCTGTGTAAATTTTCTCAAGATCGGTCGCGATTTCAGTGCGCGTGGCGGATCGGCCAAGACCGCCGGAAACCAGGTTTTCCTCGACCGTCAGCGTCTTGAAGCAATGGCGACCTTCGAGCACCTGCACGAGACCGAGACGGACAAGGCTTGCCGGGGTTTCGTGCGAGACATCACGACCGTCAAACAGGACATGACCGGCGAGCACCTGCCCCCGTTCGGCCGGGAGGAGGTTGGAAACCGCCTTTAACGTCGTCGTCTTGCCGGCGCCGTTCGCCCCGAGAACGGCAAGGATCTCGCCCCGTCCGATCGAAAACGTAACCCCATGCAATGCGGTGATGGCATGATTGTAGGTTGCGTGGAGACCCTCCACGGCAAGCAGCCTGTTCCCCTCGGTCATCACGTTCTCCTTGACGCTTTTCGGGATATTGTGGCCGGGCACGGGCAACCCCTTGCCCGACCACCCAAACATCAGTTCGTCACTGAATTCGCATCTTCCGACGTGCGAAGCTTGATGCCCTTTTCAGCCGCATAGGCCTCGGACGATTTCTCGATGATCGGGCGCAGCAGGGCCCAGTCCGGTGCGATCCAGTCGGAAACCACATTCCATTTCTTGCCGTCCCACTGCTGGAACGTCACGTAGCCGTTACCCTCATGGTTATCCCAGGTGACGTTGATCGAATGGAAGAGATCCTTGGCGCCCAATGCCTCGACACGGGCTGGATCTAGCTGCAGATGCTCGAAGCCCCAGCGAACTTCATCGCCGGTCAGGGTGCGCTTGCCGAATTTCTCCTGCGCGATCCGTAAAGCCTCGACATTCAGGATACCGTTGACGATACCGAGATTGTGGTAGACGGAGCCGATGCGGCCCTTGTCTTCAAGGTTGCCCTTGCCGGCGTCATAAACCGTCTTCACGATTTCCTTCACGACCGGATATTCGGCGCCAGATGCCTGGGTGGTGATGGCGGTGTAGCCCTTGGCCGCATCGCCGGCGGGAATAACGTCCTCCTCCGAGTTGGACCAGACATTACCGATGATGTGATCCACCGGGAAACCGGTCTTCGCCGCAGTCTTCAGCGCCACCGGGTTCATCACGCCCCAACCGCGCAAGACGACGTAATCGGGCTTGGCACGGCGGATCGTCAACCACTGCGACTGTTGCTCATTGCCGGGATGCGGGACTTCGATCTGCTGCAGCTCGAAACCATACTTCTTGGACAGAAGTTCGTAGATCGGGATTGTTTCCTTGCCGTAGGGCGAGCCGTGATAGAGCACGACGATCTTCTTGCCCTTCAGCCCTTCAAGCCCGCCTTGCTTGGAGGCGATATAGTTCACGATACCCGAGGTCTCGCTATAGGGGTTGAGCAGCAACGGGAAGACGTAGGGGAAAACGCGACCATCAGTAGAATCCGTGCGACCATGGTTGATGGTGATGAGCGGCACCTTGTCCTGCGTGATGCGATCGATCATGGCATAGGCGATACCGACCGAAAGCGGGTTCCATGCCGCAACGCCGGGATTGCTCTTCAGCCGTTCATAAGCCTCGACACCGCGTTCGACTTCGTACTGGGTTTCGGCTTCAGACCAGGTCAGCTTGACGCCGTTGACACCACCGTCCCTGATATTGATGAGATTGAGGTAATCGATAAAACCGCCGAAAAAGCCCGTGCCGCCGGCAGCATACGGCCCGACGCGGTAGCTTTGCAGAGGAAAGTGCTGCTCGTCGGCCATGGCCGGGAAGGCGATGGCCGCGAGGCTGATGCCGGCAGCGAAGGCTGCTGCTTTGATCTTGGTATAAAGGGTCATATCTGGACACACTCCGTCTGTCGGCTGGCGCTCGACCATCCGTGTTGGTTTCAGGAATTCATTGCTGGTCGGCTTTTCTTGTTGGAAGCCTTTGCCTGTCAGGGCTGGCTTCGGGGAATCCACGCCCGCCTGAGGGTCGCCACGATCCGAGACCTCACGCGATCCCACAACGACACAAGTCCATCAGGCTCAAGGATCAGAAACAGTATTATCAGCGCGCCCAGGACGATGCGCTGCGTCATGTCGAGTACGCCGGAATCGAAGACATTGCCCAGAAGTATCGAGCCAAGTCTGGATAGGATGAGCGGAAAGACAACGATCAGTGCCGCACCGAAAAAGGCGCCGCGGATCGAGGCAAGCCCGCCGATGATGACGATGAACAGTATCTGGAACGACCGGTCGAGATTGAAGCCGGCGGGTTCCACCGTGCGTAGATAGGCAAAGGCCCAGATCACCCCGGAAACGCCAATGATGAAGGATGAGATCGCAAAAGCGAGCAGCTTAGTGCGCAACACCGGAACACCGATGATGCGTGCGGCGGTCTCATTGTCTCGCACCGCGATGAAGTTGCGGCCGGTTTGTGACGACACCAGGCGGTAGGCTAGGAACGTAAAGACGGTGACGATGGTCAACGCGAAGAGATAACGCCCGACCGGCCCTTCGAAGGAAATTCCGGCCAGCGACAGCGCCGGCGCATCGATAACGCCGGATGCGGACTGGTTGGAAAACCAGCTGAATTTCGTCAACGCCCATTGCACGAAGAACTGCGCGGCGAGCGTCGAAACGGCGAGGTAGAAACCACGCAGTCGCAGGCTGGGCAGGCCAAAGACGATGCCGATGACGGCTGCAGAAGCACCGGCCAGCACAATTGAAACGATGAGCGGAAGCCCATCAACCCGCAGGTTGAAATTATACGCCGCGAAGGCACCAACGGCCATGAATGCGGCCGAACCGAGCGACACCTGACCCGCATAGCCGGTCAAAAGATTGAGACCGACCCCGGCAAGGCTGAGCGCAAGAAACGGCAGCAGGATCGCCTCAAAGAGATAACTGGTGCCGACGAATGGCAAGACGAGATAGGCGATGGCGAGAACCGCAACCGTTCCGACGTGGCGCGGCAGGGAAAAGGGCGGCGAAAGATCGGCTGTAACGGCGGACATATCAGACCCTTTCCACGAGCTTTTGACCAAACAGGCCGGAAGGGCGGATCAGCAGGAAGGCGAGCGCCACGACATAGGCGAACCAACCCTCGATGCCTCCGCCGAAATACTCGCCGATATAGACCTCGGCGAGCTTTTCCGATGCGCCAATGAGCAGACCCCCGATGATCGCACCAAGAATGGAATCGAAGCCGCCGAGAACCAGCACCGGCAAGGCCTTCAGCACCACCAGCGACAGCGAGAACTGCACCCCGAGGCGCGCCGCCCAGAGAAGTCCGGCGACCAGGGCAACGAGGCCCGCAGCTGCCCAGACGCTAGCCCATATCCACGGCAGCTTGAGACCGACGGCAAGCGCGGCGAACTGGTCATCCGCAACGGCACGGAAGCCGAGGCCGATGCGGGTGTAGCGGAAGAAGGCCGAGAGAGCCGCCACCATGCCGGCCGCGACGACTGCGGCAAAGATGTCGAACTGGCTGATGAAAACGCCGCCGACATCAAAGGGGATGTCCTCGATACCGAGATCAAGCCCATGAACCTGCGTACCCCAGAGGAGCTGGGCCGCTCCCTCGATGATGTAGGAGAGGCCAAGCGTCGCCATGAACAGCGTGATCGGTGGCTTGTTGGTGAGCGGCCGAAGCACCGTACGCTCGATCGCAACGCCGATGACGACCATGATGGCAAAGGTAATGGCGAAGGCAGCCACAAAAGGCACGCCACGCTCGACGAGGCTGACAAAGGTCAGCGCAGCGAACAGGAGAAGCGCGCCCTGCGAAAAGTTCAGGACACCCGATGTCTTGTAGATCAGCACGAACCCGATCGCGACGAGCGAATACATCACCCCGGAGAGCAACCCGCCGACCAGCACCTCGGTAAAGAACAACCAATCAAACGCAGCCATCAGATACCCTCCCCGTCTTCATTTTCCGGCGCAGCGCCGAGATAGGCATCGATGACACGTTGATCGCTGGCAATTTCCGCAGGCGTGCCATCGGCGATCTTGCGCCCGTAGTCGAGCACGGCTACGCGGTCGGAAAGACCCATCACTACGCCGATGTCATGCTCGATCAGAACGACGGTGATTGCATATTCGTCACGCGCGAGCCGCACATAATCGGCAAGTTCGTTCTTTTCCGTCGCCGTCATGCCAGCCATGGGCTCGTCAAGCAGCAGAATGCGCGGTTCCGCGGCAAGCGCACGCGCGAGTTCCACCCGCTTCTGCAATCCATAGGGCAGCGTGCCGGCAAGCCGGTCAACATAGGGCGTCAGATGCAGGAAATCGATGATCCGCCGTGCCCGTTCGCGGGCATCGGCCTGCTCGCGACGAGCGCTCGGTAGACCGGCGATCTGGCTCAGGAAATTTGCCCGCTCGGCGTAAGCCCGCCCCGTGGCAACATTATCGAGAACACTGAGACCCCTAAACAATGCGAGGTTCTGGAACGTCCGCGCCACGCCGAGACGGGCGAGTTTCTCAGTCGGCACTGGACGATAGGCCTTACCATTAATCGCAACATGACCGCGATCCGGCCGGTAGACGCCTGAGATAACGTTGATCAGCGAACTCTTGCCAGCGCCATTCGGCCCGATAATGCCCAGGATTTCGCCCTGCTGCACGGCCAGATCGATGTTCTGTAGAGCGACGACGCCTCCAAAGGAGAGGTCAATACCGCGAAGCTCCAGCACGAGGTCTGTGGCGGCGTCCACCGCGCCGCGTTCCTGCTTGACGTGCTCGCTTCGCAAGGCAATGGGTTGGCGAATGTCCGTTGGGATCGCCACCTCCGCGCCAAGACTTGCAACCAGAAAACTCGATGCTGACATCGTTCAGTCCATGCTCCGCCCGATGGGCACAGGTTTCCAATCACGGACGCGATCCCGCCCGTGGTGCAGGCGGCTGCCAAAGGCCGCTGCCGTCAGATTTGCAGTCTTATTCCGCAGCGATTGCTGCGCTGATCTCCGCCTGCTCCAGTTCGCGCACGAGCGGGATGACATGCTTGCCGAAATACTCGACCTCTTCCTGAAAATGCAGGAAGCCCAGCAGGATAAGGTCGGCACCGGCGCGCTTGAGGTTCACCACGCGTTCGGCAACCTGCCGCGGCGTCCCGATCAGGTTTGAGCGGAAGCCATCATTATACTGAACGAGATCTTCGAAGCTGGATTTCGCCCAGTTGCCCTCGCCTTCCGGCGAAGACTTGCCTGCGTTTTTCACCTCGTGACCAAAGGCATTGACCGCTTCCGGGTTTGCCTTTTCGATGATCTCGGCAAGCACGGCTCTCGCCTCTTCTTCGGTCTCGCGCACGATGGCGAAGGCGTTCACGCCGACTTTTACCGCGTGGTTGTTTTCCTTGGCCTTGGTCCTGATATCATTTACCTGTTTGGCGATTTCCTCCGGCGTGTTGCCGTTGGTGAAATACCAGTCAGAGACGCGGGCCGCCATATCGCGAGCCGCGCGCGACGAACCGCCCTGGAAGATTTCCGGCTGCGGATCAATCGGCTTCGGCTTGAGGGAGTAGTTGTTGAAGCGGTAGAAATCTCCGCGGAAGGTGAAATTGTCTTCCGTCCAGATGCCGCGCAGAGCCCGGATGAACTCTTCCGAACGGCGGTAGCGTTCGTCGTGATCGAGCCACGGCTCGCCGATGGCGTGGAACTCGCCGCGGAACCAGCCGCTGACGATGTTAACTGCAACGCGACCGTTGGTGAGGTGATTGATCGTGGCGATCTGTTTGGCGGCAAGCGCGGGGTTCCACGGACCGGGCAGGATGGCGGCGATGACCTTCAGCGTCGTCGTCGATTCCAGAAGAGCGTGACTGAAGGACACGGATTCATGCTGGAATTCGGCGCCGTAGCCGGCGGTGAAGCGGATCTGGCTCAGCGCGTAATCGAAGCCGCTCGCTTCGGCGATCTGCGCGAGCTTGCGGTTATATTCGATGGTCCAGCTGGTACGCTGTTCGATGTTCGAGATGACGAGACCGCCCGAAACATTCGGCACCCAATAGGCGAATTTCACGGGCTCGGCGTGGTGTTCAGTCATGGGAAGCTCCTCTTTCCTGATATCAGTTGACGACCGCGTCGCGCAAAACGACGCGTGGGGCCGGATGATGATTGCTGGCGGCGACAGCAGCGGTCGGCAAAAGCTCGAACAGCTCGGCAACGGCACGCTCAATACGTGCTTCGACGGCTGCGTTCGAAAGCCTGTAGTCCGTGAAATCTGCTTCAACGGCATAGACCGTCGTTGGCACGGTAACGGCGCCAAAAAAGCCAAACAGCGGCCGGAACTGATGCTCCAACATGAGACCATGCATCGGCGTACCACCCGTTGCCGCAAGGACCACGCGCTTGCCCTGAAGTGCACGGAAATCGACGAGATCAAAGAGATGCTTCAAAGCGCCTGTGTAGGATGCGCGATAGACAGGCGAACCGACCACAAGCACATCGGCACCTTCCACGGCGTCAATAATCCTGCGGCCAGCCTCATCCAGTTGATCCGCACGAAGCGCCCTGAACAGGACCGGCGCCGCCACGGCCAGATCGATCGTATCGGCGCTGACGCTGGCTCTTCTCTCGATCGCGGCTAAAACGGTCGAAACAATGCTCGCCGTCCGTGACGGTTGTTTAACGCTGCCGCTTATTCCAAGTACGTTCATGGCCCGCCTCGCTCTTGCTGCCCTTAATTTCTATAGTTTTAATAGATAATCAAAGACGCAAATTCCAAATTGAGGGCGGTTTGAGGAAATCAATGTTGTACATTAGCTCGTTGGCGTAATGGCCTGGGCAGGAGGGTTCGGAGAAGTGCTGTCCTGTTTGGGATAACGGGAGCTGGAGTTTTAGCGACGGCGACAGCCAAGACGCTCTCACGAGCAGAGCTTTTTTGAAGAGTGATTATTCGTTTGGCAGCGGGCGATCAGCGGCCAATCGGTGACCGCTGATGTTCGTTGGCATTAGGACGGAGGCGAACCGCCCTCCTTCACATGGCCAGAGCAACCTGGTGAATGGCTGCAAGCTCTTCGTAACAGGAGATGTTGCTGGCGAGGACGGGCTGTCCTTCGAACAGCTTTTCGCCTTCCAGCGAAAACGGCATGGAACGGCCGCCGGCCTCGTTAACGAGGCAGAAGCCGGCCATGCAGTCCCAGGCGCGCATATGGGGCTCGTAATATCCGACAAGGCGTCCTGCCGCGACATAGGCCAGCATCAAGGCTCCCGAGCCGTTGCGGATGAAGTTGCCGCCGCGGGCCAGCACATCGCTGATGATGTGACCGACGCGCTGCGGCGTGACATAGTTGTTGCTGCCTATGCCCGTCAGCGCGTTCTGCAGGTTCCTTGATGGATCGAGTTGCAGGCGAGTGCCATTCAGGCTCGCACCATGGCCCTCTGCGGCAGCGTAGATTTCCTGCGAACACGGGACCTTGATGACGCCGATGACCGGCGCGCCATCGCGGATGACGGCTATGGAGACGCACCAGCTTGGCATGCCATTGACAAAGGGGGCGGTGCCGTCGATCGGGTCGACAACCCAGGTGTAGCCGGAAGTGCCGTCGTTATAACCGTGCTCCTCTCCCAGGAACCCATCATCCGGGAAGGCTGCGGCCACGCGCTCGCGCAGCAGGGTTTCGACGTTGCGGTCTGCAATGGAGACAACGTCCTGCAGATCGCGCTTTGTCTCGATCACGAGGCTGTCGCGTTTGTTGAAATAATCGAGCGCCATCACCCCGGCCTCTTCCGCCAGCGTTTTTGCCAGCGCGAAGCGTTGATCGAGGCCGTCATTCTGTCCTGTCATTTCCATTTTCCTTGAGTCAGTGAGTCTTCAAGCGTCGATGAGGGCTATGCCACGGTTTTTGAAATTGAGTGTGACATCGCTCGTTTCTCGCTGCGTGTGGTTCATTTCATGGTCGACTATGAAGAGCGTGCCGACTTCGGTCTCGACTTCATATTCGATGTGGCCGCCAAGATAGGCCGTGTGCAGCACGCGACCCGGCATGCCGCTGCCGCCCGCAGCGCCGATTGTGATGGCGCCGGGACGTACGGCAAGTTTGGCGCTGCCGGAGCGCGGACCGCGGCTTCGAACCCGATGTTCCATGTTGCCAACCCGCACGAGGGACTCCTCGTCCGTCTGGGACACGACTTCACAGGGCACCACATTAGCCTCTCCCATGAAATCCGCGATGAAGGAGGATGCGGGCGCCTCGTAGAGTTCGCGGGGCGCGCCGGACTGGGCGATCTCTCCCTCCTTCATCACGATGATGCGATCCGACACCGCGAGCGCCTCGTCTTGATCATGCGTGACATAAACGGCGGTAAAACCGATCCTTTGCTGAAGCTCGCGGATATCGGTACGCACGCGCCGACGCAGGCGTGCATCGAGGTTCGACAAGGGTTCATCGAGAAGCAGCACCTGCGGTTCCAGCACGAGGGCGCGGGCGACCGCAACGCGTTGCTGCTGTCCGCCGGAGAGTTCCGCCGGCAGGCGGTGGCCCATGCCCGCAAGGCCGACGAGCTTAAGCCCCTCTTCCGCCTTCTCCCGCGCCTCGGCTTTTTTCAGGCCCGATGATTGCAGGCCGTAGGCGACGTTATCCAGCGCGCTCATATGCGGAAACAACGCATAGGACTGGAAGACCATCGAGACATCCCGTTCATTGGCGGGAAGCATGGTGACATCCTTGCCGCCGATGAGAATGCGACCGGAATTGGGATGTTCAAGGCCGGCGAGCATGCGAAGCGTCGTCGTCTTGCCGCAGCCGGAGGGTCCAAGAAGTGTCACGAGCGTGCCCGGCTCGATGGTCAATGAAAGGTCTGGAATGGCGGTGAATGCGCCGAAGGTCTTGCGGACATTTTCGAAGACGACGGAGCCCGGTTTGACGGTGATCATGCGATTTTCTCCTGAGGGTGAGAAACGGATTTGGCTTCATTGAGGCCCGCGACGCGATTTTCCCGCCGCAGACGTCTTTCCCCGACGATGAGCTGGAAGCCCGCAATGACAGTGATCATGACGACGATCAGCATCGAGGAATAGGCGATTGCGACACCGTATTCGCCGTTTTCAACGAGGCCGACGATATAGGACGTCGCCATGTTGTATTGGGCGCTGACAAGGAAGATCACCGCGCTGATGGAGGTGATGGCCCTGACGAAGGAATAGACCAGCGCCGCCCTGATGGCCGGACGCAGGAGCGGCAGCACCACCAGGCGAATGGTGCGGAAGCTGTTTGCCCGAAGAGTGAGCGAAGCCTCGTCGAGGCTCTTGTCCAGCTGGCTCATGGCCGCGATGCCGCCGCGAACGCCAACCGGCATGTTGCGGAAGACGAAGCAGGCAATGAGGATCAGTGCCGATCCCGTCATTTCGAGTGGCGGCAGGTTGAAGGCCATGATGTAGCTGACGCCGATGACCGTGCCGGGAATGGCAAAGCTCATCATCAGGGCGAATTCGAACAGGTTCCGGCCGGCAAATTTCTGCCGGACGATGATATAGGCCGTCAGCAGCCCGACCGCTGCGGTAAGCGGCGCGGAAATCAGGGCGATCTCCATCGTCGTCCAGAACGAATTCCAGGCAACGCCCGTCCAGGCGATCGAACCATTGTTGATGCTGACGGAGAAAGCGCGGACGTAATGTTCGATCGTCAGCGTGTTATCCAGGCCCCAGGTCTTCACGAAACCGCCGACGAGGATCATGCCATACACGACAATCGTGAAAAGCATCCAGGGAACGACGAGCGCGTGTACCGCAATCGACATGGATTTCGGGAGAGCGGCATGCGCACCGCTGTCACCCTTGCCGGTAACGGTGGCGAAATTCTTGCCGGCCAGCCAGAAGCGCTGGGCAATGAAAGCTGACAGCGTAAAGCAGAGCAGCACGATGGCGAGGACGGCAGCGCGTGAGGGGTCATTTTGCGAGCCGACGACGGCGAAGAAGATTTCTGTCGAGAGAACGCCGTGGCTGCCGCCCAAGACCAATGGATTGCCGAAATCAGCCATGCTTTCGATGAAGCCGATCAGAAACGCATTGGCAAGGCCCGGCTTCATCAGCGGAAGCGACACGCGCCAGAAAGTGCGCCAGCGGTCGGCGCGCAACGTCTGCGAGGCCTCTTCCATCGACGGGCTGACGCCTTCAACGACACCGATCAGAACAAGAAACGAGATCGGCGTGAACGACAGGACCTGCGCGATCCAGATGCCCGTCAGACCATAAAGCCAGCGGCCCGGCTCGATGCCGAAGACGCTCGACATGAATTCGGTGACGACGCCTGCGCGGCCGAAAAGTAGCGTCAGGGCAAGGCCGATGACGAAGGGTGGCGTGATGATCGGCAAGATCGTCAGGAGCCGCAGGCCTTTCTTGAACGGAAAACGCGTGCGGGTGGCGACCAGCGCGAAGGCCAGTCCGAGGATTGTCGAGCCTGCCGCCGTCATGATGGCGAGGAAGAGTGTGCGCCATGCGACACCGCAACGGCCGGCACCGATAACACAATCGAGGCTCCAGATGCCGGGATCGCGCATATTGCGGATAAATCCATCGGGATTGAACGAACCGTCAAAATCCTGAACGGCCCCGACCATCATGCTGCCAATGGGGTAAAAGACAAAAACGCAGACAAGAAAGACGAGGAGCGAAATAGAGGAGACAACAAAAACGTCCCCCTTCATGAATCCCCGTTCGGCGAGACCGAAAGAAATGAAGAGCACGAATACGAACGCCATCGTCACGGCACCGGCGCCCATCGAGGGCTGTCCGTCGGCCATGGCCCCGAAAAGGCTTTCACTGGCCTGCCAGGTCCAACCGCTAAAGCCGATAGCCAGTCCCTGAAGCACGAGGAAGGCAAGCCCGAAAGCGCCTGCGGCCACAAGAAGCCTGCCGCGCAGGGGAGGATTAGACAGCGTGCGTGCAAAAGCCCCTGCCAGAAAGAAAAACAGGACGCCGAACAGCCAGGTGCGGCCTTCGGCTATCATCTGGAGAATACCGGGCGCGACCTGCGACGATGTCGGAAAATCCGATAGCCAGCCAAGGCCGAAAAAGCCGCTTTCGATGCGGTACCACGGGACCAGCACCAGGGCAGCAAGGCCCAAGGCCAGAACAATGTCCAGCCTGCGATTGCCATGGGTCATGGTCAACCTCACAAAATTGAGTGTGTCGGAAAGAGGCTGCCCTCGTCTTCGAGAAACGAAGGCAGCCGACATGGACTATCAGTTGGCGGTGGCGCCGACATCCTTGTCCCAGCGCTCCAGCAAGGCCTTGCGCTTTGCAGGATCGCCATAGGTCTTGAAGTCGTAGTTGATCAGCTTGATATCCTCGAAGCGCGGCGCTTCCTTGGGGATTTCAGCCGTCTTGTTGGACGGCAGCTGGAACGACTTCGCATCCTTCATGCGCGACTGAACGTCAGGCTGCAGCGCCCAGTCATACCAGGTCTTGGCATTTTCTAGATTGCGCGCACCCTTGACGATGGACATGGAGCCGATTTCATAGCCTGTGCCTTCACAAGGCGCGATGGACTTCACCGGAAAGCCTTCCGCAGTCTGCGCCACGGCGTCATGCATGAAGACGATGCCAACGGCCGTTTCGCCACGGGCCGCCGCCTTGACCGGCGCCGAGCCCGACTTGGTATATTGCGAAATATTGCCGTTGAGCTTCTTCAGGTAATCAAAGGCCTGATCCTCGCCCATGATCTGCACCAGCGAGGCAAGCGCGGTGTATGCCGTACCCGAGGAATTCGGGTTTGCGATCTGAATTTCACCCTTCAATTCGGGCGCAAGCAGATCAGCCCAGCACTTCGGCTCCTTGTAGCCCTTCTTCTTGAAAAGATCCGTATTGTATCCCCAGCCGAGCGCACCGGCATAAACGCCGACCGTCTTGTAACCCGCGCTTTCGGCCTGGTTTTTCGCCCAGTCCTGCAACTGGTCGAGCATCTTCGATTTATATTCCAGCGTCAGGTTTTCAGACGCCGCCTGAAGATGCGGATCGCCGGTGCCGGCCCACCACAAGTCGGTCTTCGGGTTGCGGGCCTCGGCGCGGATCTTGGCGTAGGCCTCGCCCGAGGACATGCGCACCATGTTCACCTTGATGTCATGGCTCTTTTCGAAATCACCCTTCATCTGCTCGCAGATCACCACATCAGCGGCACAGATGAGATTGAGGTCACCGGCGGCATGGGCCGGCACGCTCAACAGCGTGGTGCCCGCCAGAAGCAGGCTGGATATGATCGTCAGTCGCATGATTTCCTCCATTGTTTGCGTCTGAATAAAGTCTGCGGACACGGCTTCGCCGTTCGACATGCCGGTGGCTGTCGTCCTTGTCCGCTTTAGGTCGTCTGGTTATTGGCTGGGGGGATGTATGTCCGTATCGAACCGGCGCAAAAGCCGTCCCCGTTCTTCCCTTGTGCCGAAGGTCGCAAAGTCGTAATCGACCATCTTGATCAGCGAGAGATCCGGCGCGCCCGCCGGCAATGCCGCCTTCGCGTTTGACGGCACCTGGTTCTGCCCCGCAGCAGCCCCCGTCGCCTGCCCCTCGGGGCTCAGCGCAAAGTCCACGAACCGCCGGGCTTCTTCGCGGTTCTTCGTTCCCCTGACGATGCTGACCGCACCAATCTCATAACCGGTTCCCTCGCAGGGAGCGACGATGACAAGGGGCGCACCGGCCTCTTTCTGCGTGACGGCGTCATGCATGAACGAGATGCCGATCACTGCCTCTCCCCTCGCCGCCGCCTTGACCGGCGCGGAGCCCGCCTTGGTATATTCGGCCACGTTCTGATCGAGCGCCTTCATATAGCTGAACGCCTCCTCCTCCCCGAAAAGCTGGACGAGGGTCGCGAGCATGGTAAAGGCGGTGCCGGACGAGTTCGGATTGCCGGTCAGGATCTTACCGCGATAGGTCTCGCTGATCAGGTCTTTCCAGCAACTGGGAACCGGAAGCCCGTGTTGCTGCAGAAGGTCGCTATTATAGGCAAAACCGAGCGCGCCTGCATAAATGCCAGCCGATTGGCCGCCCGACATGGTGAAGAAATTCTGCGCCCAGGGAAGAACCTCGGTTTCATTCTTTGACGCATAGGCTTCCAGCAGCCCTTCGGATGCGGCCTGGAGATGGGTGTCGCCCGTACCGGCCCACCAGACATCGACCGTCGGTGCGTCTTTTTCTTTCCGGACCTGTTCGAGAATTTCACCTGTACTCTTGCGCACCATGACGGTCTGCACACCGGTTTTTGTCTCATAAGCGCGCTGCATCGTGGCGCACCAGGCATCATCCGCCGCGCAGAGGATGTTCAGCCGTCCGTCGGCCTGCGCCCCGGCAGTGCCTAGAACCCACAGGGCTAAACCGGCGCTGAATGCCGCAAGCGATGCTTTCACCTTATCCTCCCCTGGAACCTCCCCGTTCCATTCTTAGGGACAAGCATGCCAGAACCCGCAATTTGCGCAATCCGTTGAATGGTTACCGATTTTTCAACAAAAGACGCAGACAGGAGAAATTGGTTACGAATATTACAAATGTAACGGGATCGGTCATCATCGATCTTTTGAATATTCCAGTGGTCTTGCATATGATTGTCGATGGGAGGACTTCATCGTGCAAAAACAGAGGATCGGGATACTGATCGTCGAAGACGATCCTGATATGGCGGAACTGATTGCCGATCTTGTGGAGGCCGAAGGCTGGTCTCCGCTTGTCGTGCACTCGGCAGAAGATGCCGCAGCGACGCTGGGACGCGAACAGATCCATCTCGTGCTTCTGGATCACAACTTGCCCGGAATTTCCGGCAGAACCTTCGCCCAGCGCATCCGCACCGAGCTGGGACTGAATGTTGGCATTGTCATGGTGACGGCGGCAGGCAGCGCAACCGAGCGCGTGCTGGGTCTGGAAACCGCTGCCGATGACTATGTCGTCAAACCTTTCGAGCCAATTGAACTCACGGCACGGATCAAGGCCGTTCTGCGCCGTATCGCGCCGTCTCTCAAGGTCGAAAAAGAGCCGGAGCGCGAAAACGAAATCAATTCACTGAGACTTGGAGACTGGGCGGTCGATCTTTCGGGGCGCCGCGCCGTCTGCCTTGCAGACCGCAGCAGGACGCTGACGACCGCCGAATTCGCTCTTCTGGAAATTCTGGCGGAAACACCAAACAGGCCGGTCAGCCGATCTCATATTCTTGATCGCCTCGGCGCGGAAAGCGATCGATTCATTGATCGCAACGTCGATGTTCTGGTTCTTCGCCTGCGCCGGAAAATAGAGCGCAACCCGGATTTGCCGCAACATATTCAGACGCGCAGAGGCAAGGGCTACGTCCTCCACACAGACAGTGCCGAGCCGCAATTGTGATCAACAAGCTCTTTCTCCAGTCGATCGCGTTTCGCCTGCCCTTTGCCATCGTCTTCATATGCTCCTCGGTCTTCATTCTGTCGGCTGTCGCAATCTACGGCTTGCAGAAGGCGAAAACTGAAATGGCGACCTACAGCCTGCAGGCATTCTCCAGCCTTGCGCGCGCCTCACTCGTTTCGCGGCAGGTGGCCGATCTCGTTTCCAGCGCGCCACTTCTGATGAACGCGACATCCCCTTACCGCGTATCGAGTGAAAGCCGCGCCGTCGTTGCGCAGGTGGACAGCCTTCTCGAGACCATCGCCCAATACAAGAAGACGGAAACCCAGAACGCCATTCCAAACGACGATATTGTCGAACTGCTCCAGGCCATTCGCCAACAGACCCTGTCGCTTGCGGCGGATGCGGATGCGGCCCAGCAGCATAAGGCAGAGGCGGCAGCCGCACTCGGCGAAATCGCAACGGGGCAGGCCGTCACCGAAGGGGACCTTCGCCAGCGCCTGAACGCCATCGTGCAGGCTGCGGCCAATTCCGCCAGCCTGTTCCAGCTGGGTGAATTGCAGCGTCGTTTCACAGCGGAAACCGGCTACTTCATGAATGAGCCGGCCGCGATGGATGATGCAGGAGCCGGAGGGCTTGCGCCCTACAAACGTGTGTTCGACGCCCAGACGCAATATCTTCTGGAGATGTTTGCAATACAGTCCTCCGTATCGAAACTCCACGTCGTCTCTCGCAACCTTTCCCATGCAACTGAAACGCAAAGCGAAGCCGTTGCGCATAGATTGACGGAAGGTCTCGCGTCCGCCTCGGCGGCTCTCACCCGGCTGATTGCCATGGTCGCGATCGCCTTTATCGTCGTCGTTATTCTCTCGACCCTCTCGATCCGCTCCGTCATGCGGGTATCGAACGGCATAACGGCACTTTCAGGCGGTATGAATTCCCTCGCCAATGGCGAGCAGAATGTCAGCCTGCCCACCTATCGAGGCTCGGAAACCGAACTCATCCGCCTATCGGACGCATTTCACGCCTTCAAGGACAGCGTCGACCGCGTTTCCCGCCTTCGCCGTACGGCGGAAGCCGCGGCCCGAACTATCCGCTCCACCTTCCGGACAATGAACGAGGGCATCGCGCTGTTTGACGCCACCGGACAACCTATCACGATGAACAGGCGCATCATCGAGCTTGTCGGAAAGCGCGGCGGTTATTCCAGGAAACTGCCATTGCGCGCCTTTGTCGAAACGATACCGGAGATCGATCCGGCCCTCTTGCCCTCTTCCTACGATCCCGGCGGCCTTGGCAGCCGGATCACCGTGCGCCACCGCACACAGGATCAGCAGGTCACGGAGATTGCCGTCTCCCGGCAACCGGACGGTGGCATCGTCCTTCTGGCCCGTGACGTCACCGCCCTCGACCGTCAGGAGGCAGAGGCTGCAAAGGCGCAGCGGCTCGACGGCATCATGCGCATGACCCATCAGCTCAGCCACGAAGTCGGCAACATGATCGGCATCATTACCGGAAGCCTCGGGCTTCTGGAGCGCGAAACAGGCTTCAACGAGCGCCAGCAGCGCAATATCAATCGCATCCGCAAAGCCGCCGATCGCGGCCGCCAGCTTGCCAGCAGCATGCTCTCGATCGGCAGTCAGCAGCCGATCCATCCTGCTTATGTGGATGTCGCCTCGCTGCTGAAGGGAATGGTGGATGTCCTCGAAATTGCGGTCGGTACGCGCAACCAGATCAACCTCCACCTTCAGGATGATCTACCAGTGCTGGCGCTGGACGCCGCCCTGTTCGAACAATCCATTCTCAACCTCTGCCTCAACTCCGCCGCTGCCATGCCGGGCGGGGGCATCATCATTATCGCGGCGCAGAAGTCGGACAATGCGGTTGAGATTTCGGTGGAGGACAACGGACACGGCATGGATCAGGATGCAGTGGACCGCGCTTTCGAACCCTACTTTACCACACGCTCCCAACAGGGCGGCACTGGCCTTGGCCTTGCCATGGTCTACGGTTTCATGCGTCAAAGCGGAGGTGACGCCAAAATCACGTCCCAGCCCGGCTGTGGTGCACGCGTATCGCTAATATTCCCGACCTTCGGCAAGCAGGACCATGGGCCTGATAGCGCGCGATAAGACAGAGTGCTGTCATTGCAGGTACGCTTACGTCTTTATTGCTTGATGCAGCCCCGGAAACAAAAAACCACCATCGCGACGATAGCGGTTGCAGCGGCCAATAAGATAAGCTTGAGCGTCTTGCTTGAGCGGGCCCCCGGTGTCGTGGAGGCCCGCTCTTATCACTTTCACTGGTTATTTGCGGTAGGAAAGTCCACCCCAGATGCGGCCCTCATCTCTATCGCGTCCGCCATGCACTGCACCGATATAGGCGGCAGCAGCTGAGACGAGTGCGGAGGCAGCTAGGAGAAACGCGGTAAGAATGCCGGCAATACGCGCTTTTTCAGCGGCATCGGCAGCTTTGTTCTTGGCGTCTTCAAGCGCTTTCTGCGCTTCTGCCTTCACAGCCTCGACCTGCTTTTGCGCTTCATCCACCTTCTTCTGAGCTTCGGTTCTGACGGCCTGTACGCGTTCAACCGTTTCGTTTACCCGTGCCTGGGCATCGGTCTGGCTGATATTCGTACGGGCAGCGATCTGATTGCTGAGCCAGGTTTTATCCGCATCGGAAATCTGGCCGGTTGCAAGCAGATTACCGAGAATACCGCTGACCTGTCGCGAAAAGTCACCGGCAGTTTGGTCACCCGGCACGGAAGTCGTCGGAGTGTCGGTTCTCAGAAGCGTATCGGTGAAATAATCGACGGGATTGGTCTTCAAGCCTTGCGGAAGCATCTGCTCGACGCTGGGAGCTGCCACTTGACCCGCACCTTGCGCGAGACCGCCAGCAGCGCTGCCAGCACCTGAGATAATGCCGCCTGCCAACTGACCGGCACCCTGAACTACTCCGCCAACGGCGGAACCCGTTGCTTCGACAGCGGTCTGCGCCACGCTTCCTACAGCTTTCGCGCCACCGGACAAGACGCCGAGCGCAAGGAATGCGGACACAACCGTTCCGAGACCCCAGACAACCAAACCATTGACGCCGTCACGGACGGTGAGTTCGTTCCTGTCGGCAGCACCGGCAGGGCGACGCATGCGGCCGGCAATGTAACCGCCAAGCATGTAGGAGCCAACCATCGAGAGAATGACAAAAAGAGCGGTGAGGATCAGCCACACGGTGCTGACTTCACCACCATTGTCGGCCGAAATGGAACTGAGTCCCAGACCACCCGCGAATGCGGTGAGGATCGCCATGGCGCCAGAGGAGATAACAGCACCGGCGAAAATAGCAGGCCAATCGACATAGCTGCGGTTAGGATTTGTTTCGATACCTATTGGATCAACCATCAACGTAGCCCCAGCAATGAGAGAATGAACAGGACGACAACGACTAGACCGACTAGATAGATAATAGAATTCATGTGGTATCTCCTCCGAAAGGACGATCATCCTCCGCGTAGCGGATGATTATTGGCAGCGAGAAATGCGAGCTGATTGCTCCCTCACCAAACTCGTCGCGCTCGAAAAAGTTTCACGATTGTTCATTGCAGGAGAAAGATACTGCAAAAATATCGAACAGCGGGATGGCTATAGGGAAATACCGCCGCCAGGAAGGTCATCGGGGACGAGATCCAGAAGGCGATCAGGCCGCGATGGAAGCCCCCAAGGACATGACCTGAGCGTGCCCTCGCCGGCAACTGAAGACGATGTGGCCCGCCCGAAGCGGAGCGGCAACGGGCCGTGATACGATCTGATACATAAATGCGGGTTTCACGACATATGCCGGATACCTGCGGCGCAGATCAATGCCTGGTCATTTTCGGATCAGGCAGGATTTGTCATGAAAACCCAGATTTTTTTCGCCGTCGCTCTCTCCGTTGCGGGAGCAGGCTTTGGGGCCGCTTATTCGAGCTACGCGGACACGCGGCCGGAAAACGCCTCTCCCATCTATGGCGTCACGCTTCCCGAAGGATATCGTGACTGGCGGTTCATCGCACCCGCCCAGGAAGCGCCGCCACTCGACGAGCTTCGTGCGGTTCTTGCAAACGATATCGCCCTCGATGCCTATAAGAGTGGAACCCTGCCCTTTCCCGATGGCTCGATATTGGTGAAGCTTGCTTACAAGCGGCAGCAATCGACGGAATTTCCCCCGGCCACGGTGCCTGGCGCAGCGACCACCGTGCAGGTGATGGTCAAGAACTCCAAAAAATATCCCGACAGCCATGGCTGGGGTTTCGGGCGGTTCGTCAACGGCAAACCGGTCGATGTCGCGCAGCACGAGACTTGTCTCTCCTGCCACGTGGGCAACGTCAAGGACCACGATTTTGTGTTCACGCGCTATGCGCCCTGACGAATGACGAAGCCCCGCGGCCAACTTTTACACTCGAATACAATCCAGGGAAATCCCGACATATCAGGGATACGCGAGGCCGGGAGAGTGGCTTCGTTACCGGGCGCCTTTACCCCCCGCGGCCCGAACTCCCATCTGAAAGGAAAAGATGATGACGCTGCTGGTCATTGCCTATCTCGGAGGGGTGCTGACAATTCTCAGCCCCTGTATCCTACCCATTCTGCCCTTCGTTTTTGCGCGGGCGGGGCAACCGTTCGTACGCAGTAAACTCCCCCTCCTCGTCGGCATGGCGGCAACCTTTTCCGCGATCGCGACGCTCGCCGCAGTGGGCGGCAGCTGGGCCATCAACGCCAACGAATATGGCCGGCTTGCCGCTCTCGCGCTGCTCGCCGTCTTCGGCTTAGGGCTGATCTCGACGCGTGCTGCCAGCGTCATCAGCCGCCCGGTCGTCAAACTCGGCGACCGCCTTGCCAATGCCGCCGGGAAGCCGGGAGCTGTGCCGACTATCCTGGGTTCCCTGATGCTCGGCATCGCCACCGGCCTCTTATGGGCGCCCTGCGCCGGACCGATCCTTGGATTGGTGCTAACCGGTGCGGCCCTGAAGGGCGCCAATCTTGGGACCTACCTGCTGCTTGCCGCTTATGCCGCGGGTGCTGCGACCTCGCTTGCCGTCGCCATGGTCGTCGGAGGCCGGGTATTTGCGGCCATGAAGCGGTCCCTCGGTTTCAGCGAGCGGATCCGGCAAGGGCTTGGTACGGCGGTTCTTGCCGGGGTCGCCGTCATCGCGCTCGGGCTCGATACGGGCTTCCTGTCGCAGCTTTCCTACGCGAGCACAGCATCCTTCGAACAGCAGGTCCTCGATCGGCTACATACCGCCAAAGCCCCTGAGCAGAAGATCGCGAAGGCGGGCAAAGCCGACGCCCCGGCCACAGGCGCCAGCGCTGCGCCGTTCAGGTCGGAACTACCGGTTGAAGGCCGGGCCCCATCCCTCGATGGCGCCGTCGAATGGCTGAATTCACCTCCGCTCACGCGTGAACAACTACGCGGCAAGGTCGTGCTCATCGACTTTTGGACCTATTCCTGCATCAATTGCATCCGCACTATTCCTTATGTGCGTGCCTGGGCGGAGAAATACAGGGATCAGGGCCTCGTCGTCATCGGCGTCCACGCGCCCGAATTCGCCTTCGAAAAGAAAATCGACAATGTCAGGCAGGCCGTCGCCGGCTTCAAGATCGACTATCCGGTGGCAATCGACAATGATTACAAAATCTGGCGCGCCTTCGATAACAGCTATTGGCCGGCACATTACCTAATCGATGCCATGGGTCAGATCCGCTACCACCATTTCGGCGAGGGCAACTACCGGGAGACCGAGGAGGCGATCCAGGATCTGCTGCGCGAGGCCGGCAGCAGCGCTCCCGCCAGCGACACCGTGAGCCCCGAGGCAAACGGTGCTGAAGCCGGCGCGGATATCAGGCACATGCTCTCGGGTGAAACCTATATTGGTTACCGGCAGGCACAGAGCTTTGCGTCAAACGAGGCGATGCGTGCAGACACGCCCCGCGATTACTCCGTCGCGGCACCGGCCCTGAATGAATGGGGACTTTCCGGAAAATGGACCGTTGGCGCGGAAGCGGCTTCCCTTGATGTGGCAGATGGCGGCATAGTCTACCGTTTCAGCGCCCGTGACCTGCATCTGGTGCTTGGGTCTGATCGTGCCGGAAAACCGGTCCGTTTCCAGGTGAGCATCGACGGCCACCCGCCGGGTGCGGACCATGGAGACGATACGGATGCCGATGGCAATGGCGTCGTCACGTCAACCCGCCTTTACCAGCTCGTCCGCCAGTCCGGCACCGTTGAAGCCAGAACTTTCGCCATTCGCTTTCTGGATCCCGGCGTGCAGGCCTATGCCTTCACCTTCGGCTGACCCCGATTTTCTTTCCACCCACAGGAACACCAAAGGAGAAACATGATGCACCACCGTCTTATGCCAAAATTTGCAATCGCCGTCGCAACCGCCCTGATCGCTTTTGCCGCACAGGCAGCAGAGGTGAAGAATATCGTCATAGTTCATGGCGCGCTCGCCGATGGCTCGGGCTGGCGCAAGGCGACGGACATCCTCGAAAGCCGAGGCTTCAACGTCACGATCGTGCAGGAGCCCATTACCTCCCTTGCCGATGACGTCGCGGCAACAAACCGCGTCCTCGATCTTCAACAAGGCCCAAGCCTGCTGGTCGGGCACAGCTACAGCAGAATAGTGATTTCAGAAGCCGGTAACCGAGCGGACGTGGCAGGTCTCGTTTATGTCGCCGCCTTCCAGCCGGAGAAGGGCGAGAGCCTTCTCGACCTCGCCGGATCGAAACCACCGGCTGGCAACGGCATCAAGCAGACGAGTGATGGCGCATTCCTTTATCTCGATCCGGCCGCCTTTGCGCAGGATTTCGCAGCCGACCTGCCTCGTGAGGAAGCGGCTTTTATGTCAAAAAGCCAGGTCTTCGCTGCCAAGGGCGCCTTTGCCGCCAAGGTCGACGAACCAGCTTGGAAAACAAAGAAGAGCTGGTCGATCGTCGCAACGCAGGACAGGTCGATCAACCCTGATCTCGAGCGCGACATGGCAAAGCGCGCCGGCAGTACGGTGACCCAGATTGCGGCGAGCCACGCGGTCTTCGCCTCCCAGCCCGAAAAGGTCGCGGATGTCATCGAACAGGCCGCCCGGCAATCCTCAAAGTAAGCGCACCTCCGTAAGATCAAATGCAGTCGCCCCAGACACCGGGGCGGCTGTTTGCGTTGGAAGGGCGAGCCAAATGTATCAGTCTGTATCCGGAATGCGCCCTGCTACAAAACCATTCACATTCGCCTTCCTTGGGACACATCGAGGATACACGGACCCCGTTACCTGTCCGGCATCCAACACGGACAGGAGAGATATCAAATGACTTCCGAGATCAATTTCCAACGCCGCCGCTTCTTCGGCATTGCTGCAATGACGGTTGCCGCCATCGAATTCGGGGCCACAGGCCTTGCTCATGCCAAGGGCGAACCGCCTGCGCCTCAGCCGTCAACCGGACGCGACGGAGCGAACTCCTTTGGCGCCCTTAAGCAGGTTGAAGCGGGTGTACTCAGCGTCGGTTACGCAGAAGCCGGCCCCGCAGACGGCCCAGTCGTGCTGCTGTTGCACGGATGGCCTTATGACATCTACAGCTATGTTGATGTCGCACCTATCCTTGCTTCGGCAGGATATCGGGTACTCATCCCCTATCTGCGCGGATATGGCACGACCCGTTTTCTCTCGGACGAAACCGCCCGTAACGGGCAGCAGGCAGCACTTGCGGTCGACATGATCGCCTTTCTGGACGCGCTCGGCGTCAAACAGGCCATAGTGGCTGGATATGACTGGGGCGCACGCACTGCCGACATCATGGCGGCACTCTGGCCAGAGCGTTGCACGGGCCTCGTGTCGGTGAGCGGTTACCTTATCGGCAGTCAGGAGATTAACAGGAAGCCGCTTCCGCCCAAGGCGGAACTCTCGTGGTGGTACCAGTTCTATTTCGCGACTGAACGCGGCCGTGCGGGCTATGCCGCAAACACCCGCGACTTCGTTCGCCTGATCTGGCAGACGGCATCTCCGACCTGGAAATTCAGCGACGAGACCTTTGATCGTTCCGCTCCCGCATTCGACAACCCCGACCATGTGGCGATCACTATCCATAATTACCGCTGGAGGCTGGCACTGGCCGAAGGCGAAGCCAAATATGACGATTACGAGCGCCAGCTTGCAAAATTTCCGGTCATCACCGTTCCGACGATAACGCTGGAAGGTGACGCCAATGGCGCGCCGCATCCGGACCCTTCCGCCTATGCGTCGAAGTTTTCTGGCAAGTACCAGCACCGCAATATCAGCGGCGGCATCGGTCATAACCTTGCGCAGGAGGCGCCGGAGGCATTTGCCAAGGCGGTTCTTGACCTCGCAAAGCTTTAGGCTTGCCGAAGCCCGCGAACCGTTGTCTTACTTCCTGTGACAGAGGATGACGCGGTAGCGGGCCACTCGAATTGTCCGGACGACGAAGGCACCCAATGGAACATATCGATCACATTCTTGTTGTCGACGACGACAGGGAAATCCGGGAACTGGTCTCCAGCTACCTGAAGAAGAACGGCTTGCGCACTACAGTTGCGGCCGACGGACGACAGATGAGAAGTTTTCTCGATGGTAACGCCGTCGATCTGATCGTGCTCGACGTGATGATGCCCGGCGATGACGGGCTGGTTCTCTGCCGAGAGTTGCGGGCCAGCAAGCACAAGGCCACGCCGGTGCTGATGCTGACCGCACGCGATGACGAGATGGATCGGATCATCGGGCTCGAAATGGGCGCCGACGACTATCTGTCGAAACCCTTTGCGGCCCGGGAGCTTCTCGCACGCATCAAGGCCATCCTGCGCCGCACCCGAATGCTGCCTCCCAATCTGCAGATCAGCGAGGCGGGACAGCTCCTGACCTTTGGTGATTGGCGTCTCGACACGATGGGCCGCCACCTGCTCGACAGGGAGGGCACCACAGTGGCCCTGAGCGGCGCTGAATACCGGCTTCTCAGGGTCTTCATCGATCATCCCCAGCGCGTCCTCAACCGCGACCAGCTCTTGAATCTCACCCAAGGACGCGATGCCGAGATCTTCGACCGGTCGATCGATCTTCTCGTGAGCCGCGTGCGCCAGCGGCTGGGGGATGATGCGCGGGAACCAACCTACATCAAGACGGTGCGAGCGGAGGGTTATGTCTTTTCGGTACCGGTGGAGATTTCGGAGCCAAGGACATGAACGGTCGGCACCTGCTTGTCGGCTGGTGGCCACGCTCGTTGCGAGCGAGACTCTTTCTCATCCTGTTCGCCGGCCTCGCCGTTGCCTATGGCCTGTCATTCAGCATCCTTTTTGCCGAACGATACATGTCGGCCAAGGCGGTCATGCTCGGCACGCTGGAGCAAGACCTTGCGGTATCGATTGCCATCGTCGACCGCCTGCCTGCGGGTGAGCGGGCCGACTGGGTCAATCGTCTCAGCCGCAGCAACTATCAAATCGTCCTTGGGCCCGGCCTTCCCGGCGTTTCCGACTTGTCCGGACGCGGCGCGGAAATCGCTCAGAGGATCGAGGAAGCGGTGGGACACAGGTTTCCCGTCAGGGTCGAGTCCATTCCCGGTGACGGCAAGAGGCTTCAGGCACATCTGACGTTATCTGACGGTTCGCCGTTGACGATCGATGTTACCCCACGCGGCGTGATGCCTTTGGCGGAATGGCTGCCTTATGTCTTCGCTGCGCAAATGGTGGTTCTCCTGCAGCTCACCTGGCTTGCGGTGCGGCAAACGACCCGGCCCCTCAGCGCGCTTGCTGCGGCAGCGGAAGCGCTCGATCCGGCCGAGAAGGGTTTGCCGATGAGCGAGAACGGCCCAAGCGAAGTTGCCCATGCCGCCCGCGCTTTCAACGCCATGCGTGATCGCGTCGCGCAATATCTCGAAGAACGCGTCCAGATTCTGGCGGCGATCTCGCACGACCTGCAGACACCCATTACCCGCATGCGATTGCGGGCCGATATGGCCGACGAAACGCCGGAAAAGGAAAAACTGGTCAGTGACCTGCGTGAAATCGAACGTCTGGTGCAGGACGGAATCGCTTATGCGCGCAGCGCTCACGGCAATGGCGAGAAAGCATCGCGTATCGACCTGGCTTCCTTCCTCGACAGCATCGCATACGACTATCAGGATACCGGAAAGGCCGTCACGGTCTCCGGCATCGTTCGCGGCACGGCGTCGACCAAGCCGCATGCATTGCGCAGAATATTGACGAACTTCATAGATAACGCCCTCAAATTTGCCGGTGGCGCCGAAATCACGGTGGACCGGCGCGCTGACGGCCGCGTGGTCATAACCGTGCTGGATCGCGGACCGGGTATTCCTGACCAGATGCTGCAAAATGCCATGCAACCCTTCTTCCGAATTGAAACGTCGAGGAATCGCGATACCGGCGGAACAGGTCTCGGACTTGCGATTGCGCAACAGCTCGCCGGAACGATCGGCGGCTCGGTGCGCCTCTATAACAGGCAGGGTGGCGGGCTCGCGGCCGAAGTGACCTTTCCCTGAGGAAGGCAGCCGGTGATACTGTCGGCCGCTACGTTTCGATACAGTTTCGCAATTTCCAGAAACATGCCGGATACGCTGATCCGTCACAACGCTCCTATCAGAAGACGCCGCAGCAGCGGCATAATGAAAAGGAGCCTCCCATGACCAAGATCGAGACTGTTCTTTATACCGGCAAGACCCACACGACCGGTGGCCGTGACGGATCGGCGCAAAGCGAGGACGGTGCGCTCGGCATCAAGCTCTCGCCTCCGGGCAGCGGCAAGCCGGGCACGAATCCCGAGCAGCTTTTTGCCGCCGGCTGGTCGGCATGTTTTATCGGCGCCATGACAAAGGCGGCGGCAAGACACCAGCTCCGGCTTCCGGCCGATACCGCCGTCGATGCGGAAGTCGATCTCGGCACGACGGGCGGTGAGTTCTTCCTGCAGGCTCGTCTGTCGATCAGTCTGCCCGGCATCGACCGCGCCGCCGCGCAGGCCATCATCGAGGATGCTCACCAAATCTGCCCATATTCGAAGGCAACCAGAGGCAATATCGATGTTTCGCTCAAGCTCGCTTAAGCCTGTTGTTTCCGCCCGTGCGTTCGTCATCGCCGTCGTGTTCGCGGCGATATTTGCGGCGCCGTGCATCTATGACGCAACATCCAATGAAGCCTCGCCGCTTGCAGGGTTTCTAAGCGTCGTTTCAGCAATGTAGAGCGCACGGAAACGGCTCGGGCCTGCCATAGCCGTTTCCGCCTTTGCCCGTTCTCACCCCAAGCGGAGCATACGAGACGTGCCCCGGCGGTGACCGGCTTCACCAAATCTCCTTTCCAATCTTGATTGAGGTCAGATCCATGCGATCGATTGAACACATCTATGTCGACGGTAAATTTGTAATGCCTGACGGCAACGAACGTCTGGAACTTTTCAATCCGGCGACGGAACAGAAAATCGGCGATGTGCGGCTTGGCAACGCTGATGACGTCAATGCTGCGGTGGCCGCCGCAAAACAGGCGTTTCCCGCAATGGCTTCATCCAGCAAGGCAGAGCGCATCGATATGCTGCGGAGCTTGCGCGACGCAATTTCAGCGCAACCGGACCCCCTCGCCCAAGCCATGACCGAGGAATACGGAGCACCGGCCTATTTTACGGCCTTCTCAGTTCAGAACACCGCGTCGATTTTCGATGTGATGGCTGAAACCGTGGCAAAGTATGACTTCGACCGGGTTGCAGGCAAAAGCATGGTCAATATGCTGCCGCGCGGCGTTATGGCAGCGATAACCCCGTGGAACAGCAATTTCGGATTCATCGCCACGAAGCTTGCACATGCGATCGGATCCGGTTCGACCCTTGTCATCAAGCCAGCCGAGCAGAGCGCGTGCCAGACGGATATCCTCGTCAGAAGACTGCATCAGGCCGGGCTGCCGGCAGGGATCCTCAACGTCGTCAACGGCACGGGTCCGGTGGTCGGCGCGGCACTGACGCAACATCCCGACGTGGCAACCATCAGCTTTACGGGTTCGACCCAGGCAGCGAAAATCATTCAGCGTGCTGCAATCGACGGCATGAAGAGAGTGATACTGGAACTAGGAGGTAAAGCGCCCACTATCATTCTGCCGGATGCCGATCTCGACAAGGCAATCCCTGTCGCCCTAATGTCAGGCTTTGCAAACAGCGGCCAGGCCTGCGTCGCGGGCACCCGCATCCTCGCACCACGCTCCCGACTCAGCGAGATTTCCGAGCGACTGAGGACGCAGACTGAAAAATTAAAGGTCGGGGACGGCCGTGATCCGGAGGTTCAGATCGGGCCACTCGCCAGCCTTGCCCAGTGGGAGAGGATTCAGGCCTATATCCGGCTTGGTATCGAAGAAGGCGCCACGCTTCTGACAGGCGGAGCGGGGCGACCGGCTGGATTTGAAAAAGGATGGTTCGCCCGCCCGACAATCTTTGCCGATGTAAGGAACGACATGCGCATCGCGCGTGAAGAAATCTTCGGTCCTGTCCTATGCCTTCTCGCCTATGACGATGAAGATGAGGCCGTCGAGATCGCCAATGACAGCGATTATGGACTGCAGGCCTATGTGCTGGGATCCGACCTCCGGCATGCCGAGCGAATAGCCGCAAGGCTGTTGGTTGGTCGTGTCGTGATCAACAGCGCTCCCCATGATCCCCGCGCGCCCTTCGGAGGCTTCAAACAATCCGGTATCGGCAGGGAAATCGGCACCTTCGGCCTCGACGGCATGCTCGAACCGCGCGCCGTTCTGACGCCATAAGCCCAAAGGTCCAGCGCGTCGCCAACGTCCGAGGGCTTTGTATCCGCAGGTGTCAGCTGGGCGAAATGCAACGTTGGGTGACGCAAAAGCGGGCCAAAGGAAACAGCCGGGATACGATCAACACATACCAGTTCCGGCCCGAAATGGGCGCGAAACCCATCAGATGGAGATAAATATGACCGACATCATCACCCCTGCAAAAAGAGGCCCCACAACCGCCATCGCCCTTGGGTCTGCCATGGCTATCCTCATCGCCTTCACGCCAGCTATTGCTGTCGAGAGCGGCAAACCACATCAATCCGACACTGCACCCGACGATGACGGCATCCGGCCGTTCCAGATCCGTGTTGAGCAATCACAGCTTGACGACCTAAAGACCAGGATCAGGAATTCACGCTGGCCGGACAAGGAAACCGTGGGCGATATCTCCCAGGGCATTCAGCTGGCGCGGGTTCAGGACCTCGTTCAATATTGGGGCGGCGATTATGACTGGCGGAAAGCCGAGAAAGAACTGAACGCGTTCCCGCAGTTCATCACCAGGATCGATGGCGTCGACATTCACTTCATTCACGTCCGCTCGCGCCATCCCAACTCCCTGCCTGTCATCCTCACCCATGGCTGGCCAGGTTCAATCTTCGAATTCACGAAGGTTATCGGCCCACTGACGGATCCGACCGCTTACGGCGGCAAGGCAGAAGACGCATTCGACGTGATCATTCCCTCCATCCCCGGTTATGGTTTTTCAGGCCACCCGACCGATCTCGGCTGGGGACCGGAGCGCGTCGCTCACGCATGGGATACCCTTGTGAAACGACTGGGCTACACTCGTTATGTCTCCCAGGGCGGCGACCATGGTTCGGTCATTTCAGATGCGCTCGCACGCCAGGCTCCAAAGGGTCTGCTTGGCATTCACCTTAATATGCCGGCCACCGTTCCCGGAGCGCTGATGAAGGGTATCAACAGCGGTGATCCGGCACCGGCCGATCTTTCGACACCCGAACTAAATGCCTATAATGCGCTGCAGGAGTTTTTCGGCCGGAACGCGGCCTATGGCGCCATGATGGTGACACGACCTCAGACGATCGGATATTCGCTCTCCGATTCCCCCAGCGGCCTTGCATCGTTCATCTATGAGAAGTTCGTGCAGTGGAGCGACAGCAATGGTGAGCCCGAAAACGTGCTTTCCAGAGACGAAATGCTCAATGACATCACGCTCTACTGGTTGACCAGCAGCGGCGCGTCCGGCGCGCGCTTCTACTGGGAAAACAACAATAACAACTTCAGCGCGGACGCCCAGAAGACCCGGGACATCAAAATCCCCGTCGGCATCACGGTTTTCCCGAAAGAGATTTATCAGGCACCCGAGAGCTGGAGCAGGCAGGCCTATCCGTCACTCACCTATTATCATCAGGTGGATCACGGCGGACACTTCGCAGCCTGGGAGCAGCCCGATATTTTCTCGCGTGAGGTTCGGGACGCTTTCAGGAAGCTGCGCTAAGAGCCGTTACGTTAGAAGCGCGTCCCCCGGGCCGCGCTTCATCGCTATATTGCCCGGTTTAGCCCTAGGCATTTCAGCAGGAAAAAAGCCGTCCCTCGACAGACATCGAGGAACGGCTTTCCCTATATGAGGCAGAGACGTTTCAGGCCGCGACGGCGATCCGTCCGGCCATCCATTGATCCAGCGACGATCGGAGCATCGATCTGGGAACGGCGTCAGTGGATGCAATCGAGATCAGGTGTTTTGCCGCGTCGATTGCCATCGCGCTTCCGATCGGCAGGCGATTATCTTCGCAGAACTCGTTCAAAACCTTGCGGATCGACAGAAGCGATACTGCTTCGTTGGTCATATCGGATCTCCACCTTGATAGCGACGCTACGCCAATAGATGGAGAGGTGTTATGTCCGGAGTTTTCCAAAGAGGCCTGGAAATGGTACCGGCATGTAGCTTGACCGGTTTCAGATACAATAGGCTACTGCTGACGACGGCGACCGAATGGTCCGGTCGGCAATTCGGTTTCGTGACGTGACTGAGCTGTCCCCCGCCCTGCGTCGACCCGATTTTCCGCATCGGCCTGGCGGGGGAGAGGAAGCTCAAGCTGAATATTCTCCATCTCGGGCAGGCTTGCGATGCCGTCCCGAAGGGCAAGGTCTTCATAAGATGGCTTGAACGGCATCGAAATCTCCTACTTACGAGAAATTGGCCGCCACCCGCTTCTGCAGGTAGGGGCCGTTTACACGATCAGCCCTTCACGTAGGCCAGCAGATCGGGATTGATGATGTCGGCATGGGTTGTCAGCATGCCATGCGGATAACCCTTGTAAACCTTCAGCGTGCCGTTTTTCAGAAGCTTGACTGACAATTCGGCCGAATCCGCGATCGGCACGACCTGGTCGTCATCGCCGTGGAGAACGAGCGTCGGCACCGTGATCGCCTTCAGGTCCTCGGTCTGATCGGTTTCGGAAAAGGCCTTCACGCCGTCATAATGGGCCTTTGCGCCACCCATCATGCCCTGACGCCACCAGTTCTGGATGACACCGGGATAGATTTTGGCGTCCGGACGGTTGAAACCGTAGAACGGACCGGTCGGCACGTCGAGGAAGAACTGGGCGCGGTTCTCGGCCACGCCCTTGCGGAAGCTGTCGAAGACTTCGATCGGCAGGCCACCGGGATTGGAAGGCGTCTTCAGCATCAGCGGCGGAACGGCGGAGACGAAGATGGCCTTGGCGACCCGGCCCTGCGGTTCGCCGAATTTGGCGACATAACGTGCGACTTCACCGCCGCCCGTCGAGTGACCGATATGAACCGCATTCCTGAGATCGAGGTGTTCGGCAACGGCGGATGCGTCGGCGGCATAATGATCCATGTCGTGGCCGTCGCTAACCTGTTGCGAACGGCCGTGGCCGCGGCGGTCATGCGCCACCACGCGGTAACCGTTCTGAACGAAGAACAGCATCTGTGCATCCCAGTCGTCGGAGGACAGCGGCCAGCCGTGATGGAACACGATCGGCTGGGCATCCTTCGGACCCCAGTCCTTGAAATAGATTTCGACGCCGTCCTTGGTCTTTACGAATGATTCGGTCATTGGAAATGTTCCTTCGTTGCGGGATGGGATGGTTTTTGAAAATGCGGGCGACGGCACGGCCATCGCGGTGGAAAGCACGGCGCCGGCCAGCAGGACATGCCGTCTGGAAATCGCGAGCTCGATGGGATTGTCGGTCATTTCGTTTTCCTGCCCGGCTTCAGCGCGCGCGGCGGGTGGTTTCGAACAGGAACCAGGTGCGGCGCTCCGTTTCGTCGATCCAGTTTTCGATCAGGCTGGTGGTGGCGTGGTCATTGAGGTCGGAGGTCAGGCTGTGCGTCTGCCGCAGGATGGCGGTCAGCTGCTGGTTGTCCTCGCGCAGTTCGGCCAGCATATCCTCCGGCGTGACGAAGTCGGCGTCATTATCGAGGAGACGCTTGACGCGGGCGATATGGCCTATGGAGCGGATGGTTGTGCCGCCGATCTTGCGCGCCCTTTCGGCAATGTCGTCGGTCATTGTAAAGATCTGAGCGCCCTGTTCGTCCAGCAGCGTGTGATAGTCCCGGAAATGCGGTCCGGAAACGTGCCAGTGGAAGTTCTTGGTCTTGATGTAGAGCGTGAATACATCCGCTAGAAGCGCGGTCAGCGCAGCGGCGATGTCGCGGCTCGCCTCCGCTCCGAGATCGGTCGGCGTTGCGAGTGGAAGCTTGCGGTTCTTGGCAGCTGTGGTCGTGTCCATGATCGTTCTCCTTTGGCAATCGACCGCTCGTTGTTGAGCGCCCCTGTTGCGGCTGTCTGATCGGCACGGAGAATAGGAAGAAGAATGGGTCCGGAGAAATCGGCTGCTTGTACAGTCCAGCCGATACCTAAGTGTAGTTACGGCCAAGCCGGGCCTGCGATAGTTTCTGCCTGTCGCCCCCGCCCCAGGGCGATCGGCTCGCAGAAGCCAGAAACTCCGGTGTCCCCCTCCCCCGGAGCGCGGATCTCCCTCCCGATCCGCCAAGGCCGCCCCTGTTGCAGGAGGCGGCTTTTTTTCGTTCCAGTCGCGCGTCTGGAGGCAACCTATGCCTGAGTATTATGTTTACGCCCTCGCAGTTGCGTTAGCGTCACTCAACATGAGTATCGTCAATTCGCACAATCGAAGGAATCTCCAACATGGCAGAAGAACGACCGGAAGGTATTGAACGATACGATCATCCCGCCGGTGGCTGGGATGCATTGAAGGCCGTCGCGAAGACGCTCGCACATCAGCAGATCATTGCGCAGGGCACCATGACGCTGCTCAAGGCCAATCAGCCGGAGGGTTTCGACTGTCCCGGCTGCGCCTGGCCCGATCCCAAACACACCTCATCCTTCGAATTCTGCGAAAACGGCGCCAAGGCCATCACCTGGGAATCGACCGCGAAACGATCCGGGCCGGAGTTCTTCGCGCAGCATACGGTTTCCGAACTGTGGCAATGGACGGATCACAAGCTTGAGGATGCCGGCCGGCTAACCCTCCCCCTGCATTACAATGCCGCGAGCGATCGCTATGAGCCAATAGCCTGGGACGATGCCTTCCTTCTGATCGCGCAGGAACTCAACAGGCTCGATGATCCCAACAAGGCGGAATTCTACACCTCCGGCCGGGCGTCCAACGAGGCTGCGTTTCTCTATCAGCTTTTCGTTCGTGCCTATGGGACGAATAATTTTCCTGACTGTTCCAACATGTGCCACGAGGCCACCAGCGTTGGCCTTCCGCAGTCCATCGGCGTGGGCAAAGGCACGGTGACGCTGGAGGATTTCGATCATGCCGACGCGATCTTCAGCTTCGGCCACAATCCCGGCACCAACCATCCCCGGATGATGACGACGCTGCATAATGCCGCCAAACGCGGCGTACCGATCGTCGTCTTCAACCCGCTGAAGGAACGGGCGCTGGAACGCTTCGCCGCACCGCAGGACCCGATCGAAATGGCGACGCTGTCCTCGACGCCCATCGCCTCTGCCTACCATCAGCTCCGCACCGGCGGCGATCTCGCCGCGCTCAAGGGCATCATGAAAGCGGTTTTCGAGCTGGATGGCGAAAACCTTGATGCAGGTGGCGGCGGCGTGCTCGACCGAGCTTTCATCGAGGAACACACGACCGGTCTCGACGCGCTGCGCGCCGACATCGACGCGACCCCCTGGGACATCATCTGTTCCGTCAGCGGATTGACGAAAGAGGCGATTGAAAGCGCTGCCCGGATTTACGTGAACGCCTCTAATGTCATCATCTGTTACGGCATGGGCATCACGCAGCACGCCAAGGGTACCGGCAATGTGCAGCAGATCGCAAACCTGTTGCTGCTGCGCGGTAATATGGGCCGCCCCGGTGCCGGAATTGCGCCCATTCGCGGTCACTCCAACGTGCAGGGAGACCGCACTGTCGGCATCACCGAAATCCCGAACAAGGCGCTGCTCGACGGCATGGAGCGCGCTTTCGGTTTTCGCCCGCCCGCGGAGAAGGGCCATAATGCTATCGAAGCCATCGAGGCGATCATTGCCGGAAAATCCCGGGCGCTCGTCTGCCTTGGCGGAAACCTCGCCGTGGCCATGTCGGATACCGGCGCAACCTTCGAGGGCATGCGCAAACTCGATCTTGCCGTCCACATTGCAACAAAACTCAATCGTTCGCATCTTCTGACGGCAAAGACATCGCTGATCCTGCCCTGTTTCGGTCGCACCGATCTGGATACGCAGGCTTCTGGTGCGCAGGCCGTGACCGTCGAAGATTCGATGTCGATGGTGCATGCCTCGCGCGGCTTTCTCAACCCGCCAGGAGAGCTTGTTAGATCGGAGCCGGCCATCATTGCCGGCATTGCCAAGGCGACCATTGGAAACCGTTACGGAATTGACTGGGACGGGCTGATTGCCGATTACGACCGCGTCCGTGACAAGATCGAAGTGGTCTTTCCCGATTTTCGGGATTTCAACAGCCGCGTACGGGTGAAGGGCGGTTTCCGCCTTGATGTCGCGGCGTCCTTCCGTCGCTGGAATACGGAGAGTGGCAAGGCGAACTTCCTCGTCGCCGCTGGGCTTGAGGAAGATCCGCTCATCTCCAATCCGGACGCCCTCGTCCTGACCACCATCCGCAGCCACGACCAGTACAATACGACGATCTATGGCATGGATGACCGCTATCGCGGTGTCTTCGGTCGTAGGGACGTCATCTTCATGAACCGGCAGGATCTTGCCGAGCGCGGCCTGAAGGATGGCGATCGCATCGACATTCACGGCATCGGCGTAGAAAGCGCAGACAGACATCTCGTGCGGGGCTTTACCGCCGTCGAATACAATATCCCCAAGGGTTCGGCGGCCGGTTATTATCCGGAGATGAATGCGGTGGTGGCGCTTGGCCATTATGATCGCCTGTCCGGAACGCCCTCCTACAAGGGGGTTCCGATCACCATAAGCCCGGCGTCGACCTGACAAGCGCGAGACAGGCGCGCAAGGCGGCGGTCGCTGCGCGCTTTTCTTGCCGCTACCGGTGTCAACATCACGGAAACGTCGCCACTGGCCATCTTGCTTGGCCTGTGGATGCCGGTTCGTCTATGCAGATTTTTCGATTTAGCGCCGCACTGTTTTCCCGCTATCCTGATGCTTCGACGACGGGGCGACCAAGACCTATGTATAGGTCAGGTTGTGCTTAAAAACCCGTATTGTCTTCAAAAATCGCATCGGGGGAACAATGTCGATTGCATCAATGATGTTTCGTGCTCGCGAGCCGGAAGGCGGAGCGCATCATCTCGCCTTTGGCCTTGGGGCGCTGGCGCTGGCGGCCGCGGTATTTTACGTCGATACATATACCGACATAGAAGGCGCGATCGCGGTGCTTTATGTGATCACGGTCCTTTTGGCCGCACAGGCTCTGAGCTGGTCGGGACTGATCGCAATCTCCTGCATCTGTGCCATTCTTTCCCTTTTGTCCTATGCCGCGACGCACGCAGAGGACGCGGATTTTCAATCGGCCCTTCGATTGGTCGTCGCCCTTGCCGCACTTGCCGTCACGACCATTCTGCTTCTGAAAACGGAAACCGCGCGGCTGGCGATGTTGTCTGCCAACGCAGCGCTGAAGGAAAGCGAGGAACGCTATCGATCGATTTTTGATCGCACGCGCGTTGCACTCTGGGAGCGGGACTATTCGAAGCTCCACACCCTGTTGATGGGCCTCAAGCAGCAGGGCATCACCGACATGCACGCCCATGCACGCGCCAATCCGGGTTTTGCGCAGAAATGCATCGATCTCATCACGGTCGTTGCTTCCAACGAAGCCGGCAAGGAAATGCTCGGCTACGACTCCTCGATCCGCGGCACCCTCCAGCAATCGATCGTTTCATCCGCCGGCAAGTTCGTTGATGTGTTGCAGGCGATTATCGACAACCGGCGTGTCTTTGAAGACAAGGTTATGGTGCGCACCGAAAGCGGCGAAGACAAGCTGGTTCTTCTTTCCATCAGTTTCCCTGCGGAAGCGGCGTCCTTCAACCGCGTCGTGGTCAGCATGGTGGATATCACCCAACGCGAAATGGAGCTGAAGGCGCTGGCAGAAGCACAGGCGGAACTGACAAAGGCTTCCAAGGCGGCGGCTGTCGGCGCCATGTCTGCATCGCTCTCCCACGAGTTGAACCAGCCGCTCGGCGCCATCATCGTCAATGCCCAGACATTGCTGCGCTGGCTCGATCGCGATCCGCCCGATCTCGCGGCCGCCCGCCGCTCAGCCGAACGCATGATCCGCGACGGCCAGAGGGCCAGTGACATCATCCAGAACACGCGTAGCCTGCTCGCCCATACGAGCGGCAAAGTGGAGACCTTCGACCTCGATGAATTCATCGATGAAACACTCAGCCTTCTCGAACATGAGCTGGAACGCAGCGGGACCACGGTCCATGTGGAAAAACAGCCCACACCGCCGATAACGGCCGTCAGGATCGAATTGCAGCAGGTTCTCATCAACCTCTTCACCAATGCCATTCAGGCCATGGACGAGGCAGGCATCGGCAATCGCACCATCACGGTACTGAAGGAACGTAAAGACAGCGACAATATTCGGATTGCGGTTCGCGACAATGGGCCTGGTTTCCCGCTTCAGATGAAAGACAAGCTGTTTTCACCCTTTTTCACGACGAAGGAGACGGGAATGGGCATGGGGCTTTCCATATGCCGCACCACATTGGAAGCACGGGGCGGCAGGCTCACCGGTGACAATCACCCTCTCGGCGGGGCGGTCTTTACCATTTCCATGCCGATCAGCCAGGAGATGGAACATGCCTGAACCACGCAAGACAACGAAGGAGCCGCCCTCACCCGTCGTCTTCATCGTCGATGACGACGTGTCGATGCGGGAAGCCCTGACCGATCTTTTCCGCTCCATGAAATTCGACGTCGAAGCCTTCGACAGCGCCGCCGCTTTCCTAGAAAAAGCCAATCTGAACCGGCACGGCTGCCTGCTGCTGGACGTGCGGCTTCCGGGCACAAGCGGTCTTGATTTCCAGATGCAGCTGGAACGCGTGGGTAACAGGATGCCGATCATTTTCATGACCGGCTTCGGTGATATTCCAATGAGCGTGCGAGCAATGAAAGCGGGAGCCGTCGATTTTCTGACCAAGCCGTTCAAGGAACAGGACATTCTGGATGCCGTCGCGCAGGCGATGGAGCGGGATGCGTCACGACGACGCGAAAGCGCCCAGAACGAGGCTGTCAGCTCTCTTGCCGATCAGCTGACCCCAAGGGAGCGCGAGGTCATGGGCGCTGTTGTCCGCGGCCTGATGAACAAACAGATCGCTTATGAACTCGGTATCAGCGAGGTCACCGTGAAATTGCACCGGGGCAATGTCATGCGCAAAATGGAGGCCAGATCGGTCGCCGACCTCGTGCGTAAAGCGGAACTGATCGGCGAGAAGCTCCGACCACCTGTATCTTAGTATGGTATCTTTCAAAGGGGCCTGAGGGCATAGAGGAAGAAAGATAACAGAAAAGGTCGCTTTCATTGCCCCCCGTTCCCGTCATTGCCGTCGTCGACGACGATCCAGCCATCCGTGAAGCGATGGATGATCTCATCATATCCTTCGGTTACGAATGCCGCCTGTTTGCTTCTGCCGAAGAATTCCTGGAATCGAAGCAGCAGGCGGGCATCGACTGTATCGTCGTGGATGTAAAAATGCCCGGTCTGTCCGGCATCGAACTGCAGAGCGAGCTGAACCGACGCGGCAGCCATCCGCCGATGATCTTCGTAACCTCCTACGAGGATGAGCGAACCCGGAATGCTGCCCTGAGCGGTGGCGCTCTGGCCTTTCTTCGCAAGCCGGTCAATATCGGCAAGCTGATCGGATGCCTGGAATCCGTTCTCAATCCGCAGCCCTGACCGCAGCGTGCCGCTCGGCCGCAATAGGGCGACTGGACCACCTTCCATCGCGCTGACCGCTCCCGCCTGACGAACATCCGTGACGACTTCATGCTCAGACGCCCTGCCGTCCGAGCATATTTTGCCGTTGAGCAAATGCCTTTCGGCAGTTGTCCTGCCGCCAACACCTTCCGCTATACGAACTAGACCTCAGTATAGATGCTGGCGCCGTCATCCCGCCGTAGCCTTTGTCCCAGTCAAGCGCCTCCCTACCGGACGGCCCTTGCGACACCATCACCCATTTTGTGGAGCAGGGTATGACCTCCATCAGTCAGAATGCAGACAGGCGCGAACCTCATCATCTCAAAGTCGCAATGGTGCTGGCATTGGGTGCGGTCGCGGTGCTCGGTGGCAATGCTCTCCTGATCAGGAATACCGAACCGGTGCTTGCAGCCTCCGAAGAGGTCGCATTGGCGAGCGGCTTCCGCATCTTCACGCCGCAGACGATTGGCGGGCTCGCCGGACTTTCCGCCCCCGTGGCGGCCGACAGCAATGCGCGTGAAGGCGTGGCTGTTCCGGCGATTGACAGGACGTCCTGCGTCGCCACTCGCGCCGCCCAGAAGACGGACCGGCACGACACGTTCGATCCCAGAGCCTTCTGTCAGTTGCAGCACCGCCTCTTCAATGCCGAGCTGATCGACCGCATCGCGGTGCTCCAGCTCGCATCACAACTCCACCCTATCGACACCTCGTCCCAACTCGCCATGAACAAGGAGTTCTGAAATGGAAACGTTGACCAGACGCGCAGTCCTCGCAATCGGCGCTGTCGGCGGCACCGCCCTTGCCGCCAGCACGGCAGGAGCAGCATCGTTCGGCAATCCCGATCAGCCCGCCGAGGGAGCAATCAATGCCAATGCCGCCGGCCTTAGCGATCCCGGCCCGAAGAACCCTGCAATCAACGACCAGTTCCCTTCTTTCCAGAGCCCACCGGCGACCGATGTCGGCGACATGCAGCTTTTCTGGGGCTCGTTCAACAACGCCGCCAAACGTATCCAGAACGGCGGCTGGGCCCGCCAGGTGACCAAGTCGGATTTCGCGATTTCGGATGCCGTCTCGGGCGTCAACATGCGGCTGGGACCGGGCGGCATTCGCGAGATGCACTGGCACCGGGCGGCAGAATGGGCGATCGTGACCAACGGGCGTTGCCGCATCACCGTGCTCGATACGCAGGGTCGCGCCTATGTGCAGGACGTCGAGGCTGGTGATCTTTGGTATTTTCCTGCCGGCTATCCCCATTCGCTGCAAGGGCTTGGGCCTGACGGATGCGAATTCGTCATCGTGTTCGATGAGGGCGACCAGTCCGAATACGGCACCTTGCTGCTGACCGACTGGCTGGCGCATACCTCACCCGAACTGCTGGCCAAGAATTTCGGGGTCGCGCCGGACGTCTTCCGCAACATTCCGCTGCAGAATCTCTGGATCTTTCAGGGCAAGGAGCCGGGACCGCTCTCCAGTGATCAGGAAGCCGTTGCCGGAGCCGGTCTCCCTCCTTTCCCCTTCACCTACAAACTCGGGACATCAAAACCGCTGAAGGAAAACGCAGCCGGCGTCATTCGCCTTGCGGATAGCAGCGCCTTCACCGTTTCCAAAACCATTGCCGCCGCCATCGAAACCATCAGGCCGGGCGGCGTGCGTGAAATGCACTGGCACCCCAATGCGGACGAATGGCAATACTGGATCAAGGGTGAAGGCCGGATGACCGTGTTCGACGCGGGGCCACGCAGCCAGACCGCCGATTTCCGTGCCGGCGATATTGGTTACGTGAAAAGAAGCCAGGGCCACATCATCGAAAACACCGGGAAGACCGATCTGCAATTCGTCGCGGTCTTCAAGGCTGCCGAATACCAGGAGGTCAGCCTCTCATCCTGGCTAACGCACACCCCGCCGGCGCTGGTGGCGCAGCACCTGAACGTTAGCATTGAGGATGTGGCGAAATTTCCCGCCAACCAGCCTGCGATCATGCCCGGCTGAAAATATTGACCGGCGTTTCGGCAGACCCGATCCGCCGGGAGTTCCGCACCAATACAAAACTCGAAAGACAGGAACGGGCCATGAAACCATTGACAATCCGGATCGCCGGCGGCTCGCTTGCCGGCATCTTTACGGCAATATTGCTTCAGGAGGACGGGCACGATGTAAGAGTGTACGAACGCTCATCCTCCGGCCTTGCCGGGCGTGGCGCGGGACTGGTGCCTCAGCAGGACCTGTTTGAGGTTCTCGGCCAGATCGGCTGCGAAGACGTCGCCCATGTCGGTGTGGTCGCGAAGGAACGCATCTACCTCGATGCTGGTGGCCGCGTGGCCCAGCGCCAATACACGCCGCAGATGCAGGTATCGTGGGACTACCTCTTTGAGCGCGTATCCTCGCGCCTCCTTGCCGGCACCTATCGTCTCGGCCATCATGTCAACGCGGTTCTTGAACGTCCCGAAGGGGTGATACTGTCCTTCGCCGACGGCACGGACGAGCGCGCCGATCTGGTAATCGGCGCGGATGGTTTGGGTTCGGCAATCCGGAGTGCCGTCAACCGTCATTCGGAAAATGCCTATGCAGGCTATGTCGCCTGGCGAGGGCTGATCCCCGAAACGAAATTGCCTGCCGATGCAGCCCTGCTGCTGGAACGTTTCGCCTTCTACATCGCCCCTGGAATTCATGTTCTCGGTTATCTTGTGCCCGGGCCACTTGGCGAAACGCGGCAGGAACAGCGGCGCTACAACTGGGTCTGGTATCGCCCGACAGCGACGGATGAGCTTGCTCGAACCTTCACCGGCCGTGACGGCAGGCTTTTCCAACATTCCTTGCCGCGCGGCGAACTGTCGGAGAACCGCCGAAAGCAATTGCGCGAAGACGCCTTTTCGCTTCTGCCGCCACAATTGGCGCTCGCGGTGGAAGCGGAGGAAAACCCATCCATCCAGGGTATCTTTGACTATGAAGCCGAACAGATGGTGTCGCAGCGTATCGCGCTGGTCGGAGATGCCGCCTTTGTCGTCCGTCCTCACACGGCCATGGGCGTCTCCAAGGCCGCGGGCGACGCAATGGCGCTGCGCGATGCCCTGCGGCAAACGGGGAATCTGCCCGGTGCCCTCTCTCACTATCAGAGAGCCCGCCTGCCGGTGGGCAGGTCCATTGCCGCCTATGGACGGCGGCTCGCCGAAACCGCGATGTAAACACGGGTCAAAAATCAGCAACACTCCCGCCTTGCTTCACTCCACCTTTGCGCTACGCTTGCACAGGGATTTTTCAATGGAGGGACTGAGGCATGTGCAATAGCTGCGTGATCGAGAACGTGAAACGAAACATGCTGTCACGGCGTCTGCTGTTCAAGGGCGCTGTCGCCGGCGTGACGGCCATGGCGGCGGGCAGCCTCGCGGCCCCGGTGCTGGCACAATCACCCCGGCAGATCATCGATCTCACCCATAGCTACGATTCCACCTTTCCCACATTCGACGGCAAACCGGGAATAGAGTTCGAGTGGGCGGAAGAGATCGCCAAGAGCGGATATCAGCTTCACAAGCTCACGATCTACGAACATACGGGCACACATATCGATGCACCGTTCCACTTCAGCGCCAGCGGCGCGAGCGTCGATCAGCTGGAACCGCAGAAACTTGTCGCGCCGCTGGTCATCATCGACATCACCGACCGCGCGAAGGATGATGCCAATTCCACGGTTGAAGCCAAAGATATCGAGCGCTGGATTTCTGCAAATGGCGACATACCGGCAGGTGCAATCGTGGCTTTGCGCTCCGGCTGGGCCGCGAAAGTGAAGTCCCCGTCATTCCGAAATGACGACGCCGGAAAATTCGCCTTCCCCGGTTTCGGCAAATCCGCAACCGACCTTCTGCTTGAGCGCGATACGGTCGCTATCGGCGTCGACACGCTTTCGCTGGACCCCGGCAACTCCGCGGATTTCGCCGTGCATAATTCCTGGCTCCCGGCGGGTCGATACGGGATCGAAGGCCTGAACAACCTCGAGGCTCTGCCGGTCAAGGGCGCGACCATAATCGTCGGCGCACCGAAACATCGCGGCGGAACGGGTGGGCCGGCGCGTATCCTGGCTCTGGTCTGATAGCTGCACATCCGACAAGAGCAACCGGTGGGTGCCGGCGCATGAACTCCGACTGAATAGTCTCTTCAGCTTCCGTTCCAACGGGACCGTCTAAAACAAAGACGTTCAACCGCGGTCCCATCCGCCTGAGGAGACAAGTCATGATCCGGAAGTCTTTCATTGCAAGCGCACTCGTTGCTCTCGTTGGCCTCTCTGCCGCAGTGCCCGCCATGGCCAATGATGTGCGCATCGAACAATATGGCTGGTCCAACTCTGCCGGCGGCGCACAGGAAGGTTATGGCAACCGGATCCGCACCTACCAGAACGGCGGCTACAACCGGATCGTCGGACACCAGTATGGTCGTCACAACCTTTCGGCTGTCGGTCAGGAAGGGCATGACAATTATGGCTCCACCTACCAGAACGGCAGCCGCAACGTGGCCGGCATCGGGCAGTTCGGCTCCAATCACACCACCATCCTGACCCAGGACGGCAACGGCAACATTGCGGCCGGTGTTCAGGTTGGCCGCGGCTGCAGCGCCAATGTGAACCAGGGCGGTAACGACAATGTCGCAGCCTTCGTGCAGGCCTGCCCATAAGCGGCTGCGCGATGACGTGAAACTGGCCTAGATCGGAACATCAGATCATCAGGGAGACAAGCCATGCCCCATAATGCCAGACATCCACGCCGCCTGGCGACAATCCTTGCAGCTGCCCTGCTTCCTTTCGGCGCCGTTGCGGCCATATCGACCGCAAAGGAACCGGCCGACGGGCAGTTCTGCGAGATCAAGGCAACACCGCAAGCGGGCATGGTCAAGCTGGAGGCCGTTGCCAAGGGTGATGCCAGTGCCGGCGGGACTTACGCTTTCCACGTCGAAAAATCAGGCGGCGCCGGTAGTTCCGTCATCAACCAGGGTGGCGACTTCAACGCCGCGGCCGGACGATCGCAGCTGTTAAGTTCGGTGACGCTCGATGCGAAGGGAGCCCGCTACAAGGCGGTGCTCGATCTCGTGATCGATGGCAGGAACTATAGCTGCACGAAGCAGATCGGCAGTGACTAAGTTACCGCACGCCTCCGACTTTACCAAGAGGGCGCCCGTTCAGGCGCCCTTTTCTTTTGCGCGCACCGAGTGACTGAACGCGATGTGAATGGGTAATTCCGATCGGGTTCAGTTGCGGGATGCGATTATGGATCATCGGCAAGGCGCTGACAGATGGAGATAAGAATGACCCGCAACATATTGAAACTTCTTACCGTTATCCTGCTTGTCGGTGGCCTTACGCCGCTCGGATTTGCAGCGCCCGCCCATGCCGGCGGCCGTATCTCCTTCGATCTTGCACCCGGCAACAGCGCTGATGGCGACCTGCTTTCGACCGGGCTGCGCGCCTATTCGCTTTACCGCAACTTTAGGGATGCCGACATAAAGCAGTTGGGCCGTGGCAATGCGGCGGGCATCGCCCAGAATGGCGGCGGCAATCTCGGCTTTATCCGGCAACGCGGCAACGGCCATTCCGCGACGCTGCAGCAGAATGGCAACAACAATGCCTATGGCATTTTCCAGTATGGGCGCAACACAGAAACCAATGTGGTTCAGGATGGGGATAATGGCAGCGGGCTGACATTCAGTTACGGCTGGTAAATAGCAACGATGCGCGCGCGGCCTGATCCGGCATGTACTTCCCCCAAGCGTCAGTCCAGCCTTCGCAGGAAAGCGGCAGCCTTCGCCCTCAGATCGTGGCGAATGTCCTCGCTCATGCGGGCCCAGGTGGCGTAGGGTTGCGCCAGACGGTGATTGGATTTCAGCCTGTCACGATTGCGCGCAAGAAAATCCCAATAGAGAGCGTTAAATGGACAGGCTTTCTCTCCCAGCCGCTCCTTGGGATCGTAACGGCAGGCACCGCAATAATCTGACATGCGGTTGATGTAGTTTCCGCTGGCAGCGTAGGGTTTAGTGCCGAGAAAGCCACCATCGGCGAACTGGCTCATGCCGATGACGTTTGGCAGTTCAACCCATTCATAGGCGTCGGCATAAACTTCGAGATACCATTGATGGACGGCCTTCGGATCGATGCCAGCCAGAAGCGCGAAATTACCTGTGATCATCAGACGCTGGATATGGTGAGCATAGGCGTGCTCGATGGTTTCCGTGATAACGGTGGCCATACAGTTCATGTGCGTCTTGCCGGACCAGTAAAAACCCGGCAGCGGCCTGTCGTTTCCGAAGAAGTTGCTGTCGACATAGTCCGGCCCGGCAAACCAGTAGATACCGCGCATATATTCCCGCCAGCCTATGATCTGTCGAATAAAGCCTTCTGCGGCATTGAGAGGCGCCCCGCCGTCAAGATAGGCCCGCTCGACCCGCTGGCAGACCTCCAGCGCATCAAGCAATCCGCAATTGATGTAGAACGATAAAAGCGAGTGATTGAGAAAAGGATCGTCCTGCAACATGGCGTCCTGCGTTGCGCCAAAATTTGGAAGGAAATCGTCGATAAAGGACGCCAGGACGCGCTCGGCTTCTTTATGAGTGACCGCAAAGCCGAAGTTTTTCAGCGTGCCGAAATTGTTGGGAAACATCCGCGCGACAGTATCAATCACTTCCCTCGTCACCTCGTCCGGCTCGAAGACGGGATGTCTGGGTCTCAACAGGTCGGGCTTTGCCGGATTGCGGTTCTCCGCATCAAAATTCCAGCGACCACCGACCGGTTCGTCACCCTGCATCAGCAGCCTGGTCTTTCGCCGCATCTCACGATAGAAATATTCCATCGTCAGGCTTTTCCGGCCTTCGGCCCAGCGCTGAAACTCCTCGTGGGTGGCAAGGAAGCGCCTGTCGGGTCTGATATCGACCGGAAGGTCGAAGGCGGCTGCGAGCGCCTCTAGTTCCGACTTGACGCGCCATTCGCCTGCTTGCGTGACGCATATCCCTGACGGACTTAACTCGGCAATGGCCCGCGCGATCTCACCGGTGAACGATCCCGCATTGCACTCGTCATCAATCCTCGTGTAACGCACCCTGTATCCAGCATCGCGCAACTCGAACGCGAAATGGCGCATGGCGGAAAAAATGAAGGCGATCTTCTTTTTGTGGTGCCCGACATAGGTGGCCTCGGCCATCACCTCACAGAGCAGAATTGTATCAAGCGCCGTGTCCGCCCCCTCCAGCGACGAGATCGTGTGGGACAATTGATCGCCGAGGATCAGGATCAGTCGGGACAATGGCGGTTTCCTTCAAACGGACGCCGCTGCGACGTCATTGGCGAACATATCAAGACCCGGACGCCCACTCCCTGTTCAGCACCGCGTAGATGAACTCGTCACCCCATACGCCGTCGAACCGGTCGTTCTCGATCAGATGCGCTTCCTTGCGCATGCCCAAACGTTCAACGACGCCGATTGATCCACGGTTAAACGCATCAAGACGCGCAAAAATGCGGTGATAACCAAGCGCCCTGAAACCAAAGCTTATCATCGCCCTCACTGCTTCCGTGGCGTAACCTTTTCCGGAAAACGCCGGGTTGAAGATGTATCCGACTTCAGCCTGCAAGGCACCGGCGCTGGCAATTTTGAGGAGCACCTCGCCAACAAGCGCCGCATCCTCGTCTCGGAAGACGGCAAGTCGCAGGGTATCGCCGTCTTTTTCAAACGCAGCCGCAAGCACGCCTGAGAACTGCGCTTCCAGCACTTCGGCCGATGGGGGCGAGGCGTACAGGAAGCGATAGACGTCGCTGCGCGTGTGATACGCGGCGTAGGCGGCGAAATCGTCGGGCTGGAAACGGCGAAGGGTTAGCCGCCCGGTCTGGATGGGTAGAGAGGTCTCAGGAAACATTCATCAGGCCTTTTCAACGATCCCGGACATCTGGTGGCGCGACATGTGAACCGCAAGTCATCAAACCTCGATCGGAAAGGAAAAACCGGCTTTTACCCGGTCCATGACGACCATGGTCTTGAAGCCTTTGATATCGTGGTTCTCATAAAAGAACCGGCGGGTGAAAGCCTCGTAGTCCTCCATGTCCTTGGCGGTAATGACCAGAATGAAATCCGCGTCGCCCGTGACGTAATAACCGATCATCACCTCGCGGGTCGCGCGGATGGCCGCCTTGAAGCGGTCGACAATGTCGGCGCGCTCGCGCTCGAGTGAAACGAGTACGATCATGGTAATGCCTCGCCCCACCGCCTTCGGCGAGACGATGGCGACATCTGCTTCAATGACGCCTTCTTCACGCAGGCGTTTGAGGCGCCGTTGGCACGCGGTTGGCGAGAGGTTGACGATCTTCGCCAACTCCTCCGAGGTCAGTCGGTTGTTCTTCTGAACGGCCTCGAGCAACGCCCGGTCGGCTCTATCGATATCGGTCATGCACAATTCCTGCGTGGTTACCCCATAAAGAGCACGATTCCTGCATGAAAGCGTAAGGAAACGCCGCCGATCGATCATGCCCTGCCGGTAAGCTTCCCGCAATGGAAAAGGAGCCTGCCCATGAAAGCCATCGCCGGCGTTGCGCTTAAAAGCCTGAAAAGGCCTGACCTCGTTGAGCATCGCGCATTGCTGGATGGGCAATGGATAGAACGGCGGGAAACGCTTCTCGTCACCGATCCGGCAAATGGCGAGCCTCTGCTCGATGTTTGCGCGTGCACCGAAGATGACGTTGACGTTGCCGTGGAAGCTGCTGGCAGGGCGTTTGTGACGTGGCGGGACATGCTGCCGGTCGAACGCGGTGACATTCTACGGACGTGGGGCGGGCTGATGCGCGACAACGCCCGCGATCTAGCGACCATTATCAGCGCCGAACAGGGAAAGCCGCTATCTGAATCGCTCGGCGAAATTTCCTACGCCGCCGCCTTTCTCGACTGGTTTGCGAGCGAAGGTGAGAGATCCTACGGCGAAACAATTCCAAGCCACCTCAAAGGCGGTAATCTTTCCGTGCGGATGCAGCCGATCGGTGTGACGGTGGCCATCACCCCCTGGAACTTTCCCTCGGCGATGATCGCTCGCAAGGCGGGCGCTGCCCTTGCTGCCGGCTGCACGATGATTGTCAAACCGGCGCCTGAAACACCGCTTTCGGCACTGGCCCTGGCGAAGCTCGCGCAGGAGGCGGGCATGCCGGCCGGCGTATTGCAGGTTTTGCCGGGAGAAGCCGCGCCACTTGCGCGCCGCCTGCTGGAGCACACGGAGGTAAGGGCGTTTTCCTTCACCGGGTCGACTGAAGTGGGACGGCTTCTCCTCACGCAATCGGCAGCGACTATCAAGAAAGCTTCGCTGGAACTTGGCGGCCACGCACCCTTCATCGTCTTCGCTGATGCGGACTTGCCCCAGACCGTGACGGGCTGCCTCGCCGCCAAATTCGCCACATCGGGACAGGACTGCCTTGCGGCAAATCGCATCTATGTTCAACGCGGGCTTTATGACCGCTTCATTGAACGGTTTGCCGACGCGACCTCCCGACTGACCGTTGGCCACGGCCTTGAACCGGGCATCGACATCGGGCCGATGACACGGCCGTCCGTCGCCGAAAAGTGCCGTCAGCAGATCGCGCAGGCGCTGTCTGCCGGCGCACGCCTCGTCTGCGGCGGGCAGGACAGCCCGCTCGGCGGCAATTTCGTCACCCCCACCGTGCTCGCCGATGTGACGGACGACATGCTGATTTCGCGCGAAGAAACATTCGGGCCGGTCGCCGCCATCTTGCCCTTCGATGATGAGCGGGAGGTGGTTCGCCGCGCCAATGCCACGGAGATGGGGCTTGCGGCCTATGTCTACACCAACGATCTCGGCCGGGCGATGCGACTGACCGACCAGCTGGAATACGGCATGGTTGCCGTCAACACACCTAAATTTACCGGCGCGCCGATCCCCTTCGGCGGCTGGAAACAATCCGGCCTAGGTCGCGAGGGCTCGCGTCACGGCCTAATGGAATATCTCGAACCCAAATATGTCTGCTTCGGCAATCTGGCTGCCTGAAAGGAACCCGCCTATGACCATCGACATCAAAAACATCGCGGAAATGGATCGAAATGCGGTTCTGCATCCCTTCACGCAGCTGAAGGACTTCGCCAGCGGCAAGCTCGGGGAGCCGACCATCGTTGAAACCGGTAAGGGCATCCGCATTCAGGACGCGCACGGTAATCAGTTGATCGATGGCTTTGCCGGGCTTTATTGCGTCAATGTCGGCTACGGTCGCACCGAGGTGGCGGAAGCCATTTCCCGTCAGGCCTATCGGCTCGCCTACTATCACTCCTACGCCGCCCACACGACAGACGAATTGGCGATGCTCTCTGACCGGCTGGTGAAGATGGCACCCGGCAAGATGAGCAAGGTGTTTTACGGCATGTCGGGCTCGGACGCCAACGAGACCCAGGCCAAGCTCGTTTGGTATTACAACAATCTGCGAGGCAAGCCGCAGAAGAAGAAGATCATTTCCCGTGAGCGGGGATATCACGGCTGCAGCGTGGTTTCCGGCTCCATGACCGGCATGAGCTTTTATCATGACCACATGGACCTGCCGCGCGCTGGCGTGCTGCACACTGGCGTACCGCACCATTATTGGGGCGCGGAAACCGGTGAAACAGAGCTGGAATTCTCAAAACGGCGCGCTGACGAACTGGAGGCGCTCATTCTAAGCGAAGGCCCCGACACAATCGGCGCCTTTATTGCCGAACCGGTGCTCGGCACGGGCGGCATCACGCCGCCGCCAGAAGGCTACTGGTCGGCGATACAGGACGTTCTCAAAAAATATGATGTCCTGTTGATAGCCGATGAGGTCATCACCGGCTTTGGCCGCACGGGCTCGATGTTCGGTTGCCAGCATTATGGCATCGAACCGGACCTCATCACCGTCGCCAAGGGTCTGACCTCAGCCTATTTCCCGCTCTCAGGTGCCATCGTGGGGGAAAAAGTCTACAAGGTCATGGAAGAAGGTGCTGACCGCGTCGGCGCCTTCTCCCACGGCTATACCTATTCCGGCCACCCGATCGGCGCGGCGGCTGCAAACGCCGTGCTCGACATTGTGGAAAAGGAAGATCTGCCCGGCAACGCGCGCGCCGTCGGCAACTATTTCCAGGAACAGTTGAAGGCGAAGTTCGCCCAACTTCCAATCGTCGGCGAAGTACGAGGCGTGGGTCTGATGGGCGCCATCGAATTCGTGGCGGACCGGGAAAAGAAGACGCGATTTTCCCCGGGTCTTGCGGTTGGCGCACGCGTTTCGAAGGCGGCACGCAACGGGGGACTTATTGCGCGTGCCATGCCACATGGCGATATTCTGGGCTTTGCACCGCCGCTCGTCACAACGAAGGCGGAGGTGGACGAGATCATCGCCATCGCCGAATCCGCCGTCCGCAGCGTTATGGACGATTTGGTGAGGGCGGGAGAAAAAATCTGACGCAGCATCGGCGTCGAACAACCGCAACTGCTGCTCATTCCGACGGCAACTGCGCCTCTTTGCAGCGCAGTTGCCGTCTGCGCTGCATAAGGCTTCATCTTTTCACCAAACCGTGCATAATGTCATGAAATAATCTTCGTCTAAAACGAGACAATTTCATGCGCCGTCAAGCCAATCCGATGAACTCCGATCCGGTTTCCGCAACCAAACCGGTGGCGTGGCGCCCGTCGCTCACCAAGCAGAAAGGCGAAACCAAACATTCGGCACTGACAGAGCGCATCATCGCCGATATCGACGCCGGCGTTCTGAAGCCGATGGACCGCATGCCGACCCACCGCGATCTGGCCCGCGAACTCGGACTGTCTGTCCAGACCGTCAGCCTGTCCTACAAGGAGGCTGAACGGCTGGGTTATCTCAGTGGCGAGATCGGCCGAGGCACCTTCGTGAAGACACGGGTCACGGACCGCGCGGGCCGTATGATGCTCGACCACAGTCCGACCGAGATACTTGATCTCTCCATTATCAGGGGCGTCTATCTCGACGAGCATGAAAACGCTTCACGCGCCATTCTGCGGGAGATGGCAGACGGCGACAATTCCGGCTTCATGCGCCCATGCCGCCCTGTCGCAGGCCTCGAGAGCCACCGGGAAACCGCGCGCACCTGGCTTGGAATGATGGGTGTTAGCGCAGGGGCGGAACGTATCCTCGTCACCAATGGCGCAGCTCACGGTATTTTCCTCGCTCTGAGCTGCATCATTCGCTCGAACGACGTGGTTCTCTGCGAAAACCTGACGGACCATGGCATTATCGGCCTGTCGAACATCCTCGGCTTCAGCCTCAAGGGCCTGCCCACGGATGACGAGGGCATATTGCCGGATGCGCTTGAAGCTGCCTGCGCAGCCGGAGGCGTGCGAGCGCTGGTACTTATTCCGACCTTGAACAATCCCACTGGACATGTGTCGGGCGCGGCGCGACGGCAGGCGATCGCCGCGATCGCTGAACGTTATGGCATCTTCGTCATTGAAGACGAAGTCTATCGGCCGATCATCGAAGATGATCTGCCATCCATCACTGAAATGCTGCCTGATCTGGGCTTTTTCGTCACCAGCTTTACCAAGACGGTCCTGACCGGGCTGCGCGTCGGTTATCTCGTCGTGCCGCCGGCCTACTCCATCCGCGCCGCCTCTATCCTGCGTGTATCGAGCTGGAGCGGAACCTATCTCACGGCCGAAATCGCCACGCGCTGGGTCGAAAACGGCACTGCCTTGCGGCTGCTGGATGTGCAGCGCGCAGAAGCGAGGGCGCGGCAGAAAATTGCCGTGGATATCTTAGGTCAGCATATCGCTTCGACCCATCCCCTTTCTTTCTGCGCCTGGCTGAAAGTCCCGACGCGCTGGACGGAGGACGGCCTGGTGCGCGCGCTGACGACCCAGAATGTCGCGGTGACGCCATCGGAACCCTTCATCGCCGGTCCCGGCCATGGCGGCGGCATCCGCATTTGCCTCGGCGGCCGCCTCAATCATGCAACCCTCATCAAAGCTTTGACCACGGTGCGGCAGACCTTCGAACAACTGCCGCCCGTCTACGATATCGGTTCGATCGGCTGAGGCTGTCGATCGAAAATCATTGAATCATTACAATATAATAATTGACATGATTTTACTTCGCTCACAACATGACAATCATGAAGAGCGAAAACCTGTCCATATCGGTGTACAAGAACCCGCTGCCAGTCTCACTGGAAGCGATAGAGCAGGCTGCGGTGCGGCTTGAGGGAAGGATTGAGCGAACACCGTTGGTTCGCTCGGACAATCTTTCGAAACGCGTTGGATATCCCGTTCATCTGAAGCTTGAAACCCTTCAGCCTATCGGCGCCTTCAAGCTGCGCGGCGCTATGAACGCCATTCTCTCTCTTGACGACGAGAAGCGCCAGCGGGGCCTCGTCACCGCCTCCACCGGCAATCATGGCCGGGCGGTGGCCTATGCGGCAGAGAAACTGGGTATTCCTGCCACGATCTGCATGTCGTCGCTGGTGCCGGCAAACAAGGTGGAAGCGATCCGGGCGCTGGGCGCAGAGATCCGGATCGTGGGCAGGTCGCAGGATGACGCGCAGGAGGAAGTGGAGCGGCTGACCAAAAGCGGCGGGCTCACCGCTATCCCGCCGTTCGATCATGCCGACGTCGTGGCTGGCCAGGGCACGATTGCCCTCGAAGTCATTGAAGACATGCCAGACCTCAAGACAATTCTCATTCCTCTCTCGGGCGGCGGTCTCGCGGGCGGTATCGCCGTCGCGGTGAAAGCGCTAAACCCAAGCGCGCGGGTCATCGGCATTTCCATGGAGCGAGGTGCGGCCATGCATGCGTCGGTCAAAGCCGGCCGGCCCGTCTCGGTCCGTGAGGAAGAAACGCTGGCAGATTCGCTCGGCGGCGGGATCGGACTGGCAAACCGCGTGACATTTTCCCTTTGCCAGCAACTCCTCGATGAGATCGTGCTGGTTTCCGAAGATGAAATCGCGAACGGTATCCGTCATGCGGCACGCGAAGAGGGGCTGATAGTTGAAGGCGCTGGCGCCGTTGGTTTTGCGGCAATTCTCTCCGGCAAGGTCAACATCAGCGGCCCGACCGCCATCATCGTATCGGGCGGAAACATCGACCGAGCAATCCACAAGAGTATCGTCGACGGAGGCGTCGCATGAGCCGTATTACCATTCTCACGGAGAAAGACCTGCGCGCCGTCGTGAAGCTCGACCTTTCCGCGGTCGACTGTGTCGAGCAGGGCTTTGCCGCCCTTGCAACGCAAGCTGTTGCCATGCCGCCGATCATGCGGCTCGATATTCCCGAATTTCACGGCGAAGTGGATGTGAAAACTGCCTATGTACCGGGCTTCGACGGCTTTGCCATCAAGGTCAGTCCTGGCTTCTTCGACAATCCGAAGCTTGGTCTGCCAAGCCTCAACGGTCTCATGATCCTTTTCAGCGCAAAGACGGGACTGGTAGAGGCCCTGCATCTCGACAACGGTTACCTAACCGACGTGCGCACCGCTGCGGCCGGTGCAGTCGCGGCGCGGCATCTGGCGCGAAAGGACGCGTCCGTCGCGACGATTTTCGGGGCGGGCATGCAGGCGCGCCTGCAGCTCGAGGCCCTGATGCTGGTGCGCCCAATCAGATCTGCGCGGATCTGGGCACGAAACCATGACAAGGCTGAGAAACTCGCTAGCGATTTTGCGAGCGAGCACGGCATCGAAGTTTCCGCCGTGGCTGATCCACAGGCAGCGGTGCGAAACGCTGACATCATCGTCACCACGACACCGGCCGAAAAGCCAATCCTGCAAGCCGACTGGCTGCAACAAGGCCAGCATCTGACCGCAATGGGATCGGATGCCGAACACAAGAACGAGATCGATCCGGCCGTATTTGCCGGAGCGCGCTATGTCGCGGACCGGCTGTCGCAGACCCGCATTCTCGGGGAGCTGCATCACGCCATTGCCGCCGGTCGCATTGCGGCAGATCAGTCTTTCGCCGAGCTTGGGGACGTGATTGCAGGCAAGGCGCAGGGCCGTCTGTCGGCCAACGACATCACCTTTGCCGATCTGACCGGCACCGGCGTGCAGGACACAGCCATCGCCAATCTCGCCTTTGCCCGCGCTAAAGACGTGGGCAGCGGCCAAGTCATCGAAAACAGCGTAAAAATGGGAGACGCAGCGTGAGTGTAACGCTGAACTTTACGCGCGAGGAATATGCCGCGCGCCTGGCTAAAACCCGTAAAGCCATGGAAAGTGCCGGTATCGACCTGCTTGTCGTCACCGACCCGTCCAACATGCATTGGCTGACGGGTTATGACGGCTGGTCCTTTTACGTCCACCAATGCGTGCTGGTGCCGCCGGATGGCGAGCCGATCTGGTATGGCCGCAAGCAGGATGCCAATGGCGCCAAGCGCACGGCTTACCTGGCACATGACAATATCATCGGTTACCCCGATCACTATGTTCAATCGACCGAACGGCACCCGATGGATCTGTTGTCGCAGATCATCGAGGAACGGGGCTGGTCCGGCCTCACGGTCGGTGTCGAGATGGACAACTATTATTTCTCGGCAGCAGCCTTTGCATCGCTGCACAAACATCTGCCAAATGCGCGCTTCAAGGACGCCGCCGGTCTCGTAAACTGGCAACGCGCGGTGAAAAGCCCGACCGAGCTCGACTATATGCGCAAGGCCGGCAAGATCGTCGAACTGATGCACAAGCGTATTGTCGACGTTGTTGAGCCGGGCATGCGCAAATGCGATCTCGTGGCCGAAATATACGATGCCGGCATTCGTGGCACCGCCGAATTCGGCGGCGACTATCCTGCGATCGTGCCGCTCCTTCCTTCCGGTGCCGACGCCTCCGCGCCGCATCTGACATGGGACGACAAGCCAATGCGCTCGGGCGAAGGCACCTTCTTCGAAATCGCCGGTGCTTACAGGCGTTATCATTGCCCGCTGTCGCGCACGGTCTTTCTCGGCAAGCCGACACAAGCATTCCTTGACGCGGAAAAAGCAACGCTCGAGGGCATGGAAGCCGGTCTTTCCGCAGCCAAGCCGGGCAATACCTGCGAGGACATCGCCAATGCCTTTTTTGCCGTGTTGAAAAAATACGGGATCATCAAGGACAACCGCACCGGCTATCCGATCGGTCTTTCCTATCCGCCTGATTGGGGCGAGCGCACCATGAGCCTCCGGCCCGGCGACTGCACGGAGCTGAAGCCAGGCATGACGTTCCATTTCATGACCGGCCTCTGGTTGGAAGACATGGGGCTCGAGATCACCGAAAGCATCGCCATCACCGAAACGGGTGTCGAATGCCTGTCCAACGTGCCGCGGCAACTCTTCGTGAAAGGCTGAGGTGATGTTGACGACTGCGCTTCGCCCCTCCCCGATCATGCCCTCCGTCGATTTCGACGCCAAGGGCGTGCAACACGGTCATTTGCGGCTGCCCTACAGCCGCGATGACAGTGCCTGGGGCTCGGTGATGATCCCGATCTGCGTTATCGCCAATGGTGAGGGGCCGACCGCCCTTTTGACCGGCGCCAATCACGGCGATGAATATGAGGGGCCAGCAGCGCTTTTCGAACTCGCCCAGACGCTCGATTCGGCCGAAGTCAAAGGCCGCATCATCATTGTTCCAGCGCTCAACTACCCGGCCTTTCGTGCGGGGACGCGCACCTCGCCCATCGACCGGGGAAACCTCAACCGCAGCTTTCCCGGCCGACCTGACGGCACCGTGACGGAGAAGATCGCCGATTACGTCACCCGTCATTTGATACCGCTTGCGGATATCGTTCTCGATTTCCATTCCGGCGGGAGGACGCTTGATTTCCTGCCCTATGCAGCGGCTCACGAGTTGCCCGACAAGACGCAGGAGGCCCGGTGTTTTGATGCCGTGGCCGCTTTTGCCGCCCCTTATTCGATGAAGATGCTGGAAATCGACGCCGTCGGCATGCTGGACACGACCGTCGAGGAAATGGGCAAGGTCTTTGTCACCACCGAACTCGGCGGGGCCGGCACGGCGAGCGCCAAATCGGTCGATATCGCCCGGAAAGGCATCGTCAATCTGCTGCGCCATGCGAGTATATTGGCCGGTTCGCCCGTTTCCGCACCAAGCCGCTGGCTGGATATGCCCTCCAGTGATTGCTTCACTTTTGCTGAAGACGACGGTCTCGTTGTCTTCGTTCGCGATCTGGGAGACGCGGTCACGGCAGGTGAAACAATTGCCCGGGTTTACCCTATAGGCAAAACCGGCCTCGCGCCTGTCGATTACCGCGCCTCCATCAGTGGCGTGCTCGCTGCACGCCACGTGCCTGGCCTCATCAAGGCCGGAGACTGCCTTTCCGTCATCGCCACGGTCACGGAGAACACCTAGCCAGAAGAAACACCGTGAGATCCGAAAACGGACCACGCAACCCAACCAGAGGAGTTAGAACATGCGTATGACAAAACTTGCCGGCCTTTCCGCCCTCGCCCTCACCATCGGCGTGACATCAGCCAGCGCGCTGACCGTCGAGGAAGTCAAAAGCCAGGGCTACGTTCGCGCCGCCACGGCCAATGAGGTGCCCTATTCCTACATGCAGCCGGATGGAACCTCCGCCGGCATCGGCCCGGATGTGGCCAATGCGGTTCTGAAATCGATGGGCATCGAAGAGGTCAACTGGACGGTGACGCCATTTGGCACGCTGATCCCCGGCCTCAAGGCCCGTCGCTTTGATTTTGCCGCCGCCGAACAGAATATCTCGCCCGAGCGCTGCAAACAGGTGGCCTTCACCGAGCCGAACTCGTCCTATGGCGAAGGCCTGCTGGTGAAGAAGGGTAATCCGAAAAAGCTCACCACCTATGCCGACATCGCCAAGGACCCTTCGTTGAAGGTGGCCGTCGTGTCGGGTGCGAACAATGTCGACTTCCTGCGCGCCGTTGGCGTCAAGGAAGAACAGATCGTCTTCATCCCAGCCAATGCCGATGCCATCCCAACCGTTCAGAGCCGCGCCGACGCCTATGCGGCCACGGAGTTGACGGTTTCTGAACTCGCCAAGGGTCAGGCGAACGTCGAGCAGGTGAAGCCTTTCACCGATCCGGTCGTGAAGGGTGCGCCGGTGCGAAACTATGGCGGTTTCGCTTTCCGCCCGGAGGACAAAGAGCTGCGCGACGCCTTCAACGCCGCCCTCGTCGAATTCCGCAAGACGGATGACTACAAGAAAATCCTCGCCAAATACGGCCTCTCCGAACAGAGCATCGCGGCAGCGGCCGAAAAGAAGGTCGCCGATCTCTGCGCCGGCAAATAATGCCAGCCGGCGCCCGGGCATAACCGGGCGCCGTTCCTCAGGAATTCGGGAAAACTCCAGATGGACATGACTGCCTATCTGCCGATGTTGTGGCAAGGCGCCGTCGTCACGATGACGATTACGGTGGCAGCCCTTGTTGTCGGCACGGTACTCGCCTTCTTCTTCGGCATTCTGCGCGTCGAGGGCGGACCCATTCTGTCGGCAATCGCGCTCTGTTATACGGAAGTGTTCCGCGGCACTTCGCTGCTGGTGCAGCTATTCTGGTTCTATTATGCCCTGCCCCTGGTCGGGTTGAGCTTTGATCCGGTAACGACGGGGGTGCTGGTGCTTGCCGCCCACGCCGGCGGTTACGGCGCGGAAATCGTTCGCGGCGCGCTGTCCTCCGTCTCGGTGCAGCAGCTGGAAGCCGCACGCGCGCTGAACTTCACGCGGATGCAGACGCTGTTTCGCATCTCGCTGCCGCAGGCGGTCGTGGAAATGATGCCAGCCTTCGGTAATCTCGCCATCGAAACGCTGAAGCTTTCGTCGCTCGTCTCGCTGATCTCGATTGCCGACCTCACCTTCGCGGCGCAGTCGATCCGCAACCTCACGCTCGATAGCGCCAGCATCTATTCGGTCACGCTGCTTTGTTACTTCGCGATGTCGTTGATCCTGATGGTCCTCATCCGGGTGATCGAACGCTTCGTGCGGCGCGGCAATGTCTTCCCACGCACGCGTCATTCGTAAGGATATCTTCTCATGATGTATGGTTACGAATGGGACACCACTACCTGGCTCACCTACACGACCTCCATCCTGCCCATCATTCTGATTGGGCTTACGGTAACACTGAAGGCGGCCACCGCCGGTTTTGCCATTGCGCTGGTGCTAGGTCTCGTTTTCGCCCTTCTGCGCCGCAGCCGGGTGAAGATGATCGCCTGGCCGACCGCGCTTGTTGTCGAATTCCTGCGGGATACGCCGCTTCTGGTGCAGCTGTTCTTTCTTTACTACGTGCTTCCGGATTTCGGCATCGTCCTGCCCGCGTTTCTGACCGGCGCGCTGGCGCTTGGGCTGCAATATGCGGCTTACACTTCCGAGGTCTATCGCGGCGGCATTGAGGCGGTGCATCACGGGCAATGGGAGGCAGCGACGGCGCTTAATCTCACGCACATGCAGACCTACAGGGACATCATCATCCCGCAGGCCATTCCGCGCATCGTTCCGGCCATGGGCAATTATCTCGTCGCCATGATCAAGGAGACGCCGGTGCTTTCAGTCGTCACGGTTCTTGAAATGATGGGGCTTGCCAACATGATCGGCGAACGCACCTTCGAATATCTGGTGCCGCTGACGCTTGTCGGCCTGATCTTCCTCCTTCTGACCATAATCTGCTCGGCAGGCCTCAGCCGCCTGCAAAGGGCGCTTCCAAAAGCAGGAATACCCTTGCGATGACCAACAACACCAATCAGCCACTGATCGAATTTTCCGATGTCACGAAACGCTTCGGCATCCTGACGGTGCTCGACCAATTCAATTTCAACGTCGCGAAGGGTGAAAAAGTCACCCTCATCGGTCCTTCCGGCTCCGGCAAATCAACGGTTCTGCGCATTCTGATGACGCTGGAGCCATTCCAGGAGGGAAAGCTGACCCTTTCGGACATGTCCTACCACGAGCCGGGAGGCAAAGGACCTTTCAAGGCCTCGGAAAAACATCTACGCCAGATCAGGAACCACGTCGGCATGGTTTTCCAGAGCTTCAATCTCTTCCCTCATATGACCGTGCTGCGCAACATCGTGGAAGCGCCGGTACGGGTTCTGGGCATCAGCCGGGGAGAGGCGGAATCGCGCGCAATCGAATTGCTGAAGATGGTCGGGCTGGCGGATAAAAAGGATCATTATCCGGTGCAGCTTTCCGGTGGCCAACAGCAGCGTGTCGCCATTGCCCGCTCGCTTGCGATGCGTCCGCGTGTTCTGCTTTTTGACGAGCCCACTTCGGCGCTGGACCCGCAACTGGTTGGCGAGGTGCTTTCCGTCATCCGCGACCTGGCGCATGAGCACGACCTGACCATGCTCCTCGTTACTCACGAAATGCGGTTTGCCCGCGAAGTCTCTGATCGCGTCTGCTTCTTCGACAAGGGCCGTATCTGCGAACAGGGAAAGCCGGACGAGATTTTCGGCCAGCCTAAGGAAGAACGGACGCGCGAGTTTCTGTCATCTGTTTTACGGTGAGTTTGCAGCGTTCGCAGATAACCCGCGTTTAGTCACTGAGGGTCGCCAGAACCTCGCCATGACGGCTCAGCACGATTGACTGTCTTGAACCCGACGGAGACTGAGTATCGTCGGAGGGCTGCCTCATCCACCAGGCACCAGGATAATCGTCACGAATATGCCGGGAATTCAGGCGGATTTCCGTGCCGGGCGGATAAGGATATTTCCCGACCATTTTTTCTTCAGAAAGCCTCGCTCTCCGGATTTCGTAAAGGTTTCGCTCGCCATCAAGCGCAAGTGTCACGTCCTGAAGATCGAAATCGTCGATACGGACGACCCGGCCTTCCGGCGTATCGAGAACCCATCTGTCCGAATCCACAAAACCATCGGTATAGACATTGCCGGTGGAGGAACGAAGCGACGTGCCTTTCGGCAAACGGATACCATCAACGACATTGCCATCGGCAAGAACGCATGTGCTGAAAGCGGATATGCCGCCATCGGACTTCAGGTCGAATTGTACAGGCTGTGTCGCGTCACAGCGCCAGCCACTCTGGCTGGTCACGCCGTTGCCGATTATCCGCATATTGTCGGGCGTAAAGCCGATCGTCTCGTAGTTCTCGTTGGTTTTGATCGAAATATAACGGGTAATCTCCACGGCATCGATATCCGCAACGGACACGGGATGCGGAAAAAGGGCGCGATTGAAGGATTCCGGTGTGTTGGCGACCGCCAGTTCCAATTTCGTGCCCTTGGGCATATCGATCTGGCCAAGGCGTGCCGGCGCCGATAGCTCCGGCCGATAGCTTGCCGCCCTCTCGTTTTCATAGGCATTCATCTGGAGATAAAAATCGCCGATCTGCCACAAGGTGAAGAGAGCGACAGTGGTTACCAGCCCATAGGGCAGGATCAACGGGCGCTTCCAGCGTCCTGCAGCATATCGAACGAGAAGACTTAAGGTCCAGACGACCCAGACGAAGGTCGTGGCGAGAAGGAAGGCGAGGAGAAGCAAAGCTTCTACAGATGGGAGTGCAACAGGGATCATAAAAACCAGCGGCCTTGGGCGGATCGTCCTGATCCTGAAGAGACGCTGGAGCTTTAGCCCCAAGCGATCGTCTGTTCAACTCGCCCATGACGGCTGGGACGGCAATCCGCCCATAGCGATGACTGCCTGGACCGGGCGATGGCGGATGCGACCGCCCGGCCAAAATATTTTCGCAAATCAGCCACCAAGGACGAAGCGGGAGAATGCCAGCGAATTGCGGGCATCCTCGTCCATTTTCGCGATGTCGGCGCCTTCACTGAGGTCACGCCAGACCTTGATATCCGAGCCGATGGTGCCACCGGTCTTCACGAACGGCTCCATGATGACCGCGCCGGTGTAATTGATTTCACGCAGCGCAAGGCCGATTTCGTGCCACGGCATTCTGCCCTTGCCCGGCACGCGGCGATTGCTCTCGCCGGTATGGAAATGCCCGAGCAGTGGGCCGGCGGTGCGGATGGCCTCGCCGAAACTGTCTTCCTCGATGTTCATGTGGAACGTATCCAGCATGACTTTCACATTGTTCTTGCCGACATCCTTCACGAAAGCGACGCCTTCGGCCGCCGTGTTGAGGACGTGGTTTTCAAAGCGGTTGAGGACTTCGATGCACAGGTTGATACCGAGATCATTGGCGAAATCGGCTATGCCGTTGATGCCCTCGACGCCGCGCGCATAATCACCTGCCTTGTCGACGGGCTGCGAATAATCGATCGGCCAATAGGAATGCAACGCGCCGCCAATGGTGTGAATGTCAAGCTTGGCAACATTGGAAAGGGTGCGTTCGAAGAATGCCTTGCCGGCAGCACGCACCGAAGCATCCTCTGACGAAAGGTTCTTCGTTTTCGACGGACCGATGCCGGCGGTGAGAATGATGCCGTTATCCCTAGCGCTCTGCCTGATGGTCGCAAGTTCGGCGTCACTATATTCGTTGATATGATGCGCAGCGACTTCGATGATATCGAAACCAAGCTTGGCGACCTTTTCGATATAGGGGCCAAACTTGGCGCTCCACTCATGTTCCCAGTAGGAATAATAGATGCCGTGTTTCATGGTGTCTCTTTCGCTTTTCTGTTTCGCTTGACTTTGGACAGGGAGGCGCAATCGTTCCGGCGGGCTCAGAACCCGGCGCTTTTTCCCGGATTTCTGACGCGGAGATCGGGCTCCGCGCTTGTGGAGATAATGAAGCGGCCATTGGGGAGATCGTTCTCCTCCACCTTCCTCATGATCTCATCTTCGCCGAGGCCGAAGCTCAGCCAGCGGTCTCGCAGACGCGCACGCAGATCGTCCTCGTCGACATCGACGAAGACAGTGAGATCGAAGATCGGTTTGAGACGATCCCATGGTGACTGGCTGGCGAGGAGATAATTGCCTTCGCAGACGATGATATCGACGGATTGCGGGATAAGACGGCCGCCGGCGCGGGCGATCTCGATCGCGCGATCAAAGACCGGAACCGCAACGACATCATCCTCATTGTCTTTCAGACGCTTCAGCATATGGCGCAGTCCGTGAGCGTCGAAGGTATCGATGGCGCCTTTGAAGGGCCGGCGGTTCATCTCCTCAAGCACCGCATCGTCATAGTGAAAACCGTCCATCGGAAACAGCGCGGCGGACACGCCTTCGCCCGCGTTCAACGCATCGACCACACACTCGGCGATGGTTGATTTTCCCGAGCCGGGGGCACCGGCAATCGCGATCATGACGCGCCGACCATTCGAGCCGGCAAAACGCTCCAGCGTTAGGCCTGCAATTTCACCGGAAATATCATCAATTTTACTCAAGGTGTTCCTCGCCTCGAAGAGTGATTATCGGCTACTGGAAAATCCGGTACTGATTTGCCTTGTCGCGTAGAAAGGCCAGTCCCTTTGCGAGGGACTCTTCGGCGCTGGCCGCGACGGGCCGCCACGTCGAAATCGCGCCCGCCATCTCTTCCGGCATCGCGGCAAAGCCCTCAAGTGCAAGGACGCCATTGAACCTTATGGCTGCGAGAGCCGAAAACACCTCGTCCCAGGCGACGTTGCCGAAACCCGGCGTACCGCGGTCGCTTTCCGACATATGCATGTATTTCAAGTGATTGCGGGCAGTGATGATGCCGTTGGCGATGCCCTTTTCCTCCATGTTCATATGGAAGGTATCGAGATGGATAAAAACGTTGTCGGCACCCATACGCTCCACCAGCGCTACCGCCTGTTCGGCGGAATTGAGCAGATGGCTTTCATAGCGGTTGACGGTCTCGATGCCGAATTGCAGGCCGAGTGTTTTCGCGTGGCGCGCAGCCGCGGAAAGCGCCCTCGTCAGATTGTCATATTCGCCCTGCGTCGGCGGAAAACCGGTCCGCTCATTGGTGCCGCCATAGGTGACGCCTGTCAGCGCCTTCGCCCCCATCGCGGCGGCCTTGTCGAGTGCCGCCTTGAGATGTTCGACGGCGGCTTCGGGACGAACCGACGCCCAGGCCGGCTCCGGAAGCACGAGCGAACAGACCGCGCTGCGATCATGCCGTTCCAGCAGGATGCGCGTATGTTCCGCATCAACTGAGGCGATATCGACAAGCGGAATTTCGATGAAATCCTGTCCATAAGCAGCGGCACCGGCTATGGCGCGGGCGGCGTTTTCGTGGCCCCATTTCAGAGACCACATCATTGCGTGAACACCGAAGCCTTTCACGTCATACCTTCTTTCTGAGAGATGCGAAGTAACTCGAAAACAGGCCGCGCGCCGCCATGACGACGATCATCAGCACCCCCCAGAGGGCCGTGGCGAGATGCTGGTTGGCGCCGAGAAGATTAAGGCCGGACGACAGGAGCTGCAGGACGATGAGCGCGACAAAAACGGGAAGCACACGACCGAAACCGCCAAAGGGATTGATACCGCCGAGAAAGGCCGCGAGCACCGTGATCAGCAGATAGGACTCCCCGTGACCGACACGCACGGAGTTGAAACGGGCGAGCATGATGATGCCGGCGACCGCACACATAAGACCCGAGAGCGTGTAGACGAGCACCTGTATCCTGCGCGTATTGAGGCCGGAATAACGCGCGGCTTCGATGTTCGAGCCGATCATCAACAGGCCGAAGCCGAGTTTGGTGCGCGTCAACAGCACATGCCAGAGGCCGACGCAGACGATGAAAATCAGAAGCGGGATCGGCAGGCCGCCAATCGTGCCGTGACCGAGCGGCGCCATATAGGCCGGAAAACCGGAGACATCGCCACCGCGCGTCAGAAATTCGCCTAGGCCGCGCAAAAAGATCATCATCGACAGCGTCACGAGAATGGGATGTGCCCGGGTGTAGGCGATCGCCGCTCCCGTCATCGCTCCGGCAGCCCCGCCGGTGATAAGTGCGGCAATGCAGGCAAACAGGAATGCACTCGGCGGCGCATCCACCCCGCCATGGGCCTGCAGCACCCAGGCTGCCGCAAGCCCCGACAGATTGGCAGCAAAGGTGACGGAAAGATTGATCCCACCCGTCAGCAGCGGCAGCAGCATTGCCAGCGTGAGCAAACCAAGCTCAGGCAACTGAAAGGCAACCGATCCGAAAGTCGCAAGCGACAGGTAGTTGTCCGCAAAGATACCGAAAATGAGCATGACGGCGATGAAGGCAATCACCGGGCCCGCCATGTCGGCCCCGAAGATCGCATTGAATTTCCTGACGAGGCTGCTCATCGCTGGGCGCTCCCCTTTTTCGTGGATGTGCGAAGCGCACTCGGCAAAAGCTTGTCGAACCGGGTGGAAGAGAGCGTGATGGCGATGAGAATGATGGCACCGACGATCATCTTGAAGGCAAAGGGTGACACGCCCATCAGGTTGAGACCGTTCTGGGTGATCGACACCATAAGCACGCCGAGGACGCAGCCGATGACAGAGCCTTTGCCGCCGCCAAGCCGCGCGCCGCCGAGGACCGTTGCTGCAAGTACATCCAGCTCGCGGCCATAAAGCGCGTTGGGCACCACTTCCTGCGCATAATGCGCCTGCATGAGACCCGCAATGCCGGCCATCAGGCCGAGCCAGCCGAAGGAAATGTAATGCATGGCGCCGATATTGATGCCGAAGCGGCGAGCCCCCTCAGGATTGTCACCAAACGCATAAAGCTTGCGACCGACCGTGGTGCGCGAGATCATGAACCAGGTGGCGATGCAGCAGAGGATCATCACCACGACGGGCAGCGTCAGTTCCACCCAGGAACCATCCGGCATTTCACGCTCGTAAAAGACCACGCGCGTCGAGAGCCATTCCGGCAGATCGTAAATCGACACGCCCTTGGTGAAGAACATCAACAGCCCGAAGAAGATGTTGAAGGTGGAGATGGTCGCAACGATGGAAATGATGTTGAGCCGCCAGACGAGGAAGGCGTTGACGAAGCCGAGACCAAGGCCAACGGCACCGGCAATAATGAAACCCTCCGCCCAATTGCCACCGCCGAGCGCCATGAGCGCTAGAACCGTGACATATTGAACGACGGAAGCGGCGACCGCGAAGGAAATGTCGATGCCGCCGGAGATCAGCACAACGAGCAGGCCGACCGCAAAGATGATGTTGACCGCCGAGACATTCAGCACATCGAAAGCGTTCGAAATGGTGAGGAACCGATCAGTGGCGAAAGAAAGCCCCGTGCAGAGCAGGACCATGACCACAAGCAGCGTGAATTCGGTCGTATGTCCGAGAATGAGCCTACGCATAGATGGCGGACTCCAGTTCGCTCAGGGACAGGCGTCGCGGATCATAGGTCGCCTGGAACCGACCTTCGACCATGTGGATGACCCTGTCTGTGTTGAAATAGACTTCCGGCGGCTCGTCGGAGATGACGATGATCGACAGCCCTTCTGCGGCAAGCTTGCGGACGATCTCGAAAATGCCGGCGCGGGCGCCGACATCGACGCCCACGGTCGGCGCATCGAGGATGAGAATCTTCGGACCGATCGCGAGCCACTTGGCAATTGCCACACGCTGCTGGTTTCCGCCTGAAAGGGTACGGATCGGGTCTTCCGGCTGGCCGATCTTGACGCCGAGTGCTGAAATCCAGCGGGAAACGACATCCGCCTTTTTAGAGGGCGAGATGAGGCCACCGCTCAACAGCCGGTCGAGCGAGGCCATGACGAGATTGTCGGCAATCGACTGTGGCTGGTTTAGACCAAGCGAAAGCCGGTCTTCGGAAAGATAGGCGACGCCTGCCCGGATCGCATCCCGGTTGGAATGAAAATCCATTTTCTTTCCATCGATCACGATTTCCCCCGATTGCGGCCGATGCATGCCGAACAGCGTCAAAGCCAGTTCCGTGCGGCCGGCTCCCAAGAGGCCGGTTATGCCAAGCGTTTCGCCCCGCCGCAGATCGAACGAAACATCCTCGAACTCGCCGACGCGGGCCAACCCGCGCACGGACAGAACCACAGGCTTGTCATCGTGATCGGCGGCGATCACGGCGCTATCGAAATTGCGGCCGGTCATCAGCTCGGTCACCCGTGACTGGGTCATGCCTTCGACGGGGAAAACGCCGACAAGCGACCCATCCCGCAGCACGGTTATGCGATCCGAAATCTCGAGCACTTCCGCAAGGCGATGCGAGACGAAGACAACCGCGACACCCGAGGCCGACAGGTTGCGGACGATATCGATCAGATAATCAGTCTCGGACTGCGTGAGCGACGCGGTCGGTTCATCCATGAAAACAAGCCGTGCCTCACCAACCAGAGCGCGGGCAATCGCCACGATCTGACGCTGGGCAATCGGCAATTCCTTGAGCGGCCTGTCGAGATCGATTGAGACGCCGAGCCGCGCCAGCGCCTTTTCAGCGGCAGTTTCGATGGCTCGTTTATCGACAAGCCCATATTTTCCATTTACCGCGTATTGGAAACCGATGTTTTCGGCTACCGTCATTTCATCAAACAGCGCCAGATCCTGCCAGATCACCTGAATGCCCAGCGATTGCGCAAGTGTGGGGGTCATCGCGGTGATCGGCTTGCCATCGAAATAGAGTTCGGCGTCGCTTTCGGGCGTATAGACACCCGTAATGACTTTGATCAGCGTGCTCTTGCCACAGCCGTTTTCGCCGGCAAGGCAATGCACTTCACCCGGATTGACCTCGAAGGAAACACCCTTCAGGGCGCGCACGCCACCGAAGGTGACTTTGACGTTTTTAAGGGACAGGAGCGGTTCTGCGCTCATGATAGCGTATCTCTCCTTTCGCCGCGAAAGCATCGCAGACGTGGCGCTCGGCATACATTTTCGGATAGACGTCGCGCGGGCAGTTCCCGCGCGACGCCTTCGGCCTCGGGGAGGATCAGAGGCCCATGGAAACGAGCTTGTCGATGCTTTCCTTGTCGATCTTCAAAAGCTGGTCGACAACGATGGTGTTACCCTCAGGATTGATCGCGCCGAGACCTTCAATATTGTCTCCGGCCTTGGGTGTCTCACCCTTGGCAATACGGTCCGCGAGCGTGATGAAGACTTCACCGGCCTGCTTGGGGTTCCACATGAAGCCGCCCGTCAAAGCGCCCGACTTGATGAGCTTGGCACCCTGTCCCGGCGAGAACGGGCCGATGACGAAGACCTTGCCATCCTTGCGGCGCTCTTCAACCGCGCGTCCCGCACCGATCGGCCCCTGCGAGCCGAAGGCCAGAAAGCCCTTGAGGTCGGCATTGGCGGACATCAGGTCAAGTGCCGTTGAACGGCTCTTGTCGAGGTCTTCAGCGACGCCGTAGCGATCACCAACCAGCTTCATGTCAGGGTAGTTCGCCTTGATATAGGCGATGGCGGCATCGGCCCAGGCATTGTGAAGCGGAACGGTGAGAGAACCGACGAAGACGGCATAGGAGCCCTTGCCGCCCATCTTTTCCGCCAGCAGTTTGCCATGCGCTTCACCAAAGCCCTTGGCGGAGGCGAGTTCGAAATCCCAGTCGGCACCGAGCTGCTTCGGGGATTCATGGGTGATGACCTTGATGCCGGCGGCCTGGGCCTTTTTCAGCACGGGCTCCAGCACCTTGGCATCATTCGGCACCACGCCGATAAAATCGACCTTCTGGGCGATCAGGTCTTCGATGGCGCGAACCTGCAGGGCCGGATCGGCACTGGTGGGGCCAACCATGAAACCATCAACGCCGAGCTTCTTGCTCTGCTCCTTGATGCCGGCCTCCATGGCGTTGAACCACGGAATGCCGCCGATCTTGACGACGACGCCAACCTTCGGCCCTTCGGCGAAGGCCGTGGATGAAAGCAGTGCAAGCGACAGGCCGACCGCCGCAGCAAGAATTTTCTTCATTGAAATTCCTCCTCAAAAATTCGGCAAATGAAATCCGCCCGCAGCCCGTTTTTCCCGGACGCGTTCAAAATCTCTCATCTCGATTATTCGAGACTCTCCCTTGCCACTCCCATAGCAACCACCATGCACAATCGATATTGCTAATTTGCACAATCGATGGTGCAATAACCATATCATGAAGCGCCCTTCCGTCAAGAGGATGCGTGCTCTAATAATCGGAATCAGTTGGGGAGATAACAGTGCCGGGCATAAGTTCGAAAAAAGCCACCATTTATGACTTGTCGATATTGTCGGGCGCTTCCGCGTCAACGGTCAGTGCTGTGTTGAACGGATCGTGGCGCAAGCGGCGGATTTCAGAAGAAACCGCAGAAAAGATACTCTCCCTCGCCAAGGCCCAGCGCTACACCACCAACCTGCAGGCGCGAGGCCTTAGAAGTTCGAAATCCGGCCTCGTCGGGCTTTTGGTGCCGGTCTATGACAACCGGTTCTTTTCATCGATGGCGCAAACCTTCGAGGGGCAGGCCCGCAAACGCGGCCTGTCGCCCATGGTCGTCTCCGGGCGGCGCGACCCCGAGGAAGAGCGACGCACCGTCGAAACCCTGATCGCCTATTCCATTGACGCTCTCTTCATCGCCGGCGTGACCGACCCCGATGGCGTTCACCAGGTCTGCGCGCGCGCGGCCCTTCCGCATGTAAACATCGACCTGCCAGGCAAATTTGCATCCTCCGTCATTTCCGACAACCGGCATGGCGCGGAAATGCTGACAGGGGCAATCCTTGCTCACGCGGCAAAAGGCGGCCCTCTCGGCCCTGAGGATGTCATCCTGTTCGGCGGCCATGACGATCATGCCAGCCGCGAGCGTATCGACGGCTTTCATGCCGCGAAAGCAGATTATTTCGGCGTTGAGAGCGCTGACGACATCGAGATCACCGGTTATTCGCCGCACATGACGGAACTGGCTTTCGAACGTTTCTTCGCCCGCAGGGGCCACCTTCCGCGCTGTTTCTTCGTCAATTCCTCGATCAATTTCGAGGGGCTGCTGCGTTTCATGGGGCGCCATGACGGCGAGGTCTTCGGCGACATCGTCGTCGGCTGCTTCGACTACGATCCTTTCGCGTCATTCCTTCCCTTCCCGGTCTATATGATCAAGCCCGACATCGCGCAGATGCTCGAAAAAGGCTTCGACCTGCTGGAGGAGAACCGTACTGAGCCCGAAGTTTCCATCATCGAACCACAGCTCATTCCCCCACGAACCGCACTCAAGGGGCCGCTGGACGACATATGGGATCCGGTTGCATTGCGGCACATCGCGAAGTGAAATGCCGTCTCTCAGGTCAGAGGCTTATTGTCACGGATCGATATGTCTCAGGCTGAACCAGGCTCGGCTGCATATTGCTCGAACTCCTCAAGAGGGGTCGGTCGCGCAAAAAAATAGCCTTGAAAAAGCTCGCAGCCATAGGACAGCATCATGCGCAACTCCGCCTCTGTCTCCACGCCTTCGGCGAGGACCTCCAGAGAGAGGTCGTGTCCCATCCGCACGATGTTCTTGGTGATTGCCGAAAGACGCCCGCTTTCGCTCACGCCCTTTACGAAGCTGCGATCAATCTTGAGCTGTTTCAATGGCAATTGACGGAGATAGCTTAAAGACGAATAACCGGTTCCGAAATCATCCAGCGAGATCGTAAATCCAGCACGGTGCAGGAGCTTCATCTTGGCAATGGCAGCTTCGATATCTGAAAGAAAAACACTTTCAGTCAGTTCCAGCTTAAGCAGCCGCGATTCAACGTCGTGGGAGGAGACGGCTTCGAGAAGCTGAGCGGAAAATTCACCATCCAGGAAATGGTCAGCGGTAACGTTGACCGATAAGGTGAGATGACGGGTTGAGGCATTTTCCTGCCACCTTGCCAGCGTCCTGCAAGCCTCCACGATCACCCATGCACCGATCGTCGGCATAAAACCGGTGCGTTGCGCAAGCGGAATGAACTCCGCTGGCGATATATAACCCCTTTTCGGATGGTTCCACCGCAAAAGGGCTTCCGCCCCGACCAGGGAACCATCGGAACGCACCTGCGCCTGATAAAAAAGCTCAAACTGCCCGTTGGAAAGCGCAGACCGCAGCTCCAACGCATTTTTCGTCTGGCTGCGAAACTGCGCTTGCATGGCCGCAACGCCTCCGCACAGCATGCCCGTTGCAAAGATGCCGTTGAACCATGCGCTGACGCTTCGCACATCCTGCGATAGCGGACTACTGAACGGCAAGCTTGTAGCGGACGCACAGAGAAAAACGAAAGCCATAAGGCCGGCTGAAATGACCAAAAATTGTAGTAACGATTGCTGGCGTTGAAAATTCATGTAGCCGACGAAGACGATGACAAGCAGATAGAGGTGCGTCGTTCTCGGCACCACAGCGTCCTGCACGTCGATAAAAAGCGAATACCAGCAGACAAACACGGTGCAGGCGATCTGCGCGAGGATAAGACCGCACGAAAAATGGCCCTTCAGGCAAATCAACCAGCACGGAATGACCGCCACGCCAAGCACAAGAAGGCTGATCGCGATATTCCACCGTTCCGTCAGAGCGAAGAACACGAACCAGCCCGTCGCTAGCGCGAGGCCGAGCCATGCTGCGATGCGGCACAGGAGAAGAAGGTGCTGCGAATATTCCTCTCGGTCTTTGTTTTTTTGAAACGGCATGCTGGCCTTGCTTTGGTGAAGAGCGGCGAACTCGCTCCATGCGGGAAACGCCGGAAGGAAGCTAGGCTGACAGACACGAACCTTCGACTTTTCAGGCAATGCGGTTAAACAAAGCCGAATCGAATGCGATAAGTTCTCATCAATACTCTTTGTCGTTGCAGAGCCCTTTGGTCTCCGGAAAGGAATCGTTCATCTCACGCGCAAAGCCGGTAGACCTCAACCACTCTTGAAGTCGTATCCCATGGCCTTGGCCATCTGCCAAAAAATCGCCGGAAGATTAGCCAGGTTTCATAAAACTGGTTATGATCGCTGAAAAATCACGGGAGGCGGCTGTCCAGAGCCGGTGGTTTATGGGTTTTTCGGATCACATCAAGGAAATCGAGACCGTCGGTCAGGGCAGAAATACCGGCCGGGATGCGGTGGTGCTGGAATCCTGGCGACGCTGCCTCGACACCTATCAGCTTGATCCGACCAAGGCGCGTGAAGCGGTCATTGTCTCCGAAACACGTCTTCGGGAGCATCGCCAGCAGGCGGAAGATCTCGTGCACATTGCCCGCTCCGGCCTGGAACGGCTTTACAGACAGGTGGCGGAGCAGAATTACGTCCTCCTCCTTTCGGATCGGCAGGGCGTGACGGTCGAGTTCCTGGGTGATCCCTCCTTCAACAACAATCTGCGCAAGGCTGGGCTTTACCTCGGCTCTGAATGGTCGGAACCACGCGCCGGAACCTGCGCCGTTGGTGCCTGCATCGCAACCGGTGAATCGCTCACCATCCACCAGACCGACCATTTCGATGTTACACATACGCCGCTCTCCTGCACCGCAGCCCCGATCTACGATACGCAGGGCGCACTTACCGCCGTGCTGGACATCTCGTTGCTCAGTTCGCCGATCCTGAAGACCAGCCAGAACATGGCTCGCCATCTGGTTTCTTCCACCGTGCGGAGAATCGAGCTTGCCAATCTGATGGCCAACAGCCGGCATGACCTCGTTCTGCGCTTTGCAGGTGCGCCGGAATTTCTTGATGTCGATCCTGAAGCCGCCCTGTCGGTCGACGGCTCCGGCCGGATCACGGGCATGACGCACGCCGCCGCCCGCCTTCTCGCCGCATCGCGGGGGCTTGACTGGCGCGCGCCCGAGCGTCTTCTCGGACAACGACTGGAGGAATTTTTCGAAGCCGATTTCGATGAGCTTGCCTCCCTCACCCGCTCCAGCCTCCCGCAGGACAGGCGCATCGTCGTCAGAGACGGGAGCGTGCTTTATGCACACGCGATCGAACCGCAACAGCGCAGGTCCACCGTTCGGTTTGCCCGCTCAAGGCCGCAGCCTGCGATCGAGAGGATCGGCGGTGACGGCCCCGCAGTTCGAAACCTCAGGCGGAAGGTGGAGAAACTTGCGCCCGCAAGACTGCCGATCCTGCTGCAGGGCCAGACCGGCACCGGCAAGGAACACCTCGCCCGCATCATCCACGATGTCAGCGGTGCTTCCGGCCGCTTCGTCGCCGTCAATTGCGCTGCCATTCCCGAACAGCTGATCGAAAGTGAACTGTTCGGCTATCTGCCGGGAGCCTTTACCGGCGCTCTGGCGAAAGGGCGCAAGGGGCTGGTGGAAGAGGCGCAGGGCGGAACGCTTTTCCTCGACGAAATCGGCGATATGCCGTTTGCGGCGCAGAGCCGGCTTTTGCGCGTTCTGGCGGAGGGGGAAATCCTGCCCGTTGGTGGTTCCACGCCGCAGAAGGTGGATTTCAGAGTGATCTCTGCATCTCACCGTCCCTTAAGCGACATGGTGCGCGCCGGTACATTCCGCGAAGATCTCTATTACCGGCTGAACGCGGCGGTCCTGACTCTGCCGGCACTTAACGAGCGCGACGATTTTCCTTGGCTTCTCGACAGGATACTCGAAAAACACGGCCTGCCCGGTCGGCCGCTGACGCTCTCCAACGCCGCCCGCTTGGCGATCCTGCACCACAACTGGCCAGGCAATATCCGCGAGCTGGACAATGCGATCGCCTTTGCGGCAGCCCTCTGCGACGACGGGCTGATTACGGCGGAAGACCTTCCGGAGCATCTTACCACAGTATCCTCCGCCGCCATGGTCGATAGCCGCGGCACTGATCTCCGCGCATTGCTGGCCGCCTGCAACGGCAATATTTCAGAGGCAGCCCGGCGGCTCGGTGTCGATCGCACGACCCTCCACCGCCGCATGCGGCGCCTTGGCATCGGAAAACCTCACTGAAGGTGAGGCGTAAGCCACAGCTGTAGCGCCACAGCTGTGGCAGTTGCGAAACAGGCCTTTGCGTAAAACTCAGCGATTTCAGGCCTTCCGTGGAGAGGATGCTGCTGGCATGGGCATTGCACCTTCTCTAGCATCAAGTGCCACCGAGGAGAAAACATGCGCGCGCTCAGATTTCACGCAGCCAAGGATTTGCGGATCGAAGACATTCCCGAACCGAAACGGCCGGGACCGGGACAGGTCCTCGTCCGCAACCGTTTCGTCGGTATCTGCGGCACCGACCTGCATGAATATAGCTACGGCCCGATCTTCATTCCTACCGAACCGCATCCATTTACCGGTGCCCATGGCCCGCAGATCCTGGGCCATGAGTTCGGTGGCGTCGTTGAGGCGATCGGCGAAGGTGTGACCTCTGTCAGCGTCGGTGACCGCGTCTCCATTCAACCGCTCGTCATGCCGCGATCCGGCGATTATTTTGCCGACCGTGGCCTTTTTCATCTCAGCACGCAGCTGGCACTTGTTGGCCTCAGCTGGGATGGCGGCGGCATGGCGGAGGCCGCATTGGTAAACGAATATAACGTCCAGAGAATTCCGGACGAAATGACCGACGAAGAGGCAGCACTGGTGGAACCATCGGCCGTTGCCGTTTATGCCTGTGATCGCGGTGGCGTTACCGCCGGCAACAGTGTTCTGGTAACCGGCGCCGGTCCGATCGGCATGTTGACGCTTCTCGCGGCCCGCGCAGCCGGCGCTGCCCAACTTTTCGTCTCTGATCTGAATGATGCCCGCCTTGAGCTCGCGCGGAGCGTCATCCCCGATGTCATCACCATCAATCCAAAGCGCGACAGTGTCGGTGATGTCGTTCGCTCGGCAACCGAGGGACAGGTCGGCTGCGACGTGGCGATTGAATGCGTGGGCAATGAACATGCGCTCAAGGCCTGCGTTGACGCCGTGCGCAAGCAGGGTGTCGTCGTCCAGACGGGGCTGCACCCGCGTGAAAACCCGATCGACTGGTTCCAGGTGACGTTCCGCGATCTGGAAATCAAGGGCTCGTGGGCCTATCCGACCCATTACTGGCCGCGCGTCATCCGGCTCATTGCCTCCGGCCTGCTGCCGGCGACGAAGATCGTTACCAAACGCATCACGCTGGATACGGCCGTAACCGAAGGCTTCGATGCCCTGCTGGATCCGGCAGGCACGCATCTGAAGATCCTGATCGATCTTTCGAAATAGGCCCTCCGCCTGCGCATGCCGGGAAGAGGAGCCCGGTGTGCGCAGCCGATTGCCTGCCGGAGCGGCGACACCGCCGCTCCACCATCAGACCAAGCACCATGGAGGAGATGAATATGCTTGATGTCAGTCCCGCCACCAAAATCGACACCGTTCTTTCAAAGCTCGGAAAGGCGCTTGAAGCCGGCGACATAGACGCCGCCGTCAACCTGTTCCAGGCCGATTGCTACTGGCGCGATCTCGTGACCTTCACCTGGAACCTGAAGACGCTGGAGGGCCGCGAACAAATCCGCGACATGCTGACCACCCAGCTTGCGGCGATCAAACCCACAGGCTTCGTGCAGGATGTGAAGGAGCAGGCTTCGGACGGTGGTGGCATCACCGAAGGCTGGTTCGAGTTCGAGACCGGGGTCGCCCGCGGTTACGGCCATATCCGCCTGAAGGACGGGCTGATCTGGACCCTGCTCACCACCATGAGCGAACTGAAGGGTCACGAGGAGCCAAAGGGCATCCGCCGGCCCATGGGCGCCGAGCACGGCCACGACCGCAACCGCCGGACCTGGAAGGAAAAGCGCGAGACTGAGGCCGCCGAACTCGGCTACTCCGAGCAGCCCTATGTCGTCATCATCGGCGGCGGACAGGGCGGCATCGCGCTTGGCGCGCGCCTTCGCCAACTCGGCGTGCCGACGATCATCATCGAAAAGAACGAGCGGCCTGGCGACAGCTGGCGCAAGCGCTACAAATCGCTCTGCCTGCACGATCCGGTCTGGTACGACCACCTGCCCTATATCCCCTTCCCGGAAAACTGGCCAGTCTTCACACCGAAAGACAAGGTGGGCGACTGGCTGGAAATGTACACAAAAGTCATGGAGCTGAATTACTGGGGCTCGACCACCTGCAAATCGGCGCGATATGACGAAGCGACGGGCGAATGGACGGTGATTGTTGATCGCGCCGGAAAGGAGGTCGTGCTGCGGCCGAAACAGTTGGTGCTGGCGACCGGCATGTCCGGCAAGGCCAATGTGCCGAAATTCCCCGGTCAGGACGTCTTCAAGGGCGAACAGCAACATTCCTCGCAGCATCCGGGTCCGGACGCCTACGCGGGCAAAAAGGTCGTGGTGATCGGCTCCAACAACTCGGCGCACGATATCTGCGCAGCGCTTTGGGAAGCGGGCGCTGATGTCACCATGCTGCAGCGCTCTTCCACCCATATCGTCAAGTCGGACTCGCTAATGGAGATCGGCCTTGGCGATCTCTATTCCGAGCGCGCGGTTGCGAACGGCATGACCACGCGTAAGGCCGACCTCATCTTCGCGTCCCTGCCCTACAGGATCATGCATGAATTCCAGGTTCCGATTTACAACCGCATTCGCGAACGGGATGCCGATTTCTACGCGGCGTTGGAAAAGGCCGGCTTCATGCTCGATTTCGGCGATGACGCATCCGGTCTTTTCATGAAATATCTTCGCCGCGGCTCGGGTTATTACATCGATGTCGGCGCCTGCGATCTCGTGATCGACGGCTCGATCAAGCTGAAATCCGGCGTGGACGTCTCACATCTCACCGAAAGCAACGTGGTACTGAAGGACGGCACGGAGCTGCCCGCCGATCTCGTTGTCTATGCCACCGGTTATGGCTCGATGAATGGCTGGGCAGCGGATCTCATTTCGCGCGAAGTAGCGGACAAGGTCGGCAAATGCTGGGGCCTCGGCTCCGACACGACCAAGGATCCCGGCCCATGGGAAGGAGAACAACGAAACATGTGGAAGCCGACCCGGCAGCAAGCCCTGTGGTTCCACGGTGGCAACCTGCATCAGTCGCGCCATTATTCGCAATATCTGTCGCTCCAGCTCAAGGCCAGACAGGCGGGCCTCGAAACACCCGTCTACGGGCTGCAAAAGCCGCATCATCTGTCCTGAGCGTGGTCCGCGCCGCCGGCCAAACCGGCCGCATTCTGGGCTGACACGAACTGAAACGCAGAACACCGGAGATCAGAGCCGAAATCCTGATCCCCGGTGTCCGTGTCTGAAACGATGCCTTCAGCTCCCTACCGAATGGAAGGGCTGAAAGCGGGTGAGGATCAGAACTCTTCCCAGTTGTCCGCTGCGGTATTCAGTGCGGCGTTGCCGGAAAACGCAGCCCTGATCCTTCCACCGAGGGCGCGGGCGGGCGAAGCAGCTGGCCTGTCAGCTGCCGATGCCGTGCGCATGGGTGCTGCGGTTTCCGCATAACCGGCTTCAGACAGCTTGAACTGCGCAATCAGCCGGTTGAGTGACGATGCCTCGCGGGCGAGGCCGTGGCTTGCCGCCGTACTTTCTTCCACCATGGCGGCGTTCTTCTGGGTATCCTGATCCATCTGGTTCACAGCCGTATTGATCTGCTGCAGGCCGGAGGATTGCTCCTGCGCCGATTCCGAAATGGCGGCAACGTGCCGGTTGATTTCCTGCACCTCCGTGACAATCAGTTCCAGCGCCTTGCCGGTTTCGCCAACCAGCTGCACGCCCTGCTGAACCTGCCCGTTCGACGTGTTGATCAGGTTTTTGATCTCCTTGGCGGCATTGGCGGAACGCTGCGCCAGTTCGCGTACTTCCTGCGCGACAACGGCAAAACCTTTGCCCGCCTCGCCCGCACGGGCCGCTTCCACACCGGCGTTCAGCGCCAGAAGGTTGGTCTGGAAAGCAATCTCGTCAATAACGCCGATAATGTTGGAAATCTCATTGGCCGAGGTCGCAATCTGCTCCATCGCGGAGACCGCCTTCTGAACCACTTCTCCGGATTTTTCCGCACCGATTTTCGCGCGGCCAACGAGATGGCCCGCTTCCTGCGCCCGCTTGGTGGAATCCTTCACCGTCGTGGTGATCTCTTCCAGAGCCGCCGCCGTTTGTTCGACTGCTGCAGCCTGCTGCTCCGTGCGTCTGGCAAGATCGTCCGCGGCGGATCTGATTTCGTTGGCGCCGGCATCGATGCCGCGTGCATTCTGCGCCACCTGGGTCAGCGTCGATTGCAGCTGTTCCGCAGCCCTGTTGAAATCGCCGCGAATACCGTCAAGGCTCGGCACGAAGGGCTGGGCGATGCGGTAGGTCACGTCACCTTCGGCGATCCTCGAAAGCGCCGTGGCGAGATTGCTGACCGCGAACTGAACATCGGCGGCCTCCTGCGCCTTCTGTTGTTCGCGCTCCATCCGATCCTTCTCGGACATGGAGCGGTTGGCTTCGGTTTCATTCTCAAGCCGCACGCGCGCGATGGCGTTTTCGCGGAACGCCTGCACGGTGGCGGCCATCTGGCCGACCTCATCCCTGCGGTCCTTGCCGTCAATCTCGCTTGCGGTATCGCCGGCGGCAAGTGATTCCATGCGGGCGCGAAGCCGGGCAATTGGTGTCGTAATGCCGCGCGATGAGATCAGCAGACCAAGCGCAATTACGGCGAGAGACACCAGCGCGAGGGTAATGAGACCCGTCCAGATCGTCGTGTTGGTGCTGGCCGTCAGACGCTCCCTGCCATCATTCATAACCTGGATGAGCTGCTCGTTGCCCGCACTGATCTTTGGCGAGACCTCGGTTATTTTCCTGAGCACGTTGAGTGCCATCTGCTGCGCTTCGGCCTGCTTTCCCGCCTGCATCAGGGTGATGACCTGGTTGCCGATCTCCTCAACCTCGACAATGCCCTTCAGGATGTCGCGGGCGGCTTCCGTGCGCGCCGGCACCAGCTCCATGATCTTGTTCTGGCGCTCTTCGAGCTGCTTGCGGTCCGCTCTGAATGTTTTGACCGCGGCTTCGAAATCGCTGCTGGCCGGGTCATTGAGGCTGGCGCGCAGCATCTGCATGCCGAGCGCATTGAGATTACCGCTGGTTCTGGCGTTCAGCACCGCAGCGAGGGCCTCATGGCCGATGAAATCGCTATAGACGGCGTCGGTACTTTTATATTGCAGGCTGACGTAGCTTATTCCGGAAAGCGACATCAGGCTCATCAACGAGATGACAAAAACGACCTTCGTTTTTATCTTGGTATTCTTCAGGAAAGACATGAATGGCCTCAAGGCAAGCGCTCTCCAGCCGCCCCTAAGGGCAGGCCGGGAACCAATAATGAAACATCGCGGGTAGCTGTTGCCCCTCCTCATAGGGCGACAAGCGGAGCGCCTTTTGAACTGCCGCCGAGGCGGGCAAGGTGGCTCTGCTTGTTCTACCGGCTCCGGACCAACCCTTGGAACCTGCGTATTTTAGATTTCACAAAAACACTGAATGAAGCGTTACCCGGGCCATGCAAGTGCTGACAATTCGGCAGGTAAACACCCGTTTTCGCTATTACACCGAATTATAAAAACCAACCGCCATATAAATGAAAACGCAGCAGAAATTGCTTTCCGCTGCGTCCATTCACGTGATGCTGGTCGGTCTGGCCCGCATTCTCAGGCCAGAGCCTGCGAAATCCGATGCTTAGTAGTGTACCGACTGGGAATCGATCGGTGTTGTCTTCGGCGGAGCGAACTTCGTCAAGTCGATCCCTTCGACGGCAGAGCGATACTCTTCAATGCTCGGCGTGCGGCCAAGAATTGCTGCAAGCACCACGACAGGGGTAGAAGCCAGAAGCGATTCACCCTTCTTGTCGGCGCTGTCTTCCACGACGCGTCCCTGGAAAAGACGGGTCGAGGTTGCAAGAACCGTATCGCCCTTTGCCGCCTTTTCCTGGTTGCCCATGCAAAGGTTGCAGCCCGGACGCTCGAGATACAGGATGTTTTCGTATTCGGTGCGGTTCGTGGTCTTCGGATTGATATCATCGAATTCAAAGCCGGAATATTTCTGGAGGATTTCCCAATCCCCTTCCGCCTTCAGCTCATCGATGATGTTGTAGGTAGGCGCGGCAACGACGAGCGGCGCCTTGAACTCGACCTTGCCTTCGGTCTTTTCGATGTTGCGCAGCATCTGCGCAACGATCTTCACGTCGCCCTTATGCACCATGCACGAGCCGACGAAACCGAGATCGACCTTCTTGGCGGCGCCGTAATAGGACACCGGACGGATCGTATCGTGCGTGTAGCGTCTGGAAACATCGTTGTTGTTGACGTCAGGGTCGGCGATCATCGGCTCGTTGATAACATCGAGATCGACAACGACTTCCGCGAAATATTTCGCATTCGCGTCCGGCTTCAAGGCTGGCACTTCACCTGAACGGATCTCGGCAATACGTTGATCTGCCTTATCAATCAGGCCCTGCAGAGTCTGCGAGGCATTATCCATGCCCTTGTTGATCATGATCTGGATGCGCGACTTGGCGATTTCGAGCGACTCAATCAGCGTCTCGTCTTCGGAAATGCAGATCGACGCCTTGGCCTTCATTTCGGCCGTCCAGTCGGTGAAGGTGAAGGCCTGGTCGGCAAGCAGCGTCCCGAGATGGACTTCGATGATACGGCCCTGGAAGACGTTGTCGCCGTGCTGCTGCAACATCTGCGCCTGCGTGGCGTGCACCACGTCGCGGAAATCCATGTAGGGCTGCATCGTGCCCTTGAAGGTAACCTTGACCGATTGCGGGATCGGCATGGTCGCTTCACCGGTTGCCAGTGCCAGCGCGACAGTGCCGGAGTCGGCACCGAAAGCGACGCCCTTCGACATGCGGGTGTGGCTGTCGCCGCCGATGATGATTGCACGATCATCCACGGTGATGTCGTTCAGCACCTTGTGGATCACATCCGTCATGGAATGATAGACGCCCTTCGGGTCACGACCCGTGATGACGCCGAAATTGTGCATGAAGGACATGAGCTTCGGCGTATTGGCCTGAGCCTTCTTGTCCCACACGGAAGCCGTGTGGCAACCCGACTGATAGGCGCCGTCCACCAGCGGCGAAATGACCGTGGCCGCCATCGCTTCCAGTTCCTGCGCGGTCATCAGACCGGTCGTATCCTGCGAACCGACGATATTGACCTTGACGCGAACGTCAGAGCCGGCGTGCAGCACCTTGCCGGGCGTTACGCCAACGGCGTTGCGGTTGAAGATCTTCTCGACGGCGGTGAGGCCCTGGCCTTCGATCGAGATTTCCTTGTTCGGTGCAAAGACCGGGGTTGCCTCGACGCCGAGTGTCTCAGCCGCGAATGTCTGGAGCTTCTTGCCGAAGACAATGGCGTAGGAGCTGCCGGCCTTCATGAACTCCATCTTCTGGGGCGTGAAGGAAGAAGCGAGATCCACAAGTTCCGTGCCATTCTCGTCGCGAAGCTTGAAGTTTTTGGCGTCGATCTTCAATACGGTGCCGGTCTCGACCGAATATTTTTGCTCGAGAATCGGGTTGCCGTCATTGTTCAGGATCGGCTTGCCGTCTTCGCCGAGCTTCTTTACCCAGTTCTTGAGGTTGACACCGATACCGCCGGTCACATCGACGGTCGTGGCGAAAATCGGCGAAATGCCGTTGGTGCCGGCAACGATCGGCGCGTAGTTGACGAAAGGAACATAGGGGCTGGACTGCTTTCCGGTCCACAGCGCCACGTTGTTGACGCCGGACATGCGCGATGAGCCAACACCCATCGTGCCCTTTTCGGCGATCATCATCACCCGCTTGTCCGGGTGCTGCTTCTGAAGCGCGACGATCTGCGCCTGCGCCTCCGGCGAGATCATACACTGACCGTGCAGCTGGCGGTCCGAGCGCGAATGCGCCTGATTGCCGGGAGACAGAAGATCGGTCGAAATATCGCCTTCGGCGGCGATGAAGGTGACGACCTTGATCTCGTCTTCAACATCGGGAAGCTTGGTGAAGAATTCGGCCTTGGCGTAGCTTTCCAGCACGTCTTTGGCAATGGCATTGCCTGCCTTGTAGGCGTCGCGCAGGCGGAACATGTCGGCGTCGTAGAGGAAAACCTGGGTTTTCAGCACGTCGCCGGCGGCGGCGGCAATCGCCGCGTCGTTACCGAGCGCGATATCCAGCAGCACCCTGATCGACGGGCCACCCTTCATGTGCGACAGCAGTTCGAGCGCGAAGGAAGGCGTGATCTCAGGGACGATTGCTTCGCCGAGAATGATCTGCTTCAGAAAGGCCGCCTTGACACCCGCAGCACTCGTGGTGCCCGGCAGGGTGTTGTAGATGAAGAACTTCAGAGCATCGGCGCGGTGTTCGCTGCCGGCATCCTTGATGAGCTCGATGATTTCGGCCGTCAGTCCACCGTCATCAATCGGCTTGGGCGCGAGACCCTGTGGTTCTCTGCTTTTGATTTCAGCCAGGTAATCCAAGTAAAGTGTCATCGCGATCCCAACGTCCAGGTGTCTGTGGAGCCAAACCCAACGCCACCGGCAGGTAGCGTTGAAAGCCCCGGGTTTCTGTCGTTTTCGACTACGCCAACCGGGGCCGGCTGACAAGATGCCGCACACCGGTAAAGAACGCGTGGATGGATAAATGCCGCTTTCGTGACCCTGCCGCCAGGCCTGTCGCAATATTCATAAAGTTGTAGCTCCTAGCGCATTTCACCCGGAAGTTTTCCGACCTCAGCTATTAAGTATTCGTTAACCAAATGAGCGCGAATATTAGCGTATTCTAATTACTCGTTATCAGAGTAGTTCGAGATCGCGCACGGCTAAATCGGCAGCGCGACAGCTTGGGGAGGCAGCATGAGGTTTTCTACATCAAGCTATGTGTTGTCGCTGGCGGCACTGGTTCTCGCACCGGCATCAGGCCTTGCGCAGGTCGCCACGACGAATTTCAACGTCCAGATCACCATTCAGGCAGCATGCCAGATCAATTCCGCCGGTAATCTCAACTTCGGTACCAACGGCGTGATCAGCAGCAATATCGACGCGACCAGCAGCATCATCGTGCAATGCACGGCCAGCACCCCATACAGCCTGGGCCTAAGCGCCGGTGGCGGCACGGGTGCAACGGTCGCCAACCGCCTGATGACATCACCCGCGGGTGCAACCATTTCCTACTCGCTCTATACGACTGCGGCCCATACGACGGTGTGGGGCAACACCGTGGGAACCGACCGGCAAACCGGAACGGGTAACGGCGCACCGCAGACTTTCACCGTCTATGGGCGCGTACCTGCCCAGACGACACCTGCGGTTGGCACCTATACCGATACGGTGACGGCCACGCTCAACTACTGATCGCCATAGGGAGGATCGCGCATGCGTCTTTTTACCTTAGCGGCTGCGTTTTTTGCCGGTTTGAGTGTTTCATCTTCACAAGCTGCATCGCTACGGGTCGCACCCGTACTTCTTGATCTCAAGGCGCCAACGGCGGCCTCAAGCCTCCGCATCTGGAACGATGCGAAAACCCCGATCAATGTCCAGGTCCGGATTTTCCGCTGGACCCAGCAGAACGGCCAGGATGTCTATACCGCGGTAAATGACGTCGTCGCCAGCCCGCCGATGACGCAGCTGAAGGGCGGGGCGGAAAATCTTGTCCGCATCGTCCGGCTTTCCAAAACACCCATCAAGGCGGAGGAAAGTTACCGCATCATCGTTGACGAATTGCCGCCGGCGGGAAAGATACAATCCGGCACCGTCAATCTGGTAGTCCGCCACTCCATACCCGTTTTCTTCTCGCCCGCTTCCAGTGGTGAGGCGGAACCGGTCTGGAAGGTAACGGCGCAGGGCAAGAGTTACAAGGTCTCGGTGTCGAACGCAGGCGAAAGGCGTATCAGGATCGCCAACCTGACACTGTCAGGCGGCAACGGCCAGCCTGTTGGGCGCCAGCAGGGGCTGGTGGGTTATGTACTCGGCAAATCCGCCGCAACCTTCCTCATTCCGGCAACGGGCCGTGGGGCCGGCGGCACGCTGAAGATTTCGGCAGACAGCGAAGGCGGCCCCGTCAATGCGACGGCGCGCGTCTCGGGCGGCTGACCTTGCCGTTTTGACGATTGCCGGTTTGACGGTCTTTTATTCGGGCAGTTTTTCCATGGCGCAGGATATCCCTCCTGCGGCAGCACCCCCTTCTTTTTCCGCAGGAGAAGCGGGTCAATTGCAGCTCGAAGTCTACATCAACGATGTTTCGACGGACCTGATCGCGACATTTCGCCAAAACGAAGCCGGATCGCTTCTCATCGAACCGAGTCAGCTGAAGAATATCGGGATTTCCCCAGTCAAGAGGGCCGTTAATACGGATGGCTGGATCGATGTCTCCCGGCTGCCCGAGGTGACGGCGCGTTACGATGGAAGCACCCAGTCCGTGCATTTCACTGTGCCGATGGCGGCCCGCGCGAGCAAGGTGCTCGACGCTTCAGGAAAGAGCACCCAGGAGGAAAACGAAGAGACTGAGGAAAAGGCCACGAGCAACTTTGGAGGTCTCGTGAATTACACGATCTATGGCTCGTCCGGCGGTGGCAATTGGTCCGACATCGCCGATTTCAACGGCGTTTCCGCCCTTCTGGAAAGCCGCGTCTTCGGTCCGCTTGGCGTCTTGTCCTCCTCTCAGGTCCTGAGCACGTCTCGCATGTCGGAATTCGATACCCAGCGCCTCGATACCACCTGGAGCTATTCGAACGAAGAAACGCTGACGACCTATCGGGCCGGTGACCTGATCACGGGCGGGCTGAGCTGGACACGGCCGACGCGGCTTGGCGGTCTGCAGATCCGCCGGAACTTCGATCTGCGGCCGGATATCGTCACCATGCCCATGCCCGAATTTGCCGGCTCCGCTGCCGTGCCCTCCACCGTCGATGTCTATGTCAACAATATCCGCCGTCTGTCGCAGGACGTGCCGGAAGGTCCCTTCTCCATCACCAACCTTCCGGTCATCAGCGGTGCGGGCAATGCGAGACTGGTCGTGCGCGACGCGCTCGGCCGCGAAGTCGTCTCAGAAACACCGTTCTACACCTCGCCGGACCTGCTGGCGAAGGGTCTGGTCGATTTCTCGGCCGAGCTTGGCTTTGCCCGGCGCAATTACGGAACCTCGTCTTTCGATTACGACGACAGGCTGCTCGGATCGGCGACGCTACGTTATGGGGTGTCGGACGGTTTCACGGTAGAGGGCCATGCGGAGGGTGGTGAGGATTTCTACAATTTCGGCCTTGGTGGCGTCTTCACGCTCGGAGCCCACGGGTTGGCAGCACTTTCCGGCGCATCCAGCCGTTTCGGCGATGAAAGCGGCTACCAGCTTTCCGCAAGTGTCGAGGCCGAACTGCTGGGCGTAAGATTGAACGCGCGATCGCAACGGGCGTTCGGCGATTATAACGACATGGCCTCGGTCTCCGCCAATGTCTCGAGAAACCAGCCGATTTCCGGCCTGCTCAGCGTGAGGCCACCGCGCGCCCTCGATCAGATTTCCGTTTCCACGCAGCTGGGTTTCAATGAAACCAGCCTGAACTTCTCCTACACCCAGCTCGAGACCTTCGATGAGCGGCGGTCCCGTCTTCTCGGTCTCTCCGCCACCCGACCGTTTGGCGAAAACGGCAATATCTTCATTACCGCCTACAAGGACCTCGAAGACAGCAACTCCTACGGCATTTTCGCGGGCCTCTCCTGGTCGTTCGGCGGCGGCGTCTCGGGCTCCGCCGGCATGTCTTCCAATGCCGATGGATATTCGCTGACGGCGGAGGTCGTGAAATCCGAGGAACAGTCGGAGGGAAGTTACGGCTGGCGGCTGCGCGGCGCGCTCGGCGGCAACGATATCGCCTCCGCATCCGGCAGCTATCGCGGCAGCGCCGCTCGCGTTTCGGCTGGCATCGACCAGTTCAACCACACCACGCAGGCCTATGCCCAGATCGAAGGATCGATCGCGCTCGCCGGCGGCGATGTCTTTGTCGGGAACCGGATCGATGACGCCTTCGCCGTCGTGGATGCAGGCGCGCCCGGCGTCGATATCCTCCTGGAAAACCGCCCGATCGGCCAGACGAACCGGCGCGGCAAGATATTGCTGCCCAACCTGCGCTCTTATGACGTCAACAACATCACGCTCGACCCCAGCAATCTGCCCGTCGACGCCCGCATCGACCATACGAAGCAAATGGTAAGGCCGACCGAGCGTGCCGGCGCGGTCGTCAATTTTAAGGTCGAAACCGAGGGCAAGGTGGCGCTGGTGACGCTGAAGACCGAAAGCGGCGAATTCGTCGAAACCGGATCGACCGGCACGATCGACGGCAAGCACGAGTTCATCGTCGGCTATGACGGGCAAGCCTATCTCGACAATATCGGCGAAACCCATCGGCTCGACATCGCGCAGCCCACCAGAGGAAAATGCGAAGCCGAGATCACCGTCCCCACCGCTGGCGCGCAACGCGCTACTCTCGAAACCCTTTGCAGGAGCGTTCCATGAAGGTCCTGACCCGCGCCGCCCTTGCCATCGCTGCCTTTTTCGCCGCTTCCCCGGTTCTGGCGCAAAGCTGCAGCTTCAGCATGTCGGATATGAATTTCGGCTTCGTCAATCTCGCGGGGGGCGCAGCGGTGGACACCACTGCGACACTGTCGGTGACCTGCAACAACCCATTGTCGCTGGCCCTTTCCGTTCGCATCTGCCCCAACATCAATGCCGGCAGCGGCGGACAGTCGGGCGGTATCCGCCGGATGCTTCAGGGCAGCAACATTCTCAATTACCAGCTCTATCAGAATTCCGCCCGAACAACCTCCTGGGGATCGGTCACGCAGCCAGCACTCGGATCGCCTCCGCCGATCGACCTTGTGCTATCGCCGCTGATCAACACCGCCAGCCGCACGGTCTATGGTCGGATCAATGCGAGCCAGGCTTCGGCGGCCCGCGGTCTTTATCTCTCCAGCTTTGCCGGAGCGGAGACCAGTTTCACCTATACGAGCTATACCGTGATTGCACCAAACTGCTCCTCCGTGACCCAGAACCCCACCCAGGTACCATTCAACGTATCGGCCGCCGTGGCGCCGACCTGTATCATCTCGGCCCAGAACATCGACTTCGGCAGCCACGGCGTGCTGAATACGGCGGTCGATGCGAACGGCGCCATCGATCTCACCTGCACCAATGGCCTGAACTACAGCGTGGCGCTGAATGGCGGCCTGAGCAACAGCCCGCCCGCCGCGCGCCAGATGGTGCAGGGTGCATCGTCGATCATCTACGGCCTCTATCGCGATATAAGCCGCACCAATGTGTGGGGAAGCGCCGCCGGGCAAATCGCGACCGGAACCGGAAATGGCAGCCTGCAGACCTTGACCGTCTATGGGCGGGTGCCGGCACAGAACACGCCGGCACCGGGAAACTACTCAGATACAGTCGTCGTGACGGTGAACTACTGACGCGCACCGGGTAGCGCACCAAGTTCCAGCCGACAATCGATACCGATGCTGGTGAGAAACGCCTCATCATGGCTGACGACCAGCAAGGCACCGTCATAGGCCCTGAGGCCCGCTTCAACGGCGGTAATGGAATCGATATCCAGATGGTTCGTCGGCTCATCAAGGATCAGCAATTGCGGCGGCTGCGGTCCACCGAGGACACAGGCAAGGCCGGCACGCAGCATCTGCCCGCCCGACAGTGTTCCGACATTCTGCAAGGCAGCATCCGTGCGGAACATGAAGCGTGCAAGCGCTGCCCGGCAGGCATTTTCCCCTGATTGCGGATTGAGCTGGAGAAAGTTCTCGCGGATCGACAGCTTCGCATCCAGCAGGCTGACCTGCTGATCGAGAAACGCCGATTTGACACCGAGATGAACCTTCCCTGCGAAAGGTGGCAAATCCCCTGTTATGACTGACAGCAGCGTCGTTTTTCCCGATCCATTCGGACCGGTGACGGCGACCCGTTGCGGACCGGTGATCTCGAAGGACAGATCGGCAAGCACGGGACGGTCGGCAGAATAGCCCGCACTCAGCTTTTGCAGGCTCAACACGGTTTTCGTCGCGTGCAGGCCGCTCGCCGGCAGGGTGACGGTAACTTCCTGCAGGATTTCGATCCTTTCACGCGCCGTCCGCAAATCATCCGTCGCTTCGGCTTTCAGGCGGCTGGCAAGATTGGCATTGTCTCCGCTCGTCTTTTCGGCGCGCCTTTTCATGCCCCCGGCAACGATGCGCGGCATATCCCCCTTCGCTGCTTTTGCACTCCCCTTCGCATCGCGGCGCGCCTTGCGTTCCAACGCCTCCTGCGACTTCCTTCTGACCTCGGTCAGGCGCCTATCGGCGCTGGCAAGATCCTGTTCGGCAGCCGCCAGTTCCAGCGCCTTTTGCGCGCGGTAATGGCTCCAGTTGCCGCCGTAGCGCGTAGCACCCAATGTCGTCATCTCGACGATAGCATCGAGCGTCTCGACAAGCTCGCGATCATGGCTGACCACGATGGCTCCGCCACGCCAGGCCGCCAGGAAATCGGCGACGAACAGGCGGCCGTCGCGATCAAGATTGTTGGTCGGTTCGTCAAGGATCAAAAAATCCGGCGCGGCGTGGATCTGGGCGGCGAGCGCCGCCCGTGTGCGTTGTCCACCAGAGAGAGCGGAAAGCGATGTGGCGGGAGATGCATCGAGCCCGACCTCGGCCAGGGCACCGGCAATCTTTTCCTCCAGAATCCAGTCGACATCGCCGAGTTCTTCGAGCGTGGCCAGCCCCGTCTCTGCGCGGGAAAGGATATGCAGCGCATGGCGCGCCTCGAACAGGTCGGCGATGGTCTCGTCGGCCCCGACCTGCACGCTTTGCCGCAGAATGCCTATCCTGCCGGACACGGAGACCGTGCCTGTCGAGGGCGAAAGCTCACCGGCGATCAGCTTCAGAAGTGTCGTCTTGCCAACGCCGTTGCGCCCGACAAGGCCAACGCGCTCAAGGCCGAAGCGAAGATTGATATTGGAAAAAAGCGAATGACCGTCAGGCGTGGACCACGAGAGGTCTGAAAGGGTAATGGAGTGCGGCATGGATATGGGTTCCCCTGATGACAAGGCGTTGCGGCTTTGTGATCGGGTTGAAATCCATGGTTCACCATCCTGTTGGTATTGCGGGAAAAAATGCCTTTACGCGAGGAAAGCGGCGCGTTCATGGCATGGATTCAGTGATTCCAGAGGAAACGCCGGGAGAACCCCGGCGCCTCGTTTTCTTCAGGCCACAAGGCCCTTGGTCAGTTCCAGCGCCTGCCTTTCGAACAGCCGGCGATAGATGCCATCATGGAGCCGGATCAGCGCCTGATGATCACCTTCCTCGACAATCCTGCCCTTGTCGAACACCAGCAGCCGGTCGAGCGCCCGGACTGTGGAGAGACGGTGAGCGATGACAAGCGTTGTGCGGCCATCCATCAGCCGTTCCATCGCCTGCTGGATCTGCACTTCGCTTTCGCTGTCCAGGCTTGATGTCGCCTCGTCCAGGATCAGCACCGGTGCATCTGCCAGGAAGGCCCGGGCGATGGCAACGCGCTGGCGTTCGCCGCCCGAGAGCTTGACACCGCGCTCGCCCACCATGGTCTCATAACCCTTGGGCAGGGACATGATGAAATCATGGGCGCTCGCCTGTTTCGCCGCCTGCTCGATCTCCCGACGCGAGGCGTCCGGACGGCCATAGGCGATGTTTTCCGCCAGCGTGCGGTGAAACAGGATGGGTTCCTGCTGCACGATGGCGATCTGGCCGCGCAGGCTCGCCTGCGTGACATCAGCGACACTCTGCCCGTCAATGCGGATCGCCCCCGCCTTTATGTCATAAAGGCGCTGGATGAGTTTGACGAAAGTCGTCTTGCCCGACCCGGAATGACCGACCAGACCCACACGCTCACCCGGCTTGATGGTGACCGAGAAGTCCTCATAAAGCGGGGTGGCATGCGCGCCGTACTGGAAGGTGACGTGATCGAAGACGATCTCGCCCTTTTCAATACGGATCGCCTTCGCATCCGCCCGGTCTTCGATGCCGAGCGGCATCTTGTCGAGCAGGACCAGTTCTTCCATGTCGTTGACGGCGCGCTGCAGGTTGCGGATATCCTGACCCACATCGCGCAGATAGCCCTGCAATACGAAGAACATCGCCAGCACGAAGGTGATGTCACCGGGCGTCGCCAGACCCTTTTGCCACATGATGAGGCCGGTGCCGAGGATGCCTGCCTGCATCGAGACCATCATGAAGCTCTGGATCGTGCCGTTCAGCGTACCGCGTTTCCATGTCCTGCGTGTCCGGTTGTCCCATTTCACCAGAACATGGCCAAGCCGCGTTTCTTCACGGGTTTCGGCACCAAAGGCCTTGACCACCGCGTTACAGCTGATCGCGTCCGCCAGCGCACCGCCAAGCCGGGTGTCCCAGGCATTCGCAAGCCGTGCCGCCGGCGACACATAACCCATCGAAAGCCCGACAGTGACGCCGATATAGATCAGCGAGCCGAGACCGACGATCAGGCCCATTACCGGCCAGTAACTGCCAAGCACGATAGTAGCGCCCACCAGCATGACGATGGAGGGCAGGAGCGCGACGAGCAGCAGGTCGTTGAGCGAATCCAGCGCCCACATGCCGCGCGTGATCTTGCGCACCGTCGAGCCTGCAAAGCTGTTGGCGTGCCAGTCGGTGGAGAAGCGCTGCACTTTGTGAAAGCCATTATTGGTGACGTCCGCCATGGTCTTCAGCGTCAGCCGGATGATGCCGTTGAAGATGAACCAGCGCAGCACAACAGTGGTGAGGCCAAGCGCCACAACGATGACGAAGGCGCGCAGCGCTCCGTTGCCCTCCCCGGCGCCCCCATTGCCAAGCCCGTTACCGCCGGCAATGGCATCAACGATCTGGCCGGAAAAGACCGGCACCATCACTTCGGCCAGCGTGCTGGCAACCACCAGCACGATAATGAAACCAACGAGCGCCTTTCGGTGGCGCCAATGGTTGAAAACAAAGCCGAGCACATGACGATAGGCATCGGCGCGGAAATCGAGCTTCTTGCGAGACATTTTAACCAGCCCGGCGCCAGAAAACAGGACGACCGGTCCTCAAAAACGGAAGTTGGATGGCACAGCCCGGGCGGGAGACAAAATGATCCCGTCAGATCAATCGGGCTATGAAGGAAAACAAACCGCATGTCGGGCGCGCAAAAGGCGGGCCGCGAATGGATATGACCTAGTGGCGGGTCATTCCCTGCGGGAGGGTTCTGATGAATGCTGGTGTCATGCAACGCCTCCCTTTGTTCGATCTGACGCGGTGAAGTGTTTTGTAGCTGAGCCGTTCGATCTTGCCAAGCGGGTTTTTGCAACCTTGTGGCAAGTGATGTGAAAATGGCACACCGCCTGACCCGGCTGTCATGATCGTGGCCGCGCCGGGCGCAGCCACGATGTTTGAGGTCACTATCAATCGCCGCGCAACCAGACAGTATGCGCGGCGACAAACCGGAAGCGGAGATTTACCGCTCCTGATCAGTCCATCTGCACATTTGCGTTTTTGACCACCGGTTCCCACTTGGCGATCTCGGCCGCGACGTGGTCTTTCAGTTCATCCGGCGAGGAGGCGACAATCTTAGCGCTGAAATCCGCCATGCGAGCGGCAACGCCCGCATCGGCAAGCGCCTTCTTGGCGGCGGCATTGAGCTTGTCGACCACATCGGCCGGTGTGCCGGCGGGTGCAAACAGCGCATTCCAGGTATAGGTCTCATAACCCGGTACGGTTTCGGCAATCGTCGGCAAATCCGGGAAGGAGGACGCCCGCTCCTTCGTCGTGACGCCGAGCGCCCGCAGGGTGCCGGATTTTATATGTCCTGACGACGACGGCAGATTGTCGAACATGATGGAAATCTGGTTGCCGAGAAGATCGTTGAGCGCCGGACCTGCCCCCTTGTAGGGCACGTGCTGCATGCTGACACCAGCCATGCTTTTGAACAGCTCGCCGGAAAGATGCAGCGGGGTGCCGTTGCCGGAAGAGGCATAGGCATATTTGTCGGGCTCGGCCTTCAGAAGAGCGATCAGTTCCTCAACGCTGTTGACGTTGAGCTTCGGATTGACCACCAGCACGTTCGGGACCACCACCAGCAGCGACACCGGTGCGAAATCCGTCTGCGGATCATAAGGCTTGGTCTTGAGGATGAGCGGGTTGAGCGCGTGGGTGGCAACCGTCCCCATCAGGATCGTATAGCCATCAGGCTCGGCACGGGCCACCCGGTCAGCGCCGAGATTGCCACCCGCACCTGCAATATTCTCAACCACGATCTGTTGGCCGAGCTCATCACCCATCTTCTGCGCGATGACACGCGCTACCACGTCGGTGGAGCCGCCCGCCGCGAAAGGAACGACCAGCGTGATCGTTCGATCGGGAAAACCCTCGGCATTCGCCGTCATTCCCATCATGCCGAAAGACACCGCCGCAGCCGCAAGTTTCAACACGGTGCGTCGTTTTGAAGACCGGTAAATCATGAACCCTCCTTATAGATGGCCTCCTCGCCATCGGCGCATAGTAGCTCAAATGCACCTCGGGGCAACCCGCCAGGCACCCAGCCATCCTGGCAGGTCTACACATAAAGGGCTCGTCAGGCTTTCAAGCGCTCTTCAACGATCCGCCAGTTGACCAGCTTGTCGAGCACGGCGCGGATATGTTCGGGCTTGCGGTTTTCATAATCGAGGTAATAGGCGTGTTCCCAGATATCGATGCCGAGATAGGCGGGGCGACCGACGGCCACAGGGTTGTTGCCGTCCTCATATCCGATCAGCGCGAGCTTGTTGTCGTCACCGCTCGTCAGCCACACCCAGCCGGTGCCGAACACCGTATCGGACACATCGACAGCGCGTTTGATGAAACCCTCATAGTCACCAAATGTCTCGTTCAGGGAAGCAGCGAGATCGCCTGTCGGCCGGCTTGGCCCGCCCGGAACGAATTGATCCCAATAGGCGACGTGGTTCCAGGCCTGCGCAGCATTGTTGAAGATTTTGATATCGGCCGGCTCTTTCGACTTTGCGGATTGCGTCACGATCTCGGCCAGTTCCATATCGGCATAACGGGTACCGGCCGCAAGTGTGTTCAACTTGTCGAAATAGGCCTTGTGGTGTTTTCCGTAATGCAGGCCGACCGTTCTTGCTGAAATGACTGGCGCAAGATCAGCCTCAGCAAAGGGAAGCTTCGGCTGTGCCAAAGGCAGAGCGGCCCGCGCGACATGCGGCCGGGGAAAGATTGCAGCGGCGGCAGTTACTGCGCCGGCGGTGAGAATGGTGCGTCTGTTGATGTCCATCATATCCTCCTTATGAATGGTGATATGGGACTAACCCCGAACTGCCGCCCGGGTTTCCTCACGCCATATGCAATTCTGTCACAGGTTCGGGAGATGAGAGGCAGCGGCACTATGTTAACGCCCTGCCCGGCGACGAATATTTGGGCTTCTTCCCCCCATATGGAAAAAGGCCCTCCCGGGTGGAGAGGGCCTTGCCCGTTCAGTAACGGTAATAATCGCGGCGATCGCGGTAGTCGCGGTAATCTCTGCGGTCGTGCCACTGACGCCATTCACGTCTCGCCTGACGCTCGCGCCATTCCCGGCGGGCTTCCCAGCGGTCGCGTCGGTCCCAGCCACGCTCATAACGCGGGGCGTTCGGACGGCAATTGCCGCGCGGTGTCAAATGATAACCACGCCCACAGGCATAATCCACCGTTTGAACGTGGGATGCCGAAGGTGCGGACGGTTGACCAACTGGCATGGCATTCGCGCCGGTGCCGAACAGGGCGCCGAAAATCAGTCCGGCGGTTAAAATCATCTTGCGCATCTTATTTCCCTCCTTGTGGGATGAGGGGATTTAGCGCCCTGCCGGGTGAACTGTGGCTGAATGAATCGTGATCTTTTCGTGGCAGCGGGGAGGCGTTTGTCAACGGCCAGCTGTCACGAAAGCGTTAAGGAAAGTCATTAGAACCGCCGCCAGCCCGTCCAGAAGATGCACAGCCGTGCAACGACCGGCCAGCGCCTTGCCCCTCCAGCGGGTCAGCGCTTTACAGTTCCACTCGCGCCGAAAATATCGGAGACATAGATGAAACGCCGCACCTTTATGATGTCCGCCGCAGGCGCTGCTGCCGGCCTCGCCCTTGCGCCCCGCATGAGCTTCGCCGCCCCGGGCACGATCGACTGGTACACCGGTTCGGATGCCAATATCCTCGATTTCTGGTCCAACACCATCAAGCCCGCTTTCGAAGCGGCCAATCCCGGCCTCAAGCTCAATCTCGTTGATGCCGGCGATGGTGCAGGCGTCATCGCCATTGGAGAGCGCGCCATTGCCGCCAAACAGACGGGCACCGATCCGCAGGCCGATTATTTCGAAAGCGCCGATCCGCTGCTGCCCGCCGGCGCCATCGATGCCGGTATCTATGTGAACATGGCGAAAGCCGGCCTTTCCAACTATTCGCGCGTCAACCCGCTCGCCATCCGCAGTGAATACAGCCTGCCCTATCGCGGCAGCCAGGTTCTGCTTGCCTATGACACAAGCAAGCTCAAGCCGGCGGATGCACCGAAGACCTGGGATCAACTCGTCACCTGGATAAAGGCCAATCCCGGACAGTTCGTTTATAACCGTCCCGACAAGGGCGGTTCGGGTGGCAACTTCGTCCGCCGCGCCATCCATCAGGTCAACGGTCTCGATCCCAAGGCCTTTACGGTCGACAACTACACCCAGGAAGCCGGTGATAAGGCTCTCGACAAAGCATGGGCGCTTTTGACCGATATCGCCCCTTCGCTCTATGACAAGGGCGCTTACTCCTCCGGCAATACACAGTCGCTGCAGCTTCTCTCCCAGGGCGTTGTCACCATGACCCCCGTCTGGTCCGATCAGGTGCTGAAGGCCATCGATCAGGGCGTTTTGCCCACGGAAACCGGCCTCGTCCAGCTTCAGGATCTGGCACTTTGCGGCGATTTCTCGCGCGCCGTGGTACTCGCGAACGGTGCCAATCGCGACGCCGCCCTCAAGCTCGCAAACTTCGTGCTGTCGGAAGAAATCCAGAGCGCCATTCTCACCGAACTCGGTGGGTTCCCCGGCGTTTCCTGGGAATATGTGTCGGCCGACCTGCGCAAGCGCTTCGCCGCCATCATCCCGCAGACCATTCCGACCTTCCCGGGCGGCAAATGGGAAACTGCCATCAACGATGGCTGGTATCGTCACGTCGCTCCGAACGTCGACCGCAAATCGTGACCGAGGTTGCAGAAGGAGCGGTTCGCCCGCTCATCGACACCACGGCAGGCAGGAGGCCAGTCGGCCTCCTGCTCGTCGCCATTCCCGTTTTCCTGATGATCTGGCTCGTGATCTGGCCCGCCATCAACGCCATCGGCCGCACTGTCTGGCGCAAGGCTGCCGACGGTCATTCGAGCTTTGATCTGTCGAGTTACGTGTTCTTCTTCTCGGATCGTTACAGTCTCGACAATCTCGCCGTGACGCTCTGGACCACCCTCGTCTGCGCGGCGCTGCTTCTGGTGATCTGCCTGCCGATCGCACTTTACCTTCGCTTTTCCCAGGGCCGCCTTTCGGCCTATGTGCAGGCGCTGGCCATCTTTCCCATGTTCGTTCCCTCCATCATCCTCGCCTTCGCCTTCATCCGCGTTCTGGGCCCCAACGGCATGGTGGATATATTGCTGAATGCCGTCCATCTGCCGAAAATCCGCACGCCCTATCTCACCCCCTGGGGGCCGGTGATCGGCCTCGTGTGGGACAATATTCCGCTAACTGTGCTCATCCTGCTCGCGGGGCTCGGCAGCGTCGCCAACCAGTCGGTCGAGGCTGCGCGCGATGTGGGGGCCAATGCCCTTCAGGTCTTCTTGCACATCATCCTGCCGCGCATTTCCAACTCCATTCTGGTTGCGCTTTCCTTTTCGGTGCTCGGCATTTTTTCGTCTTTCACCCTGCCCTATCTTCTCGGCCCCGCAGCTCCCGAAATGCTCGGCCCTTTCATGCAGCGCACATTGCGCGACGTGCAGGATCCCGTCGGCGCCATGACCCAGGCCGTCGTCGCTTTTGGCTTCTGCATCGCGTTCGGCCTGTTCTACGTGCGCTCCGTCGCGCGCAACCAGGGGAAATGACATGGCGACCCTTACAAGACCACGGCTACGCTTGGACTGGCCCGGCATCATCTTCGCCACCCTTCTTACTGTCGTCATCGTCGGACCTCTGCTCGTTGTCGGCACCTGGGCCTTCACCGAGGTCTGGCGTTTTCCCAACGTGATCCCGCAACAATTCGGTTTCCGCTTCTGGGGCCAGACGCTCGGCCGTGCCGACGTGTGGAATGCCCTGACGCTGAGCCTGCAGTTGACCACAACGGTGACCCTGCTTTCGGCGCTGATCTGCCTTCCTGCCGCCTATGCCTTCGCGCGCATGCGCTTTCCAGGCCGCAATATCCTGTTCTTCTCCTTCCTTGCCGGCCATGCCTTTCCGAAATTCGGGCTGCTGGTGGCGATTGCCGCCATTTTCCTGCAACTCAACCTCATTGGCACGTTCTGGGGCGTTGTCCTGATCCAGCTCGTCGGCACACTGATGTTCATGATCTGGATTCCGGTTGCCGCCTTCCAGGCGGTCGACCGGCGCATGGAAGAAGCTGCCCGGGATGTCGGCGCCAGCCCGCTCCGGGTGTTCTGGTCAGTGACGCTTCCGCAGGCGGGACCAACCATCGCTGCCGCCGTGCTTTTGAGCTTCGTCAGCACGTTTTACGAGACCGAAGGCGCTTGGCTCATCGGCGCACCTGGCATCCGCACCATGCCGGTGCTGATGATCAGCTACATCAACAACCAGATGGTCATCCAATATGGCGCAGTTCTCTCCGTCCTGCTCTGGGTGCCGTCCTTCATCGCCCTCATCTTTGCCCGCCGGGTCATCGGCGGCGGCGCCTTCGCCCGTGGTTTTGGCGGTTAGGAAATCAGCATGTCCGTACTTCATATCCGCCAGGTCACCAAAAGCTTCACCGGCGGCACCAAGGCAGTCGACAGTTTCTCTCTTGATGTCGCCGATGGCGAACTCGTCTGCCTTCTCGGTCCTTCCGGTTCGGGTAAATCGACGCTGCTGCGCATGGTCGGCGGGTTCGAGCAACCGACCGGCGGGAGGATTACCATCGACGGAGAAGACGTCACCCATCTGCCACCAGAGCGACGGCCGACCGGCATGGTGTTCCAGAGCCACGCGCTCTGGAGCCATATGAACGTCTTCAACAACCTCGCTTTCGGCCTGAAGCTGCGCCGCCTGCCCGCTGCCGTGATCCGGCAAAAGGTGGAGGCCGTTCTCGAACTCGTCGGGCTCTCGGGTTATGGCGAGCGCGCCACAAGCCAGCTTTCGGGCGGCCAGCAGCAGCGTGTGGCGCTTGCCCGCTCGCTGGTTCTGGAGCCGAAAATCCTGCTTCTCGACGAGCCCTTCGCCAGTCTCGACCAGCATCTGCGCGAAAGGCTGCGGGAAGAGGTTCGGGATATCCAGCAGCGCCTCGGCATCACCACGCTGTTCGTCACCCACGGTCAGGATGAGGCGCTTTCCATGGCAGACCGCATTGTCGTGATGGCGAATGGCAAGACCGAACAGATCGACCGACCGAATGTGATCTATCGGGAGCCGCATACCCCGTTCGTCGCCGGCTTCATCGGCACGATGAACCTGATTGAGGGCACGGTTTCAAGTGGAAACTTCATGCGCGCTGGCTTCACTTTTCCGCTTCCCATCTCTGATGGCCCGACCATTCTCGCCGTTCGTCCGGAAGCCATTGATCTGGCAGTATCCGAAACGCCCGAGGCGAATGTGCATCGCGTGACCGATTACGGGACCCACGGTCTTGTCGACCTTGATCTGATCGATGGTACCAGGATCAAATCCATGGTCTCCCATCCGGATATGTTCCGGGCCGGACAGGGGGTAAGGATTTCGCCTCGTTCCATCACGGCCTATCGCGACAATCGCCCGATCTACCGGAGCTAACATGACCCATCCGATACTCATCAACCGCAACGGCCACAAAACATGGCTCAAATGGCACCGCGGCCGCCGCCGTGCCTCTGATCCGGTCTTTACGGGGGAGCGCATCATCGAAGCGATGCGGCTGGGTGCAAGCATCGAAGTCGACCTCGTCATTCATGCCGATCACGGTTGCGCCGTTTTGCATGACCGGACGCTGGGGCGGGAAACGACTGGCACCGGGAGGGTACGCGACACATCCGCTGCCGCCCTGCGAGAGCTTCACCTGCGCGACAATGACGGCCAGCCGATCGTTTCAAAAGTGATGCTGCTCGAAGACCTTTGCGCCCTGCTTGCCGATGACGCCGTTCATCCCGACGCCCTGCTCCAGCTCGATTTCAAGGAAAACCGGCAGGCGCTTGCTCCGCAGGTCGTCGCCGGGTTCGGGATGAGCGTTTCACCCATAGCGAAATCGTTGATCCTGTCAGGCGGCGATTTCGACGCCATTACCACGCTGGCCGGCTCGGCCCCCGGCCTTCGCACCGGATATGATCCATGCCATCGCACCACACTTGCTGAACTGCAGGCAAATGGACATTATCTGGACTTCATCAAAAATGCCCTCGCCACCGCGCCTGATGCGGGCATCATCTACCTCGCCTATGAAATCGTCCTTGCCGCTGAGGATGCCGGTGTCGATATCGTCGCCCCGGTCCATGCCGCAGGCCGCCGCGTCGATGCCTGGACGATCAACAGGGTAACGCCGCAATCCACTGATGCTGTCGAGCGGCTCTTGAGGCTGAAGGTCGACCAGATAACCACCGATGACCCGGAAGGGCTCGCAGAGGTTTTTAGCAAATGACAGTCAATTACAGCGCCATCCTCGACCACATGGTCGCCACCGCCCGCGAAGTCGGCGCATTGACGCTCGACCATTTCCGGCGCTTTCGCGACATCGAGATCGGCGTCAAGGGGCCGGGAGACTTCGTTTCCGATGCCGACAGGGATTCCGAGACGCTGATCCGAAAGCGTCTGCTCGGCCAATATCCTTGGGGACTGACCGGCGAGGAATTTGCGCCTGTGGAAGGAGCCGATCAGGATCATCGCTGGCTGGTCGATCCAATCGACGGCACCACCAATTTCCTCTTCGGCCAACATTATACGATCACCATCGCGCTAAGGCGCGGCAACGAGACCATATGCGGCCTGGTCTACAATCCCGTCTCCGACGAGATGTATACGACGATCAAGGGCTGCGGCGCCTACCTCAACGGCGAGCGCCTGCAGGTCAATGCCAGCACCGATGTTGCTTTGATGTGCGTCGGCACCGGTCTGCCGACGCCCAATCTCCAGCTTTATCCCGGCGCCTATCAGCGCCTCGACGCGATCCGCGCACCCATCGGCGCGGTCCGTGTTGTCGGCAGCGCCGCCAATTCGTGCGCGTACGTGGCATGCGGCCGGCTGACCGGTTATTACGAGGAAACCGGTTTCGTCGACACCGCAGCCGGCATCCTGCTGGTGCAGGAGGCGGGCGGAATAGTGACCGACTGGTGGGGTCGCGGTCCTGAGTTCTACGAAAAGACGGGCACGCTGATCGTCGCCAATCCCGCGACCCATGCTTACCTGATGGAGCACCTGCGAGGCGTTCCGCTCAAGAACCCGGCTTAACGGCTTCTTCTTCGAAGCATTGATACCGCAGCAACCGCCTCAGGCCACCTGCACCACATGGCCGGGCGATACCGTCCTGTAGTTTCGCGCCGGTGTTTCATATCCCATTGCCCGTATCGGGCTCGTCAGCTCATCATTGGATATGCCACGCCTTATCCCCCGCCTTGCCGGATCGGGCACTGGCACTGCTGCCATCAGCTTTTTTGTGTAGGGATGCTGCGGATTGTCGAAGACGGCCGCCCGCGGGCCGATCTCGACGATTTCCCCCAGATACATCACCGCGACACGATGGCTAACACGCTCCACCACCGCCATGTCATGGCTGATGAACAGAAACGCGAGGTTGAGGCTTTGTTGCAGGTCGAGCAGCAGGTTGCACACCTGCGCCTTGATCGAGACATCGAGCGCCGACACACTCTCATCGGCGACAATAACCTTTGGATCGAGCGCAAGCGCACGGGCAATGGCGATGCGCTGGCGCTGGCCGCCCGAAAACTCATGGGGATAGCGATTGGCCATGTCCGCTGAAAGGCCGACTTTTTCGAGAAGATCGGCCGTCTTTTCCTTCGCCTGTTTCGTGGTGCCCAGCCTGTGCTTGATGAAGGGTTCGGAAATCGCCGTACCCACTGTCATGCGCGGATTGAGCGACGAGAACGGATCCTGAAAAATCATCTGCACGGATTTGCGCATATTGCGCAGCTCGACCGTATCGAGACGCATCACGTCATAACCATCGAGTGACACATCGCCGGACGACGGCTCAACAAGCCGCATGATCGAGCGGCCGGTGGTGGATTTGCCACAGCCGGATTCGCCCACGAGCGACAGCGTTTCACCCTGGAAGAGATCAAAAGAGACGTTTTCAACGGCGTGAACCGCACCCGTCTGACGCGCCAGCAGGCCGGACCGGATGGGAAAACGCGTCACAAGGTTCTTCACCGACAGGACCGGGGTCTGACCGCTTGCAACGGTCTCGGCCACCTCTTGAGGCTCAGTCGAAAGACCGGTCTTCATGTCGAGCACGGGAAAACGCGTCGGCCATCGCCGGTCACGCATTGAGCCGAGTTTCGGCACCGCCGAAAGCAGCGCCCTTGTATAGGGATGCTTGCCGCGTTTGAAGATCTCCTCGGTCGGCCCGGTCTCGACCTCGTCGCCGCGATACATCACGATCGTCCGGTCGGCGATTTCGGCCACGACGCCCATGTCATGAGTGATGAAGAGCACCGACATGCCCTCCTCTTCCTGCAGCAGTTTTATCAGGTCGAGGATCTGGCCCTGAATGGTCACGTCGAGCGCGGTCGTCGGCTCGTCGGCGATCAGCAGTTTCGGTCGTGAGGCGAGCGCCATGGCGATCATCACGCGCTGGCGCATGCCGCCCGAAAACTGGTGCGGATATTCGTCGAAACGGCCTGCTGCATTGGGAATTCGGACCTTTTCCAGAAGCCGCACCGTCTCGGCCCGCGCCTCACGTTTCGAAAGCCCCTTGTGGCGAATGAGGACTTCCGAAATCTGGCGGCCGATGGTGAAGATCGGGTTGAGCGACGTCATCGGCTCCTGAAAGATCATCGAGATATCGTTGCCGCGTACACCGCGCATTTCCTTTTCGGAAAGCGAAAGCAGATCGCGGCCGTTGAGCAGCACCTCGCCTTCTATCCGGCTGGAGGCCGGGGCAAGCAGGCGCATCAGCGACAGCGATGTCACCGATTTGCCGGAACCGGATTCCCCCACAATGGCGACGGTTTCACCGGGCGCGACATCGAAGGAGACATCACGCACGACACTCTTCCAGGCGCCATCGACGAGGAAGGAGGTGGTGAGGTTGCGGACGGAGAGGACTGGTTTTGTCTCCATGGTCTCACCGCCCCACCGCATAGGCCTGCATCAACCGCGGTGTTGCGGCGGCGCGCAGCAGGCCGTCCGCATCGCGGCGGGCGGCGGTGAGCCGCCCGACCGACCAGGCATCGGCAACGGTGACCCGATGGCCTCGACGGCGAAGCTCCTGCAAGGTCTCTTCGCCCACCGAGCTTTCTACCATGATTTCGCCAGGCGAGCTTGTGCGAGGATAAAACGAACCCGGGAAATGCGACGTGTGGAACAGCGGCATGTCGATGGACGCCTGCAGGTTTTTGCCGTGGTGGGCATAACGCAGGAAGAAGGGCAGCTGCCACTGGTCCTGCTGGTCGCCACCCGGCGTACCGAAGACCATGGAAGGCCGGCCCTGATGCAGCGCAAGCGAGGGCGTCAACGTGGTGCGCGGGCGTTTACCCGGCGCAAGCGAGGTCGGCAGGCCTTCCTTCAGCCAAAACATCTGGGCGCGGGAATTGAGCGCGAAACCGAGACCCGGCACGATGGGCGAGGATTGCAGCCAGCCGCCCGATGGCGTGGTGGAAACCATGTTGCCCCAGCGGTCGATGACGTCGATATGCACGGTGTCACCCCGCTTTTCGGTCAGATGCGACATGGTCGGCTCGTAGACGGTGCCCTTGCCGCTCATCTCGGCCAGCATCGCCATTGTCGCGTCCACCTGCTTTTCGTAACCCGGCACGATGCCTGGACGCAGCTCCAGCGAGGCCTCACCACCGATCAGCGCCCGGCGATCGGCATTATATCCCTCGGAGAGGAGATACTCCGTTGGAATCTGCCCGAATTCCGGATCGCCGTAATAGACCTCGCGGTCAGCAAAGGCGAGCTTCATGGCTTCGACGATGGTGTGGATGAAATCGGGACCGGACGGGTCCATGGCGGCAATATCGAAGCCCTTCAGGAGCGCAAGAGATTGTAGCAGAACCGGGCCCTGCCCCCAGGCGGGCGTCTTGGCAATCGTCCAGTCGTGATAATCGAGCGTCTGCGGCGCTTCCACGGTAGCGCGCCACCCGGCCATATCCTGCGCCGTCAGCACACCCTTGTGCCTTGTGCCGCTGGCATCCATCACCTCTGCGGTGCTGACGTAACTGTCGATGGCTTCCGCAACGAAACCCCGGTAGAAGGCATCGCGCGCCGCCTCGATCTGGTTTTCGCGGCCAGAACGCACTTCGGCTTCGGTGACGATCCGCTGATAGGTCGCCGCCAGAACGGGATTACTAAAATTGGCGTGAGGCTCCGGCGCGGCACCGCCCGGCAGCCATGTTTCGTAAGATGTCGGCCATTCCTTCTCGAAGAAATCGGCCAGCCCCTTGATGGTGGCAGAGACACGCGGCAGCGTTGGATGCCCATGTTCGGCATAATAGATGGCCGGTTCCAGTACGTCGCGCACGCTCATTGTGCCATAGTCGCGCAACATCAGCATCCAGCCATCGAAGGCGCCGGGGATGACGGTGGCAAGCAGCCCATCGCCCGGGATGAGTTTCAGCCCTTCCGACGTGTAATGTTCAATCGTCGCACCACTCGGGGCCGGGCCCTGTGCGCAAATGACTTCCACCTTGTCCTTCTGCTTCGAATAAAACACGGCGGGCATATCGCCGCCTGGACCGCACAGATGCGGCTCGACGATCTGCAGGACGAAACCGGTGGCGACGGCGGCGTCGAAAGCATTGCCACCCTTCTCGAGGATCGCCATGCCGACGGCCGAGGCGATCCAGTGGGTTGAAGTGACGACGCCAAAGTTGCCAAGGATTTCAGGGCGTGTGGTGAAATCAGTCATTCCGATATTCCTTGTAAAAAATCATGCTTCGCGCGGATCAAGCGCATCGCGCAGGCCGTCGCCCAGAAGATTGAAACCGATGACGACGAGGAAGATGGCGATACCGGGCCACATCGTCATCCATGGCGCCTGGCTCAAGAAGTTCTTGGCGGTGTTCAGCATCGAACCCCAGGAAGGCGCGGGCGCCTGCTGGCCAAGTCCGAGGAAGGAAAGGCTCGCCTCCGCGATGATGGCGGTCGCGACCGTTAGCGTCGCCTGCACGATGATGGGGGCAAAGACATTCGGCAGGATGTAGCGGGTCATGATGTCGATGTGGTTGAGGCCGATAGACCTCGCGCCCTCGACATAATCCTCCATCTTGACGGCCAGCACCTGCCCGCGCGTCAGCCGCACGAAAATGGGCATGGCGGAAAGGCCGATCGCGATCATCGCATTGGTGAGGCTCGGGCCAAGGAACGCGGCAAGCGCGATCGCCATGATCAGGAACGGCATGGCCAGCAGCGCTTCGGTAATGCGGGAGATGACCATATCCACCCAGCCGCCGAAATAGCCGGAGATCAACCCGAAGGGGACGCCGATTATCACGGCGATCATGACGGATACGACGCCGGCCATCAGCGAAGCGCGGGCGCCATAAATCATGCGCGAGAGGATATCGCGGCCGAGATCATCCGTGCCGAGCCAGTGGGCCGCTGACGGCGCCTTGCGGATGGCCGACCAGCTGGTCGCGACCGGATCGGCGATCGGCAATATCGGCGCGGCAATCGCTAGCACGCCGAAAAACACGACGATGATCAAGCCGGCGAGCGCCGATTTGTTGCGCTTCATCTTTTTCCAGGCGCGGCTTTCCTGCCGTGTCGCCGGTATCGAAAGGTTTTGATCCAGAAGGGTCATGATATCAGGGCCTTAGATTGTCGCCCTGAGGCGGGGGTTGAGCAGGACATAGGCAATGTCGGCCAGGAGGTTCATGAGGATGAAACCAACGGCCGTGCAGAGCACGATGCCCTGCACGACGGCATAATCACGGGTGAAGACGGCATCCACGGTCATCTTGCCGAAGCCGGGAATGGTGAAAATCTGCTCCGTCAGAACCGCACCGGCCAGCAGTTCCCCGAAGAGCAGCGCCAAGAGCGTGATGACGGGCAGAAGCGCGTTGCGGAAACTATGCGACAGGATGATTTCCCGCGGCGAAAGCCCCTTGGCGCGGGCGGTGCGAATGTAATCGGAGCTGAGCACCGCTACCATCGCCGAACGCGTATGGCGCATCAGCGTCGCCGCCAGTGCATTGCCCAGCACGAAGGCCGGCATGATCATGGTTTCGATGGAGCGGACAGGGTCTACGAAGATCGATTCATAACCCGATGCTGGCAGCCAGCCCAGTTTCACCGACACCAGCAAAATGAGCATGATGCCGAGCCAGAAATTCGGGATGGACAGCCCGGAAAGCGCGACGATATTGGCCGTGTAATCAATCCACGTATTCTTCTTGACGGCCGCCAGAATGCCGATCGGAATTCCGATGACCATGGCAAAGAACATCGCCATGACAGCCAGCTGAATGGTCACCGGCAGCTTCTGGCCAATCAGTTCCAGAACCGGCTGGTTCGTGCGTAGCGAAATGCCGAAATCGCCGGTTACCACGCCGCCCAGCCAGTTGACGTACTGGAGTGGAACTGGGTCGTTAAGACGGTATTTCTCTCGCAGAAACTCTATTGTCGCGGGATCGCGCTCTTCGCCAGCCATCGCCAGGATGGGATCGCCCGGCAAGAGTTTCTGCAGGGAAAAAACGAAGATGGAAATGATCAGAAGCGTCGGGATCGCGACCAGCAGTCGCTTGCCGATATAAACAGGCATGGCATTGCCCCCGTTTTGGTCCGGTCTTGGCGGCCGCACGGCAAGCCGCGCGGCCTATGCGAAGTGGTCAGTCCTTGGAAACGCCGAGAAGGCGGATCATGCCGTCAGGCGACGGCGCCCAGCCCTTGACCTTTTTGGAGATGGCATAGGCATAAGGCTGGTGGCCGAGATAGATGATCGGCATGTCATCGTTGAGGATGACGCTTGCGGCATCGTATTTTTCCTTGCGGACCGCGTCGTCGGTCGAAGCGCGGGCCTCGTTCAGCAGCTTGTCCACTTCAGGATTGCAATATTTCACATCGTTGATGCCGCCCTTGCAGGTGACGAACTGGTGCAGGTTGCCATCGGGATCGATACGTCCCGACCAATCGGAGCGGCTGAGCTGATAATTGCCGGCAGTCTGCTCGGACAAAAGCGTGGCGAATTCCGTGGCCTTCAGGGTGACGTTGAAGCCGGCCTCCGCCACCATGGACTGGATGACCTGCATCATCTGCGTCTGTGTGGTATTGTTGGCATGCTGAAGCTCGACATCCAGCGTCTCGTAACCCGCCTCTTTCATCAGCTGCTTGGCCTTGTCGATATCACGCGGCGGAACCGGCAGGTTCTGGTTGAACCAGGGGCTTGTGGGCGGATAAGCCTGATTGCCGGCCTTGGATGTGCCTTCAAAAACAATCTGGCCGATCGCTTCGCGATCGATCGCGTAGGAGAAAGCCTGACGCAGGCGCTTGTCCTTGCCGAGCGGATTATCCGCGCGCGCGCCATTGTTGATGTTGACATACATGGCCATGTAGCCGGGACCGATGACATCGGCATAATTCAATTTGGGGTCATTCTTGACGGATTCCGCATCGGAAGCCGAGATGCGCTCGGCGAGATCGAGATCGCCGGCACGAAGGTTCGCAAGCTTCACCGTGGTGTCGGGGATCGGCAGATAGACGACCTTGTCGACGAGGATTTTGTCCTTGTCCCAATAGTCAGCAAATTTTTCGAGCACGATGCGATCCTGCTGGATGCGCTCGACAAATTTGAACGGTCCGGCGCAGACTGGCTTCGAACCGAAATTAGCGCCCAGTTCCTTGGCCGCTTTCGGTGCGACGATCATGCCGGCGCGGTCGGAAAGCTGTGCCAGAAGGGTAACGTCCGGCGTCTTCAAGGTGAATTTGACTTCCAGCGGTGCTGTCGCCTCAACCTTCTCGACGGAGGACAACTCGCTCTTGCGGCGGGATTCCGGCAGCGTCATGTTGCGCTCGATGGTGGCGACGACGGCCGCCGCATCCAGCGTTTCGCCATCGTGGAACTTGACGCCGTCGCGGATTTTCATGGTCAGCACCTTGCCGCCTTCGGACCAGGCCCATTCGGTGGCAAGCTGGGGCACGATCTTCATGTCCTGCGAGATATCCACCAGCTTGTCGCACATGGCGGTGTAAACGATGCGGCCGACGAAGGTGCGCGATTGGGCGGGGTCGAGCACATCGGCATCGTCATTGAGGCCGATGCGCAATTCGGACGATAGCGCCGGCGAGGCCAGAAATACGCTTGCCAACAGCGCCGCAGTCAATGTCTGGATTTTCTTCATGTTCGTTCCTCTGGTCAGGTTATCTTGGCTTTTTGTCATTGGCCGCCCGTAAGGGACGACAGTTTTTATCCGTGGCCTCAAGAGGCCTCGGTCAGCGAATTATCGAATTTGGCCGCATTGCCCTCCCCGGCACCTTCCTCCAAAAAGCCGAGAGACGTGGCGCGGATCAGCCTTTCCTGATGCATGAGAAGATGCTGACGCATGGCTTCACCGGCTCTGGCGGGATCGCGGTCGGCGATGGCATCGACAATGGCCATATGCTGTTCGAAAGATGCTCTGCCGTTTGCACCGCTGCGCCGGGCAAGCTCCCGTATCGACTGCCAGGCATCATCCTGACGCACGCGGTTGATGACATCGAAGATGGACAGGAAAAGTTTGTTGCCGGCGCTCTGGGCGATCTGGCGATGGAGCGAGCCATCCCACAATTCCTTGGCATCGGCATCCGTGCTCTGACCGGTCTTTTCGACAAGGGCGCGCATACGCTCCACCTCGGCCGGCTTGGCGCGCATGGCCGCGAGTTGCGCCAGCTGCGGCTCGATGCGCAGGCGCACTTCCATGATTTCCATGAAATCCGTACCGGCGACCAGTTCCGTGACATGGGCGGACCAATCATCCGGCTTTTCACCCACAAAGGTTCCGGCCCCCTGCCGCCGCCAGATCAGGCCTTCTGCTTCCAGAACTTCCAAAGCGCGTCTGACAGCGCGGCGGCCGACGTTAAAACTTTCGGCAAAGGCGCGTTCAGTGGGGAGGCGCCCGTCCTTCGAGACCTCATTTGCCTGGATATAGTCCCTAAGGCGAGCGAGCGCGTAGTTGGAGTTGTCGTTAGGACCCGCCGTCAATATCGCACCATTTATGTGAACCAATCTATTATTGGTTCATTTGGGAGGAAATTCAGAGGCAGGTCAAGCATATTTTTGAACCATAATTTCCGATGATTAAAACGTGGGCAGAAAGCGTTTTTTTGGGGCGCACTTTTATCGACGTGCTAGAAAACAAGGAGCACGGGGACAAAATGTCCCCTTCTAATCCTGCTGCAACACTTGGCGAAACCGTGCGTTATAGTCGCGCAAATCAGGAGATGCCGGGCGACATGGACGACAGCTTAGAAATTCCAAAGATAAACCGGCTTGTGTTGCAGAACCTGATAGCCGGACTGAGTGATGGGCTGATATTGCTCGAAAACGACGGAACGATCGAATGGGCCAACAGGGCCGCACTTGAGATGCACCGTGTAGAGACGATATCCGAACTTGGTGCCGATGCGGGAAGCTACAGGCGCAATTTCACGCTTCGCTATCGCAACAACCATCTTCTCGACGAAGGACAGTACCCGCTGGAGCGGCTTCTCGCTGGAGAGACGTTTGAAGATGTGACAGTGGAGATATCACCGAGCGATGACGATACAGAATGCTGGGTCCACACCGTTCGCGGTCTCATTCTCGAAGACGCCGGCGCGAAGCCGGATGTGCTGGTACTGATCATTCGCGACGAGACACCGCGGTTTGAGGCGGAAGCGCGGTTTGAAAGCGCCTTTAATGCCAATCCGGCACCAGGGCTGATCTGTCGTCTGGAAGACGAACGCTTCATTCGCGTCAACCAGGGTTTCCTGGAAATGACCGGTTTCAGCCGGGAGGAGATCATCGGTATCAGCGTCGAGGAACTCGGGTTGTTTTCCGAGTGCGAAACCGGTGAGGATGCTCTTAAGCGTCTGCACGAAGGCCGGGTCATCCGCCACCGCGAGGCCCTCATTCCCATTCCCGGTGGCGACAGGCTGGTGATTGTGGCGGGGGAAACGATTGCCGTTGCCGAAGAACCCTGCATGCTTTTTACCTTTGCGGATCTCGACGGTCGCCGGAAGGCACAAAACGCTCTCCGTCAGAGCGAGGAGCGTTTCTTCAAGTCATTTCGCCTGTCGCCAGCGCCCGCAGCGATTTCACGGCTGGACGATTTCGTGCTGACGGAAGTCAACGATGCATTCCTTACGCTCTGCGGCCGCAAGGAAGCCGAGGTGGTCGGCAAGACCGCAAGCGAATTGCGGCTATGGGAAGATGTGGCGGCGCGGCGCGACATTGAAAAGCGGCTGAAGGACAATATCCCGATCCGCAATGAGGCCATGCGCATGAACCTTGCCGAAGGCGGCGCGGCCGAATGCCTCGTGTCCGCCGAGCGCGCCGAAATCAACGACCAGCTCTGCGTCATCTGGGCAGTACAGGACGTCACCGAACGGCGCAGATCCGAGAACGAGTTGATCGAAGCCATCGAAAGCGTGATGACCGACACGTCCTGGTTCAGCCGCACCGTCGTGGAGCGGCTGGCGGGGCTGCGGCAGAATTCGCGCGGCGGCTCGCCCTCCGCATCGCTGAAGGACCTGACAGATCGGGAAGAACAGATATTGTCGCTGATCTGCGATGGGTGCAGCGACAAGGAAATGAGCGATAGGCTGAACCTATCCAAACACACGATCCGCAACCATATCGCTTCGCTCTATGGCAAGATTGGCGTCAACCGCCGCACGGCGGCAGTCATCTGGGCGCGGGAACGCGGCTTTGCCGGTCGCAGGGAAAAATAACCGTCACAGCAGGCAAATTAGGTCAGTTTGTACCAGTTGAACTAGTAGCTATTGCTCTCCAAGGTGCGTTTTTTCCGGCCTATCTTTCCATCATGCCGTCAATAACAGCGGCACTCTCGAACGATGGAAGGAATTCGTCATGGACAACAACCGTATCGAAGGTATCGCCCGTCAGGCAAAGGGCACCATTAAGGAAGCGGCTGGAAAGATTACCGGCAACGACAAGCTTCAGGCGGAAGGTAAAGCCGAAAAACTGGCGGGCCAGGCGCAGGAGAAGCTCGGCCAGACGAAGGATGCCGTCAAAAAGCCATTCAAGTGAACCGCTGATGTTCAAGGTAGGAAGTTTCACCATGATGCTTGCTAATGAACTGACCCCGGCCACAAACTGCCTTCCCCAGGAGATCAGCCTGTGTGCCGCTTTGCAAGCGGTGCTCGCCTATGCGGATGGACAGGAGAACAGTTCTATCTCCGTTACATCCGTCGAGGGCCGCATCGTGCTCTCGGGCGAAGTAGAAACGCTTTCTGCCTTCGAACGCGCGGTCATCATCGCTGAATGTTTCGCATCGCGGCCTATCATCGCCAATCTGGCGATCCGGCAGCGCCCCCATACCTATCTGGATGCATCTTCACCGCGCATCCGTCTCGTGAATAACAACAGGAGTGACAAACAATGAAGAAACTCGTTCTTGCAACGGCAATCGCAACTCTGGCCGTTGCGCCGCTCGCTTCCGCCGAAACGAAGCACAGCAGCAAGCGCGCAACGGAAACTGCCCAGAAGGAACGCGTCGGCACCCTGTCCTGTGAAATCGCTGGCGGTGTTGGTCTTGTCGTCGGCTCGAGCAAGGCAGTGGACTGCCAGTTCCGCCAGCGCTCCGGCAAAACGGAACGATATACCGGCACCATTGGCAAACTTGGCCTCGACATCGGCGTGACCGGCAAGACCTATATGAGCTGGATCGTACTGAACACGGCGGCAAGCCGCGTGGGTGACGGCGCTCTGAGCGGCGACTATGTGGGTGCTTCCGCAGGTGCATCCGTTGGCGTCGGCGTTGGTGCCAATGCACTTGTCGGCGGTAATGCCAAGAACTTCGCGCTGCAGCCCATCAGTGCCGAGGTTGGTACCGGCGTCAATGTTGCCGCGGGTGTTTCGCACCTGAAGCTGAAGCGTGCGGGTTAATCGCCCATCCGGTCTCTCCATACCCGGCAATGACCGCCTCAAAAGCAAGCGCGCCGCGATTATCGCGGCGCGCTTTTTCAATTGTGATATGGACAAGGTGCGTTAGGGCTTGGGCGGAGGTGGTGGTGCGTCGTCCATCGGACCATGGCCGATCTCACCTGCCGGACCGCGCCTCATATCATGTTTGGGACCATGGCGCGGTGGACCACCCGCCGGGCCTAAGGCTTCTATGGTACCATCCTGCCGAACGATGTAGCTCGCATGCAGCACGCCGTCATCGAAACGACCCTGTACGCTGATCGCCTCATCCACCTTCGCGGCTTTTCCATTTTCGCCCTCCGGGCCGGTATCGACGAGGGCCCGACCGCTCTCATCCTGAACAATGAACTTATTGCCGAATATTTCCGCCACCTTGCCCTTGAAGGTGACGAGATTGCCTTCCTTGACGGTAGAAATCGCGACAGGAGTCATCGGCGCCATCTCGGGTGTCGGCCTTGTCAGTTTCATCGCACCCGCACCGGCGGCAGCACCCACCGCCAGTATGGCTATTGCCGCAAAGGTGAAGGCCGCTTTCTTGCGGCGGTGTTTCCGGTGGGGCGGCACCGGCGCTTCCGCCGCAGTTTTCTGGGTAACGGAAGATTCGATCTCTTTATTGTCTTCAGAATGGGACATGGTGATCTCCTGTTTGAATGGACAGCCATGTTTTAATCGAAGCCTGCCATCGGCAGCCTGAACCTTGTGGTTCAGCTTGAGTTAAGCCTTCCGGGACTAGTAAAACGCATCCATCAGCGCGAGCAGGCACACCATGCGGGTACTTCTTGTCGAAGACGACAGCGACCTTTCAAAACGTATCGCGGCCAGCCTGCGCGCGGAGAATTTTGTCGTCGACATCGCGCAAAATGGTGAGGATGCCGAACATGCCGGCCTGACCGAACTTTACGACGTCGCCGTTCTTGACCTTGGATTGCCCAAGATAGACGGGGTTTCGGTTCTCAAATCATGGCGGGCGGCACAGCGCACGCTGCCTGTGCTGGTATTGACGGCGCGCGATGGCTGGCCGGACAAGGTGGCAAGCTTCAAGGCCGGAGCGGATGATTTCGTGACAAAGCCGTTCAAGGTGGAGGAACTCGTTCTGCGGCTGCGTGCACTGGTTCGCCGTGCCACGGGCCACGCCGCCTCCATTGTCACCTGCGGTTCGCTTGTTTTCGACGCGCAACTCGGGACCTTCGAGCAAAACGGCCTGCCGCTGAAGCTCACCGCGCTGGAATGGCGGGTGCTCTCCTGCCTCATCCTGCGAAAGGAGGTGGTGGTTGACCGTCGCGAACTCATCGAACGGGTCTACGAGGGCGATGTGGAGGTGGATTCCAATTCCATTGAAGTCATCATTGCGCGCCTGCGACGCAAGATTGGTGCCGAACATATCGAGACCGTTCGCGGTCGTGGTTACATGTTGAAGGCCGAGCCATGAGCGAACCGCCAGTGAGCCGAGGGCCTTCCATATCGCGCCGTTTGACGGTTTTTTCGGTGATTTTCGTCACCGCAAGCGTTATGGTCGCTTCGATCATTCTTTACCTCATCGTTGCCGGCGTCGTGCGTGAACAGATCGATCAGCGGCTCGATACGCAGATCGAGGGCCTACGCAGCGCCCTTTCTGGCGACGAGACCGGCCGTCTGACGCTGAACGCGGCCCTTGATGGCCCGCCTTTCGACAGGCGCCGTTCCGGCTGGTACTGGCAGATCCGTGGTGAGGGCGTTGCCATCACCTCACGCTCGCTCGCCGGGCAAAGCCTCGACAATCCACCCTCCCCGTTCGACTGGGGCAAGATGATGGGGCATGGGCCGCGTCCAGGCGTCAATGCCGAACTTCACGGTCAGGAACTCTATCTTCGCTCCATTCAGACCATGGTGGGCGCGAAACTCATCGAAATCACTGCCACCGCGCCACGTTTTGCCCTGGTGGCCCCTGCCCGCAGCGCGCTTTTATGGTTGATCCCGGCCATGACGCTGCTCGGCGCCAGTCTCGTCGCAGGCATTTTCCTTCAGGTGCGATACGGTCTGCGGCCTTTGCGGCAACTGACCGCCGACATTTCCTCGATTTCGGCCGGCACATTGGAACGGTTGCCGGACGCGGAGGTGAAGGAGCTTCGCCCTGCCTCCCATGAGATAAACCGCCTTGTGGAACAGAACAGGGAAAGACTGACCGAGACGCGCCTGCATTTCGCGAATCTCGCGCATGGCCTGAAAACGCCGGTGACGAGCCTTTATCTTGCGCTCAACGATATCAACGACCCGGATAATACGATGCGGACACTGGTGGACAGGATCGACCAGAGAATCCGTCATCATCTTGCCCGCGCCCGCAAGACCGCCGCCGGCGGCGTGGCGGCCGCAACGCCGGTGAGGCCGCGAGTAGACGATATCATCGAGATCATGACGCATATATATGCGGACCGGGGTATCGCCGCGCGGGTGGAGGTGGACGGTTCGTTGCGTGTGCAGGTGGGGCCTGAAGACCTGGATGAGATCCTCGGCAACCTCGCGGACAACGCTTTCAAATGGGCAAAGAGCCGAGTCGAAATTTCTGCCCGCAAGAGCGGGCGCGATATTCTGCTCACGATCTCGGACGATGGCCCCGGTATCGACGGCGCTCTCGTTGCAGAGGTATTTGAGCCTGGCAGGCGGATGGACGAGACCGTGCCGGGAGATGGGTTTGGTCTTACCATCGTCAGGGAACTCGTCGAACTTCACGGCGGCAGGATCACCCTTGAGCGCAATGGCGATGGCGGGCTGTCCTGCGTGCTTACGCTACCCTCCGCCATATGAGACCAGCCAGATCGCAGCCTGCTATTCGAGAAGCTTCTGCTCAGGGCCGTAAACAAATCCGGGCAGCACACGGCTGCCCGGAGGATGTCGAACCTGTCGGTGATCAGCCGAACAGCGCGAGGCTGCTCCTTACGGTCACCCATACACCCCAGAGCAGCGGGATGCCAACGGCAGCCCAGGCAAGAGCCGCCTTGGCATCCAGCCCGCCGCGGCCGATGCCGAAGGAGCCCGTGGGGCCGGCATTGGCGGCCGCCGTTTTCGCCTGCAATGCCGCGACTTCCGCGTCGGACATGAACCACTTGTCGGCAAGTGGTCGTACGAAGGCATTGGCGATCAGGCCAATCGCCAGCATGCCGGCCAGGATATACATGGTGCTTGTGTAGAGCGCCGGTCCGGGTGCCACGCCCGCTGCGATTTGCGCCTCGCGGATGTAGTTGACCACGACGGGACCAGCGATCCCGGCAGTCGCCCATGCCGTCAGGAGACGGCCGTGGATTGCGCCGACGAACTGCGTGCCGAAGATGTCAGCAAGATAAGCCGGGATGGTGGCGAAACCGCCGCCATACATGGACAGGATGATACCGAAGGCGAGGACGAAGAGCGCCTTGTTGCCCATCGTCGCGAGCGTCGGCGCCAGCGCGTAAAGAATGATGCCGAGAATGAAGAAGCAGAAGTAGGTGTTCTTGCGGCCGATCTTGTCGGACATGGACGCCCAGAAGAAACGGCCGCCGATGTTGAAAAGCGAAAGAAGGCCGGTGAAGCCGGCGGCAATCGCCGCAATCTGCGCCTTCTGACCGGCATCGAGATCAGCAAACCCCACGCCCGGAAGGCCGATCAGCGAACCCGCAAAAATTTCCTGCAGCATAGGCGAGGCCATGCCGATGACCCCGATGCCGGCCGAAACGTTCAGGCAAAGCACCGCCCAGATCAGCCAGAACTGTTTCGTCTTGTGGGCATCGCGAAGATGGACGTGTCGGGTTGTGATCATGGCGCTTTTGGCCGCCGGCGCCGTCCAGCCTTCCGGACGCCAGCCCGCAGGCGGAATGCGATATCCGAAAGCACCGGCCATCATGAACACGAAATAGATCAGCGCCATAACGACGAATGTCTGCCAGACGCCTACGGATGTCTCGGTCTTGAAATAATTCATCAGCAGGTTGGCGAGCGGCGCACCGATCATCGCGCCACCGCCGAAACCCATGATGGCCATGCCCGTCGCCATGCCGCGACGATCGGGGAACCATTTGATCAGCGTCGAGACCGGCGAAATATAACCGAGGCCAAGGCCAACGCCGCCAATGACGCCGGCACCCAGCCACATCAGCCACAATTGGTGGGTCATGACGCCAACGGCTGCCACCAGAATGCCGCCGCACCAGCAGCAGGCAGAAACGAAGCCCGCCTTGCGGGGTCCCACCCGTTCCAGCCAGCCGCCCCAGATGGCCGCCGAGCAGCCGAGAAGCACAAAGAAGAGCGTATAGATCCAGCCGAGATCTGCCACGCGCCAGTTGCACTCGGTGGTAAACAACGCGCCCATCAGGGTCAGGGCGGAGCAACTCGGATCGGTCGCAGGCAACGCTTTCGACAGCGGCAGCCAGAACACACTGAAACCATAGGCCATGCCGATGCACAGATGGATGGCAAGGGCCGCCGGCGGCACCATCCAGCGATTGAAACCCGGTCTTGCGATTATTCGTTCGCGGTCCAAAAACCCGGCTTGCGCCGCCTCTCCCGCCGTTGCGCCTGCTACTGCCATTGACACTACCTCCCTCGTGAATGTCTGGACATTTTTCATTCGCCCCGCCAGGCGAATAGCGATGCCGCCGAACGTCCTCCCATGCGGCGGCAAGCTTCATTCATTTCCGCACGCGTCAGACGCGCGTTGTTTCGGGCACGCTCGGCTCCGACAGGGATTCCCCCGCAATCGGTCCCTTGCCGCCCGGTGCGCCCTTTGCGTCTTCGCCGAGCCCTACGGCATCTGCCGCTGGCGCGTCAGGCCTTCTGATCTCTCTGGATGCCGCAATCACGAGTGGTAGAAAATCACCGGCACCGGCGTCCACCATCTCAAAGAAGCGCCGGCGCATGCGCGGTTCCCAGAACTTGTTGATGTGGGTGGCAACACCATCGATACGGATATCTTCCGGCTGCGACAGAAAAAACGTCGCAATCTGGTTCGCCATCCTCACCAGCTTTTCGTCCGTGTGATTGAGTAACATGATCTATTCCCCGCGCCAGTTCACGTCTCGACGCCACATGATGAAAAGGCCGGGACAAGCCCGGCCCCAATTATTCCGCAGCTTCTAGCTTGCCGGCGATGCGGCGGGACTGACGCGAAAGCGCATCATATTCTTCCTGCCATTCCGTCGCCCCGTTGGAAGGCGAGACCTGAACCGCAGTCACTTTGTATTCCGGACAATTGGTCGCCCAGTCGGAGAAATCGGTCGTGATGACGTTCGCCTGTGTGCCGGGGTGGTGGAAGGTCGTATAGACCACGCCCGGCGCCACCCGATCGGTAATCAGCGCTCTCAGCGTCGTGTCGCCCGATCGGCTGACGAGCTTGATCCAGTCGCCGTCCTTCACGCCGCGCTGTTCAGCATCGTGCGGATGGATTTCCAGCCGATCCTCCTCGTGCCAGACGACGTTTTCAGTGCGCCGTGTCTGCGCCCCGACATTGTATTGCGACAGGATGCGGCCGGTGGTGAGCAGCAGTGGAAAACGCGGACCGGTGCGTTCGTCCGTCGCCACATATTCCGTGCGGATGAACTTGCCCTTGCCGCGCACGAAGCCGTCCACATGCATGATCGGCGAACCCTCTGGGAATTTTTCGTTGCAGGGCCACTGCACCGAACCCTTTTCTTCCAGATAGGCATAGGAAACGCTGGCAAAGCTTGGCGTCGTTGCCGCGATTTCGTCCATGATCTCGGAAGGATGTGTGTAGTTCCACGAAAGGCCCATGGCCTGCGCCAGCTTCTGGGTCACTTCCCAGTCGGCATAACCGTTCTTCGGCGACATGACCTTGCGCACGCGGTTGATGCGACGCTCGGCGTTGGTGAAGGTGCCATCCTTTTCGAGGAAAGTGGAACCCGGCAGGAACACATGCGCATAATTCGCCGTCTCGTTCAGGAAGAGGTCGTGCACGACAACACATTCCATGGCGGCAAGGCCGGCCGAAACATGCTTGGTGTCCGGGTCGGACTGGAGAATGTCCTCGCCCTGAATGTAGATGCCCTTGAAACTGCCATCCACGGCCGCGTCCAGCATGTTGGGGATACGCAGCCCCGGCTCGTTGTTGAGCTTCACGCCCCAGAGTTTTTCGAACACATCGCGTGTCGCATCATCGGAGATATGGCGATAGCCCGGCAGTTCGTGCGGGAAAGACCCCATATCGCAGGAGCCCTGCACATTGTTCTGACCACGCAGCGGATTGACGCCTACACCGGGACGGCCGATGTTGCCGGTCGCCATGGCAAGATTGGCGATCGCCATGACGGTCGTTGAACCCTGGCTGTGTTCGGTAACGCCAAGACCGTAATAGATCGCGCCATTGCCACCCTTGGCATAAAGCCGGGCCGCCCCGCGCAGATCTTCCGCGGGAACACCGGTGAAACGTTCCGTCTCTTCCGGGCTATGCTGCGGCTCGGCAACGAAGGCGGCCCAATCCTCGAACTCCGACCAGTCGCAACGCTCGCGGATAAAGGCCTCGTTGAACAAACCTTCCGTGACGATCACATGGGCAAGCGCCGTCAGCACCGCAACGTTGGTGCCCGGCAGCAGCGGCAAGTGGAAAGCGGCCTCCACATGCGGCGTGCGCACAAGATCGATACGGCGCGGATCGATAACGATAAGTTTTGCCCCCTGCCGCAGTCGCTTTTTCAGCCGTGAGCCGAAAACGGGATGACCGTCGGTCGGATTGGCACCGATGACAAGCACGACATCGGAATGCTCGACACTGTCGAAATTCTGCGTGCCGGCGGATGTGCCAAAGGCCTGGCCAAGACCATAACCCGTGGGCGAATGGCAGACGCGGGCGCAGGTATCAACGTTATTGTTGCCGAAACCGGCGCGGACAAGTTTCTGGACGAGAAAGGTTTCCTCGTTCGTGCAGCGCGACGAGGTGATGCCACCGACGGACTCTCGGCCATACTTGCCCTGAATGCGCCGAAACTCCGAAGCAACATAGGCAAAGGCCGCATCCCAGCTCACTTGCTGCCAGGGATCGCCGATGTTCTCGCGGATCATCGGATTAAGAATGCGGTCCCTGTGGGTCGCATAACCATAGGCAAAACGACCCTTGACGCAGGAATGGCCGCGGTTTGCCTGTCCGTCCTTCCACGGCACCATGCGCACCAGCTCTTCACCGCGCATTTCCGCCTTGAAGGAGCAGCCCACCCCGCAATAGGCGCAGGTGGTCACCATCGAATGTTCTGGTTGTCCGATCTCGATCACCGATTTTTCGGTGAGCGTCGCGGTCGGACAAGCCTGCACGCAGGCCCCGCAGGAAACACAGTCTGAATCGAGAAACGCCTCATGCGCGCCGGGAGATACCCGGCTCTCGAAACCACGACCTTCGATCGTCAGCGCAAAGGTTCCCTGCACTTCCTCGCAGGCCCGCACGCAGCGCGAACAGACGATGCATTTGGACGGATCATAGGTGAAATAGGGATTGCTTTCGTCCTTCGGCATCCAGCGGGCATTGAGATCTCCTCCTCCGGTGCGGGCCTTGACGTGGTTGTCGCCCTCATAACCGTAACGTACATCGCGCAGGCCCACCGCGCCTGCCATGTCCTGCAATTCACAATCGCCATTGGCGGCGCAGGTCAGACAGTCGAGCGGGTGATCGGAGATATAAAGCTCCATCACACCCTTGCGGATTTGCTTCAGCCGCTCCGTCTGCGTATGCACAACAAGGCCGGCAGCGACCGGCGTGGTGCAGGAGGCGGGGGTGCCGTTGCGGCCCTCCACCTCGATAAGACAGAGCCGGCACGAGCCGAAGGCGTCCACCATGTCCGTGGCGCAGAGCTTCGGCACATCGATGCCCGCTTCACGCGAGGCGCGCATGATCGACGTTCCCGCGGGAACAGTCACCTGGCGACCGTCGATGGTGAGCGTCACCATGTCCATAGCGTTGGACTTCGGGGTGCCGTAGTCGAATTCAGTTACAAGTGCCATGGTGTTACTCCGCCGCTTCAACACGTGGGGTGGGGGCAAAATCAGCAGGGAAATGCCTGAGAGCGCTCATGACGGGATAGGGCGTGAAACCGCCGAGCGCACAGAGCGAACCGAATTTCATGGTTTCGCAGAGGTCTTCCAGCAGCGCGGTGTTTTTCTCTCGCTCGATCCCGAGCGCGATCTTGTCCACCGTCTCGACGCCACGCGTCGAACCGATGCGACAGGGCGTGCACTTGCCGCAACTTTCGACGGCGCAGAATTCCAGCGCAAACCGGGCCTGATGCAGCATGTCTGCCGTATCATCGAACACCACGATGCCCGCATGGCCTATCAGGCCGCCAGCTGCCGTGAACGCTTCATAATCGAAGATCGTGTCAAACAGCGACACCGGGAAATAAGCGCCGAGCGGACCGCCCACCTGCACCGCCTTGACGGGACGGCCGGTGATTGTTCCTCCACCGATATCGTTCACCAGTTGCCCGAGCGTCAGACCGAAGGCGGTTTCGTAAAGCCCGCCATGTTTCAGATTGCCAGCAAGCTGGATCGGGATCGTGCCATGCGAGCGGCCGACGCCGAAGTCGCGATAAAACGCTGCACCACGATCCATGATGACGGGAATAGAGGCGAGAGAGATCACATTGTTGACGACCGTCGGCTTGCCGAACAGGCCCTGCAGGGCGGGTAGCGGCGGCTTGGCGCGCACCGTTCCGCGTTTGCCTTCAAGGCTGTTCAGGAGTGAGGTCTCCTCTCCGCAGACATAGGCACCGGCACCCATGCGCACTTCCATGTCGAACGCGCGGCCTGACCCGAGGACGGACGGGCCGAGTATGCCCTCACGCCTTGCAATCTCGATCGCCTTTTCCATGACTTTGATCGCGTAGGGATATTCCGAACGCGTATAGATAAAGCCCTTGGTCGCGCCGACGGCAAGGCCGGCAATGGCCATGCCTTCGATCAGCACGAAGGGGTCGCCTTCCATGATCATCCGGTCGGCGAAGGTGCCGCTGTCGCCCTCATCTGCGTTGCAGACGATATATTTCTGGTCTGCCACCGCATCAGCGACGGTCTTCCATTTGATACCCGTTGGGAAACCAGCCCCGCCACGTCCGCGCAGGCCACTCTGGGTCACCTCCGCAACGATATCGAGCGGGGCGATCACCACAGCTTTTTCAAGACCCTTCATGCCCTGATAGGCGCGATAATCCTCCAGCGACAATGGATCGGTGACGCCACATCGGGCAAATGTGAGACGCGTCTGGCTCTTCAGGAATGGAATCTCCTTTGTCAGCCCGAGACAGAGGCGATGGTCGCCACCGGTCAGAAAATCCGCGTCGAAAAGCGAAGCGACGTCGCTTGCCTTCACCGGGCCATAGGCGATACGGCCATGCTCGGTGCGCACTTCCACCAGCACTTCAAGCCAGAGCATGCCGCGCGAGCCGTTGCGAACAATCTTGACGTCAAGGTTACGGCCAGCGGCCTCGCGGGCGATGGCATCGGCAACGCGGTTTGCGCCAACAGCAAGAGCGGCGGAATCGCCGGGAACAAAGACGGTGAAATTCATCGGCGTGCCTCCGCCAGAATGTCGCCAAGACAGTCCTCATCCAGACGGGCATGAACTTCGCCATCCAGCATCAAGGCCGGCGCCTGGGCACAGAGCCCGAGACAGAAGACCGGCTCCAGCGTCACGGAACCATCAGGCGCGGTTTCGTGCCAGTCGAGGCCGAGGCGGCTCTTGATGGATTCCGCAAGAGGCTCGCCACCCATCGACTGGCAAGCCTCGGCGCGACAGAGCTTCAGGACATGACGCCCGTGGGGATGATCACGAAAATCGGGATAGAAGGTGACGACGCCATGAACCTCGGCGCGCGATATGTTCAGCGCGGATGCGATGAGCTGCTTGGCGCTTTCCGGGATATAGCCGAATTCTTCCTGCACAGCGTGCAGGATGGGCAGAAGTGGACCTTCCAGGTGAATAAATTCGTCTATGACAGCGGAAATACGGGCCGCCTCATCTGCGGCAACCGCTCTGATATTCATAAGCCAGTCCTCCCAAACCGACAGGGGCAGTAATGGCGACCGCGACTTGAATAAAGCCGATCGCCACCTCTGCATTACAATCGAGAATGGCGAAGTGAGGCTCGTCAGGTCAATACGGCGTTTCCGTCGTCTGATAGGAAATTCCTATCAAACGCCATTTCCGCGGCTCTGAGACGCGCCTCATGCAGAAGTGCCGAAACGAGAGGCGTGTGCGGTTCCCGGTGCGTGGCAATCAGGCCAACGAGATGTTCCGGGTCGGGATCGGTGATCGGGATGATCCTGATCTGTTTTGGAAAACCGAAGGATTCAGCGAGGTTACGCGGCATTATTGAAGCCCATTGTCCGGTGCGGATATGGGAGAACAGCACGATCATGGAGTTGGATTCGAGCGTCGGTTTCGCCTCCACCCCAGCCTCGGCCATGTGCTTGTTGATGATGCGCCTGTTCTGCATATCCGGTGTTAATAGGCAAAGCCTAAGACTGGCAACCTGCTTCCAGGTAACGCTTTCCTGATCGGCAAGTGGCGTTCCGGCAGCCGCGATGAGGTGATAACGCTCGGAATAAAGCGGCACAGTGGTCACGCGCCCAAGTGGTTCATTGTCGAGGTAACTGATTCCCGCATCGATCTCGAGGTTTTCGATCTGGCTCAAAACCTGCAGCGAGGTGCGTGACGTGACGGAAAAGGTCACATCGGGATGGCGCGCCTGAAAAGATTCCGTCAATCGCGGCACCATGGCGAGCGCGGTTGGAATGACGGCAAGGCGAATGTGTCCGGCAAGACCCTTGCGGGCAGCGCGCATTTCCTCACGCATTGTGCGTGCATCGCCAACGATGCGGCGCGCCCATTCCAGCACGCGCTGGCCCTCTGGAGTTAGTCCTTGGTAGCGCGCCGAACGCACCACGAGAACGACACCCAGTTGATCCTCCAACTGCCGGATTGCCGCCGACAGGCTGGGCTGGGAGACACCGCACTCCTCCGCTGCCCGGCCGAAATGTTCAGCCCGCGCTAATGCAATGAAAAATTCCAGCTTGTCGATCATAAGCTCTCCCCCGCGGCGCGCTCAATTGACCGGTGTGCGCGGGAGAACACTAGAACGTGGCACAAGCGCCCGCAAATGGCCGCAGGCATTTTCCTGCAAACTAGGCGCAGGCGACGAGGGCAGGCCCCTTCACGCGCGGATAGTCATAGGCGTTGACCTTCGAGGTGTTGTAGCCGGCACCAACAAGAGCTTCGGCAAGCTTGATCGCTGCCGTCACGCCATCAATGACCGGAACACCTGTGGCGTCGCGCAGCCGGTCGCAGAGCGAGGACATGCCGGCGCAGCCGAGAATGATCGCTTCTGCCGCATCCTCGCGCTTGGCGACTTCGATTTCGCGGCGCAAAAGAGCTTCCGCCATTTCCGGATCTTCCTCAAGGCCAAGAACCGGCAGGTTGATTGCCCGGACCTTTCGGCAATGCCGTTGCGCGCCGTAATCCTCCACAAGATCCTCGATAATAGGAATGGAGCGAGGAAGCGTGGTGATGATGGAGAAGCGGCGACTGATCGTCATCGCCACCTGCACGGCCGCCTGGCAGATGCCAATAACTGGCCCCTGCGCCACTTCGCGTGCGGCATGAAGCCCCGGATCATCAAAACAGGCGATCACATAGGCATCCACGCCCAGCGCCTCGCCCTTGCGAATTTCCGCCAGCAGCCCGGGAACGGCCATGGCCTCATCCGCCTGCCCCTCGATGCTGACGGGAGTGTCGACCGGATTTGCCGCAGAGACGTGCGTCTCCTGCTGCTTGACCCTTAGCGCGCTATCGAGAGCCTGAGCGGTCATGGAGGCGGTGGAATTGGGGTTTATCAAACGAATATGCATCTCACGCATCCTGATGAGCTGTCACTTGCCGTCAGGCGCGGTGAAATCGGTGATTGGTGGCGCCTTCAGAACAAACTGGCGGTCCGAGGTGATATAGTTGTCGGCATGAAGCCGGGCGATCGGCTGATAGCGATCTGCATCGACATAACGTCCCTCTTCATCGAGGCATTCGTTGTGGACATGCATATGCACCACTTCGCCCAACACCAGTGTGCGGCGGGGGTAATCGATCAGTCGCTCCACCTTGCATTCGAATGCACAGGGCGATTGCGCGGCATAACTCGCGTCGATCTTGCTGCAGGGCACGGCCGTAAGTTTGGCCATCGCCATTTCGTCAACTTCATTGTCGAAGCCGAGACCGCAGATCAGCATCTGCTCCGAAAGCGCCATATCGACCATATTGACCACGAACTCGCCGGTGCGGCGGATATTCACCATCGTGTCCTTCTCCTCGCCGCTGACCTTCGGCTGAATGCCGAGGACGACGATCGGCGGATCATGCGAAAAGACGTTGAAGAAGCTCATCGGCGCCGCATTGTTATGGCCCGCTTCAGAGCGGGTCGTCACAAGCGCGATCGGTCGCGGACCGATAAAATTCGTCAGAAGGCGGTAGCGGCTCTGGGGCTCAAGCGCGCTGAAATCGAATTCCATGATCGGCATCCTAATTTAGTCTACAATTAACTTTCATATTGTTGACAATGTTGCAACCAAAATCCCGTTGATACAGTTGACTTTTTCATTCACATCGCGCTTCTCTAGCGCGATTGGGGAGTATGTCGAATGAGCGAGCAGGCCGGCCCGTCCACGCAGCAGATTGTCGAGAAAGTATGGCTTTCGATCGCCGAACGCCGGCTGCGTCCGGGCGTACAGCTGAAAGAAGAGCAACTGGCGACAATCTTTGGCGTCAGCCGTGCTAAAATCCGCCAGGCGTTGTCCGTTCTCGAACGTGACGGACTGGTGACCATTGTTCCCAATCGCGGCGCTTTTGTTTCCAAACCGTCGGTCGAGGAAGCCCGCGACGTCTTCTTCGTGCGCCGTACCGTCGAGCAATGCGTTGTCGAAAGACTTTGCAAATCCGCCACCAAGACCGATCTCAAAAAGCTACGCGACCACGTGGCCAAAGAGCGTGTGGCCAATGCCAAAAATGTCACGACCGATATCATCAAGCTTTCCGGCGGGTTCCACCTTCTGCTTGCGGAAACGCTCGGTTCCGACTTCCTCTTTACCACCATGCGCGACCTCATTTCCCGCTCGTCGCTGATAACAGCCGTTTACCGTAACACGGATCGGTTCAACTGCGGCCCGGACGAACATGCGGAAATCGTCGATGCGATTGCCAACAATGATCCGTCGCGGGCGATCCACCTAATGACCCACCACCTTGAGCATGTGGAAGCGGAACTCGATCTCAGCGAAATCCGCGACCTTTCCCACGACCTGCGCGCCGCGCTCGGCTGATCTTCCGCTCAGGCGCGCTGTCGCTCGCCTGCCCATTCCGTATCATCTTCCACCATGTGGCAGGCGACCCGCGTGCCGTTGGCGACGCTTTTCACCTTAGGCACTTCTGCCGAACATTGCGCCGTTGCCAGCGGACAACGAGGGTGAAAGGCGCAACCCGAAGGTGGCTTCAGAGGACTTGGCACTTCACCGGCAACAATCTCCCGATCACGCTGCGGCGTCTTGATATTGGGTATCGTCTGGAGAAGCAGCCGTGTATAGGGGTGGCGCGGATTGGCAAAAAGCTCCTCCGTATCCCCCTCCTCGACAATCCGCCCGAGATACATGACCGCGATACGGTCGGACATATGACGAACAACGCTCATGTCGTGGCTGATGAAGAGATAGGTGAGGCCGAGTTCATCCTGAAGGCGGCGCATGAGGTTCAGCACCTGCGCCTGCACCGAGACGTCGAGCGCCGATGTCGGCTCGTCGCAGACCAGAAATTCCGGTTCGCTCGCCAATGCACGGGCAATGGAGATGCGCTGGCGTTGGCCGCCGGAAAATTCATGCGGAAACTTTTCGCCGTCAGAGGCTGAAAGACCAACAGTCTTCAGAAGCTCCTCGACGCGTTCCATCGTTTCAGCCTTCGTCGCACGCAGCTTCAGTTCACGAATTGGCTCTGCGATGATGTTCTTCACCCGCCAGCGCGGATTGAGCGAGGCATAGGGATCCTGAAAGATCATCTGTGCCGACAGGGGTTTGCCCCTGCCGCCTGCCGCGAAACGAAACTCGCCGGCACTTGGCCGAAAAAGTCCCGTTACCAGGCGGGCAACAGTAGATTTGCCACAACCGCTTTCACCGACGATGCTGAGACAGCCACCGGCCGGAACGGAAAAGTCGATATCGTTGACGGCCTGGACGAACTGCCGGGGTTTGCGCTCGATAATTCGGTTGAGCAGCGGAGCTGAAACATCGAAGGTTTTCGTCAGGCCCTTCACCGTCAAGGCCGGCTTGCTCAGTGCTGCCTTTTGAGATGCGGATTGTGTCATGCTGTGCCTCCTGCTTTCAGCCAGCACGCACTGGCGCCGTCGCCGACGGTTTCAAGTTCGGGCCGTTCCCGCCGACAGCGCGGTCCGGCAAATCCACAGCGGGGATTAAACGCGCATCCGGGCGGGATCGCATCCAGACGCGGCATCGCCCCGTCAATCTGATTCAGCCGCTCTACCCGCGCGCCAAGCGAAGGGATGGAGGCCATCAGGCCCTGCGTATACGGGTGACGTGGTTCGTGCAGCACCTGCTCGACCGGCCCCACCTCAATCAAACGGCCGGCATAAAGCACGGCCACACGGTCGGCAGCCTCGGCAATGACGCCCATGTCGTGGGTGACGAGCATGACCGCCGTCTGCTTTTCCTTGCACAGGCGTCGCAGCAACGAAATAATCTGCGCCTGGATCGAGACATCGAGCGCCGTCGTCGGCTCATCGGCAATGATGAGTTTCGGAGAGGCGGAGAGCGCCAGCGCAATGACGACACGCTGGCGCATGCCGCCAGAAAACTGGTGCGGATAATGATCGACACGATCCGCAGGCGACGGAATGCCGACATCCTTCAACAGTTGAACGGCCCGTGCGCGGGCATCCGCTTTCGACAGCGGCAGGTGCTGGCGGATCGTCTCGATCAGCTGCGCACCGACCGTAAACAGCGGATTGAGCGAGGTGAGCGGGTCCTGAAAAATCGCACCGATCTCGCGACCGCGAATGCTTTCCATCGCCCGGTCATCCAGTTGATCGATACGGCGCGACCCGAGCCAGATTTCACCATCGGCAATGTGGCCGGGTTTCTCGAGCAGGCCTTGTATGGCAAGGCCCGTCATGGACTTACCGGCGCCGGATTCCCCGACGACACCCAGGATTTCGCCGGGCCGGATCGAAAGGCTGATATCGGAAAGCGCGGTAACGGTGCCACGCCGGCCGGGGAACTCGACCTTGAGATTGCGGACATCGATAACCGATTGGTTCATGTCAACCATGCTGGGCGACCTCCACCGGATAGCTCGGAGGGAATATTTCGGAGACGGGCGGATTTGCCCAGCTCCGTTCGGGATATTTTGCAATCAGGCGATCGAACTGCGCCTGCGCCTGTTCACGGGCACGCCGCATGTCGATACGGGCGACCTGCCTTTCACGCATGGAAAGACGGCCGTCGACAAAAACGGCCCGCGTGACCTTGCCCGAGCCGCCGGTCACCAGCGTGGTGATCGGATCGATGCTCGGCGCCATGACGGTATCGTCCAGGTCAAAGACGGCAATGTCTGCCCTAGCACCCGGGGAAAGATGGCCAAGGTCAGACCGGCCAAGCGCGCGTGCGCCGCCAAGTGTGGCCGCATCGAAAAGATCGGCACAGCGGATCTGATCCGGAGCACCGTCATTGATGCGGCAGGTGATCAGCCCTACGAGCAAATTCATCAACATGTCCGCCGGCGCCGTATCCGTTCCCATCGCAATGTTGATGCCGCGTTTGCGGCAGGAGGAGAAGGATGAGAGTGTGCTGCCGCCGCGGCTGGAAACCAGCGGACAGTGGACGATGGAGACGCCGTTTTCCGCATAGAGCGCCAGATCTTCTTCCGTCGCATTGGTGGCGTGCGGCGCAATCAGCCTTTCGCTGAGCAGCCCGGCCTTGGCAAGCCAGACTGGCGCGGTCGAGCCGTGGAGCTTGCGAACCGTATCGACCTCCATGACGCCCTGCGCCATATGAAGGCGGAACTTGCAGCCGAGTTCGCGGGCAGCCGCATCGGTGCGCTCTATGAGCGCCAGAGTGGACGTTTCCACGCGGTCCGGCGCCAGCATTCCCCGCACCAGATCGCCGTGTCTTCCTTTCTGCTTTTCGATGAAGGCGATTGCGTCGGCGAGGCCCTGAAAACCACGTTCCTCATCAAAAACAGGCACCATGCGGCCTGGTTCTTCGAGCACCATGCCACCCGAACGGAAGGCGGGGCTGAGATAAACGCGCAGGCCAAGTTCTCCGGCAGCATCGGCCGCCGCTTCGAACTCCGCCACGGTCTCCCCCCACTCGCGATAAAACAGCGAAGCGATGGGGGCTGCGGTCGTGATGCCGTTGAGGAGCAACTGCCCGAAGGCGAAACGCTTCTGGAAGGCGAGCTCTTCCGGAGAATACATCTCGTAAGGACCAGCCTCGACATAGGAGCGCGGCCAGACACGACCCTTCGCCCAGCCCGGATGATGATCAATGCCGAGGATCGTTGTATCGAGATCGGAAAGCGCATCGAGATCGATCAGGCCGGGGCTGACGAGAGCATTGCCAAAATCGATACGCCGGGCGACTTCTCCGGGAAATCCATGCCCGACAAAGACGATTTCGCCGTTTTCGAACACAACCTCACCGTTTTTAAGCAGCCGGTGCGAACCGTCCCGGTGTCCGACAACCCAGCTGGCTGTGAGCAATGTGCGCCCTTGCGGCCTTTCGCCCAATTTCAACGAACTGAGAACGTCGCTCATCACGGCGCCTCCACAATGGCTTTGCCATTTTTCGCCGTAACCCGGCCGCCTTTGACGACCAGCGGCCGCGGCGCGATATCGACAACGGCTTGCGCCAGCGTTTCGCCGGTCAGCAGCGTAAAGTCGGCCACACAGCCGCTCTCCATGCCGTAATCCTCAAGACCCATGACATCGGCGCCACCCTTGGAAGCGACATGGAGCACATGCGCAAGTTCGATATCCGAACGCAGACCGTTTTTCATGCCGATGATCTTGGCGCGATCCAGCATGTCCGGCTGTCCCCACGGACCCCACGTGTCGCGAATGCCATCACAGCCGCCGCCAACACGCACACCCGCCTCCTTGAGGCGCATGATCGACGGCACGCTTGCCGATGGCGCACCCGTGGTGAGGATGGCGACATCAAGCCGCGCAATCTCGTCGATCAGCCTGCCGACGCGCAGATAGTCATTCATGCCAAGGGCAAAGGCATGGCTGATGGCAACGTTGCCCTGCATGCCGTTTGCCCGGATGCGCTCGAAGATGAGCTCCATCGTGAAGGCACCGAGGTCGGCGGCTTCGTGCAGATGGATGTCGATCGGCACGCCGTGTCTTGTCGCGAGCTGAAAAAGAATATCCAGCTGGCCCTTCGGATCGCGGTCAATGCCACAGGGATCGATACCGCCAAGCACCTCGCAGCCTTGCTTCAACGCCTCATCGAGAAGCTCCACCGTGCCAGGCATGACCGTGACACCGGATTGCGGGAAGGCCACGACCTCGATGTCGATGATGCCAGCAAGCTTCTCACGTGTTTCCCAGATGCCCTCGACCAGCTTCAGCCCGTGGGTCGGGTCGATATCGACATGGCTGCGAATATGGGTGCCGCCATTGGCTGCAAGGCCGATGGCATGGCGCATGGACTGGCGATGCGGGTCGATGCCGATCTGAACGCGGTTTTCCCGCTCGAAATCGATCCGCTCGCGCAGGATGGCAGCACGATTGTTGACGTGCCAGGGCATGCCCCACGTCGTCTTGTCCAGATGCGTATGGGCATCGATAAGACCGGGAACGGCAATCGCTCCCCTGCCATCCTCAACCGGCATTCCGGGTTCGGCGTCAAATGTTCCGAAACCTGAAATCTTGCCGTTTCTGATCAAAATATCGCAGGCTTCGCCCGCCATGGGCCGTACGTTGCGCAGAAGAAGATCGTGCATGGAGCTCACCTCAGTTTCGGATTGAGCGCATCGCGCAGCCAGTCACCCAGAAGGTTGACGGTGACGACGAGCAGGCAGAGTTGGAAGACAGGGAACAGCACGATCCACCAGGAGCCGGAGAACAGGAACTGATTGCCGATACGGATCAGCGTGCCGAGCGACGGTTGGCTGGGTGGCATGCCGATGCCAAGGAAGGACAATGTCGCTTCCGTAAGGATTGCCATGCCGAAATTCAACGTCGCGGCAACCATGATCGGTGTCAGCGTATTGGGCAGGATATGCGCCGCCATGATGCGGCGGGCGGGCACGCCAATCAGCTTTGCGGCCTGAGCATAGTCCTTGCCGGTTTCCACAATCGCCTGGGCGCGGACCGTTCGCGCATATTGCACCCAGGCTGAAAGCGCGATGGCGAGAATGAGCACGGCGGATGCACCGACCTCACGCAGATTGTCGGGCAGCATCTGGCGGACGACAGTGGAGACGAGGATCGCCACGAGAATGGTCGGGATGGAGAGCGTGATGTCACCGATGCGCATCAGGAGGCCATCGGCAAAACCGCCGAAATAACCCGCCACCAGTCCGGCGGTCATGCCGATGATGAGGGAGAGCACCACGGAGGCGACACCGATGACGATGGAGATCCGTGTGCCGTAAAGAATGGCGGAGAGCATGTCGCGTCCCTGCGTATCCGTTCCAAGCAGAAACGGCCATTCGCCGCCCTCCTGCCAGATCGGCGGCAGCTCGGCCTTCCACATGTCCAGCGAGGCACCGTCATAGGGGTTCTGGGGCGCGATCCACGGCGCGAAGACAGCGGCGAGGATGAGGATTGTCAGGATGAGCGCGCTGATCTTCGCCGATTTGCTGCGGCTGAAGGACCAGTAGAGATCGCTGTCGCGCATGCGGCTGAAAAGTGACCGACGGGCGGGTTTTTCCGTTTGCGAAAGGTCTGTCATGAAACTGGCTCCCTTCGGTTAGCGCGCGGTGCGCAGACGCGGATCGATGACCGCATAGGTGATATCGACGAACGTGTTGAGGACAACAAAGATGAAGGAAATAATGCAGAGATAGGCCGCCATGACGGGAATATCGAGGAAGGTGACCGCCTGAATGAACATCATGCCCATGCCCGGCCACTGAAACACCGTTTCCGTGATGAGCGCGAAGGCGATAAGCGAACCGACATTCATCGTCGTCAGCGTTACAACAGGCATCAGACAGTTACGAAGTGCATGACGGAAGTAAATCCGCCAGCGCGGAATGCCGCGGGCCCGTGCGAATTTCACGAAATCGGACCGCAGAACTTCAAGCATTTCCGCCCGCACCAGACGCATGACGAGGGTGATCTGATAAAGCGAAAGCGCGATAGCCGGAAGAATGAGCGCAGCACGCCCGGACGAGGTCAAAAGCCCGGTTGACCACCAGCCGAGCTGCACGACATCGCCACGGCCAAAGGCCGGTGCCCAGCCGAGGGAAACGGAAAAAACCAGAATGAGAAGGATGCCGACAACGAAGCTTGGCAGGGAAACCCCGACGATCGACAGGAACTGCAGACCTTCCGTGTACCACTTCCCGCGCCGGATCGCCGTCAGAACGCCAAGAGGCAGGCCGATCACCAGCGATATGATGGTGGCAACCAACACCAGCTCAAGGGTCGCGGGGAACCTTTCCGCGATCAGCGGCAGCACCTGCTGGCCGTTGCGGTAGGAAACGCCGAAATTGCCTTCCGCCGCGTCTTTGACGAACCGCAGATATTGGGTCGGCAGGCTGTCATTGAGGCCGAGCCGCTCACGGAGCGCTGCGCGATCCTCCTGCGACGTCTGTTCGCCGACCATCAGCTCGACGGGATCACCCGCCAGCCGAAAGATGAGAAAGGCGATAAGCGCAACGGAAAGCATGACCAGCACGGCATTTCCCAGACGCTTGATGATGAATACCAGCATTGTTACCTCTCGGACGCGAGCCTGAGCCACGCAGGCTTTCAGGATCGATCATTCTCTTCCAGAGATGGGGCAAAGGTTGCGCGGCGGGCAAGAACCACGAACACGATGCTGCTTTGTCGACAATTTTTGACGCAGCTTCATTCGGTTCCACACGTACTCGAATGTTTGCTGAAACAGGCAAGGCGCTCGGTCCAGTGACCGGCGCCTTGCTTGCTCTCCATCTTATTTGTCGACCTGTGTCAGCCAATGGCGTGGCTTGTTGTCGGCGCGGAAGTCGACACTTTTGACCTTGGCCAGCATCGCCCACGCAATCGGCTGCTGATGCAGCGGAACGAGCATGGTTTCGTCCTTGGCGATTTTAAGGGCAGCTTCTTCGAGCGCCAGACGCTTCGTATTGTCCTGCTCCTGCGCCGCCTGGGCGACTAGCTTGTCGATCTCAGGATTGGACCAGCCGCCATAGTTGGAGACGCCCATCGCGCCCTTGCGAGTCGAGAGGATCTGCGACAGCATCGAGAAGGCGTCGAGTGTCGGCTCGTTTGCCCAGCTGAGGTTGAAGACGTCAGCCTTGCCACCATTGCGCTTGGGTGACTGCACTGAACGAGGCGCGATATCGATAGTCGGCTGAAAACCGCCGCGCTTCAACATGTTTGCAACACCCGAGCAGATATCCTCCTCGTTGACGCTCTCGTCATTCATGCAGGTATAGGTGAAGGCAAGGTTCTTCATGCCCGCATCGGCAAGCAGTTTTTGCGCCTTGGCCGGATCGGCCGGCTCGAACGTGTCGAGCGATTTGGCATAACCAGCGATCTCAGGTGCGATCAGCGAGCCTGAGGGTCTTGCAAGACCACGCATGACTTTCTTATTGATCAGGTCACGATCGATGGAGGCTTCGAAAGCCTGACGGACGCGCAAATCATTGAAGGGGTTTGGCTGACCGTTTTCCAGTTTTTCGCGGCGGTTGAAGCCAATGAAGAGCGTGCGAAGCTCGGTACGATTCTTGACCGAGATATTGGGCGAGGATTCAAGGCGCGGCAAATCCTGGATCGGGGCGGAATCGATCAGGTCGATTTCACCTGACAGCAGCGCCGCGACGCGTGTTGCGGCAGATGCGATAGGCACGAATTCGATGCGGTCGAGATTGTGCTTCTTCTGGTCCCACCAGCCTTCATTGGCAACGAGAACAGTCTTGCTGTCGGGAACGCGGCTTTCGAGCTTGAACGGGCCGGTGCCGTTGGTGTGCATGGTGGTGTAGCCGTCAACCTTCGACGCGAAGTCGGTGGGCTTCTCGCTATTGTTATCTTTCAACCACTTGGCATTAAAGATGAAGATGTTTGTTATGTCGTTTAGAAAGAGCGAGGTGGGCGCGTTGACATAAAGGTCAACCGTGTAGTCATCAACCTTTTTAACGCCGGCGAAAATCGGGATATTTCCTCGCAGCGGCGATGTCGCATCCGAAGCGCGGGTAAAGGATGCGACGACATCATCAGCGGTGAAGTCTGCGCCGTCATGGAATTTCACGCCCTTGCGCAGGGTAAAGCGCCAGGCCTTTCCATCAATCAGCTTCCATTCGGTGGCAAGGGCCGGCTCGATCTGGAAGTCCGGCCCGTAGCGAACTAGGCCCTCGTAGATATGGTTCAGAAAAGCGAGGTTGGACGTCGACGGCACCGAATATGGGTCTAGCGAATAGAGATCGGCGCGACCGGCCCAGCGAAGGGTCTCGGCATTGGCGGGAACGGCAATGGCGGCGGCAGCCATGGCCGCCAGGACGAAACTTCTGATACGGGACATTTGATCCCCCCTTTTTATAAATCGTTGGAAGACCGGCAGGCGGTCCGGTCGGGCAAGGGGAGTATTGTTTCGCTCAGGCTTATTGTCAATAATATTGTTGACAATTATCGTACTCAAAATTGTAAGTTTTTGGATACGAGTTCGAAAGAGGGAGGACGGAATATGGCAGGCTTTCTGCTGCTGCACGGAACGATCGTCACGGTCGACAAGGAGCGGCGCATTATTGAAGACGGCGCCTTGGCCACCGACGGCGACAGGATTGTCGACATAGGCACTGTGGACGAACTTGAACCTCGCCATGAAGACAAGGAGGTTATCGACTGTAGGGGGAAACTAATCATCCCCGGGCTGATAGATGCCCATGGTCACGCAGGCCACGCACTTCTTCGCAGCATTGCAGCGGACACCAATGCAATGTGGATGAAAATCATCACCCCGACCTATTACCACTATGTGACCCGCGACTATTGGTATGCCGACGGGCTGATTTCCGGCATCGAACGGCTCCGCGCCGGGGTGACGACCGGGGCCAGCATCATCACCTCAATGCCACGCGCGGATGACCCCGTCTTCGCCATCAACCACGCCCGCGCCTATAGCGAACTCGGCCTTCGCGAAATCATCTGCGTTGGGCCATCGGGCCTGCCCTGGCCGCATCCGGTCACGCGGTGGGAGAGCGGCCTGCCCAAACGCCACGACGTTAGCTTCGACGAGATGATGGATGGCAGCGAAGCGGTGATTGAAGCATTGGACGGCAGCGCCGATGGCCGTATCAGCGTTTTCCTGACGCCTTTTACGATCGTACCTTCCGTCGAACCATCAAATGCATCGACGCCCGATCAGGCTGTAAAACTGACAGAGGGTGACAGAATGCAGGCCCGCCGGATACGCGAGATGGCGCGCAAGAGAGGTGTCAGGCTTCATTCCGACGCCTTTGCCGGGCAAATCCGCATGGCGTTTCAGGATAAGGAAAATGCCCTGCTCGGCCCTGACATTCACCTCCAGCACTGCTGGGGCATCTCCCATGACGAGATCGACATCTTGGCGGAGACCGGCACCCGCATGACCCACGCACCACCGGGCCGCGCGACCCCGATCATGGAAATGATGTCAAAAGGCATTCGTGTCGCCATCACCACCGATGGTGCAGCCCCGAGCCGCCATTTCGACATGTTGCAGACGGCGCGCCTGGCACAGTTCACGCAGCACCTCCTGCACAATCACGACCGCTACCTGCTTCCGCCCGGCAAGATATTTGAGATGATCACGATCGACGCCGCCTACGCCATTGGCATGGAAGACGAGATCGGTTCGCTCGAAATCGGCAAGAAAGCAGACGTCGTCATCATCGATATGCGCAAGCCGCATCTGATGCCCATGTGGATGCCGGTCCACCGTCTGGTGCATCAGGTGCTCGGCAGCGATGTCGATACCGTCTTCGTTGACGGTGAATTGCTGATGGAAAATGGGCGGGTCCTGACATCAGATGTCGACGCTGCCATTAACTTCGGCCAACAGGAGGCCGTGGCGCTGGCCGAGCGGGCCGGTCTGAAAGCACATATGCATGATCCGGGCTGGGGCCAGCTGCTGCGCACATTCGACGAACCGGTTCACCCTCCCCGTCCACCGGAAGAGACAAGCGACCGCGCGGGCGCGCATGGGCTCGATCAGGATCGATAAATCAACAGGCTACGGCACATCCCCATTCATACACCCGCCAGCTTCATGACAAAAACTCCCCGGCCTGTAGCGGTCCGGGGAGCAAACCTGACATCATGTCAGGAACTTTGACTGGAGCTAGTGACTCACCCGTTCGGAAACGGGGTGGATCTGAGTTGTCTAACCCTGCTATGCTTTTTGCTGGTAAGTTCTATTAGAACGAACGCTCAAGGCGAAGGAAACCGGTCCAAGCCTCAGGCTTCTTTTCGACGTCGAGATAATTCGCCGTCAGCCTCGTCGACAGGCCCTCGGTGATTTTGTAATCAACCGTCAGACCAGCCTTCCATGCGTCGTTGTTCGAGAAGTTATCCCAGGAAGCGAGGCCGTAGCCACCGTAATACTGGACGCCTGGGGTGATCTTTAGCTTGTCGGTAGCCTTGATGGCGTAAGACGCAGCAACCGCCCACTCAGAAACGTTGTAATAGGCGTTTGCGCCGGAGGCCCAGACACCGGCCAGAGCGAACGTACCGGGACCAACGCCAGCTTCAGCGATCAGGCGAACGGCACCGTTTTCACGATCAGTGTCATAACCGCCGATAAGAGCGAAGGAAACGCTGTCGAACTTTGCGCCAACGCCAGCGGCGACGCCAACATTGTTGGAAGTGTTGTTGTTCTTGTTGTAGGAGCCAACAGCAATACCTTCCAGCTCGTCAACCGAAACACCTGCCCAGAACGAACCTGCGTCGTAGGTGTAACGAATGGAGTTGAACTTAGCGTTCGAGGACAGTTCGTCGGTTTCACCACCGATACCATCGTCCCACCAGCTGGTGAACTTACCAACCTTGAGACCGGCGAGTTCGATGAAGGCCTGATCAACGAAAACAGCCGAGCCCTTGTCGCTGGAGCCGGACGTCGTGGACGCTGCAGCGGAACCGGTGTCAGCATTGCCCTGGAAGCCGATGAAACCGCGCAGAGCACCGAGTTCGGTGTCCGTGCGGGTGTCAACTTCGAACTGCGCACGAGTGAAAGAATCCCAGTCAGACTTGCCCGCCTTGTCACGGCCGAAGTCGGTCTGGAAACGGACGTAACCCTGAAACTTTAGGCAGGTTTCGGTGCCCGGGATATAGAAGAAGCCCTTACCGAAAGCGTCGCAGACGCGGACGTATTCCATGGGCTCGGGTTCGGCAGCGACGATAGCGTCAGCGGCCTGTGCGCTGGATACTGCTGCGAGAGCGGCAGCGGAGCCGATCAGAAGGCTCTTGATGTTCATTTGTAATCTCCAGTCAAAAATTTTTCAACGAATGCGCAAATTTGAGGGCTGGTCTTTCCCTGCCGCCCGCTTCCCTGCGCTGATCGAGCAAATGACAGAAATCGCCATGGAGCCGCAATTCAAATCGAGCAAATCCAAATACAATGTAAGTACACATTCGGATTAAGTAGTAAAATTACAACAAATAATCAGTTTAAAATATAGTAATATCTTCATTGTTTTTATATTATTCAATTTATTACTTTTGATTAATTTTCTAAAGTGCATATATCATTATATTTGGAGACGTAGAGAAACCCTCCCGCAATCCTACAAATGGCCGAGAACGCACTCATATGCACGATAAGGCGGCCAAGACTTACCTTGCGAAGCCCAGAGTGAAGGGAAGATGCGCGCGGCAACAAAGCGGCACATTGGGGTGGCCATGGCGGCTCGCCCGCCTCTACCGCAAATCCGTCAAATGGGGAGCTTATGGGCTGTCGCTGGAAAGACCGGCGGGGAATGTCGTGGTGTCAGCCAGCATAGCCTCGATCGTGTCCGCCAGAAGAGGTCGGCTAAAATAATAGCCCTGACCATAAGGGCAGCCCGCCGTGCGCAGGAACGCGGCCTGCTCGACGGTTTCCACACCTTCGGCTATGACATCGATGCCCAATGATCCCGCAAGCTGGATCATGATCGTGACGATGGCGCTATCCTTGGTTTTCTCCGGCAGGTGGGTCAGGAACGAGCGGTCTATCTTCATGCAGGACAGCGGGAATGTCTTGAGCATGCCAAGGCAGGAATAACCAATGCCAAAATCATCCAGTGCCAGGCTGACACCCATCTGTTTTATGGCGCGCATGATCCGTACCGATGTCTCAACATCCTGAATGATTAGCGTCTCGGTGATTTCGATTTCCAGAAGGGAGGGCGCAAGTCCGGTTTCTTTCAGAACCGACCTTATCTGCTGCACCAGCCCGCCCTGAAACTGCCGTGGCGAGATATTGACCGCCATTTTGACCGGCGCGAGGCCGGCGGCAACCCATGCCTGCGCCTGGCGACAGGCCTTTCTGAGGATGCTTGCCCCGAGTTCCACGATCAATCCGGTTTCTTCTGCAAGCCCGATGAATTCGGCAGGGCCGAGCAGACCTTCTGAAGGATGCTGCCAGCGAACAAGCGCCTCGACGCCGCTGAGCCGGCCGCTTGCAAGATCGACCTGCGGCTGGAAATGCAGGACGAATTCGTCCCTTTCCACTGCCTTGCGCAACTCCTCGATCCGGGTGAATTTCTTCCTCAGATCATCCGCCATGTTCGGCGTGAAGGTAGCAATGCTGTCGCGCCCGTTATGTTTGGCCTCATACATGGCAAGATCGGCCGCCGCAACGATTTCCGCCGTGGTTTCCCCATCTTCCGGGAAAAAGGCCATGCCGATGCTGCAGGTGACCTTGATATCGTAATTGCCGATGCGCAAGGGCTGCGAGACTTCGGCCCGGATGCGCTGCAGGCGGTCTTCGACATCGTCCTTGCGCTCTTCGAGAATAATGACGAACTCGTCGCCACCCACCCTCAGAACGAGATCGTTTTGTTTAAGGCTCGCCGCAATGCGCTCGGCCGTTCTCGACAGCAGCGCATCGCCGAGGCTGTGGCCGAGCGTATCGTTGATCTGCTTGAAATTATCGAGATCGAGAAAACCGATACCGACCCTTCTGTTAGCCTTTGCCGCCGCCGCCAATATTTCCGGCAGTCGGGTATCGAGAAAGCGGCGATTGGGTAGCCGGGTCAGCATGTCGTGATCCGCGAGAAACGCGATGTGTTCCGCTGCCCTCTTGCGATCGATCGCCAGGCCAGCCATGCGTGCTGCGCCACCAATAAACTCCACCAGTGCCGCATCCGGTTTGCGGCCGGCAAGCTTGCACCAGACGAAACCATGCGCCTTGCCTTCACTGGCGGGAATATCGAAACTGAAGGCCGTATCCTCCGCTGCATGAGTAAGGCTTGCGGGATCGCCGACATCGGAAATGATCGCGATCAACCCTGCCTGCTGTGCAAGAGCGGGCGAAAGATAAACGGATGGTTCCCCCGTTGCCGCTTCGAATACCCGCACGGCGCAGGCAAGGCCGGTGGCCAGATTTTCGATGGCCTTGACGAACTCCTCGAGAAAATCCTCGATGCGCGCCGCAGCCACGATCATTTCCAGAATACGCGCCTGCGCCTGAAGCAATCGTTCGGAGGCTTTTTTCTGGGTAATATCGCGCGAAGCGCCCACGACGCCGATAATCTTGCCGGACTTGTCTTTCAGAGGTACGCGCGACATCATCAGCCAGCGGTCGATATCGCCGCGCATGGCGCGTTCTTCATAACCGAGATCCGGTTCACCGGTGCGCATCACCCGCGCTTCAGTATCGGGAATGCCGGCGTGCCGCGCCGCTTCGCCGTGAATGTCGTAATCGGTGAGCCCGATCAGTTCCTCGACGCTTTCAAAGCCGTTTTCAGTGACGATGGCGCGGTTGGCAAAAAGAAAACGCCCTTCCAGATCCTTGGCATAGATAAAATCAGGCACATGATCGATCATCGCTTCCAGAAGCGCGTGCCAGCTGGAGGGATTGGCATTTTCGCCCATTGCTGGAGGGGCAGATGGCGCCACGTCGCGCTTTTTCCGCGACATCCGGTTCTCGTCAGGTGTCTTCGGGCCTTTGGAACGCACCTCTCCGCCTCATCGCTTTATAATGAAGCAGAATAGTAGGATTATACATATTATATAATGATGAACGTCGAGCCGGATTGCGCGGTAAACCGACGCTGCAGCCATCTGCCTAGATTACCGCCAGCCAAAATAGAAAACGGCGCGGACAAGGCCGCGCCGCAATATTGTCAGTCGTCATAAGGAACGTGTCAAACCACCGGCGTCGGCAGCTCCTTGCCGGCAAAATGGGCGTCGAGATTGGCCAGAACGAGGTCGGCCATGGCGCGCCGCGTCTGGTGTGTGCCGCTGCCGACATGCGGCGCGAGCGTGACGTTGTCGAAGGCGAAAAGCGCTTCCGGCACGCGTGGCTCGTCCTCGAAGACATCAAGTGCCGCGCCGCCGATTGTACCTTTCGAAAGCGCCTCGATCAGCGCCTTTTCATCAACCAGCGAACCTCGCGCCACGTTAACGAGCACGCCCTGGGGCCCAAGCGCCTTCAGCACAGCTGCATTGACGATGTGGCGCGTTTCAGCAGTGGCGGCGGCGGCGATGATCAGCACGTCGCAATTAGCCGCCAGCGCCTCGATGCTGTCGTGATAATCATAAGCGACATCGCGGCGGTTTCTGGCGGTATAGGAAATCCGACCGTCAAAACCTTCGAGCCGTTTTGCGATCGCCTGCCCGATGCGGCCGAGGCCGAAAATGCCGTAACGACGGCCGGCAACCCGGGTGGATAGCCCCATATCGCCCTTCAGCCATTGCCCCGTGCGCACATGCTGGTCCGCCTGCGGCAGCTTGCGCGCCTGCGCCAGAACGAGACCAACCGCCAGATCGGCAACGTCAGCCGTCAACACGTCAGGCGTATTGGAAACGCGGAAACCGCGCCGTTTTGCTTCAGTGAGATCGACCTTGTCGAAACCGACACCATTGATGGCGACGATTTCAAGGTTGGGGAGCGCAGCACCTATATCCGCCGGCAGGCCGATATGACCACCGGTGACGACGCCGCGGACAGCACCACCCTTCTCAGCCAGGAACGCCGCCTTATCCGCCGCTTCGAACAGGCGATGCACGGTGAAGCGCTGCGCAAGTTCTTCTTCCAGTGCCGGGATGAGCGGGCACAGTTGCACGATTTCAGTAGTCATGGACTTTCCTTTGTGCCGGTGAACTACTTCACATCGGCCTTGACGAATTGCCGGAGTTCCGGCGTTTGCGGATTGGCAAAGAGTTCGGAAGAACGGCCCTGCTCCCATATCTTGCCCTTGTGCATGAAGATGGTTTGCGTCGCCACGCGGCGGGCGAAAGCCATTTCATGGGTGACGAGGATCATGGTCATGCCGTCCTTGGCAAGGTTTTCCATGACGGTCAGCACTTCCTCGGTCAGTTCGGGATCGAGCGCCGAGGTCACTTCATCGAACAGCATCACCTTCGGTCGCATGGCGAGCGAGCGGGCAATCGCCACGCGCTGCTGCTGGCCGCCGGACAGCTGGTCGGGATAGGAATCGAATCTCTCTGAAAGGCCGACGAGCTGCAGAACCTCGCGGGCGATATCCTTCGTCTCCGATTTCGCCACATCCTTGACGATACGCGGCGCGAGCATGATGTTTTCGCCGACCGTCAGGTGCGGGAAAAGATTGTAGCTCTGGAACACGATGCCGACGTCGGTGCGCAGCTTGCGCAGAGCCTTGGCATCTTCGCCGATCGCATGACCGGCGATTTCTATGCGGCCGGAATTGATCTTTTCCAGTCCATTCATGCAGCGCAGAAGCGTGCTCTTGCCCGAGCCCGAACGGCCAATGAGAGCAAAGACTTCACCGCGACCGACCGAAAGCGAGACGCCTTTGAGGACTTCCAGAGCGCCAAAGCTCTTATGAACGTTTTCAACGATTACTTCCGGCATGAAGCCTCCTTTCCAGCCAACGCGACAGCTGGGACAACGGGTAGCAGACGATGAAGTAAAGAATGGCCACCGCGACGAAGACGCGGAACGGCTGGAACGTGGCATTGTTGATGAGCTGCCCCGCTCTCGCCAGTTCGACGAAACCAATGATTGATGCGATAGACGTATTCTTGACGACCTGAACGGCAAAACCGACGGTCGGCGGTAGCGAAATGCGGATCGCCTGCGGCAGGATGACGTAGCGATATTGCTGAGCGCGGGTGAGAGCGAGCGATTCTGACGCTTCCCATTGCTGCTTCGGCACCGCCTGAATGCAGCCGCGCCAGATTTCGGCGAGATAACCTGATGTATAGATGGTCATCGACGCGCCGGCGGCAAAAAGCGGCGGTAGTTCCAGCCCGGCAAGGCTGAGGCCGTAATAGGACAGGAACAGGATCATCAGCACCGGAATGCCCTGGATGACCTGGATATAGGTGCCGGCGGCAATGCGCAGCAGCTTGCTGTCCGAGGTGCGGGCAAGAGCGATAAAGAAGCCGACGATGCCGCCCCCGATCAGCGCAATGATCGTCAGAAGCACGGTCCATTGCAGGGCGGTCAAAAGGAAGCCGAATTCGTTCCAGCCGAAAGTTCTAAGGGTCATGACTGCACCTCCGGCAAAGCGGTCATCGTCTTGCGGGCGACACGACGGCCAAACAGCCACATGCCGACAAGGGCAAGGATGAGCCGCAGCGAAAGCGCCAGCGCCAGATAGATGAGCGTGACGACGATATAGACCTCGAAGGAGCGATAGGTCTGCGATTCCACGAAGGCTGCGGCCGCCGCAAGCTCATGGGTGGAGATGGCCGAACATATGCTCGACGCCAGCATCATCAGCACGAACTGGCTGCAGAGCGATGGATAGACCTTGGCGATGGCCGGCACGATGATGACGTGGCGATAGATCTGGTACTTGGTGAAGCCAAGCGCTTCGCCCGCCTCGATCTGCGACTTGTGCACCGCCTCGATGCCGGCGCGGATGATCTCCGTCGAATAGGCGGCAAGATTGATCGTCATGCCGATCAGCGCCGCGGTATCTGCCCCAACGCGAAAGCCGAGACCCGGAAGGCCGAAATAGACGATGAAAAGCTGCACGAGAAACGGCGTGTTGCGGATAACCTCCACATAGGCGTCCACGATGATGCGGACGATGCCGCCGTTGATGGAGCGCAGTGAGGCCAGAAGAATGCCGAAAGCGCAGCCGAGCACGATGGAGAGGACCGACAGTTTGATCGTCAGCCATATGCCGTTCAGAATTTCATTCTGATATTGGGCGAGCGCGCCAAATTGGAAAGTATAGGACATGCGTCACTCCGTTGACATTTCCCGGCCCGCCGGAAGTGTTCCCGGCGGGCGCGTTGAAAGGCTCAATCAGAAGCTTGGCAATTGCGGCAGCGGACGACCGGTCCACTTCACCGAGATACGGTCGAGATCACCCGACATCTTCATGAGGTAGATGGACGTGTTAAGCCATTGCCGCAGCTCGAAGTCCTCAAGCTTGGTCGCCATGGAGTTGCCCTGCTGGAAGAAGGTGAACCCAACCTGCAGACCGGCTTCCGGGCGCTGCTTGATGATCGCCTCACCCACCGTGGACGGCAGGGCGACGGCATCGACCTGACCTGCAAGCAGAGCTTGGGCGCTGGTGGAATCGTCTTCGTAAACGACGATTTCAAGACCTTCGACATTGGCCTTGCGCAGTGCGGTTTCCTGCGAGGAACCGCGATTGACCGAAACGCGCTTGCCCTTGAGGCTGTCGAGATTTTCGAACTTCTGGTCCTTGCCGGAGATGATATCCATGTTGAAGGCGCTGTAAGGCTGCGTGAACATCACGGTCTTGGCGCGCTCGCCGGTCGGCGCAAGTGTTGCAACAAGGAAGTCGACCTTACCGGTCTGGAGCGCGGGAATACGCGCAGGTGGCGTCAGCGGCACAAGCTCAACCGGCAGCGACAGGTAAGAACCGATGAGGTTGGCGACATCCACGTCATAACCGGAAGGATTGCCCTTCTCATCCACCATGCCCATCGGCGGAGCGCCGGTCAGAACACCGATCTTGACCTTGCCGCGCGCCGTGATCTCGCTGAGCGAGACAGCATGGGCGGATGTGGTTGCGGCAAGCGTTGCTGCGGCAACGCCGACGGCAACCGTCACGTTCTTCAGAAATCTTGAAATGCTCATGGTTTCTCCTCCAACCTTATAGGTGCTGCCCAGATGGAACAGCGGCCTTGCGCAAACCGGAAAATGTTCTCGATAACATTTTAACGCGATTGACTAAAAACTCCTCCCAAGAAATCGTGAAAGCACAAAACCAGATGAATTTCCCATTAAATTCAATTATTTTGGCTGGCTATCGATTTTCCTCTTGTCGACACCGTTTCACGTTCTTGGCAGGATCAATAATGCATGTTATCGGTATCATTGCAAGTCCGATCTAAAGAATCGATGCATCAAACATTCATTCGGGAGGAAACCATGTACACACGCTCGGCAATTTTCGAAGGCACGATCCACCCCGGGCGGGAGGAGGAGTTTTTCCGCATCGTTGAGGAAAAATTGCTGCCGGTCTGGAGACGCATGCCGAATGCACAGGCCGTGCGGGTGATGCGAACCGAGCGCACGGACCCGGACGCGGCGTCGATCATCATGGTGCAGGAAATCGACTATCCTTCGATGGAAGCCGTGGAGGAAGCGCTGGTTTCGCCGGTCCGGCTGGAAGGCCGCGTGCTGACGGATGAGATGATGAGCATGTGCGACGGGCGTTTTTATCATCTGGTCTATAGCCGCGTCGCATGAATCCGGTGCACGCCGCATTGATATCAAATCATACGGCGTGCTTTCCCTTGATATCTTCGTGTATGTCTTGTCCTGAAACGGTTCGAATTTAGGGAGACATGCTTTGGTGGAGCGCACGCCCTTGGCCGCAGCGTTAGTCACGTCAAAAAAAGCTACCATGAGCGACGTCTCGAAACTCGCGGGCGTCTCCAAGATGACCGTTTCGCGGGTGTTGGCCGATCCCGCGCTGGTGTCGGAAGAGACACGCCAGAAGGTGATGAAAGCCATCGAGAAGCTTGGCTATGTGCCAGACCGGATCGCCGGTTCGCTATCCTCCCGCCGCACCAATTTCATCACCGCCATCCTGCCGACGCTCACCAACTCCAACTTCGCCGATAGCGCTCAGGGGCTTGCCAATGCGCTGCGCGCCGCCGACTACCAGTTGCTGATCGGTTACACCATGTACGATCTGCAGGAGGAGGAACGCGTCATCCGCACCATGATGGAGCGCCGCCCCGATGCCATCGTCGTCGCCGGCACGGTGCATACTAAAATGGCGAGCGAGGTGTTGATGCGCGCCGGTATCCCGATCGTTGAAATCTGGGACGTGCCCGAACATCCGATCGACCATGCGGTCGGTTTTTCCAATTACGAAGTGGGAAGAACCGCCGCCAAACACTTGATATCGCTCGGCTTCAAGAGAATCGGTGCGCTCGGTTCCAGGGCCGATGGTCATGTGAAGGACTGGCGCGGAGAAAGCCGCCTTCTCGGTTTTGGTGCAGCACTGCGCGAAGCCGGCATTTCCGACGACCTCATCATCCGCGAGGGGAGCGCGCCGGTTTCCTATGATCACGGTGCAAGGACGCTCGGTTCGCTGCTGACAAAGGCGCCCGATGTCGAAGGTATTTTCGCCGTCTCCGATATTTCCGCCGTAGGCGCACTGATGGAATGTCACCGCCGCGGCATTACCGTGCCCGACCAGGTTTCCATTCTCGGCTTCGGAGATTTCGATATCGGCCGGCAATGTTATCCGGCGATTTCGACTATCCGGGTCGATGCGCAGATGATCGGCCGCAAGGCGGGCGAATTGCTGCTTTCGATATTGGAGCCGGAAAAGGATGCCGCTGTTCCCGAAGGGGCACGAGTGGATGTCGGCTTCGAGCTGATCGTGCGGGAAACGACGAAGCGGTTGAGCCAGTGAGCGTCTAGACCTATTGGGACGAGCGGGTGCTGCTTACTTCTTCTCCCCGCCGGGGAGAAGTCCGCTGCAGCGGGATGAGGGGGCAAGGCCGGCGGTATGCAGTGAGCGTGCCCCCTCATCCGAACCTTCGGGCCACCTTCTCCCCGGCGGGGAGAAGAGAAATGCCGCAGCGCCGCGACATATCTCAAAATTCCACCTGAGTGACCTTAACGCCCTTATTTACTTCGCACCCCATGTATCCGTCAGCCGATACCCCTCCGGCCATGGATCCGACGGATCGAGCATGTGCTGGTGTATTCCGGTGATCCAGCCTCGACCGGAGATTTCCGGCAGGATGGCCGGGCGGTCGCCGACTGTTGTGGTTCCGACAATACGGCCGGTGAAGGTCGAGCCGATCAGAGACACCGCCGTCAGCGTTTCCCCTTCCTTCATTTCGCCGCGTGCATGCAGCACCGCCATACGGGCCGAAAGCGCCGTGCCGGTGGGGGAGCGATCCACCTTGCCCGGCTGGATGGCGACGGCCGCCCCTGCCCGCAGGCCTTCGGCCGTGCGTTCGACCTTGCCAGCGAACAGGCAGAAAGAAAAATGCCGCCAATCCGGGTTTTCGGGATGATCGAAGCCCAGAGCCTTGTTGGCGGCATTGGTGATGCGCACGCCGAGGCGGGCGATCTCATGCGCCTCTTCCGGCTTCAGGCTGAAGCCCATCGCTTCGGCGTCGACGATAACGAAGCTGTCGCCACCATAGGCGGTGTCCACCTTCAGCGTGCCGAGACCTTCGACCTCAAGTTCCGCATCGAGCTTTGCGGCAAAGCTGGGCAGGTTCTGCACGAAAATACGCTCGGCCTTGCCGTTGCGGCATTCGGCGCGCACCTTCACCAAACCGCCGGGAGCTTCCAGTAGCATATGGGTTTCCGGCTCCTGCATCGGCACGATGCCGCCATCGAGCAGCACGGTGGAAACGCAGATGGAATTGGAGCCGGACATGGGCGGCGTATCTTCCGGCTCCATGATGATGAAGGCAGCATCCGCATCGGAATGTTTGGGCGGCACCAGAAGGTTGACGTGGCGGAACACGCCGCCACGCGGTTCGTTGAGCACGAAGTTGCGAAGCGTCTCATCGCGGGCGATGAAGCGGCTCTGTTCCCAGATCGTCTCACCCGGTGGCGGCTTCACACCGCCGACAATCACATCTCCCACTTCACCTTCCGCATGGGCGGAGATGACATGAACGGTCTTGATACTGCGCATTAAATTCTCCTCAGGAAAGCCAGGAAGGAAGACGGGAAACAGCACGGCCGGTCAGCGCGCTGTCGACGCAATCGGCAAGGCTGCCGAAACGCACCGCGCGGCCGCTCAGACCGGGACCGTAATGGGCGTATTTGCCGGAATTGGTCATGAGCGCACGGGTCTTTGTCGGAAAGACCGGCTCGGAAATCGAACACCAGCAGAGATCAGGCAGCACCTGTACGCCGCTGTCCTTCAATTTCTGCAGCGTGCCGTCCTGCACAGCCGCATCGATGATTTGCTGACCGGCGGTGACGATGACGGCGACATCCGTATGGCGTTTGCGGCCGTTGAACGCGGCGGCAAGGGCGCGGCACTCTTCCAGCGAGGCGTGAGGGCTGCCGATGGCAACGAGCTGCACCTCCTCCGGCCCCTCGTTCAGAAGCGACCAGCCGGCGGCCATATCGGCGAGCGAAATGGTCACGGTTTCGGCGGTTTCGAGCCGCGCAAGCTCCGCTTCCGGTGTCACGCCCTCGATATGCAGCATGGGCGAGGCGGAGGTGGTGCCAAAGGCGGCGCAAAGCGCTTTCAGATCATCCCGCGAGGGCTTTGCGGAACCGAGGCCTCGTAGTAGCGGAATGCAATCCGGCGCGGCCTTGCCGGCGAGATAGCCGACGAGCGGCCAGAAGGCGTCATCGATGCCAGCTGGCAAGGCCACATCGATGATCCGCAGCGGCCGGCGGTTTTCTTCGAGATACACCCCGGAAAGCGGCGCCCTGCCCGTCATCGCAATGCAGAGATCGAGAAAATCCGGGTGCTTTGCGGTGCGGGCACCGAGCACCGTATTGGCGAAGATCACCGCATTCGATTCGGCCCAGCCAATCGATTCGCCGGCACTCGGCGCGCTATCGAGCAGGTAAGGCGAACACGTGAAGGTGGGACGACAGCCCATGCGCACATAGGCATCCGCCAGCCTTGCGGCCGGATCGCCGAAATCCTCCGGCACGCCCTGCGCCCGCCAATTCGCCTTGTCCACCGAAATGGCGTTCATGGTCGTCGGCACCCGCACGTTGCCGCCCATGTCAGCCATTTTTTCCGCAAAGGTTAGGTTGGCGGGGCTGGCATAGATACAGCCATCGATATGACCCTGCGTCACATCGACAAGCGTCGACGCCCCCTGCTGGGCGGCCATGGCGACGATGATGCGCATGGCCTGCCGCGCGGCAATGCCGTCGCGCCCTTCCAGCATTGCGCCATCCTCGTCCTTCAGGTCGAGATGGGCCGTCGCCGGCGGCGCGATGGCAAGCGAGATACCGTCGGCCTCAATGGTGCTCTCATTGATGCTGACATGCGCAGCACGCGAAAAGCGGGCAAAATTATCCGCATCGAGACGGACGACCGGCAGAGCCCTGTCGAACATTTCCGCCGCAACGAGGGCACCCAGCGTCAGGACGTCTTCAGCCTCGCAGAAAACCAGCGCCGAGGGCGCACGGCCGGTGAGGATAAGATCCAGCAGAACGCCCGAACCGGTGCATGAGCCGCGGCTGGTCGGCATGAACAGCACGCCGCCGGTGAGACAGACGCCATGCAACGGGTGGTGAACGTCGATCACCTTGCCGGTGGCAGGATCGACCCCGCCCCAGAAGCTCAGCGCTTCGGTCGAGGCAATCACGGGACCCTCGGCGGCTCCGGCCAGAATGCTGCGAGCTTCAGGAACGGCAGAAAACATCGAAAACCTCCCCAAAGCATTTCCGTCAAAACCGCATAGCGGTTCTACGCCCGGTAAATGCTTGAAAAACAGAGCCAAGAGTTTTTGCGTTTCGGAGAAAAGCCAAAACTCTCTAGAAACGTTGCGGCGAAAATGCCCCTGTATCGATGGCGGGCTTTTGCCCCGTCAGAAGATCAGCGACGATGCGCGCCGTGCCCGCAGATTGCGTCAGCCCCAGATGCCCATGGCCGAAAGCATAAACCACTCGTGCCGTGTACCGCGCTTGCCCGATGGCCGGCAGGCTGTCCGGCAACGAGGGGCGAAAGCCCATCCACTGCTTGCCGCCTTCGGTTTTCAGGCCCGGCAGGAAGGCCTTCGCCTTGGTCAAAAGCGCCTCGGAACGGGCAAAATTGGCCGGAAGCTCCAGCCCGCCGAGCTCCACGGCACCGCCAACGCGGATACCGGAGGAAAGGCGGGTAACGACAAAACCATGGCCGCCGAAAGTCACCTGCGTGCGCAGATCGAAGGCGCCAGACGGCAGGGTTGTATTATACCCCCGTTCGGTTTCGAGCGGAATTTTTTCCCCGAGCGAACGGGCGATGCGATGTGAAAAGGCGCCGGCTGCCAGTACCACCTTGGCGGCCCTGCGGGTGCGGCCGTCATGGCTCACCACCTCGACACCGTCTTCAAGCGGTCGAAGCGAAGCGATATCGAGGCATTCGATACGGCCGCCGATGGTGCGGAAATGGTCGGCCAGCGCCAGCGTATAAAGCTTGGGATCGGCGATGGAATACCAGCCGGGCGTAAAGGTCCCGCAAGTAAAACGCGGCGCGATGCCGGGCTGTATCTCGGCCATTTGTTCGGCATTCAGATGCCGGAACTCGATGCCGTGACGTTCGCGCGCCTTCCAGCCAGCAAGCGAGCCTTCGAATTCCGCCTCGCTTTCATAGACCTGAAGGTTCCCCTCCTTGCGCAGCATCGCAATCGTGTCCGTCTTTTTGAGGAACGGCTCCAGCTCTGCCTTGGAAAGGTCCATCAGCGCCGTCTGGGCGGCGGTGGAGTGTTCGACTTTCGATGCCGCGCAGGCCCGCCAGAACCGGAACATCCACGGCGCGATCTTCAGCGCATAGGCCGGCGGCACGCTGAGCGGACCCAGCGGATCGATGAGCCATTTCGGCGCTTTCCAGAGAATGCCGGGCGATGCAAGCGGCAGGATATCGGTGAAAGCGAAAGCGCCGGCATTGCCGGCCGAAGCCCCCGCCGCCGGTCCTTCGCGGTCGATAGCGGTAACCGAAAGACCGCGGCCCTGCGCCGCGATTGCCGCCGAGAGGCCGACAACGCCGGCCCCGATGACGATGACATCATTCGCAGGCATTACCGCACGCTCGCCAGGAACTTCTGCGTTTCAGGATGCTGCGGCGCGCCAAAGAGCTGATCCGGCGTGCCGATCTCAGCCATTACGCCCTGATGGAAGAAGGCGACGCGGTTCGAGACATCACGGGCGAAGGCCATTTCGTGCGTGACGCAAATCATCGTCATGCCCTCATCCGCCAGCATCTTCAGTGTGTCGAGCACTTCGCCCACCAGCATCGGATCGAGCGCGGAGGTGACTTCGTCGAACAGCATATATTCCGGCGACATGGCGAGCGCGCGGGCAATCGCCATACGCTGCTGCTGGCCGCCGGACATGCGGTTCGGGTAGACCTTCAGCTTTTCGGCAAGGCCCACATGGGTCAATTGCTTCACCGCGATTTCCTCGGCCTGCTCCTTCGAGATACCGAGCACCTTGCGGGGTGCGAGCATGACGTTTTCAAGCACCGTCAGATGCGGGAAAGCGTTCCATTGCTGGAAGACGATGCCGACCTTGCGGCGCAGCTTGTTGAGGTCAGTCGATTTGGCATGCACCTCGGTGCCGTCGATGACGATCTTGCCGCTGTCGATGGGCTCAAGGCCGTTGATGCAGGTGAGCAGGGTCGACTTGCCGGAGCCGGAGCCACCGATGATGGTGACGACCTCGCCCTTGTTGACGGTGAGGTTGATCCCTTTCAGAACCTCCAGCGGGCCGAAGGATTTGCGGACGTTTTCGATCTCAATCATTGGGGGACCACCGTCTTTCGAGATACCCGCCGAAACGGGCGATGGGGAAGCTGATAAGGAAGTAGATGGCGCCGCAGATCATCAGAATGGTCAGCGGTTCCTGCAGGCGGGTAACGAGGATCTGCGAGGCGCGCAGAAGCTCGATGAGGCCGAGCCACAAAACAAGCGCGGAATCCTTCATCACACCCAGCGTCAGACCGATCCACGCCGGCAATGACACACGCGTGGCGAGCGGTAGAACGATGTAACGCATGTCCTGTGACCAGGTCATGCCGAGCGACCGGCAGGCGCGGCGGGTGTTCGACGGCACCGCTTCGATGCCGCCACGCACGATTTCCGTGCAATAGGCCGCGGTATAGAGCGACAGAACCACGCAGGAGGTGGTGAAGGGTGGCCAGCCGAGCTTGGCGATCGACTGGAAGGCATTGCCGAGAACCAGCTGGATGAGCAGTGGTACGGAACGGAAAATATCCAGAATGAAAGTCAGCGGCAGCGACCAATAAGGTCCGAACTGGAAACGGATGACGCCGAAGATGATCCCCATAATGGTGCCTGCCGTGACGGCAACAGCGGTGACGGCAAGCGTCATGCCGGCACCCTTGGCCAGGAAGGCGAGATCACTCCAGGTGAGAGCGGTTTCAAACATGGCTCACCTCTCTCAGTAACGAAACAGACGCGCGGCCAGCAATCGGGCGGCGAGCGTGACGATCTTGGCGATCACATAATAGATGACCGCGGCAAGCGCGAAGAATTCGAAGGTGCGGAACGAACGGGCGTTAAGCGCCTGGGTAACACCGGCGAGATCCGTGTTCATACCGACCGTGACACCGAGCGAGGTCATCAGGATCGCCCAGACCATCTGGTTTGTGGCGGGCAGAAACGCAACGCGCAGCATCTGCGGCAAGATGATCAGTCGGAAAGTCTGCATCGACGTCATGCCGAGCGAGCGGCCTGAACGGGTCTGCGTATCGGGAATGGCTTTCAGCGCGCCACGGAAATTCTCTGCGAGATAACCGGCATTGTTGAAGGCGATACCGACGAGAAGCGCCGTATAGGGGCTAAGGTGAATGCCGAAATTGCCAAGGCCGAAATGGGCCATGTAAATCTGGAACAGCGCCGGCGTGTTGCGGGCGATTTCCACCCAGACAGAAGCAAAGGCGCCGAGGATGCGGTTGCCGGAGAGCCGGAACAGCGTCAGCACGATGGCGAAGGTCAGGCCGATCACCATCGATAGAATGGCGATCTGCAGCGTCACCACCGCACCGTCCAGAAGCTGGGGCAAAGCCTTCAGCGCCTGATTCCAGTGGAATGTATAATTGAACATCAAGAGTCCCGCCTTTTCAGAAACGATCAACGGCGCGGTCATTTCGACCGCGCCGTTTACGAAAAGTCCTGATCAGCGATAAACGCCGTTGACGGTGAGCGAGGGAACCTCACCGCCAACCCATTTCTTGTAGAGTTCCGCGTAACGGCCGGTGCGAACCTGCTGGTTGATGAAAAGGTTCAGGTAGTTGATGAAGCCGTATTCGTCACGGTTGGTGAACAGCGAGACATAGTCGATATCATACGGTGCCTTGCCGACCACCGAGATGCCGGCGAACTTGCCGCTCTTCACCGTCGACTGCGCAACGGTCGAGGTGGAGACCGTTGCATCGATCTGGCCCTGGCTGAGCGCGAGGAACACGTCAGCCTGCGTCTGGTAAGGACGGAACTCGCCCACGCCCCATTCCTTGACAGTCTTTTCGAGAGCGATCGCTTCGAAGGTACCGGCGGTTGCGCCAACAGTCTTGCCCTTCATGTCTTCGAAGGACTTGATGCCGGACTTGTCATTGGCGGTGACAGCCATTTCGAAAGCAAAGTAAGGCACGGTCATGCCGACCGTCTTGGCGCGTTCCAGCGTATCGGAAGTCGAGGCGACGCCGACGTCGACGCGACCGGACATCAGCGCCGGAATACGCTCGGGGAACGGGGTCTCGACGATTTCAGCCGTGACACCCAGCACCTTGGCCAGATCGTTGCAATAATCGACGTCAAAGCCGATCGGATTATTGGCGTCATCGCGCGCACCCATGGGTGGGAAGTCAAGCACGACGGCGCAACGCAGCGTGCCGGACGAGATGATGTCGTCAAGCTTGTCAGCCTTGGCCGGGGTGATAGCGGAAGTGGCGGCCAAGAGGCCGGCGAAAATGACCGATTTCTTCATTTTTGATTTGCTCCCAGAATTGGTCTGCCCTTGAAGGCGCGGTCACTATTTCCCCATGACAGCGATAAATCAATATAAAAATACAATGAGTATACAAAAAGAATTTTTGCAGGTGCGAACTGGAGAGGTTTGGTGGATGAGTTTCGCCAGTGCGCGCGGGGCCGAAACATCCCGCCCCTCATTCCTCTATGCGACACGGGAATGGATACCTCAGGCAATCTTGGTGCCTGATAGAGTGGATTTCCGTCCTCATGGAGCTTCGCAGAAAAGACAGATTGCAATACTCCCGCCTTTGTATACTTTATGTATTCAAAATGTGCGAGCCCGTATCGGAGGACTATGATGAGCGACATGACCACCTTGACCATTGAAGCACTGTTCCAGCGGGTCGAGTCGATTTTTTTGCGAGCTGGACTGAATGCCGTACAGTCGGGAGCGCTCGCACGCGTCATCACTGCCGGCGAACGGGACGCCTGCAAATCGCATGGCATTTACCGCATCGAAGGCGCGCTTCGCACCGTCAAGGCGGGCAAAGTGAAGCCAGATGCGATACCGGAGGTGGCGCAAGACGACGGCACAGCCATTGTGAAGGTCAACGCCAGGGGTGGTTTCGCCAATCCCGCCTTCGAACTCGGCTTGCCGGTTCTGGCGGAGCGCACGAAACGCCTGGGCGTTGCAGCGCTTGTCATCAATGATTGCACGCATTTTTCGGCGCTCTGGCCAGAGGTCGAGGGACTGACCTCGAACGGGCTGGCCGGGCTGGTGATGTGCCCGAGTTACTCCACCGTCGCACCAACCGGCGGAACCAGACCACTGCTTGGCACCAACCCCTTTGCCTTCGGCTGGCCACGCAAGGGCGCGTCGCCCTACGTCTTTGATTTCGCGACATCCGTTGCCGCGCGCGGTGAGATAGAACTGCACCGACGCGCTGGAAAATCTTTGCCTGAAGGCTGGGCCGTGGATGTTGAAGGCAACCCGACCACCGACCCGGAGGCGGCGCTGGCCGGCGCCATGCTGCCCTTTGGCGGTCATAAGGGTTCGGCCATCGGCACCATGATTGAGCTTCTCGCCGGCATTATGATCGGCGATCTCACCAGCCCCGAAGTGCTCGATTATCTCGGCACCACGACGCTGGCGCCTTTCCACGGCGAGTTGATCGTTGCGTTCTCCCCGGAAGCCTTCGCCAAGGGGCGCCCGGGCGATCCCTTCCAGCGCGCCGAAGTGCTGTTCGATGCCATTATCGGCCAAGGCGCTCGATTGCCCTCCGGCCGTCGCTTTGCTGCCCGCGTCAAATCGGAAAGCGAAGGCATCACGCTTTCCGCTGCTGAAGTAAGCGGCCTAGACCGGCTGCTGGAGAAAGGTCTGGACGCGGTCTCCTGACCGAGTCGGAGAACAGTATACACAATGCCCGCGGCCCGGTGCAGAATTGACGGCGGAATCCGCAAACCTTTCCTCCGTCATCCTCGGGCCTGTCCCGAGGATCTGCAACGTATTGATTTATTCACCGTGATTAGAACCTCGGCACAAGGCCGAGGATGACGCCGAGAGAATATCCACTCTTCATCACCAACTTCGTGGGGATTTTAGCCGGCAGAAAATTTAAACCGTGCAGCCGTGGGACAAGTCCGGGGATGACGTCGAAGCCAAGAAACGCTCGAACCTCATAAATGCAAAAAAGGCCCGCAGTCGCGGGCCTTTCGTTTTCACGTCAGCGACTGTTCAGGCAGCCTTGCAGGTCTGCACTGCGCCCGGCAGCTTGCTCCAGTCGGCATACCAGCTGTTGAAGAGCTTGAACTGCGCTTCGACATAACCGCGCTGGCTGTCCGTCAGGGCATCGGTTTCGTTGAAGTGCAGCGTGTATTCCTTTTCGCCCTTCAGCACCATCATATGCTTGAAGTAAAGAACCAGATCCGGGCCTTCATCGAAGGAGGAGAGCACGGCGAGCGCCTGTTCCAGCTCGAGCGCGCGGGCGCGGGCATCCGCATCACCCTTGGCGGCCGCCTGGGACAGCTTGCAGAGATGAATGACTTCTTTCGGAAGGACATTGCCAATACCGGTGATAGCGCCGGTTGCGCCGCAATTGACGAAGCCGTGGAAAACGGCGGTATCGACGCCAATCATCAGGGTCACATCGTCATCACGGCTGGTGATGTTTTCAGCGGCATAACGCATATCGGCAGGGCCGCCGAATTCCTTGAAGCCGACGAGGTTCTTGTGTTCGGCGCGCAGCGCGAAGAAGAGATCGGCGCGGGTCGCAAAACCATAATAGGGGCTGTTGTAGATGACGGCAGGGATTTCCGGCGCAGCCGAGAGGATCGCCTTGAAGTGAGCCTTCTGGGCAGCGATCACCGAACCGCGCGACAGAACACGAGGAATGACCATCAGCCCCTTGGCGCCAACCTTCTGGGCGTGGGCGGCATGGGCAACGGCAGACGCCGTGTTGACCGCACCCGTGCCGACGATAACCGGAATGCCAGCCTTCACCAGGCGCTCGACGCCTTCCATGCGCTGCTCGTCCGTCAGGAGCGGCCAGTCGCCCATGGAGCCGCAATAAACGACCGCGGACATGCCATCGGCGATCAGTTCCTTGCCCTTGCGAACAAGCGCATCGAAATCGGGGGTGCGATCATCCTTGCAGGGCGTCATCAAGGCGGGAATCACGCCGGAAAAAATGCTGGCCGTCATTACTAGCTCCTAAGGGACATGTTTTTTCGGGAATGGACGCACGTCCGCGCCACCCTTTCGAGAGGGACATTACTATCTTGTATTTTATTTGTCGACAAGAAATCGACAAGCTAAAGATTTATTTCCAGCCGCTCGTTTCGCACCAGCAGTTTCTGCACCTGCCGCACGATCTGTTCGGCGTGCTCCCGCGCCAGCCTTTCGGAAAGAGCGATATCGCGCGCGGCAATGGCCGCTATCATCTCTTCATGGTCATCGACGAAGCGCTTGGGTAGACGATCATCATAGGACTGGTAATAAAGCCGGAGGATGCGTCGCCCCTCGTCCAGCAGCCGCTTGAACAGGCTGGTAAAATAGGGATTCCGTCCGGCCTCGGCGATGGAGAGGTGAAGGGCGGCATTGGTGGAAATCATCGCCAGCGCGTCCTGCTCCTCAACCGCGATGGCGAATTCCGCATTATGGGCGCGGATGCCGGCCAGATCTTCCGGACGGTGATATTGCGCGGCAAGCTGGGTCGTTACCCGGTACATCAAGACCAGCGCATCGAAATAGGTGTGCATGTTGAGGAAATCGATATTCGACACCATGGTCGAGCGGTTCGGCAACGTATCGATCAGCCCCTCGCCCGAAAGCCGCACCAGCGCCTCACGGATCGGCGTACGCGACATCTTGAATCGTTCGGCAAGCTGCACCTCATCGATGGGACTGCCGGGCGGCAGCACCAGATCGAGAATCTCGTCGCGCAGCAGGTCATAGACCATCTTCACGCCGGAACCGCGTTTGCGCTCGGCAGAAGCAATTACATCCGTCATCATCAAATCCCTCTTGTCGACATAAAGAGTACTATTATATTTTTTCGTTATCAACGACGCGTTGCAGCACTGCCTTCCCGAATGGCGGAATAATTGTTCAAAAACAACAAAAAGCCGTCGCGAAAATTACCCGCGACGGCTTTTAATCGTTCAATTTGTGGCGTGGGCGCCAGCGTCCTAAGCAGACATTAGTTGCGCAGGCCCGTGGCTACGACGGAAATCTTGAAAGCGCCATCCAGCGTCGGATCGAAGGAAGCGCCCATCACCACGTCGGTCTCCTCGCTTACAGCTTCGCGCACCAGCGTCATCGCCTCGTCAATTTCATACAGTGTTAGATCGTTGCCGCCCGAAATGGAGACCAGAGCACCTCTTGCCTCCTTCAATGAGGGTTCGCCGAGCAGCGGATTGGCGATGGCTGCCGCTGCCGCTTCCGAGGCACGTTTCGGGCCCTTGGCCTGCGCCGTACCCATAAGCGCGCGTCCGCCATTCTTCATGACATAACGCACGTCGGCAAAATCGAGATTGACGAGGCCTTCGCGCAGAATGAGATCAGTGATGCAGCGCACCCCAAGCGACAGAACCTTGTCGGCGGTCTTCAGCGCATTTTCGAAGGTGGTGCCAGCATCGGCGATACGCAGCAGGTTCTGGTTGGGAATAACGATAACGGTATCGGCAGTGTTGAGCAGGTTGGCGAAGCCATATTCGGCCGCCCGCATACGCCGTGCACCCTCGAAGCTGAACGGAAGCGTGACGACACCGACGGTGAGGATGTTCTTTGCACGGCAGGCTTCGGCGATAACGGGCGCCGCACCCGTGCCCGTGCCGCCGCCCATGCCGGCGGTGATGAAGCACATGTCGTAACCGCTTAAGTGATCCATGATCTCATCAAGCGAATCGATCGCCGCCTGACGGCCGACCTCGGGATCGGCGCCCGCACCCAGGCCACCGGTCAACTCGGAACTCAACTGCACGAGCCGCGGCGCATTGGTTTTCTTCAGCGCCTGCGCATCCGTGTTGGCGGCAATGAAATCCACTCCGCTAATGCCCTCGGCAATCATGTTGTTGATCGCATTGCCGCCACCGCCACCGACGCCGACGACGGCGATATTGGGCGTGTTGCGGGCAATGGTGGCGCGCGGAGACTGGGTCATCGTCTTATTCTCTTTCTTAACTCATAGGGTCCGGCGCCGTTTTTGATTGCGGCACGCGAATGGTCAGCAAGGTCGCAGCACCTCTATCCTGACAGGAAAAGAAGGCTGTAACGCTTTGAATTTTCATGCCAGCCTATTGCGCCAGAATGACGAAAGACTGGCGTTCCAGGGGGCGAAATATGCTCCACGGTGACGTTCTCCGACCCCTTACCCGGATGAAAACCGAACCGAATCAACTGCTTCGCTATTCAGTGGTGATAGCCGAAAAGGCACGCCGTTTACACTCCATTCACTATGTTTATCTCACTTTGGAACGAGTTGCGCCGACAGGTGTTTGCCTGCCGACAGCGCCCCATGAGCGCACGGAATGGAGACAGGCAATGTTGGCGGACGTCTTGCAGAGAGAAACGGGTTACAGCACGCAACAACCACGCGTCCTGATCGTGGAAGACGAATTTCTGATTGCCATGGATATTGAAGATTCCATCATGCAGGCAGAAGATGAGGCCAACGTTATCGGCATTGCCAACCGCTTGGAGGACGCCATCGCGCTGGGCCGCAGCGCCGATGTAGCTTTTGTTGACGTCAATCTGGCAGACGGCCAAACCGGTCCTGAGATCGGCCGCAGACTTTCTGAAAGCGGTGTGGTCGTCATTTTTATGACGGCCAACCCGGAGGTCGTTGTTAATCTTGGCGTCGGGGCGGGTGTTATCTCAAAGCCCGTGCCACAGGACGCCGTCGAACAGTGCCTCGCTTATGCCATCGCAAAACGCGCCGGCACCCATGCAGTGACCCCGATCGGCATGATGCCCTTCGAGTGACACCCTCGTCCTTAGAAAAAGCGCTTAAAACAAAAAAGCCTGCCGCGGGAGGAGGTGCGGCAGGCTTTCTGAAAAGATGAACAGCGATATGGGAGGAGGAAAACCGCTGTCCCCGGGGCAATCCTTTGGGAGGAGGAGTAGGATCACCCGCATTACCGAAAGGATGTGGGAGGAGGTACATCCGTTTCGATGATTGGAAGATAACATTTTTCCGCGCGTTTCACAGGCACAAGGTTGCAGCACAGATATGCGCCTTACGCATGGCAATTTTCTCCCTCGAAAATCCGATGCAGCATCGCCGCAAGGCCGCGCGATCTAGGCGGCGAGACCTTAGCCTGCGGACAGGTGAAAACTCCCCCGCGCGATCAGCGGCATCGCCGAGGTGGAAAACCACGGGGGATGCCAAAAAGCAAAAACGCCCGCTAAGCGGGCGTTGAAGCATTCATAAGCGGCGATATCGCCTGTATTATCTGCCGACAGCGGCGCGGGCAACGCTGTTGATCTGGCTGCGATCAATACCGAGATCGTGCAGTTCACGGGAGCTCATACGGCCCAGTTCGTTGACGGTCTGACGATATTTGCGCCAATTGTTAAAGCTGCGTGCTACGTTCATGACATGACCCTTTCTGAGGTTTAGGTGACGTCAGCAACGTTTTCGTTCCGGCGTCGTTTGATGTCCCGTATATGCGCTTTTCGATGACGAATTAACAGGCAGAATAAGTCATTGCACCCATGCGTTGGGCGCAAGGGTTCCAGTTTAGCTCTTCTTGGAAAATGACAGGCGGCTGAAAATTCAGCCACATGGAGGTGCGCCTATACGCCCCTCCCCTTAGAACTTGTAGCGCACGCCGAAGACGTTGGCGTTTGTCGCGCCCTTCATATTGCCCAATGTCTTGCCACCACCGGAGCGGTGGTGAAGGCGCCAGAAGAATTCCGTCGAGGAATCCTCGCTGAAGGAGACGTTGATCTCGGGCCCGAGGTAAAACAGGACATTGGCATTGCCACCATCCTTGATTTCCTGCTCGCGTTCGCGACCCCGCTGTGCGTCCGTGACGAGGCTGAGGCCGGCGGTGAAACTCGGCGTGATGAACAGCCGCTCACCGAGCCTGATCTGCTCATAACGCGCAACCGGGCCAGCCCACACTTCACCGGTAAAGCCCTTGCCGAACCTTGCGGCAATGCCGATTTCGCCACCCAGTCTCACGCTGCCTAGACTATAGGGATAAAACTGATAACCGCCGCCCAGAATGGCATTCTTTTCGTATTCAACCGGAATGAGGGTAGCACTTTTCAGCATGTCTTCTTTCGTCAGCGCACCACCGAAACCGAATATTGCCTCGCTCGTCCCCGAAGCCATATCCTCCGATGCGAAAGATGGTGTCGCGGCCAGTGCTATCATGGCCGCCAGCGACAGACGTGCTGCGATATTCATTGTGATACTCCTGAACAAGCCCTCTTTTACCCAGCCGTCTCATAGGCATATTCCGGGAAGGCGAACATCCCGTTACCGAACACAATTAATTCAACTCGTGCGGAAATGGCGTAAAACCGGCTTTTCTCCAGCCGTTCAGCGCAGGAACCGCCGGAAGCGACGAAGCGCAAAAATGAAGAGCGCCGAGCCAATGGCGAGCAGAGCCAGCAATTGCGGCCAGACCACATCCAGCCCCGCACCCCTGAAAAGCACCGACTGCGCCAGAATGACGAAATGCGTGTTGGGCGCGAGCAGCATGATGTACTGGATGATGTCAGGCATGCTTTCACGCGGCGTCATGGCGCCCGAGAGCACCTGCAGCGGCAGCAGGAACAGGATCAGCAACATGCCGAATTGCGGCATGGAACCGGCAACAGTCGCGAGGAAAATGCCCATTGATGTCATCGCAAAGAGCTGCAAAGCGGTTCCGAGCAGGAAAAGCGAGAGCGAGCCTTCGATTGGAATGGCGAGCAGCCCCCTGACGACAACAAAAAGGGAAAATGCCGAGGCTACCAGCACAACAAGGCCCATGGACCAAACCTTGCTGAGCATGATTTCCAGCGGCGTGACCGGCATGACCAACAGATGCTCGACCGTGCCGTGCTCGCGCTCACGAATGAGCGCCGCTCCCGTCAGCACGATCGACAGCATGGTGATGGCGGTGATGATGTTATTGATCGAGCCGAACCAGGATTTGTCCAGCTCCGGATTGAAACGGGAGCGCAGCGTCAGTTCCACCGGCACCGAGGTCGCACCGCGATAACGGTTGATATATTCCTGAACTTCGCTCGTCACGATGCTCTGCACATAACCGCCGCCGCTGAAAGCCTGGCTCATGCGGGTGGCATCGATGTTGAGCTGGATGGCAGGCTGCTGGCCGGCCATCAGCCGACGCTGGAAATCCGGCGGGATATTGAGCGCGAAGGTATCGAGACCCGCATCCATGCGCTTGTCCATTTCGGCGATGGAAATCTGCTTCGGCGGCGCGAAATAGGGCGGATAAAATGCCGTGCTGATGCGACCGGAAAGCGGCGACTGATCCTCATCGACAATGGCGATGGCGGCATTGTTCAGCGTCTCCGGCAGAGCGCTGGAACCGGTGTATATCTGCAGCGTGAAGGCATAGACGATCAGGAGCAGCAACATGCCGTCACGCGCAAGGCCGCGCAGTTCCTTAATGCCGAGCTGGAAGATGTTGGACGAAAACAACCTCATGACGCCTGTTTCCTCAATAGAGCGGCACCGGCGATGAGCAGCAGCGGAATGGCGATGATGAGCGGCAGGAACGAGCCGGAAAGGCCGGCGAAATCCAGCCCCTTGGAGAAGGTCCCGCGCGAAATGGTCATGAAATAGCTGGCTGGATAGATGTTACCGATAAAGGCTCCTGCCCCCTGCAGCGACGAGACGGGATCAATCATGCCCGAATATTGCGTGGCCGGAATGAGCGTCAACAAGGCAGTGCCAAAAATCGCCGCGATCTGGCTCTTCATGAAGGAAGACATGACAAGACCGATGGATGTGGCGATGATGACGAAAAGCAACGCACCCGTCGCATAGGCGAGATAACTGCCGGTAAACGGCACCCGGAAGATGAAGATCGAAAAGGCGGTCAACAGAAGGAAATTGAGCATTCCGAGCGCCACATAAGGAAGCTGCTTGCCGATCAGGAATTCCAGTCGCGTGGTCGGCGTCACATAAAGATTGACGATGGAGCCAAGCTCCTTTTCCCGCACCACGCTGAGCGCCGCCAGCATGGCCGGAATGAGCATCAGCAGCAGCGGAATGACCGCCGGCACCATGGCGACGAGGCTTTTGACGTCAGGGTTATAACGATAGCGTGTTTCGATGCTGAAACTGCTTTGCGTCGCCGCGCTACCGTAGATTTCACTCGCCTTGCGCGCCAGCCATGTCTGGTGCATGCCCTGCACGTAACCGCGCACGGTCTCCGCCCGCTGCGGCATGGCGCCGTCTATCCAGGCGCCAACCTCCACCGTCGCGCCGCGCAGGACATCGCGGCCGAAACCGGGGGGAATTTCGATGGCAAGGCTGAGTTCCCCGTCACGCATCCGCCGGTCCATATCGGCATAGTCGCGGATCGGTTCCTTCTCGATGAAATAACGGGAACCGGCAATATCGAGCACATAATCGCGGCTGATGGTAGAATCGTCGCGGTCCAGCACCGCGAAGGTCAGGTCTTCGACATCGAGATTGATGCCGTATCCGATGACGAACATCAGGATGACGCTGCCAAGCACCGCGAGCGTGCCGCGAATGGGATCGCGCTGCAGTTCCAGCGCCTCGCGGCGCGTATAGCTGAACATGCGTCTGAAATCGAAGAACCTCTTGCGGGCGGGCGCAATGTGCTGCGTCGGGGGCAACGCCGCTGCCGCCACGGGCGCTGCTGCAAGATCAGCCTTCTTCACACCCGAGGCATCCTCGAGATAGGCGACGAAAGCCTCCTCCAGCGTTGCGGCATTCCGGCTTCTGGTAATCGCGTCAGGCGTATCGCTGATAAGGACCTTACCGGCATGCATCAGCGAAATACGGTCGCAGCGCTCCGCCTCGTTCATGAAATGGGTGGAGATGAAGATGGTGACATTGTCGTTGCGGGAGAGATCGGCAAGGATTTGCCAGAACCCGTCTCGCGCCACCGGGTCGACACCGGAGGTCGGCTCATCGAGAATGAGAATATCGGGCGAATGGATCATCGCTACCGCAAGCGACAGTCTTTGCCTGATGCCGAGCGGCAAGTCGTCCGGCAGCGTCTCCATGACTGCGCCGAGATCGAAACGCTCCGCCATTTCGGCGATACGCGGCTCAATTTTCTCCTCCGGCAGCTTGAACAGCCGTGCATGAAGATCGAGGTTCTGACGAACCGTGAGTTCGGAATAGAGCGAGAAGGCCTGGCTCATATAACCGACGCGGTGGCGGATCGCCATGTCGCTGGCATCCACTTTCTGACCAAAGAGTTTCGCCTCACCTTCACTGGCAGCCAGAAGCCCGGTCAGCATCTTCATCGTGGTAGATTTTCCGCAACCGTTCGAACCAAGAAAGCCGAAAATCTCGCCGCGCGGAATCTTGAAGCTAACATTGTCGACTGCAGTAAAGTCGCCGAAGCGCATACTAAGATGTGAGGCCTCGATGGCGTAATCGCCCTCGCCGGTCATCTTGCGGGGCTCAATCTGCACCTCCCGGTAACCCTTGCGTTTCTCCTCTGGCAGAAGCGCTATGAAGGCCGCATCAAGATTGGCGGCAGCGGTGCGTTGCAGCAGCTCGGCGGGCGAACCGGTGGCAAGGATCTTGCCGCCATCCATGGCAACCAGCCAGTCGAAACCGGCGGCCTCTTCCATATAGGCCGTCGCGACAATCACACTCATACCCGGGCGACCGGCGCGAATGGAATCGATCAGCTCCCAGAACTGCCGGCGCGACAGCGGATCGACCCCTGTGGTCGGTTCATCGAGGATAAGCAGGTCCGGATCGTGGATCAGCGCACAGCAGAGTCCGAGCTTCTGCTTCATGCCGCCGGAAAGCTTCATGGCCGGACGGTCGGCGAAAGGTTCGAGACCAGTGCGATCAAGCAACTCGGCAATACGTGCCCGTCGCTCCCTGCCATCCTGTCCGAACAGCCTACCGAAAAAGTCGATATTTTCGAAGACGGACAGGGTTGGGTAAAGGTTCTTGCCGAGGCCCTGCGGCATATAGGCGATGCGCGGGCAGGTATCGTCGCGGTGGCGCGGATCTGACATGTCGCCACCCAGGACCTCCACCTTGCCCTTCTGTATGGCGCGTGCGCCGGAAACAAGAGAAAGCAGGCTGGATTTGCCAACACCGTCAGGCCCGATAAGGCCTATCATCCGTCCGGCTGGAACTTCGACCGATATGTCGGCCAGCGCCATCGTGCTGCCGAAAGTCAGCCGTACATCCGCCAACCGTGCGACCGGCGTGCCAGGATCGTTTTTGGTGCTCGTCGCGGAGGGCGTGACCATTGCGGCCGCCGTCACTTTACAAGATTGCGTTCGAGGATTTCCGGCCAGGCGGCGTTCGGATCAAGCCGGACATAGGCCATACCGGGAAGGCCGGTTTTGACATACTGAATATATTTCTGCAGCAGCTCCTGCGGGATTTGTGCGCGCACCCGGAAGGTGAGCTTCTGGCGCTCCTCCTCGGTTTCAACCGTTTTCGGCGTGAATTGCGCCACATCGGCGACAAAGGAAACCTTTGCCGGAATGGTATATTGCGGTGCGGCGTCCAGTATCAGGCGCACATCCGAGCCCATGGAGGTGCGACCTGCCTCGGCCGTCGGAAGAAAGAACGTCATATAGACATCGCCGAGATCAACGAGGTTGAGAACACGTCCACCGGCCGAGAGCACTTCGCCGGGCTGGGCTATACGATATTGCACCCGGCCATCGCGGGGCGATTTCAGTGTCGCATCGGCAATGTCTGTCTCGATGCTCTCAATATCGGCCTGCGCGGCATCGACCGCCGCCTCGGCATCAACAATCTGCGCCTTGGCGGCGTTTATAGCCGCATCCGAGGCGGCAAGCGAGGCCTGTGCCGAGGCAAGCGTGGCGCGGGCGGATTGCTCAGCCGCTTCGCTGTCATCAACGATCTGCTGCGATACGGCGTTACCGGTCAGCAGCTGTTTCGAGCGCGCATAGGTCTTGGATGCCGAATCGAGCTGCGCCTTGCGCTGCTCCACCACAGCAAGCGCCGAAGTGTTTTCTGCCTCCCGCTGGGCAACAAGGCTGTGGGCCGTATCGATCGCGATTTTTGCGCGCCGAAGCTGGGCTTCCGCCTGCCGCTTTTTGGCCTCCAGCTGGGACGTATCCATCTGGGCAAGCACCTGCCCGGCCTTCACGAAATCGCCTTCGCGCACCATGATGTCCTGAAGGCGGCCGGCGGTCTTGGTGGAGATATCAATCTCGACCGCCTCTATCCGGCCGTTACTGGCCACGAAACCGGAAGGCAGCCCCTCACCTTTCAGCTTCGACCAGGCAAAGTAAGCGGCAATGGCAACAACCAGAACCAACAGACCAATAAGCAAGCCTTTTTTTGACATCCGTCTTCCCCATGAACCCCTCGGATTTCAACCCTAATACGTATAATCCGAAGAAGCCAGCCACCTTTACGTTCACAATTCGTACCTGATATTTCCCATATTCAACGAGAGAAAGTCCGGTACTGGAGCCTTCTTAGGTTAGGAATCGCGGCGTGGCTTTGACACATGTCAATTGAAGAAGGACAAAGGCCTGCTTCGTCATGCTCGGGCCTGTCCCGAGCATCTGCCAGCCACCAGTTTTTTTCAACGTGTCTGGATGCCCGGAACGAGCCCGAGGATGAAGTTTAAGTTTGTAGTGGACGGCTACCGTCGCGTCCTTATACCGCCCGCGCCCTCTTCACCTCCGCTTGCGTCCATTCCGGCAACCAGTCGCGATGGGCCACGAGAAGGTCATCCACCAGCGACCAGATCTGATCGAGATCCAGTTCCGCCGCCGTGTGCGGGTCCATCATCGCCGCGTGGAAGATGTGCTCGCGGTTTTCGGTCATCAACGCCCGTACCGTCAGTTCCTGCACATTGATGTTGGTACGCATCAAGGCGGTGAGCTGCGGCGGCAATTCGCCGATATAGGTGGGCTGCACGCCGTTATGGTCGACAAGGCACGGCACTTCCGCTGCACAATCTGTTGGCAGCGAGGTGATGCAGCCATTGTTGCGCTGGTTGCCGTAAATCACGGAAGGTTCGCCGGTCCAGACCGAGTTGATGATGGAAGATGCATATTCCTTCGACTGCTTGACTTCGATCTTGTCAGCCGACCGATAGGCCGCCGCCTGCCCCTTCCAGCGCTCGATCTGTTCGATGCAGCGCTTGGGATATTCATCGAGCGGGATGCCGAATTTCTCGATCAGGTCCTCACGGCCTTCCTTGATGAAATAGGGTGTGTATTCGGCGAAATGTTCGGAACTTTCGGTGACGAAATATCCAAGCCGCGTCAGCATCTCGTAACGCACCTTGTTGGGGCAGCGCGGGTTCCAGCCGGGTTTTGGCGCGCGACCTTCGCTGTAGGCGCGCAATAGATCGGGGTAGAGATTCTTGTAGCTCCTATCCGGCTGGCGATGTTCGAATTCCAGGAAGAAAGCCATGTGGTTAATGCCGGCAGAACGATAGCGAATGTCCTCGTAGGGTATATCGAGATCATGGGCGAGTTCCATCGCCGTGCCCTGCACGGAATGGCAAAGGCCGACCTGCCGAATCGTCGGGTATTTCTCCGCGATCGCCCAGGTGTTGATCGCCATGGGGTTTACATATTGCAGCATGATGGCGTTCGGGCAGACCGTAAGCATGTCCTCGCAAATCTTCCACAGATGCGGAACGGTGCGAAGACCGCGCATGATACCGCCGACACCGAGCGTATCCGCAATCGTCTGGCGCAGGCCATATTTGCGCGGCACCTCGAAATCGGTGACCGTGCAGGGCTCATATCCGCCGATCTGGAATGCGACGACGACGAAATCCGCACCGGTGAGTGCCTTTTTCTGGTCGGTATAGGTCTCGGCTTTCGCCTTTGCCCCCAATGTCGAAATCAGCTTGTTGACGACGATGGCGCTCTCTTCGAGCCTTTCGCGATTGATGTCCATCAACGCAATCGTGGCGCCGGAAAGGGCCGGACGCTGCAGCACATCGCCGATGATGTTCTTCATGAACACCGTGGACCCTGCGCCGATAAATGTGATCTTGGGATCTCTTGCCATGTCTACCTCCGGCATTTTGAATTCAAGCGATTTCGAAGGCGGCTCGTACAAGCCGCTGAGTATATTCTGTTTTGGGATTGGTCAGTACGTCCTCGACAGGGCCTTCTTCGACGATGCGCCCGCTTTGCATGACGATGACGCGGTGGCAAAGGGCGCGGACTACCTTCAGGTCATGCGAGATGAACAGATAACTCAGGCCCCGCTCATCCTGCAGCTTGCGCAAGAGATCGATGATCTGCGCCTGCACGGAAAGATCGAGCGCCGAGGTCGGCTCATCGAGCAGGATGAATTCCGGCTCCAGCGCCACAGCACGGGCAATGGCGATGCGCTGGCGCTGGCCGCCGGAGAATTCGTGGGGGAAACGTGAGAGGATATTGCCGGGCATGCCCGCCGCCTCCAGTGCGTCACGCACCCGGTCCAGCCTATCGGCTTTCGTTTTGCCGAGACCGTTGATGATGAGGCCTTCCTCGATGATCTGGCCAATGGTCATGCGGGGGTTGAGCGAGGCAAAGGGATCTTGAAAGACGATCTGCATGCGCGAACGCAAGGGGCGCATTTGCGCGCGGGAGCGGCCATCGACCCTTTCGCCATCAAAAATCACCTCGCCGCCCACCGGCTCGTTAAGCCGCAGCAGCGATTGCCCGAAGGTCGTCTTGCCGGAACCGGATTCACCGACAAGCCCCAGCGTCTCGTGCCGCCTCAGCGTAAGGCCGAGGCTGTCGACGGCGATCAGTTCTTTCAATTCCGGTTTGAACAGCCCGCCGTAACGCATCATGAAAGAAACGCGCACGCCGCTCGCCGTCAGCAATACGCCGGAATTTTCCGGAAGCGGCTTTGCCGTGCCATGCGGTTCGGAGGCGAGAAGCCTTTTCGTATAGGGGTGCTGCGGCGCTTCGAAGAGCTTTTCCGTGGTGTTGTGCTCACGCATCTCGCCATGCTGCATGACATAGACGTAATCGGAAAACTGCTTCACGATTGTCAGATCATGGGTGATGAGCACCACGGCCATGCCGCGCTTCTTCTGGAGATCGCGGATGAGGTTGAGGATCTGCGCCTGCACCGTCACATCGAGCGCGGTGGTTGGCTCATCGGCAATCAGCACGTCGGGATCGTTGGAGAGCGCCATGGCGATCATGACACGTTGGCGCTGGCCGCCGGAAAGCTGGTGCGGGTATTGTTTGAGCCGCGCTTCTGGTTCGGGTATCTGCACCTGCCGCAGAAGATCGAGCGCCCTCGCCTCGGCCTCTTTCCGGCTCAGTTTCGAATGAACGCGGATCGCTTCAACGATCTGGCTGCCGATCGTATAGATCGGGTTCAGCGAACTCATCGGCTCCTGAAAGATCATCGAGATGCGATTGCCGCGCAGCGCCCGGCGCTGGCGCGACGAGAATTTCAGGATGTCGTCGCCGTTGAAGCGGACGACGGCTGATTTCGAGACCGTGGCACGCTTGGTCAACAGGCCCATGACGGTGCGGGCTGTCACTGATTTTCCCGAACCGGATTCGCCGACGATGGCGATCGTCTCCCCCCTGTAAAGCTGGAAGGAAATGTCCTTCACGGCCTCCACCATTCCGTGTTCCACCTTGAAGGTTACGGCAATGTTGCGGGCATCGATGATGGCGTTATCCTGACGATCATCGGCGTCGAAGCGGATGGCGGGGGCGAAGGTGTTGTTCAGGGCAGCTACCATGTCACGCTCCTCTCAATAGGGATCGACGGCATCGCGCAGGCCGTCGCCCAGCGCGTTGAAGGCAAAGACGGTGACCAGCACGAAACCGACCGGTGCAAGAATCCACGGATAGGAGCCGATGACCGAATAGGTCGCTGTATCCTGCAGCATCAGCCCCCAGGAGATCAGCGGCGGTTTCACCGCAAAGCCGAGGAAACCGAGGAAGGATTCGAGCAGCACGACGCTTGGAATATGCAGGGTGACAGCGACGATCACGTGGCTCATCACATTCGGCAGGATGTGCTGAAAGATGATGCGCCTGTCGGTGGCGCCGACAGCGATCGCCGCCCGGACATAATCGATCCGCGCCAGTGCCAGGGTCTTGCCGCGCACCTCCCGCGACATCTGTGCCCAACCAAGCGCCGACATGACGCCGACCACGAATACGAGGAAGACGGTGGTTGGCGCGGTGACGGGAATGAGGGAAGTCAGCGCGAGGTAGAGCGGCAATTGCGGGAAAGCGAGCACCACCTCCACGAAACGCTGCACCCAGGCATCCAGCGGCCCGCCGAAATAGCCTGAAATCAGCCCGACGCTGGTGCCGATGACGGTAACGATGGCGACGACGCTGAGTGCAATGGCAAGCGATATGCGTGAGCCATAGATGGCGCGCGACAGCACGTCGCGCCCGAACTTGTCTGTTCCGAGGAAATGCACGGGCTGGCCATCGGTTGAGCCGAAGAAATGCCGGCTCATCGGAATAAGACCCAGAAGTTTGTAATCCGCACCCTTCACGAAGAAGGCGAGATAGACGGGATTGTCGTAATCCGGGCCGACGATAGGCTGGAAGGTGATCGGATCGAGCTCTTCCGTCTCCGCAATGGCATAGACGCGCGGCGCAAGGCTGAAATTGCCGTCCTTGTCGGTGAAACGAACGACCTGCGGCGGTGAAAAGCTGCCGTGGGTTTCGAGCGGGTTCATCGGCGCAAAGAAATCCGCAAAGACGGCAATCAGGATCAGCAAGGCGACAAGGACCAGGCCGACCATGCCGGTAAACGTGCGCCGGAGACGCCGCCAGACCAGTGCGAGATAGGTCTCGTTACCATGGGTGGAGCGGTCGGGTTTTGCCGCGACGGCGGTTTCGGTTTTCATCTCGTCAAACGCCATCATCTCAGGCCCTCCCGAATTCGCGGACTCGCGGGTCAAGCATGGCGAGCAGCATATCGGCGATGATGTTGCCGACGATAAGCGTGGCAGCCAGCACCATCATGAAGGTCGCGGTGACATAGACGTCACCCACTGCCATGGAGCCGACGATGGCCGGGCCGACAGTCGGCAACGCGAAGATGATGGCGGTCTCGATCTCGCCACTCAGCATGTAGGGCAGCACCACACCCTGATACATGACGAGTGGATGCACGGCATTTGGCACCGCATGGCGCATGATGACGGCGCCTTCCGAAAGACCCTTGGCGCGGGCCGTCTCGACATATTGCGCATTCAGCGTATCGAGCAGATTACCTCGCATCACCCGCATGTTGTAGGCCAGTCCCCCGAAGACGGCGATGGCGACCACCGGCCAGACATGGCTGACCAGATCGACGAATTTCGCCCATGACCACGGCGCACCGCCATATTGCGGTGAAAAGAAGCTGCCGATCTCCGACACATCGAAATGAAACACCATGAGATAAACGAGGATCAGCGCCATCAAGAAGCGCGGGATCGTCATGCCGAGGAAGGCGATCGTAGAGAGCAGGTTGTCGACCCAGGAATATTGCCGTGTGGCCGCCCAGATGCCGAACGCAATGCCGAGAACGGATGCGAAGATGTGGCAGACCAGCGCCAGCGCGATCGTGCGCGGCAGGCGTTCGCCAACCACATCGGCGACGGGCTTGTTGTAATAAAAGCTGTAGCCGAAATCGCCGCGAGTAATGATACCGCCGATCCAGTTGAAATATTGAACGACAAGCGGCTTATCGAGCCCGTGTTCGATACGGTAGGCCTGCGCCTGCGCTTCCGCCTGTTCGAAGGAAGCTCCGCCCTGGTTCATCAGTTGCGAGCGGATGTAGTCGGCGTAATCGCCGGGCGGCGCCTGAATGATGGCGAAGGTTACCACGCTCAGGATCAACAGCACCGGAACGGCGGATGCCACGCGTATCGTCAGAAATCTCAGCATCGAACGGTCTTCCTCGGTTTGGATTGGCCGTGTGTTGCCGGCCGCGCTTCACGCGCGACCGGTACCGGGTGTGCTCCGGGAGGAGTTCTTCAGGGTCTCGGTATTTCCAGCAAAACCGGGGTCCACTTCCTGAAAATGCTTTAGTTGATCGGCCCGCCCTCGCCCGGCTTTCCGGGAAGTTGCTCAGGGAAGAGTTCATATTTGCCCTGCTTGTCGGCTGCGACCCACAGTCGTTCACGGATGATGGCGTCTTCAGCCCAGTTGAACATGAAGATCGGCGTACCCTGCGGCACATTGGAGAACCGCTTGTTGACGATGAGGGCACCGGGATATTCGGTGAGGCCAATCGTATAGAGGTTCTGCGTATAGACCTTCTGGTACTGCTTCATCAGCTCGGCCCGCTCGGCATTGTCCTGCGAAGATATGAACTTGCGCACAATGTCGGCCATGTCCTTCTCGAAGGGCATCAGGTCCAGTTCCTTGCCCTCAGGCGAGCGGTGGTTCCAGCTGGTGCGCGGCCCGACTGGGGCCAGTTGCTCGGTATTTTGCACCACGGATGAAAGCTCGGTGGAATTGCGCCGCACCAACCAGTCAAACTGCCCGCCATAATGGGCGGCGTCACGCTGGTTTGAATCAAGGCTGTTGATGACAACGCGAAGCCCAAGTTTCGCCATCTGGCCAACGAGACCTTCCGCAAGGCTCTTGTCCGTCGCGTACCCGTTGTTGACGAGAAGGGTAATCTCGACATTACGGCCACCAAGCGTTTCCTTGGGGAAATTCAGGAAACCATCGCCATCCGTATCCTCCAGGCCAATCGAAGCCAGTGCAGCCTTGGCAGCCTCGAGGTTGAAGGGGTAATAGACCGTCGAAGCGCGATCATAAAAGCTTGTCCCCGACGAAATGCCACCCGGATAGATCGCCGTGAAAGGCCCCTTGACCAGCGAGTCACCGATCGCCTTGCGATCCAGAGCGGAGGTGACGGCCTGGCGGAATACCTCGTTGCGGTTCAGCTCACGGATGGCCTGTCCGCGCTCATCCGGATTGCCCCAGCCATTGGCGGAAAAATTCATCTGCAGATTATAACCGATAAGACGCGGCCCAAAGGCAAGGCGGGCTGGCGCATTGGGATCAGCGGCGCGTTTCAGCGAGGCAACGAAATTCTCCGGCTGCTCGAGATTGGAAAAATCGCCCGATCCCGCCACAGCCTGCACATCGCGGTCCGCCCAGGTGGAAAGCTTGTAGTGGACCTCGTTCAAATAGGGCAGCTGCTGGCCCTTTTCATCCACTTTCCAGTAATAGGGATTACGACGAAGAACGATCAGATCATCCGGCCGGTATGACACGGGGACCCATGCGCCCATGACCGGCATGTTCATATATTCCGGCGGAAACGCGTTCTTGAACTGATTATAGGTGTTCTTGGAATATTTCGGATGCTGCGGTTTCAGAATATGCGACGGCCCGGGGCAAAAGCTCGGATAGGCCATGGTGTAAAGATATTGCTTGGGAAACGCCGCCTTGAAGGTCCATTCGACGGTGTAGTCATCGACCTTCTTGAGCGTCGTTCCCTCGCCGAAAGCCTCGGGCGATGCACCGCCGCCAAGCGGCGAGACATTGGGATCAATGACGGCGTCTTCCCAGTAAAACATCACGTCATCAGCGTTGAAGGGCTCGCCGTCGGACCATTTCGCACCCTTGACGAGATGCATCGTCAGCTTGTGGCCATCTTCAGACCATTCCCAGCTTTTCGCCAGATTGGGCAGCGGCTCGGTATCCTTGGCGTCCACCTGGAAGAGCGGTGCGGTGCGTGTCAGGCATTCGGAAAGGGCGATATCGATGCCGCCCCACCCCTGGCTCTGGCCGGCAATGTAGTTCCAGCCCTCCGGCCTGCCGCCGACCACATGGCGCATCGTATCGCCGTAAACGCCCATGCCGTCGGGCATGTTGCCGGTCTTATAAACCAGCGGCTCTTCCGGCAGGCGCTCTTTCAACGGTGGCAGCTTGCCGGTCTTTTCGAATTTCTCGGTGATCCAGCCGGGTTCGCTATAATTTGGAAGCGCCTTGAATTCGAGGATCGAGTCGCGTGCCACATAGTTGATCTTGCCTTCGGCCGGAAATTGCGGCGGCTCGGGCGGCGTGGTGGTCTCGAAGGCATTCGCATTGAGTGCGATCATCGAAACACTTAAGCCCAGTGCCGCGATGGTACCGATCCTGCGTTGAAGTAACATCGTTATTCCTCCCAAATGGCAGCTCTTCGAGCGCCCACCCTCTGTGATCGTTAAGACCGGATGGCGAACTCCCTTTCGCCACCGGCCTGTTTTCATGCTTTTTCCTCAGACAGCCTTCTTCAGTGCCGATTTTTCGGCCCGCAACTCTTCGATGGAACGTACATTGCGGCGTGCAGCACCCGCCCAGTCGCGCGTCTTGACGGTTGATGTTGCCAGCCGCTCCTTCGCAGCCGGAACCGCATCGGCATATTGCGGCAGCCAGCTTGCCTGCGCGACAACCATCTCGTCCACCATCTGCCAGACCTCCTCCGGCGTGGCGACAGCGCCGACCAGCGGGTCATGCAGCACGGCGAGTTTCAAAAGATCGATATCGCCGCTGATCGCCGCATGGACCGACATGCGCTGCACATTGATCGAGGCCATGCAAGTGGCCGCACAGGCTTCCGGCAGAGTGATGCCGGAGACCATATTGATGCCGAAACGGTCGACAAAACCGGGCGATTCGATGATGGCATCCGCCGGCAGATTGCTGATAACGCCATTGTTCTTGACGTTGAAATGGCCGCGATAGACACGCCCGGTTTCCAGCGCTTCCAGAATGTGGCTCGCATGTTCGTTGGAGCGCTTTGCCGGATCGATCGGCTTGGCGGCCGAGGCGAGGAACTGCGGAAACTCGGTTTCGAACCAGTTGCGTGTTTCGGTGGAGTGGCGCAGATACCCCCCGGTTTCGCCGTGAATCCAGTCGGACATATCGATCCAGCGAGCAATCTCTTCCGGCCGCTTGCGATACCACGGCAGATATTCGGAAAGATGGCCGTTGCTTTCGGTCGAATAAACACCAAACCGCTTCAGGACGTCGATGCGCAGCTTCTCCTGCTGCGAAAAGACCGGATGCGCCTCGAAGGCGGCGACCAGCTCTTCCTTGCCGATCTTGCGGCCGTTGAGCCTCAGATCGATGAACCATGTCTGGTGGTTGATGCCGGAGCAGATGTAATCCAGTTCGGACGACGATTTCGCACCGAGTATTTCGGCGATCTGTTCCGCACCGTGCTGAACGCCATGGCAGAGACCGACCGTATCCACCTTGCCATATTCGATGGCTGCCCAGGTGTTCATGGCCATGGGATTGGCATAGTTCAGGAATTTCGCACCCGGTGCGGCGACTTCGCGGATATCCTTGCAAAAATCCAGAATGACGGGAATGTTGCGCTGACCGTAGAGAATGCCGCCGGCGCAGATCGTATCGCCCACGCACTGGTCGATGCCGTATTTCAGTGGAATGCGGATATCGTCCGCATAGGCTTCGAGCCCACCGACCCGCACGCAGCTGATGACGTATTTCGCGCCCTCCAGCGCCCGGCGGCGGTCCGTATGGGCGGTCACCTTGACGGGGAAACCATTGGCCTCAACGATCTTGTCGAGGATCGCCCTGATCATATCCAGATTGTGCTGGCTGATATCCGTGAGCGCGACTTCAATATCGCGAAACTCCGGCACACACAGGAGATCGGTGAACAGTTTTTTCGTGAAACCGACGCTGCCTGCGCCAATAATAGCGATTTTGAAACTCATAACGCCACCTCTGTTGCAAATCGAACGGGTGAAACGGGCCTAAGGATCGTAAAATGGCATTGCAGAAAAATACCCGTAAGAATCCCGGAAAACCGGCCTTCCTCTCCAATTTTTCAGCAACAATATCCTGCTGGCTGTCTCCTCGGATCGGGATTATGCGTATAATATCGGCGAGGACCAGAGAAGGATTATGCTTTCATGGGTAATTTTGTGCTGCAGGATTTGATCGATCAGGGACCCGGCATGCGCACCGTCTCCCTGCCGCGCGGCCGCCAGACGTTGCACACCATGCCGACCAGCAGCGGTTATGAAATCCGTCGCAGCGGCAATTATGACTGGGATGGGCGCAAGCGCGGCCAGACGCCGTTCACCGTGCTGCAATATTGTATCGGCGGACAGGGCAACCTGCGTTACGAGAACCGCCATTACGTGGTGAGACCGGGCGAAACCCTGCTGCTGCTCATCCCCCATAATCACCGCTACTGGCTGGAAGAGGGCAAGGAGTGGGAATTCTTCTGGATTTCCATGAACGGCGAGGAAGCGCTGCGCATTCACCGCAATATCCTCTCCGTCACCGGTCCGATCCTCAAGCTCCAGCCCGAGACCGTGGATCATCTTGCCGAATGCTGTTCGCGCCTCGTCAATGGCGCGGAAACGCCGGGGGCCGCCTCAGCCGTCGCTTACGAGGCGGCGATGACACTTTACGATGACGTCTTCGGCTCTCACCCTTCCTTTAGTGGCGAATATCGCACCATGCAGCAGGTGCTGAGCTACATAGACAGCCATCTCGGCGAACGGCTCTCGGTCAGTGACCTTGCTGATGTGGCGGGCTTGAGCCGTGCGCATTTCTCGCGCATCTTCACGGCAAGCGAAGGCATGCCGCCTGCAGAATTTGTGCTGCAACGTCGCCTGCGCCGGGCAGCCAAGCTTCTCACCTCGGCCGCGAACATTCCCATCAAGGAGGTGTCCGTACTATGCGGCTTCGAAGATCCCAACTACTTTTCCAAGGTCTTCCGTAGACTTTATGGCACCAACCCCAGCGAATTCCGCACCACCGGCATGTATGCAAGCGTTCGCCAGGGCTGACACGAAATGCGACTTGGTTTTGACATGTTTCAGGCGATTAAGAATGGGCGTTACACCCTTTTTGGAGACCTATCGAGGTGAACAGCAAAATCCGGACAATCCTCGTCTTTCCGATCAGGGCCATCATCGTTTTCGCCCTCGTTCTCGACGGCATTTTCCGTCCGCTCTACCGGCCGGTCATCGCGACCATATCGAAGCTGACATTCATCCAGCGGCTGGAAAGCCGGATCGCACGATTGCCGCGTCTTGCCATTCTTCTCTGTCTTGCCGTCCCCTTTGCGATCGCCGAGCCGATGAAGATCGTCGGCCTCGTCCTCATCGCCCATGGCGCTTTCAAATCGGGGGTCATTTTGACGATCCTTGCCCATCTTTCGACCTTCCTTATTGTCGAGCGCATCTATCATGCGGGCCGGGAAAAGCTCCTGACCTATGGCTGGCTGGCATGGATCATGCGCTACGTGCGCTTCGCCCGCGCCTTTTACGATCGCGCCAAGTCCTCCGCGCTAAGCTGGATACGGCTCCGCCTCCTGGCGCAGCAGCGGTAACAATCATCGTTTTCGCCGCACCCTCTTCAGAAGATATTCCGCAAGGGCAGTGGACTGCAGCGAGACGAGGATGATGACGATACCAAGTACAACGCGGGTTTCTGGCACCTCATCGAAGAGGAAATATCCGACAGCGGTCACGAACAGGATCGACAGGTAACCGACGGGCGCCAGTACGCTGGCATCGGCGATACGATAGGCCCGCAGAAAACAATATTGCCCCATCTGAGCCAGCAATCCAATGCCGAGCAGCGGAACCCAGTCGAACGATTCCACCGGCTTCCATGTCCAGATCGCCGGCGCCGCCGTGATGACGGCGAGCCCGACCGTATAGAACACCATCATGACCGTGGTGTTTTCCTGCCGCAGCGCCCGTGTCTGGATCACCGCAAGCGCGCCGAAGACCACCGATATCAGAACAACAAACACGCCCAAGCCAAATTCTGCGCCGCCCGGCCCTATGACGACGAGAACACCGAAGAATGCCAGAATGGCCCCCGCCCAGCGAAAACGGCTCACCCTCTCGCCCAAAACGGCAACGGCCATCGCCATCGTCACCAATGGCCGGGAAAAACCAACGGCATTGACTGTCGCAAGCGGCAAGAGGGTAATGGCGATAAAATTGCTCGTGAGCGCGATGGCATTGCAGCAGATGCGGAAAATGTTGCGCCACGGATATTTGACGCGCACCATTTCACCTCTGTGCCGCCAGATCAGCGGCAGGATGAACAGCAGACCGATCATCGCCCTGATGAAGACAAGCTGGAAGGCGGGATAGGTGGCACCCTGCGCCTTGACGAGCGCGGTCATGCCACCCGAGACAAGGGTCATGTCCAGCAATAGCCAGCCTATGCCCGCGCGCGTATCCGTTTCACGCGGGCTTTCCTGTTTCTCGTTTTGGCCGTTGCCATTCACGCCGGCTGCACGAGATTGGCCATGAGGCGGAATGCCCCGGGCACAAGCTTGTCCATCTGGTGATGCAGCACGAGGCTGGTGTGCGTATGCCGGCCCTTGCCGATGATGCCTGAGACCAGCGCGCCCTTAAGCGGCTGTTCATCGACATCATGCATGGCAAGCAGGGGCTCGTAGACATCATCCCACCGCGACGCGAAATAAAGACCGCGCTCTTTATCCCAGCCCGCCCAGTCGGCGGTATCGATGGCGTTAGGGCCAGCCAGTAAAGGGTGATCTGGCAATAGAACCGTTACCTCCGCTTTCGGGTCCGTCACCCGCCAGCGCAATGATGGCTTGCCGATTTCAAGACGCCGCACTGGCGTCGTCTCCGGGTTCCAGCCATCCGTCGGTCGATGATAAAGCGTGACCAGATGACCGCCATTTTCCACGAAACGATGAAGTCTTTCCGTTGCCGCGGCAAGATCCCTGCGGATGCCGAAGGCAAATATGCCGACGACGACAGTGGTAAAGGAGGAAAGATCACCGGCAAGCGCCTGCGCGTCGAGTTCGGTGACATCAAGGCCCATCCGTGAAAGCCAGAGGCCCACCCTGTCGGCACCGCCTCCAACATAGCCCACGCGCGCCCCCGCCGGCAGCTTGAGGTCCAGCGAGAGGATTTTCAGGGCAGAAGGGGCGAGAAACCTTGCCCTGCCGATATGGGGATATGCGATGGGGGTAATCTGGAAAGCCGGTTGCGAACCGACACCCGCGTCGATCTCGGCAAGGCCGGCCGTCGTGTTTCCCGTGCGTTCGGCCACCCAGCCGTTACCGCTCTTGCGCAGGCTCCAGCCACCGGCAGCGCGGAAGGATACCGGTGTATCCGCACCCTTGATGTGGACCTGAAAACCCGGTGTACCCTGCCCCTGCCCCAGCGGCACCAGAAGCGCCTCGGGCGAAATCGTCAGCGACTGCGCGGGTGTAACAAAAAACGGCTCCTCCAGATCATAGAGGGCGGAAATCTCCCGGCCTTCAACCCTTGCGGAAAGGCGCAAAAAGGCATGACCATTGCCGCCCGATGCTTTCCAGTCCGGCTGATAGAGCCCGGAAACCGGGGCATCCTGATCAGCGGCAAGCGAAAAGACCAGCGTCTGGCCACGCGACTGAACCGAAGACGAAACACCAGGAGGCAGAACCGGGTCGACATTGACTTCAAATTCCGCCGCCCTGTCTGCCAGCTCCACATAAAGAGCCGAGCTTCCTCCCGGAACGAGCTCTGCCGGCTCGGCATAGGCCCGCTCGAAAAGATCGAGCGCCGTCAGGATGGCCGCATCGACCTGCGCCCGCTTGCGTGCGATCCTGTGCGCATGCAACGCGCTGAAATCCGCACTCGCGGCTTCATCGACCTTCTGCAGCAGCCCAGCCGCCTTCAGCAGTTGCGCGATGATGCCTTGTCTGTCGGGAAAAGCCGAAACTGCGGAAGTGATGGCCTCTTCGGCCTTTACCAGCGCATTTGCCAATTCGGCATCCAGCCCCGGGAAAGCGGCTAGATCGGCAAGGGCGGACGGTAGATTGTCGAGGATCGAACTTTCTTCACCTTCCGCACCGCTGGAAAGTTCGAGATGCAGCGGCCAGATTTCCTGCGCCTGCTTCGGCCAATGTCCCATTCCTTGCGATGCATGGTAATAGCGTGACCACTCGCCGATGCGATCATATTGCGCGCCGGTCGCCGGTTCCTTGCCTGGCGCGCGAACCGACAGCGTCGTTTCCGGCGGCGGCACTTCGTCGTCATAGGTGTCGCCGCCGCCCGACCATGCCGGCAGGTAGAATTTCGCCACCTGCCACGGTTTGAGCCCTTCGGCAGAATGCTCCGGATAGGCTGAAGGATCCGCCGCCAGCGTGATTGCGCTTTTCGCCGCACGCGTCATGGCGCGGTGGTGACCGTGTTGTCCCGGCACGTCGAGAAAGGTCGGAATGACGATGTCCGGCCGCTCCTTGCGATAGGCGCGGACCAGCCTTTCGACGATGCGCTGCTGCCCCCAGCGGCCAAAAGTCTGGTCGCCATCCTTGGAGAAACCGAAATCGTGGATAATATCCGCCGGACCATGGCCGAGCCAGCTGATGTCAGAATCGATGACACGCGCCGCCTCTTCAAGCTCCCGTGACCGGATGACGCCGAGCGCGCCGAGCCGTTCCGGCCCCAGCGCATTCTGACCGCCCTCACCGCGTGTCGAGCAGGCAATGATGGTGCGCATGCCGAGCTCCATGCGGAAATAGGCGAGAAGTCCGTTCTGCTCGTCGTCCGGATGCGCGCCGGTATGCATGACGGTGACGGTGGATTTCAGCGCGCTCAGCTTGCGGTGCAGACGCACAAGCCATGGATCGGCCATCTGCCGTTCGATGCGCTCCCGGGGGTTAAGCATGGGCGGTCTCCTCCAAATTTCAGCCGGGTGCCTGCGTTGCAGCTCCCGTGGATGTCTCGAGTTTTGGTGTCACGATATTGAACAGCGGCAACGCGGCTGCACCGAGTGCCGCGGTCAACTGCCCCGATTTGCCGTGCATGACACGCGGCAGTTCGCGCTGCCTGCGGCTTGCGACCGAGGTCGGCAGATGCCCCATTTGCTGAATAATCTCGCTAATGATGGCTTCGGGTAGCGCACCGCCGAGAATGACAGTCTGCGGATCGAGGATGTTTTCGAGCATCGCAACCATCGGCGCCAGATGGGCAGCGGCCTCATCGATCCATTCCATCACCACCGGATGACCCGCCTTGAACAGGACTTCAAGATCGTCAAGCTCCGTATCCGCAACACCGGCACAACGGAGTTTTTCCTTCAGCACGTAAGCCGAGGCATAGGCTTCGAGACACCCTCTCTGTCCGCAGGATGGGCAAGGCCTTCCCTTTGGTGAAACGGTGACATGGCCTATTTCTCCGGCGTTCCCGAATGCGCCGCGATAGGGTGAACCATCCTGAATGATGCCGAGGCCGATACCCACGCCGAAATAGATCATGCAGAAATTCGGGATCGCCAGCCCTGCGCCGAACAGGCGTTCGCCGACGGCGGCGGCTGTCGCATCGTTTTCCACCACGACCTGTTGGCCGCAGGCCTCGCTCAGCATCTGGCGCGCATCGATACCCACCCAGCCGGAGAGTGTCGTTGGTCCGACGGAGGTCATGCCATCGATCTCGAAGGGGCCGGGCATGACGACGCCGGTACCCAGAAGCCGGCATCCGACATTCTTTGCAACCGCGGCATGTTCCGCCGCAAAGGTTTTAAGGATGGCTTCCGGCGTCGTGTCCTTGAGAGAGGTGACACGCTGCGTGCGAAGCACGCCGGCAAGATCGAGGCCGACGGTGACCATGTGGTCTGCGGCGATCTCGACGCCGATCGTTGCCCCGCCATCAGGATTGACCGCGAACTGGATCGGCGGCTGCCCCCGCCCGGTGCGACGACGGCCGAGTTCCTTCAGCAATTCCTCGCCAACCAGCTCGTCGACGATATTGGCAACCGCCTGCGGGGTGAGATGGGTAATCTTGGCAATCTGGGCGCGACCGAGTGAGCCGTGCCGCCGCACGAGGTCGAGAACGACTCGCCTGTTGTGCTCCCGGCTCCGCTCGGGATTTTTTCCGATTGCTACGGGATAAGCGTCCACCGTGTGCACCGTCATCTCTTCAACTTCCCGTCTGTTAGAAAATTCATAGCGTCGAATTGAGGATAAGCGCAATATAATAATTCAAGTAAATTATCTTATTGACAAAGGCGCGCCTTCGGAGAACCGTAGAGGGCGACCGGGGGTCAGGCTTGCTTGGGGCGGAAGAGGAAACTCCGCTGCCGGTAAATCGATGAGCACGCGCGAAAGCGCGGATAAAGGGAACGATCGCTCCGCATCCGGAAGACCGGGCGGAGGAAAAGGAGGCTTACATGCGCAGGGCAACTCTGTTCGCCGGCTTGGTTGCCGGTTTCAGCACATTTGCATTCAACGCCGCACAGGCAGTTGAAATCGAATATTGGCAATATGTCTTCGACACCCGTGTGAAAGCCATGGATGAGCTGATCGCGGAATTCCAGAAGGCCAATCCTGATATCACCGTCAAGCAGGTGACCTTTCCTTACGCCGACTACCAGACGCGCGTGATTGCCGCCAACATGTCCGGCAAGGGCCCAGACGTGATGCAGCTGTTTTACGGCTGGCTCGACAAATTCGCCGCTGGCGGCATTTTGCAGCCACTGCCGGTCGATACCTTCCCGCATGACAAAATCGAAAGCGAGTTTTTCCCGATCGTCAGCGCCATGAAACGCGGCGACGACTATTATGGCCTGCCGACAGCGGTTCGTTCGCTTGCGCTGTTCTACAACAAGAAGCTCTTCACCGAAGCCGGTCTCGATCCCGCCAATCCACCAAAGACGCTCGACGAGTTTGTTGCTACAGCCGAGAAAATCGCCAAGCACGATACCGCTGGAAACCTGACGGTTGCTGGCTCCACACTCGACATGGGCGGTCAGGATCACCAGTGGTGGCGCGAAGTCCTCATCCGTCAATATGGCGGCGAGCCCTATACCGATAACGACCAGAAGGTCGCTTACAACAGCGAGCCGGGCATTCAGGCGCTGAAATTCTACACCAGCCTGCAGCTTGAAAAGAAGATAGGCCAGGCGGGTTTCATGGATGAGGGCCAGGCCGCCTTCCGCGCCGGCAAGGCGGGCATGACCATCGACGGCACCTTCCGGCTGGGCTCGTTCCGCACCATCAAGGATTTCGAGTGGGGCGTGACCGAGCTTCCCACCAATGACAAAAACATCCGCTCCAACTATGCCAGCTACTTCGCCAACGGCATCAGCGCCAAGACCACGGGTGAAGAGCTTGAGGCCTCCAAGAAGTTCCTCGCTTATATCTCCTCGCCGGAAGCCATGGCTATCTGGTTGAAGACGGTAGGGGAACTACCGGCGCGGCGCTCCGCGGCGCTGACCGAAGAAAACCTGAAGGACCCTATCTACGCGCCGTTCCTGAAGGGACTGGAATATGCCCATACGACGCTGTTCATGGATGAAGCCGCCCAACGGCAGAATGCCATCGACATGACCAACCGTGTGCTTCTCGAAGGCCAGTCGGTCGAGGATTCCATCAAGCAGGCCGCCGAGGCCGAGCAGGAAATCATCGACGCGGCGAAACCCTGAAAACCGCAGGTCCAACCATGACAGCGATAGATCAACAGGGGGCGGCATCCGGCCGCCCCGGCGGCTCCTTCGGAGATCGCCTTTCCATGCGCACCAAACGGCTTTTGTGGATCTGGAGCTTTTTGGCGATCCCGATCCTGTTTTACAGCGTCATCCGTTTTTATCCGACGCTGCAGGCCTTCTATCTATCCTTCACCAACTGGGACTTGCTCAGGCCGGCAAAGTTCATAGGCACGGCCAATTACGTCAAGCTGTTCAAGGACCCGCAATTCTGGAAGGTTTTCAAGAACACCTTCACCTATCTCATCGTCGGCACGCCGATCAGCCTCGTTCTGGCTTTCGTCATCGCCTTTTATCTGGACCGGGTGCGTATTCTGCACGGTTTCATCCGCGCGCTCTATTTCCTGCCCTACCTGACAACCGCAGCGGCGATGGCCTGGGTTTGGCGCTGGTTTTATCAGCCCCCGCCCATCGGCATCATCAATGACGTGCTCGGCATGATCGGCATTCCTCAGCAGCCGTTCATCCGCTCCACCGATCAGGCGCTTTATTCGGTCATGGTAACCGCCATCTGGGCGGGGCTCGGTTTCCAGATCATCATCTTCATGGCCGGCTTGCGCGCCATTCCCACGACATTCTACGAAGCCGCTCGCATAGACGGGCTGGGTGAATGGGCAATCCTGCGCAAGATCACGCTGCCGCTTCTGAAACCCACCACCGTTTTCCTTGTCGTATTTTCATCGATCGGTTTCCTGCGGATTTTCGACCAGGTCTATAACATGACCACCAACGATCCGGGCGGCCCGCTAGGTTCCACCAAACCGCTGGTGCTGATGATCTACCAGACCGCGTTCAATTCCTATGCGATGGGCTATGCGGCCGCGCAGACTGTGGTCCTCTTCACCATTCTTCTTGTCGTATCGCTGATCCAGCTCTGGGTCCTGAGGGAAAAGAAATGAGCGAATCCTCGCCACTCTCCCACGCCCGCATCCGCCCCGGCCGCATCATCGCCTGGACGCTGCTGTTCATCGGCGGCCTGATCATGGTCTCGCCGCTGCTGTTCATGTTCGCGACCTCGTTCAAGACGGCGGATCAGGTCTATGATCTGCGCCTCATTCCCGCTGCACCGACAATCGCAAACTACATGACCGTCATGGCTGATGGCCGTTTCCTGCGCTGGTTCTTCAACTCGACGCTGGTTGCGGTCCTCGTCACCGTCTCCAACTGCTTTTTCGACAGTCTGGTTGGTTATACCTTGGCGAAATTCGAGTTTCGCGGACGCTACTTCATCTTCCTCGCCATTCTTTCCACGCTGATGATACCGACAGAAATGCTTGTTATCCCATGGTATCTGATGTCCAGCCAGTTGGGCTGGCTCGACAGCTACTGGGGCATCATGTTCCCCGGCATGATGACGGCCTTCGGCACCTTCCTGATGAAGCAGTTCTTCGAGACGGTTCCGAACGACTTCATCGAGGCCGCGCGCGTTGATGGGCTGAATGAATTCCAGATCTGGTGGAAAGTGGCCCTGCCGCTCGTCACACCAGCGCTCTCCGCACTCGCGATCTTCACCTTCCTCGGCAACTGGACAGCCTTTTTCTGGCCGTTGATCGTCACGACAAGCAAAGAGCTCTACACCCTGCCGGTCGGTCTTTCGAGCTTTGCCGTGGAACAGCAGATCCAGTGGGAAATGATCATGACGGGCGCAGCCATTGCGACCATCCCTACCCTCATCGTCTTCATCGTCCTGCAACGCTACATCGTGCGCGGTGTGATGTTGGCGGGCTTGAAAGGATAATATCATGGCCGATATCAACCCGCGCCAGTCGGATACCAGCAAGTTTCCCGACCCCGTCTATAAGGAAACCGTGCTGCGCCCGCTTTTCGATGGCGCCAAGAACCACCATGTCGACGGCTTCCGCCGCATAGACCGCGCCCATCTGGTCATGCTGCGCGAAACCGGCATTCTCGATGCCGAAACAGCGGCCAAGATCGCCGGCGCGCTTGAGGATATCGACAGGACCATTGAGCCCTCCGAGCTCGTCTATACCGGCGAAGTCGAGGATTTCTTCTTCCTGATCGAGAAGGAACTGAAAGCCCGCATCGGCGTCGATGTCGCCGGTCGCCTGCACACTGCACGTTCGCGCAACGATATCGATCACACGCTGTTCAAGATCGGTCTGAAGGACAAGATCGACACGCTGACCGCCAAGGCGCGTGTTCTGCTGAAAGCGCTGATCGATGCCGCCGAGCGTAACCAATCCACACTGATCGTGGCCTATACCCATGGGCAACCGGCCCAACCCACCACCTTCGGCCATTACCTTTCTGCCGCCATCGAAGTGTTGATCCGGGATATTGACCGCTTTGCGGAGGCACGCCGCATCGTTGATCTTTCGCCGATGGGCGCGGCCGCCATCACCACCTCTGGCTTTCCCATCGATCGGGCACGCGTTGCCGAATTGCTGGGGTTTGCTGAACCGTTGCGCAATTCCTATTCCTGCATCGCAGCCGTCGACTATACAACGGCAACCTATGGCGCGATCGAACTGATGTTCCTGCATCTCGGCCGGCTTATTCAGGACTTCCAGTTCTGGACGAGTTTTGAGGTCGGCCAGATCTATGTTCCGAATTCGCTAGTGCAGATTTCCTCTATCATGCCGCAAAAACGCAACCCGGTGCCGATCGAACATCTGCGCCACCTCGCCAGCCAGACCTTCGGCCGGGCGCGGACCGTGCTGGACCTGATGCACAATACGCCCTTCACCGACATGAATGACAGCGAGGGCGAGACGCAGGGCATGGGTTACGAAGCCTTCGCCTCTGCCGGCCGCGTTCTCGATCTTCTCGCCAGCCTCGTTGGCCAGATCAGCATCGATCCTGAAAGGGTCGACCAGAATATTCGCCGCTCCTGCATCACCATCACGGAACTGGCGGATTCGCTTGTCCGCATCGAAGACCTTTCTTTCCGACAGGCACATGAAATTGCCGCGACCGTCGCCAAAAGCGTCGTCGCCCTGAAGGGTGACCTGCCGAATGACGGTTACCAGCCCTTCCTCAAGGCGTTTCATGAACTGACGGGGCGCGAGACCGGCATCGACGAGGAAAAATTCAGGCAGATCGTCTCGCCCGAGCACTTCGTCGCAGTCCGCAGCCGTTTCGGCGGCCCTGCCCCCGAACCGATGCGGGAGGCGATTGCTACCTATCGCAGCACGCTCGCTGCATTCGAGGCGGAAGCACGGCGTTTCGCCGATCACGAAGCGGCGAAAGCCGCCGAACTGGCAAAGAAATTCACCGCCCTGACGGGAGCGCGATAATGGCGACAATCGAACTCAATCAACTCGTGAAGCGCTACGGCAAGGTCGACGCGGTCAAGGGCATAGACCTGGCAATTAAGGACGGCGAGTTCGTCGTTTTTGTCGGCCCCTCTGGCTGCGGAAAATCCACCACCCTCAGGATGATCGCCGGGCTGGAAGCGATTTCCGACGGCACGCTGAAGATCGCCGGTAACGTCGTCAATGAGAAAGAACCGAAGCAGCGCAACATCGCCATGGTGTTCCAGAACTATGCGATCTACCCGCATATGACGGTTCGCCAGAATATCGGCTTTGGCCTCTACACCTCGAAACTTGACCGCGAGGAAAAGAACCGCCGCATCGAGGAGGCAGGCCGGGTGCTGGGGCTTGAAGCCCTGCTAGACCGCCGTCCCGCGGCTTTGTCGGGCGGCCAGCGGCAGCGCGTCGCCATCGGCCGCGCCATGGTGCGCGATCCCGCCGCTTTCCTTTTCGATGAGCCGCTATCCAATCTCGACGCGCAGTTGAGATCGCAGATGCGCATTGAAATCAAGCGCTTGCACCAACGTCTTAAGACGACAACCGTCTACGTTACCCATGATCAGGTGGAAGCCATGACCATGGCGGATCGCATCGTGGTGATGAAGGACGGTCATATCCTGCAGGTCGGCACGCCGACGGAACTTTACGAAACACCTGTCGATATCTTCACCGCACGCTTCATCGGCAGCCCCTCGATGAACCTCCTGCGCGGAACGAGCGCCGGCGACAGCGTTGCGCCCTCCGCCACGGGTGAACTTCTGATTGGCGTCCGGCCGCATGATCTGTTGGTCGGCGAGAACGGTGCTGCACAGGCAACGTTTACCCTGGAAGGAACGGTAACGGCAGTCGAGCCGCTTGGGCCGGAGACGCTCGTTCATCTGGACACCGACACAAGTTCGGTAATTGCCACTGCGAGAAGCAAAACCATTCCGGCCGTCGGCAGCCGGCTGCAATGCCAGGCAGAGCGAGGTTCGCTTTATCTTTTCGACGCCAAGACGGAAAAGCTTCTGGGCCGCGCATGATGACAACGGAAAAAACTGCCGTCATCAGCATCGGCCGGATCTACTGTGACCTCATCTTCACCGGTCTTGATGAACTGCCAGTGCTCGGCCGGGAACTTTTTGCCCGAGACATGGAAATCGCAGCCGGCGGCGGCGCCTTCATTGCCGCCGCACATTTTGCCCATATAGGCCGCCCGGTTGCGCTGCTTGCAAGACTGGGCACCGATACGTTTTCGCGCGATATCGGTGAGAAAATGGCGCAGAGCGGCGTCGACCTGCAGTTTCTGGAACATGCAGCAGATGCCGGACCGCAAGTCACGGTGGCGACCGTGGTCGGTCAGGACCGGGCATTTTTGACGCGCCGTGCCGGGGCCGCGCGGCCTTCGACATTGGAGGCCGCCTTTGCGTGGGGCAAGGCACTGCATCTTCACATCGCCGAATTCGCTACTCTGCACGAGATTCCCGATCTGGTCTTGCGCGCCAAGGCAAGCGGATTGTCCGTTTCGCTCGATCCAAGCTGGGATGCTTCGCTGATCTATGACAGGGGCCTGCTCAAGGCCTGTGCCGGCGTCGACGTGTTTTTGCCTAATCTCGAAGAGGCCGAAGCGATCACTGGCCATTCTGATCCGAAAACCGCGATCCGCGCTTTATCAGAGGCGTTTCCCGTCGTGGCCTTGAAAGGCGGCGCGCAGGGCGCGTGGGTTTCCTCTCAGATGGGGCTGCGGCATGTGGCGGCCCAGGAAGTCCCGGTTATCGATACGACCGGCGCAGGCGACGCCTTTAATGCCGGTTTTCTCGATGCGTGGCTTAAGGGACAGGACGACCAGCGATGCCTCAAAGCCGGGGTGGCTGCGGGCAGCCTTGCCGTGCAGGCGGCAGGCGGTGCACCAAGGGTGGTCGCCGCCGCTTGAAAAGCATCCCGCCTGTTTCACTCTCCGCGCGGAAAACGCTGGTTTTCCTCCAGCACGTTGAGGTCCATGTGGTTGCGCATGTAGCGTTCCGAGGCTTTCTGCAGGGGCTGGTAGTCCCACGGGTAATAGGCGCCGTTGCGCAGCGCCTTATAGACCACCCAGCGCCGCGCCTGACTTTCGCGAACGGCTGCGTCGAAGACCGGCAATTGCCAACGCCGGCCAATCTCGGCGGAAAGCGATGAGAGCACAGCACTGAAAACAGGATCGCCGGCAAGGTTCGTGCGCTCCTCAGGGTCCGCCTCGATATCATAGAGCAACGGCGGATCGGCCTCGCAGACCGACAGCTTGTAGCGCCCATTCCTGATGGCGACGAGCGGTGCGACCGAGCCTTCGGCGGCATATTCCATCGGCACCGGGCCACGTCCGCCGGTTCCCATAGCCAACGCCGCAAGATCCTCGCCATCCGTCCAGCGCTTGAGAGAGGTTATATCGAGACCCGCCAGGCCACAGAGTGTCGGCGTGACATCGAGTGTCGAGACCGGCGCGTCGATAAGGGCCGGCTGCCAACCGGGTGCGGCCACCATCAGCGGCACACGGGCAGAGCCTTCGAAGAAACACATCTTGAACCACAGGCCACGCTCGCCCAGCATATCGCCATGGTCGGACAGGAAGAGAATGATCGTCTCCTCCTCCATCCGGGTCGCCTTCAAGACGTCGAGGATTTCGCCGATCTTTTCGTCAATATAGGAGATATTGGCGAAATAACCGCGCCGCGCCCGGCGTATCTGCTCGCCTGTAATCTCGAATGCCTCATGATCACAGGCTTCCAGCAGCCGCTTGGAATGCGGGTCCTGCTCCTGGAAGGCAATCGCCTCCGACTGCGGATCGAGCGCCGGACAATCCTCGTAAAGATCCCAGAACTTACGCCGCGCCACATAGGGATCGTGCGGATGGGTGAAGCTGACTGTCAGGCACCACGGCCGGTCATCGAGACGACGCGACAGGTCGTAAAGCTTGCGGGTAGCGTTATAGGCGACCTCGTCATCATACTCCATCTGGTTGGTGATTTCCGCGACACCTGCGCCGGTCACCGAACCAAGATTGTGATACCACCAGTCGATCCGCTCACCCGGCTTGGTATAATCAGGTGTCCAGCCGAAATCGGCGGGATAGATATCTGTCGTCAGACGCTCCTCGAAGCCATGCAACTGGTCCGGGCCGACGAAATGCATCTTACCCGAAAGACCGGTGTAATAACCCGCCGCCCGCAGGTGATGCGCATAGGTCGGAATATCGGAAGCGAATTCGGCGGCATTATCGTAAACCCGCGTGCGGCTGGGCAATTGCCCGGACATGAAGGAGGCGCGGGCCGGTGCGCAGAGCGGGCTTGCCGTATAGGTATTGGCGAAGCGGACAGAGCGCTTCGCCAAGGCTTTCAGATGGGGTGCGTGGAGAAAATCGGCCGGACCATCGGGAAAGAACGTCCCGTTGAACTGGTCGGCCATCAGGATCAGGATATTGGGACGCGGCATTTCCACTTTCCGATTTTAGAGGCCAAGCTTGCCTTTGACGGCGTCCGCCCCCGGCTTACCGTCCAGCGTGTTGACACCCTGCAGCCAGCCATCCACCACTTTCGGATTGGCTTTCAGCCAAGCCGTTGCCGCCGCCTTGGAATCCTCACCACCGAGAATGGAGTCCATAAGGCTGTTTTCCATGCCGATATCGAATTTCAGGTTCTTGAACAGCGTCGCCGCATTCGGGCATTGCTGCGGCCAACCGGTGCGGGCAAGCGTATAGACTTCCGCGCCGCCGAAATTCGGACCGAAATAGGCGTCGCCGCCGGAGAGATAGGCGATATCGATCTTCTCATTCATCGGATGCGGCGCCCAGGCAAGGAAGACCACGGCCTTCTTGTCCCTGCCCGCCCGTTCCACCTGCGCCAGCATGGCCTGTTCCCCGGATTCGACAAGCTGCCAGCCTTTCAGGCCGAAATCATTCGCGTCGATGATTTTCTGAATATTCTGGTTGGCCGGCGCGCCGGGCTCGATGCCGTAAATCTTGCTTTCAAACTCGTCGGCATATTTGGAAAGATCGGCAAAATCCTTGACGCCCTTTTCGGCCATATAGGCCGGCACTGCCAGGGTGAACTTGGCCCCTTCAAGGTTCTTCGTCATCACCTCGGCCGCCTTGGCGGCATTCAGGTCGTCCACAAAGGATTTCTGCGCCGGCATCCAGTTGCCGAGAAAAACGTCGATCTCGCCGTTCTTCATCGCCTGATAACCGATCGGCACCGACAGTGTCTTGACGTCAGCCTCATAACCCAGCGCATCAAGCAAAACGGAGGCAACGCCATTGGTGGCGGTGATGTCGGTCCAGCCGGGATCGCTGAGGCGGATGGTCTTGCAGGCCGCGTCATCGGCCGCCTGCAGCGGGGTGGAGAAGGCTGCCATGGACAGAATGAGACCGGCGGCGATGCGATGCAGATGAGAATTGATTTTCATTGCGGCTCCCCTTTTATCAATCCAGTTTATTGAACACCACGTTGCTTTTGCCTGTGAAGCGGGTATTTTTCGATAACTGATATAAGGAATTTTAATGTCAGACCGGCCGCTCGATCTGGGATGGATGCGCATTTTCGCCGAGATTGCCCGCCGTGGCAGCCTGACGGCTGCGGCAGCATCGCTGCGGCTGACCCAGCCAGCCGTCAGCTATCAGATCCGCAGGCTGGAGGATGAGCTGGGCGTAACCCTCATCCGGCGCAAACATCGCGGCATCGAACTGACGGCGGAAGGACAAAAACTCTTCGAGATCGTCGCGCGCAATGTCGACGCCATCGATCTTCTGGCGCAGCAGCTTCGCCGTACGGAGGAGCGCCAGACCATCCGCCTGCATACGGACTACGCTTTCTCGTCGCTGTGGCTCATCCCACGCATGCATGGCTTTCGCGCGCTGAACCCTGACATCAATATCCAGATCGTCGCCACACAGGATCCGCTGGGCCAGGGCAAGCACGATAGCGACGTGATGATCATCTTCGGTACGCGCCAGGAAGCCGGCGAAGGAGCAGTATTATTGCTTTCGGAGAAGGTGACGCCGGTCTGCTCACCTGCCCTGCTGGCTGAAACGCCGGCGCCCTCGACCATAGCGGATTTTTCGCGGCGGAAACTCATCCACCTCGAAAACACATCGCAGGCACACTGGTTCGACTGGTCCGCCTATTTCAAGCATTTCGGCGTGCAGAGAAGCGCCGAAAACGATGGCGGCGACATCAGCTTCAACAATTACACCATGGTGGTGCAGGCAACCATCGGCGAACAGGGTTTCGCGCTTGGCTGGGCCGGACTGGTCGATCCGTTGCTCGAGGCCGGCGTGCTGGTGACCGCAGGCCCAAGCCTCGACGCACCGGGACGCGGCTACTGGCTGATGCGCCCCAAAAGCAGCGACAGCGCGGTGAGAAAACTCACCGGCTGGCTGATCGACGAGCGGCGGTGAGTCCGCCCGCCAGCCTCCATCGCTTCCGGTTCAGATCGGATAATGCAGCGGCCCGTCCTGCAGCGTGACCCAGCGTAATTCGGTGAATTCCGCAATGCCTGCCGTGCCGCCGAAGCGGCCGTAACCGGAGGCCTTGACCCCGCCGAAGGGCATCTGCGCCTCATCGTGAACAGTCGGCCCGTTGATGTGGCAAATGCCGCTTTCGATCCGCGCGGCAATGGCAAGCGCCCGCGCCTGGTCCCTGCCGAAAATCGCGGCGGAAAGACCGAACTCTGTTTCATTGGCGATGCTTACCGCCTCATCGACGCTGCCGGCCCTGATGATTGAAACGACCGGACCGAAACTTTCCTCGGAATAGAGCCGCATGGCGGGAGTGACGCCATCGATGGCGATCGCATCAAGCATGGTGCCGGTGCCGCCGCCGCCCGCGACCAACTTTGCGCCCTTGGATACGGCGTCGTCCACCAGCGCCCTTATGCGTGACGTCGCTTCGGCGCTGACCAGCGAGCCAAGCGGTGTTTTGCCCTCGCGTGGGTCTCCGGCCGTGAGGCTGGACGCTTTTTTGGCGAAGGCCTCCACGAATGTATCGGCAACGCTATCAAGCACGATGATGCGCTCTGTCGACATGCAGATCTGGCCCTGGTTCATGTAGGCGCCGAAAGCGGCAGCCGCGACCGCCGCATCGATGTCGGCATCGTCAAGCACGATGAACGGCGCCTTGCCGCCCAGCTCCAGCAGAGCGGGTTTCAGGTAACGGCCGGCCGTTTCGGCAATCACACGGCCAACGCGGGTCGAGCCGGTGAAGTTCACCCGTCTAACGGCGGGGTGCGCGATCAGCGTATCGACGATCTTTGCCGCATCTTCCGGCGCATTGGAGACGGCGTTGAGCACGCCCTTCGGCAGACCTGCCGATGCCACCGCTTCGATGATCAGCGCATGGGTGCGCGGGCAAAGCTCCGAGGTTTTCATCACCACCGTATTGCCGCAGGCGAGCGGCGTGGCGATGGAGCGAATGCCAAGAATGACCGGCGCATTCCACGGCGCGATGGACAGCACAACGCCCGCCGGCTGGCGCAGCGCCATCGCCATGGTGCCGGGACGGTTGGAGGGAATGATCTCTCCCTTGATCTGGGTCGTCAGGCTCGCCGCCTCCACCAGCATGTCGCTTGCCAGTTTGACGTTGAAACCGGCCCAGGCATCGGTTGCGCCGATTTCTTCCTTCATTGCCTGGGTAATATCAGTGCCGGCGGCGAGAAGCGCCTGCGCGGCAGCCAGAAGCAGGCCGCGTCGTTCACCGGGCGGCGTTGCCGACCAGACCGGGAAAGCGGCGGCCGCGGCATCGGCCGCACGCGTGGCGTCCTCCACCGTTGCCGCCGCAGCACTCGTCGCAACGTCGCCGGTGATCGGATTGTGACGCTCGAAGCGCTTTCCGCTCGCGGCCTGGCAATGGTCGCCGCCGATGAAAAGATTGACAGTCTGCATGGTCTTCCTCCTGAACTCACACAATAGCGGCGGTGGTGCCGCCAAGAAATGCCCGTTGCACGGCGGGATCGGCGGACAGGGCCTCAGCCGTGCCTGCCCCGACGATACGCCCCGCTTCCAGCAAATAACCCCGGTCGGCCAGCGCCAGGCTTTCGCGCACATTCTGCTCCACGAGCAGAATGGAAAGGCCGGTCTTCTTGATCTCGGCCAGACCGGCAAAAAGTTCCTGCGTGACGATGGGCGCAAGACCCAGGCTTGGCTCGTCCAGCAACAGATAATCCGGCGCCGACATCAGCGCCCGCCCGATGGCGACCATCTGCTGTTCGCCGCCGGACATGGTGCCGGCAAGCTGCTGCCGGCGTTCGGCGAGACGCGGAAACAGCGAGAAAATATTCTCCTGTGTCACTTTCTCTGCTGAACGGGCATGGCGGGGATTAGCGCCGAGGCGAAGATTATCCTCGACCGTCAGCGCCGGGAAAATTCCGCGTCCTTCTGGCACCAGCGCCACGCCGCAGTCCACGATCCGATGGGGAGGAACAGCGGCAAGCGACGCCCCGTCGACGCGCACTTCGCCGGATGCCGGCACAACCATGCCGCCGACAGCTTTCAGCAGCGACGACTTGCCGGCGCCATTGGCGCCAAGCAGAACCACTGTTTCGCCCTTCGCAAGATTGAGCGATATGCCATCAACAGCGAGATGTTTGCCGTAGCGGATTGTTAGCGCATCTATTTCAAGCATGTGGCGCTCCCAGATAGGCGGAGATGACCTGCGGATCATCAAGTACCGCTGCCGTCGGCCCGTCGGCGATCTTGCGGCCGGCCGCCATGACCACGGAGCGCGGGCAAAGAGCGCGCACGGCCGCCATGATATGCTCCACCAGCAGAATCGTCGTTCCTTCCGATGCCAGCCGCCGGATCAGCGCGATCCCCTCCTGCAGCTCCGTGGGGTTGAGGCCTGCGAGCCATTCGTCAAGAAGCAGAAGCTTCGGTTCGCCCGCAAGCGCACGCGCCAGTTCGAGGCGCTTCTGATCGATATAGGTGAGATCGCCGGCCGGCATGACTTCCCGCCCGGCGAGCCCTATTCTTTCCAGACAGGTGCGCGCGACCTTCTCCGCCGCGGGGCGGGACAACCGCTGCGGCCCGAACATGGCCGAAACCGCGACATTGTCCAGTAGGGAAAGCGAAGGCAAAAGCCGCACGAGCTGAAAGGTGCGCGCCACGCCTGCGCGCGCAATCGCATCCGGCCGCCGGCCGGCAATCTCCTGCCCTTGCAGCCGGATCGATCCCTCCGTCGGCCTTAGCGCGCCCGAGATCAGGTTCATCAGCGTCGTCTTTCCGGAACCGTTCGGCCCGAGCAGCCCCACGACCTCGCCGGCCTTGATAGTCAGGCCCAGACCATCCACTGCCTTCAGCCCGCCGAAGGTCTTGCGGATATCAGCAATTTCGAGAACGGTGCTCATGCCGTCTTCTCCTTTTTGCGCAACTTGTCCAGCGCCGCCAGCACGCCATCTGGCAGCACAAAGACGATGAGGATGAAGAGAGCGCCGAGAATGATGGAAAAATGGTTGGGGAAATTAGCGCCCAGCCATTCGAACAGCAGGAATAGCGGCACTGCACCGAGGATGGGTCCCCAGCGGCGCGAGGCTCCGCCAAGCAAGGCCATGATGACGGTGAGGAACGAGACTTGCGGATTAAAGACGATGGCCGGCTCGATATAGACCCAGCGTGGGGCCTGGATGGCGCCAACAAGCGTGATGATGGTGGCAGACAGCACGAAGAGCGTCAGCTTGGTGCGGGCAAGACTAATTCCTGCATGGGCGGCCACCACCTCATCATCGCCGATTGCCTTCAGCGCCAGGCCGAGCTTGCTGCGGTCGATGAGCGTCGACAGGGCAAGAGTAACGGCGGCCAGCGCTAGCAATTGCCAGAGGACATGCTGGGGCTCCAGCGGCAGGAAGATATAGCGCCCGAGCGTTCCGGTCACATTCACTTCATACCAAGTGATGAGCTGGCGGATCAGTTCGGCGAGGCCAAAGGAAAAGATCACGAAATAAATGCCAGCGACGCGCAGCGTGGAAAGCCCGACGACGAAGGCAAGCGCGGCGCCGACGAGGGCGGAGCACAGCAGGACGAGCGGCCATGGCAAAACCTCGCTCAGCACCGCGACCGTGTAGGCCCCGACACCGAAGAAGGCGACGGTGGCGAGCGATATATAGCGGGTCGGACCGGAGAACATGGCCCATGCGGAAGCAAGCGTGGCATAACCTAGAAGGCCGATGATGACACCGACACCATAGGCATCGAAGAAGAAGGGAGAAAGCGCCAGCAGCGCGGCTGCGGCGAGGCCGATCACAAGCGGAATCATTTGCCCCTCCTTGCGAAGATGCCTTCCGGACGCCAGAGCAGGACCACGAGGAAGAGCAGATAGGTGGCGGCAAGTGTGAGGCCGGGATCAACATAAACCAGCACAAAGGTTTCCACGAGGCCGAGCAGCAGGCCGGCGACCAGCGCTCCGAGCAGATTGCCGACACCGCCCATGATGACGACGACAAGCGCCTTCATGGTGAAGACCACGCCATAGGAAGCGGAGAAGGTCTGGTACATCGAGATCATCACCCCGCCGGCCACGGCGAGTGCGCCGCCGAGAGCAAAGCCGACGGAAGCCACGCGGTTCACATCGATACCGACCAACGGCGCGGAACGGGGCGACTGCGCCACCGCCCGCAGGTTAAGACCCCAGCGGCTGTGGGTGAGCACCAGATAAAGCCCACCGCCAATCAGGACCGACAAGCCGAAAGACAGAAGCCGGTTCATTGCCACCGTCGTACCGAAGATATCGACGCCATCGGCGAGATAGGAATAGGAATGGTAATTGCCACCGAACGCCACGAGCATGATGCCCTGGACAACGAAGAGCAGTCCGAAGGTTGCCAGAATGGAATCGACTTCCAGACGGCTAGAGCCGCCCGAACGGCGCACCAGCGGCCGCATCATGACGCGGTAGATCGCGAAAGAAAGGCCGTAACCGAGCGGTACGATGATGAAAAGCGACCAGAGCGGCGACAGCCCGTAACCGGAAAACAGAACGAAGGTGATGAAGGCCGCCGCGATCAGCACTTCGCCATAAGCGAGGTTCATGATGCGAGCGATGCCATATTGCAGCGAAAGTCCAAGCGCGATCAGCGCATAGGTCCCTCCCAGCATCAAGCCGAAGATGAGGGTGGATAAGAACAAGGAAATGTCTCCAGTCTGGAACATGGCCGAAGCCTTCCGGCCGGGTTTACGGCCCGGCCGGAAAGGGCTTACCATTGCGGCTTCGGGACAACGGGCTTGGCCGCACCGGGACGATCCGCAGGTGCAATCGCCACGAAACGCTCGCCCTGCCATTGCCCCGCCCACCACAGCTGACGAAGCTGGTTGTCTTCAAGTTTGACCGGGCCGATAACGGTGTCGAAGCTTCCCGTCGAAAGCTCGCCTGCCACCGCTGCCCTGTCGAGCCCGACACGCTGGATTGACTGGGCCAGCATTTCGAGGCTCGCATAGGTGATGGCGCTTGCCCAGCTGTCCGGCTTGGTGCCGATGAAAGCTTCGTGACGCTTGAAATAATCCTCGATCCTGTCGCTGCTGCCATCGACGCCGCCGATGCTGATGACGCCTTCCTGCTTGCCATCGGAAACCTTCGGGAAAATCGGGAAAGCACCGCCGACACCGACGTAGAACACCTTCGGATTATATCGTGCAGTCTGCGCCTGCTTCGTTACCGCAAAACTGTCCGGCGGGTAGGAGAAGGCGATGAAACTGTCCGCACCGCTTGCTGCGGCCTCGTTAACAAGCGCGGCAAAATCGGAAGTACCGACTGGATAGGACTTGTCATAAGCAAGCGTAAAACCTGCTTCCTTCAGCGCAGGTCGCGCGGCCTTTATCAGATCGATGCCGAAGCCGTCCGCGACAGATATCACGGCCACCTTGTCATTGATCTGGCCTGCTTCGCGGGCGGCTTTCAAAACGTCGGCCAGTGCATTGGCATAGTCGTGACCACCGCCCAGCATCCAGAAGCTCTTCTTCCAGCGCGCGGCGAAATCGGGGGCCTTGTCGGTGACGCCGGTGACCGCGAGCTGCGGATAACCGAAACGGTCATAGAGCGGCGCAACCGCCAGATTAAATCCCGTGCCCCAGGGCGGCAGGATGAAATCCACCTTGTCCTGGCTGGCCAGCCGCTCGGTGAACCGCACCGCGTCCTCGGCCGAGGAACGGTCGTCATATTCGACCACGTCAATTGGCAAGCGCTTGCCATCCGGCAGCGTCAGGCCGCCGGCATCGTTGACCTCTTTCACCCATAATTTGTAGTTCGGGATGGTAGTGATGCCCGCGCCGGTGGCGTTGGCGCCGCTTTTTGACACGGCATAACCAATCTTCACAGAAGTGCGGTCCTGCGCACTGGCATGACTAAATGACATTGCCGACAGAGCAGCACCGGACAGCAGGCAGAACAGCGTTCTGCGCTTCAAATTGTTCATGATGTTCCTCCCAAAGCGCTCGATCGGGCAGCCCTTCTCCTCAAGGCTCCCCACGCGCTGATCGAAGTTTAGCAATGACAGTCGCATATAAAATGCACTAGTGTGGTACATTATTGCACTTTTGGAGGTTGAATGCCGCTGCACAGCCAGTTTGCCGCCAATCGAGTGGAGATCACGGCACGCTCCTTCGCCTCCTCGCTGCGCGTATCGGAGTTTCGGCTCGAATCAGACAGCGCCCACCTGCTTTTCCTATCTGTCGGGGAAGCGGAGATCACGCAGGGCGAAAAGAGGCTGGATGCCCCTTCGCCGGGGCTCGTCTGGCTGCCCATAGGGCCAGCAGGCCGCGTGAGACTGAGCGCCGGAAGCCGCGGATCGTTGCTGACGACAACCGAAATCGGGCTGGCTCACGCGATGCCGACGGGCACGAGCGCAAGCGCCGTACGCGCGATACTGCAGCGAATTCTGATGCAGATTCCCGAAGAAAGGGACCGGCAGGAATTGGCGGGGTATCTCCAGACAATCGCGAGCGAAAATGTCCGCGCAGCGACCGGTTCCGACACGATCATCGCCAGCCTGCTCTGCGTCACCCTTGTCCGCATCCGCCAGCACGCCATCGCCGATGTTGCAGCCGCCGTCTCCACCCCGGGCGGTCTTACCGAACGTTTTGTCCTTCTGGTGAGCCAGCACAAGCACGATCAATGGGCCGTAGACGATTATGCACACCACCTCGGCGTCACCCGCGAGCGACTGGGATTCGCGGTTCGCAAGGCCACTGGGCTTTCGCCACAGGCCTACATTCACCGGGAACTCCTGTCAGAGGCGCGCGACCTTCTTGTGAACTCTTCGCTGCAAGTCGCTGAAATCGCGTTTCGATTGGGGTTTCAGGACCCTGGCTACTTCAATCGCTTCTTCACCCGCAACGAGGGAACCTCGCCTGGCCGCTTCAGAAGAACGGTAAGGCAGATGCAGAACATGCCGCCGCCATCCTATGCGGCCTGGCCGTGACGGGACAGGAGGCTGACAACTACGCGGCTTCCAGTTCCTTGATATTTGCAAGGTCCGTTTCCAGCCTCGCTGCAGCCGCCTTAATGTCAAAGGCGTTCTGCAAGTTCAGCCAATATTCCGGGGTGGTCTTGAAAAATTTTGCCAGGCGCAAGGCGGTGTCGGCAGTGATACCGAGTTTCTCTCCCGCAATCCGTTCTATACGGGTGCGCGGAATATTGAGGTGCCTTGCAAGAGCGTAAGCCGACATCCCCAGCGGCTCAAGATAAAGTTCCCGCAGGATTTCGCCCGGATGGATTGGAGGCGATTTACTGATTGTCATGCTCGCTGGCCCTCCTTGGCCGATTTATCATGAGCCTCTCCACGAGAATAACCGCCTAGTGATAGTCGGTTATTTCCACGCTTTCCGGCCCTGCGTCCTTCCAGACGAAACAGATGCGCCACTGCTTGTTGATCCGGATCGAATATTGGCCCTCACGATCGCCGGACAGCTTTTCCAAACGATTGCCGGGCGGTGAGCGAAGGTCTTCTACCTTGGTCGCTGCATCCAGGATCGTGAGCAGCTGCTGGGCGCGGCGTACCAGGTCGGCGGGAAAGCCCTTCTTCACAGATCCGTCGTCAATCGATGCGGTCAGCTTGTTTTTAAAAGAACGGATCATTGCTGGCCTCGTGATGCTGGTATCATAAACAGATACGCACAGAAGTCAACAGAACCGTATCTTAAAGAGATACGCCTACTGCCACCCGCGCCACCGTCCGATGCCGCCCGATCGGCAGCATCATCGGCTTGCCAGAGGTCGGATCTTCGATAACCCGGCTTTCGATGCCGAAAACGTGGCGGACATTCTCCTCCGTCAACACTTCCTCCGGCGTTCCGAAGACATGCAGTTTTCCGTCCCTCATGGCGACGAGATAATCGGCGTAACGGGCTGCGAGATTGAGATCGTGCAGCACCATGACGATGGTGGTCTCGCGGGCGTGGTTGAGGTCGGTCAGAAGGTCCAGCACCTCGACCTGGTGGCTGATATCGAGGAAGGTGGTCGGTTCATCCAGCAGCAATATGTCTGTCTGCTGGGCGAGCGCCATGGCGATCCAGACGCGTTGCCGCTGGCCGCCGGAAAGCTCGTCCACCGGCCGCTCGGCCAGTTCCACCGTATCCGTGGCGGCAAGGGCTGCGGCGACGGCCTCATCGTCCTGCCGCGACCAGCGGGCGAACAGGCCGTGATGCGGGTGCCGGCCACGGCTGACGAGATCGGCAACCACGATACCTTCAGGCGCTATCGGCGATTGCGGCAATAGGCCCATGCGCCGTGCGAGGTCGCGCGAGGGAAGACGATGGATCGATTTCCCATCAAGCAGAACCTGACCGGCGCGCGGCGCAATGAGCCGCGACATGCTGCGCAGCAGAGTGGACTTGCCGCAGGCATTGGCGCCGACGATCACGGTGATGCTCCCGCGCGGAACGGTGAGATCCAGCCCGTCGATGATGAGGTTTTCGCCGTAGCCGGCCGACAGGCCGTTCACGGAAAGGGAGTGGCCGGTCATAACGAGCCTCCGCTGCGGTTGACCCGCACGATAAGGTAAATCAGATAGGGCGCACCGAGCGCGCCGGTAACGACGCCGACCGGATAGCGGCCCGGCAACAGGAACTGGCCACAATAATCGCCCACCAGCACCAGCGCCGCCCCAACCAGCGCCGCAGGAAGGAGCAGCGATCCATTGCTGCCAACGATACGCGCTGCAATTGGTCCAGACAGGAACGCAACGAAGGCGATCGGCCCCGAGACGGCCGTAGCAAAGGCGATCATGCCAACGGCTGCGACGATGACGATGATGCGTGTCGCTCCCACCCGAACGCCGAGTGCTGCGGCGGCATCATCACCGAGCCTGAGCGTCTCGAGATCCCGCGCACGGCTGAGAAGCAGGCCGCCGAAGAAAACCAGCGCGATCGTAAGCGGCAGTGCCTGGGCAAGTTTGGCGCCGTTGACGCTGCCGGTCAGCCAGCGCATCGCCTCTTGCAACGTCCATGCCGGCGCGACGGAGAGGATATAGGCGATGAAGCTTTCCAGCATCGCTGAAACGCCGATGCCGACAAGGATCAGCCGCGTTCCGGCCACGCCGTTGCGGAAGGACAGGAGATAGACGAGGAGCGCGACGCCAAGACCGGCCGCGACGGCGAAGACCGAGACCAGCGGCCCGTTCATCTGCAGGACGACGATGGCGAAAACGGCTGCCGCGCTCGCCCCTGAACTGATGCCGATAATATCGGGGCTGGCGAGCGGGTTGCGCAGCATGATCTGAAAGGCGACGCCGCCAAGCCCAAAGCTCAAGCCTGCCAGAATGGAAAGCAGCGCACGCGGCAGGCGCAACTGCCCGACGGTGAAGGTGACGCCGGCAAGGTCCTCCCCCAACAGAACGCGAATGACATCGCCGGGCGGCGTGAAGGATTGCCCGAGCATCAGCGTTGTTGCGAAAGCGGCGACCAGAAGCGCCGACAGGACAGCGATGACACGGCGACGCCGGCGCTGAAGGGCATGGCGATTGAAGACGAGATTTTCGATGACGGGAGCGTAGATGGTCACAATTCACGCACCCTCTGGCGTCTGACAATCCAGATGAAGAAAGGCGCGCCGACAAGGGCGGTGACAATGCCGACATCGAGTTCGGACGGCCGCGCCACGATGCGCCCGACAATATCGCCGGCAAGCAGCAGGCACGCCCCGCCAAGCGCCGAGAACGGCAGCAGCCAGCGATTGTCCACACCGACGAGCAGACGGCAGAGATGCGGCACCACCAGCCCGACAAAACCGATCGGCCCGCAAATCGCGGTGGCCGCACCGCAGAGCAGAATGGCGCCGAAGGAGGCCACGGCTCGGGCCATCGCAACATTCTCGCCAAGACCGGCCGCGAGTTCATCTCCGAGCGCCAGAGAATTCAGCTTGCGCGCCGAAAGCAGGCTGATGATGAAGCCGGCGGCCAGAAAGGGCAGCACCGTCTCGATGCGCTCGAAAGTCGCCCCGCCGACGCCGCCGATCTGCCAGGAGCGGATGCCGCCGGCAATATCGCTGCGCGGCAGAACGACGGCGATGACGAGTGAGGAAAAGGCGACGGAGGTGGCGGCGCCCGCAAGTGCGAGTTTCAGCGGGGTCGCCCCGCCTCGGCCGAGCGAACCGACAACATAAACGAAAACCGCCGATACCCCCGCCCCCGCAATTGCGACCATGATGAAGGCATGAGCCGAGGCGATGCCGAACCAGACGATGCCGATGACGACGGCGAGCGACGCCCCCATGTTCACACCGAGAAGACCGGGATCGGCAAGCGGATTGCGCGTGACACCCTGCATGATGGCACCGGCCAGCCCGAGTGCCGCCCCGGAAAGCATGGCAAGCAGCGTGCGCGGCAAACGCACGGCAACCGCTGCCTCGGCAACCGTATCGACGCGGCCGCTGAGCCCACCAACAATATCCGTAAATGAGACGTCACGCGTGCCGATGGCGACGGACAGCGCACAAAGCAGCGAGAGAAGCGCCAGCACCGCGCCAAGCCATGCCGATCGCACGCTGTTGGAACGGCCGGCTAGCAGCACGGCCGTCGCTTTGCCGGATCCAGACATCGTCACTGCGATTTCCCGGAGGATTTATCCGCAGCCTTTGCCAGAAGATCGGCATAGTCCTTCAACACCCACGAAATCGACAGAGGTGTGGGATTGGAGGCGGTGCCGAGCGGATCGCGCCCCAGCATGACGACAGCATCGTTTGAGACGGCGGGCATCCGGGCGAGAAGCGGATCGGCGCGCATGGCATTGAGCAGCGGCTCGCTACCATAGGTCACGATGATATCGACATCGTCAAAGGCATCGACGCGCTCGGCGCTGATACCGGCAGCGAATTGCCCTGGCCTTGTTGCTTCCGCGACGCTTTTGGGTGACGCAAGGCCAAGATCCTCGAAGAATTTCACCCTCGTATCATTGGCAGTATAGAAATTGACGACGCTGAGATTGGTAGCGTCGAGATGGGTGACAAACATGGCCGACTTGCCCTTCAGTTGCGGGTGGCCCGCAACGACCTCGGCTATTTCGCCCTCGATGCGCTTGATGAGCGCCTCCCCTTCTGCGGCCATTCCAAGACCGGCGCTATTCAGCCGGATCATGTCGCGCCAGTCCGTCGCCCACGGCGAGACAGGATAAGCGACCACCGGCGCGATCTGACTGAGCGTGTCGTAGTCGGACTGGCTGAGGCCGGAATAGGCCGCGAGGATGACGTCCGGCTGCGTTGCCGCCACAGCCTCGAAATCGATGCCGTCACCCTCATCGAACAGCACAGGCTTTGGCGCATCGAGCTCGGATAGCCGCTTCGCCACCCAAGGCAGCAGCCCGTCGCCGTCATCATCGCCGAAGTTGGCGGCGGCAAAACCGACGGGCACGATGCCGAGCGCCAGCGGCACCTCATGGTTGGCCCAGGCAACGGTGGCGACCCGCTCGGGCTTCTTCGCAATCGTCGTCGTGCCGAACGCGTGTTTGATGATGACGGGATAGGGTGCCGTCTCCTCCGCCACAGCGATATTCTGTGCGATTACGGACAGAAAAAACACGAAGACCGGTAGAAGACCACAAAACAGGCGGGGCATGAGCGAGGCTTTCAAAGTTCAAAAGTGGACTTGAATTCTCAGCTTCAATTGCCCCCGTCAAGTCTGAGAAGTAAATGCTGCCGCAACGGCGGTGAAATTTCCGGGGTTTTGTACAAAACCGCAAAAATCTACAATACCGGACAAACTTTCTCAAGTTATTGGGCGCATCGAGAGTGGTCCGTGAAAACGGCGATCGGGGCATTAATTTCTGGAACCTACCAATGAATATCGACATCCAAGGCAGAAACCGCAAAACCGCGCGACATCTCCACGGGAAAGCGGCCCTGCTTGCCTGCACGGCGCTTGCCGCATCCATGCCCGGCCTTCTCATGGCGCAGGAGGCTGCCAACAAAGGCGGCAGCACGGTTCTGGAGACCATCACCATCGACAGCGGTGACAATGATCAGAAATCTATCGTCGCCAATCGCACGACGAGCGGCAGCAAGATGGCGACCGATATTCTCGACACACCTGCCTCTGTCTCTGTCATCACCGCCAAGGAAATGCAGCAGCGCGGCGTGCAGACGGTAGAAGAAGCACTGCAATATACCGCCGGCGTCACCACGGATTTTTACGGCTCCGACGACCGTTTCGACTATTTCAAGATTCGCGGCTTCGACGCTTACATGTACCGCGACGGCCTCACGCTCGGCCGCCCCTTCGGCGCGCTGCGCGAAGAAACCTATGCCTATGAGCGCGTCGAAGTCTTAAAGGGCGGCAACTCCACGACCTTCGGTGTTTCGGACCCCGGCGGTTCGGTAAATTACTCCACAAAAGTGCCGAAACATGCGCGTTTCGGCGAAGCCTATGTGACCGGCGGTTCTTATGGCCGCGCCGAGACCGGCTTCGATTTCGGCGACAACATCACCGGCGACGACACTCTGTCCTATCGTCTGACCGGCAAGCTTCGCAACGCCGATGCGGAATATGACTATTCCCGCGACGATGAGAAATTCTTCATGGGCGGCCTTACCTGGCGTCCGACCGACGCCACCAGCCTCACTGTCGTTTACGACCATCTTAACAAGGATGGCGTTCCCGGTGGCGGCGGCCATCCCGTCGGCTCGCATTTCGATCGGAGCCGCTTCTTCGGCGAACCCGACTACAATTATCGCGGCACGAACCGCAACTCGCTGAGCGTCATGTTCGACCACGATTTCGGATCCGGTCTGACGCTGAGTTCCAACGCCCGCTACAGCAAGGCGAATACGGACTTCGGTTATGCCTATATCTCATCGACGCCGACTAACGGTTCGACCATCGCCAATCGTTCATATTTCGGTAACGACACCGAGACCGAAAACTTCCTGATCGACACGCGCCTGCAATATGACACGCGGTTCGACAACGTCGAAAGCCGCAGCCTGGTCGGTGTTTTCTATAATGACTACACCTCCGGCAGCAAAAGCTACTTTGGCGCTGCACCGAGCATCAACTGGATGAACCCGATCTATACCGGCGCGCCCTCTTCCGTGCCGCTCTATGCGGACTCCCTGACTGACCAGAAGACGAGAGCGCTCTATCTGCAGCAGGACCTAACCTTCTTCGACAGGCTCACCATCAGCGCCGGGCTTAGAAACGACTGGATCGACACCGACCAGACAAACCGGCTGAACCGCACGACGGCGAGCGGCGACATCAGCGAACTCACGAAGCGCATCGGTGTGTCCTATAAGATAACCAACGAGATCGCGCCCTATATCAGCTATGCTGAATCGGTTGTGCCCGCATCCGGTCTCACCGTCGAGCCGGAGCGTGGCGAACAGATCGAACTCGGCGTGAAGTACCGGCCGGACGCTTTTCCGGCACTCTTCACCGCCTCGATCTACGATCTGAAAAAGAACAACATCACCGTCACAAGCCCGATTACCAGCCTGCCCACAACGATCGGCGAGGTGCGTGTGCGTGGTCTTGACCTCGAGGCCAAGGCTGAGGTCACAGACAATTTCAGTCTGACGGCAGCCTATTCCTATCTCGATGCGGAAATCACCGAAAACGGCACCGGCGGCAATGTCGGCAACAGGCCGCAATTTGTGCCCGAACATCAGGCCTCACTATGGGTCAACTATACGCTTGCGGGCAACGACCATTTCGGTGACATGACCTTCGGTCTCGGCGGCCGCTATACCGGCGCCTATTATTTCGACAACGCCAACAAGGTCGAAACCGGAAGCAGTGTGACCGTGGATGCGGCATTCAGCTACAAGATCCAGGAGACCGCCTCGCTGGATGTAAATGTCTCCAACCTCTTTAACGAGAAGCACGTTTCTTATGGCGGGTTCGGGGCAGACTTCTACAATCCAGGCAGGGCGTTTTCGGTCACCCTGCGCAAGACATGGTGATATAAGATATCCATAATATTTCAATATATTGTGGATATCCCCTTGTGCAGAACATCATGCTCTTCTTGTTTTGAGTTTCAAACAGGCCGACGCTTGCCACCGCCTACGCACCAGGGCGCAAATCTCGTCTTTTCAAAGCAGCCTGTGCAGACGTCGCCAGGCAGCAGGCGTGTTACCAACGGACTGACGGAAAGCCTTGGTGAGATGAGCCTGATCGGAAAAACCAAGCTGGGCAGCAATATCGGCCACCGTCAGATCGCCTTCCAGTAGAAGTTTCTGTGCGGCATCGATACGCCGCTCAAGTTGCCATTGCAGGGGCGTTTTGCCGGTTGTCTGGCGAAACACCGTGGCGAACCAGCTTTCCGACAGCCCGACAATATCGGCCATCTCGGCGACCGTCATGCGGCCATCACCGCGCTTTTCCACGCGGGCGAGCAACCGGTTCATCTGCGCCTGCGTCAACCTGCCATTGGCCTGCTCGGGCGTTGATCCGGGAATATCCAGCAAGCCGGCAACAATACTGCCGACGAGGCTTTCGGCATAGAGCGGATGTTTCTGCGGCTTGGCCAGTTCATCGACCAGCAGACCAGCCAGGGTTTCCACCGCGCCGATATCCTGCATCTCGACAGGACGGCGCAACGCGGTCATGGCTGCCGAACCGCCGACCGCCGGGGACAGGAAGCGGAGAAGCCGGTCCTTGTGGATATGCAGGTTAAGATGGGAAAAACGATGCGTGGCGTTGCTGCCCGTCCACATGGGAACGCCCGCCGGCACATACACCGCCCGCGTCATCGGCCGCGAATGTTGCGAAAGCTCGCCGTCGCGATTTGACATGCGGATTCGCGACGAGACGTCGTTGAAGAAAATCATGATGCGTGGATCGGCGGCGAGATAATACCCCTTCGCCCCCACCTGGCTCTCCGCCTCCCAGAAAGCGCTGACCAGCCCGTCGAACTGGCGCCACTTGACCGGCGCGGTGACACTGATCCCTTCCGTGTGCCAGGTCATGGAATGCCAGAAACTCAATGCAATTACCGTCCGGTTGTCGAGCCGAGGCCGAGGCGTGGAAACAAACGTGGCACAGGGCAATCGTGGCGATCATCCTGCACGCCGCCATAACATGACTTATCTATTCATGTTAATAGCAGAAATCATTATGAATAGAAACATTCTCCCCCTGAAAAGGCTGGAACCTCTGACCGGGACGACCGTTGAATTACTGATAGCAACCTAGCGAGGGAGATTATTCATGGACCGCAACAAGGAACCCGGCGACTTCGCAGAGAAGAAGCGCGACGAACAGGGCCGCGGCGTCATCGTCGCCGGACCGGATGCCCACGAAAATGAAAAGAGCGGCAGAACCCCGTCGCAAGGGGCGGAGAAATCATCACCGGAGCGACCGGTTCCGTCTTCCGACCGTCGGTGAGCGGCCGCCTCGTCCCGCATATTTGCGCAACGGGCGTAAGGGCGTCGGGACAACCTATGACAACTCGAAAACAAAAGCGCCTCCCCGACCGCTCGGGGAGGCGCTTTTTACTGGCAAACAGCTTTCGTTACAGAAGATCGAAACGATCGGCGTTCATCACTTTCGTCCAAGCGGCGATGAAGTCGCGGACGAATTTTTCCCTGTTGTCGTCCTGGGCGTAGACTTCCGCATAGGCACGCAGGATCGAGTTCGAGCCGATCACGAGATCGACACGAGTGGCGGTGTATCTTGCCACGCCAGTCCTGCGGTCACGGATCTCATAAAGATTGTTGCCGGTAGGCACCCAGGAATAGGCCATATCCGTCAGCGTCGTGAAGAAGTCGGTCGTCAGGGCGCCGGGCTTGTCAGTGAACACGCCATGTGCCGCACCGCCGTAATTGGCGCCGATGACGCGAAGGCCGCCGATAAGCACAGTCAGTTCCGGCGCAGTAAGGCCGAGAAGCTGGGCGCGGTCCAGCAGCAGTTCCTCAGGGCTGACGACATAGTCTTTCTTGATCCAGTTGCGGAAACCATCCGCGAGCGGTTCAAGCGGAGCGAAGCTGTCGGCATCAGTCTGCTCGGCGGAAGCGTCGCCGCGGCCCGGTGCAAACGGCACGGCGATATCGAAGCCGGCCGCTTTCGCGGCCTGTTCCACCCCGTAATTGCCGGCCAGAACAATGACATCCGCGATGCTCGCACCGGTTTCACGGGCAATCGGCTCGAGAACCGAAAGCACGTGGGAAAGACGGGCGGGCTCGTTGCCTTCCCAGTCCTTCTGCGGAGCAAGGCGGATACGTGCGCCATTGGCGCCGCCGCGCTTGTCCGAACCGCGGAAGGTGCGGGCACTGTCCCAGGCGGTGGCAACCAGATCTGCGAGCGGAAGGCCGGAAGCGGCGATCTTAGCCTGGACAGCAGCCACATTGTAGCTCGTGGAGCCTTCAGGCACCGGGTCCTGCCAAATCAGGTCTTCTGCGGGAACGTCTGGCCCGAAATAACGGGATTTCGGCCCCATGTCACGGTGCGTCAGCTTGAACCAGGCGCGGGCGAAGACTTCGGAGAAATGGTCCTGATCGTCCTTGAACTTCAGCGAAATCTCACGATAGATCGGATCGACCTTCAGTGCCATGTCGGCATCGGTCATCATCGGGATGGTACGGATCGAGGCATCCTCGACGTCGACAGGCTTATCTTCCTCGGCGATTGCGATCGGTGCCCATTGCGACGCGCCAGCCGGGCTGTGCGTCAAGGTCCATTCATGCTTGAAGAGCATGTCGAAGAAGCCGTTGTCCCACTTGGTCGGATGGCTCGTCCACGCGCCTTCGATACCCGACACCACCGTGTCACGGCCAATACCGCGGCCCTTGGTGTTGATCCAGCCAAGACCCTGATACTCGGGCCCCGCAGCTTCCGGATCGGGGCTGAGGTTGGCAGCGCTGCCATTGCCATGCGACTTGCCGATGGTGTGGCCGCCAGCCGTCAGGGCAACGGTTTCCTCGTCGTCCATCCCCATGCGAGCGAAGGTTTCGCGCATCTGTGCCGCCGTCGCCAGCGGATCGGACTTGCCGTTGACACCTTCCGGGTTAACGTAGATGAGGCCCATCTGCACGGCGGCAAGGGGGTTTTCCAGCGTCTCGGGCTTGCTCACGTCGCCATAGCGGCTATCGCTCGGCGCCAGCCATTCTTTTTCATCACCCCAATAGGTGTCCTTTTCCGGCGCCCAGATGTCTTCACGGCCAAAGGCGAAACCGAAGGTCTTCAGTCCGGCGACGTCATAGGCGATCGTGCCGGCGAGCGCGATGAGGTCGGCCCAGGAAATCTTGTTGCCGTACTTTTTCTTGATCGGCCAAAGCAGGCGGCGGCCCTTGTCGGTGTTGACGTTATCAGGCCAGGAATTGAGAGGCGCAAAACGCTGGTTGCCGGTGTTGGCGCCGCCACGGCCGTCGGTGACACGATAGGAACCTGCCGCGTGCCAGGTAACGCGGGCCATCATGCCGACATAGCTGCCCCAGTCGGCGGGCCACCATTCCTGGCTGTCGGTCATCAGAGCGCGCAAATCGGCCTTGAGAGCTTCAACGTCAAGCGTCTTCAATGCTTCGCGGTAGTTGAAGGAGGTGCCAAGCGGATTGGTCTTGGTGTCGTGCTGATGCAGGATGTCGAGGTTCAGCGCGTTTGGCCACCATTCGGTCACCGATTTGCCAGAGGCCGTATTGCCCCCATGCATGACAGGACACTTGCCAGCCGGTTTTGAAGTTGCGTCCATTTCGCCCTCCGATGGGTTTTGCAATTAAACAAATTATCAGTTCGACATGTGCAGCATTGCGAACCAGAGGCGGCGGCAGGTCAACAAGGACTCTGCTGCGACACTGGTCATCGTTCACAGCTACAGCTTCTTTCTGTCATGAAGATGACTAACAGTCGAGTTCCATAATTTCCAATTGTATATTCTAAAGGCTGCGATATGCTGAGCTTATGATTGCCCTCTCCATGAAACATCTCCGTTATTTCGATGCACTGGCCAAGATTGGTCATTTCGGGCGCGCGGCGGAAACCTGTGCCATCTCCCAGCCTGCACTATCTTTGCAGATCCGGGAACTGGAGGAATTGATCGGTGCGCCGCTCGTCGAACGTGGCAGCCGCCAAATCAGGCTGACGGCGCTTGGTGAGGAATTTGCCGAACGCACCCGCGCCATCCTGCGGTCGGTGGACGAGTTGCAGGATCTGGCGCGCGCGGGGCATGGCCCTCTCAGCGGTCGCCTGCGCATCGGCGTCATTCCCACCGTCGCGCCCTATCTTTTACCACAGGTGATCAAGACGCTGACCCGGCATTATCCCGCACTGGAAACACGTCCGCGCGAGGCGGTGACGCAAAAGCTCATCGAAGACCTTCTCGAAGCCCGGCTCGACATGGCGATCGTCGCGCTGCCCGTTTCGGAACCCGCGCTGGAAGAAGTGCCGCTGTTTTCGGAAGAATTCATTCTGGTGCGGCCGATGGAGGATGCGGGTATGCCGGTGCCGAGCGCCGACAAGCTGGGTGAAATGCGCCTGCTGCTGCTTGAGGAAGGCCATTGCTTCCGCAACCAGGCGCTTTCCTTCTGCAGCACCACGAATGCGCCGCCGCGCGTGCTGATGGAAGGCAGCTCGCTGTCGACACTGGTACAGATGGTTGGTGCGGGTATAGGCGTCACGCTCATTCCGCAGATGGCGGTCGATATGGAAACGCGCCAATCCACCGTGTCGGTGTTCCGTCTGGCGGAGCCTCGGCCGTCCCGCACCATCGGCATCGTCTGGCGCAAGAGCAATCCGCTTTCGGCGCAATTCGCCCATATATCCGAGATCGTGCGCGAATGCGGCGTTCAGAAAATTCAGGGCAGCAACGTCTCCACCAGATAAAGATCAGGTGGACGTGGTGCACAGAGCCGGACTGACGCTTCGAAAAAAGCCTTCTTCATCCGGTTTCGTTTGTCTGAGCCATCCATTCTGGAAACGGGCACCTCGAATCCGAACATGCTCTCTGGCACCGCCAGTCGCTCGTTCCAGAAGGCGTCGATATCCGAAAGCAGCATCCTCTGGCGGCGTCGGCGCCGATGATTTATCGGATGCCGGGCGTGAGAGATCGCCAGAAAGCTCTGAGCACCTTTTTCCAGATAGGCCTGCATGACCATCAAGACGGCCTCCTTCGGCCGCAAGCCGCAAAGATCCCGCGTTACGACCACCATTTCCTGCTTTGCGGCGTGTGGCCCCTGCATTCCACCCACAACGATTGTTCGAACACCTGCCTGGTTTACGAACATGAACTTTGCGGTCCACAATATTGCGTCATCCCGGCATCGAATAAGCTTTATGGCAAAAGCCCCTTCATGCCGGCCTCCGCAACGATCAGCAAGCGCAAGGCTACACCGATAATCGTCGCAACGACCTGATATAACGGACATATCGACGGCTTCCCCTGTCCAGACCGTTTCCATCACGGCCCGCGAAAAGCAATCCCGGGCCAGTTGAAAATTTGCCGTCAAAAGCGCGAAACGTTTTTTATAGGAGAGGTTTGCAACAAGGAATTTCGAGAATGGTTTTTGCAGCAGGTCGTCATGCGGAAGCGCCAGTTGCTCCATTGCCGAGAACCGCACGAGGAACTGCCACCAACGCAGGCTAACCGTAGGATGGGCTACGAAACGCATCCACAAAAGAAAGCTGCGCTTCCAGTGGGCCCGCCGGGTAAACTGTGCAAGCCTTGCCACAAGTGGCATGAAAGATATTTCAGCCTCATGCCCCGCAGGGATGGTGTCCGGGCGAACGGACACCGGATCGACCTCACGAAGATCATGGTCAAGGCTCAACGCAGACGTTTCAGTGCGCCACATTTTGAAACCTGAGAAAATAGAGAGAGGAGCTGGAAGAAGGGAAGGATATCTCGGTAATAGCGATCAATTTCGAATCCGGATTTTCGACGCGACGGCTGATTAGGCTCGTTAAAGCTGACATGACTGTGAAGCCAAATGTCTCGAGATAAAAAGCCGCCTCTCTCGATCAGGAATCCAACGCAATAATGCTGAAAGGGCGTGCCCGGCCCGGAAGGGCACCCACTGTGCATCCCTGCCGGCAGCTTGCTCGCCATTCGTCGGTGCGGCCGGTACCGAAAACCGCGCCATTTATAATGTCCATGCGGCGCTGATGATCGACATCGTCAAGGTTCAAGACGCCAATATGGTGCAGGTGGTGAGCGCTGTGAGGAAGCGCCTCAATACGCTCAGTCTGCATCATGCGGATGGGCCTCGTAACCAAGAACGGCATTTTGCTGGTGGATTTCGCCAATAGCGAGCGGCGGCGCGGCTTTACTCTGAATGAGGCGCTGGCGAATGCCGGCGTCATCCGTTTCCGCCCGATCATCATGACGACGCTTGCAATGATCTTCGGCATGATCCCGCTCGGTCTCGCCGGTGGCGGAGGCGGCGCCCAGCGTGCGCCAATGGCGCATAACCCTGGTTGGCGGCCTCATCAGCTGCACGCTGCTGACCCTGATCGTGGTGCCCGCGCACCTGTCCTATATCCACAGCATCATCAGGCGTTTCGCGCGCCAGCTGCCGAAGGCGCCGGACAAGCAAGCCGAAACAGGAGCGGAAAATCGAACGCCATCACCGGTCTAAGCCGGTCGTCGGCCTGGCGCTCAGGTTTTTTCGCTGTCCTGGCGCTTCTTCTTTCCCTTCGGGCGAAAATCAACCAAAAGCGATTTCAGCTCGATATCGCGAACGCGCCTTGCCGCCTCGTCGGGGCGCACCCATTCTAAGAGGCGTTCTCCGCTTTCCTTGAAACTCGCATCAGCCTCGGTCACCTCGATCTGGAATACGTCGACCATGCAGGGCACGACGTCGCCATTGTCGAGCATTTTGAGATAGGTATAGCGGCCGATAGCGTCCTTTCTCACCCGGCCGCGCACGCCTGCCTCCTCCCATGCCTCGATCGCCGCCGCCTGATGCGGCTTCTTGCGTTTCATCGGCCAACCACGCGGAATGATCCAGCGTCCGCTGGTCCGGGAGGTGACGAGCAGGATTTCTATAGTCCCGCCATTGCCGGCATAACGGAAGCAGAGCGCAGCATATTGCTGCCGGAAAGCGCCGGTGAAGAGCTTTTCCGGAACAGCAGCCAGCTGCTGGAGCAATGTAAGCTGACGGGCCGGGCGGGTCTTCCGGCGTTTCTTGGCGGGTTTCATATCCGTTGATAGTGCCGATTTTCCGGGTTGCATCAATGCCCCGCGTGCATTTATGACAGTTTTATGACAATCACCCCCAACAACTAATATAGCGCCATTGAGGGCCAATTCGCATGATGAGTATTTTTCGCAAGCTGATGCCGCGCGAGGACCGTTTCTTCGACATGTTCAGCAAACATTCCGAAACCGTCATCAAAGCGGCTGCGGCCCTTGACCAACTTTTGAGCGGCGTCGACGTCGAGAAGAACTGCGATCTCATCGTCGCGCTGGAACACCAGGCGGACGATATCACCCGCGACGTTCTGCTTGCGGTCAGACGCAGCTTTATCACGCCCTTTGATCGTGGCGATATCAAGGACCTCATCCAGTCCATGGATGACGCCATCGACATGATGCACAAGACGGTCAAGACCATCCGCCTGTTCGAACAGAGCGAGTTCGATCCGCTGATGAAGGAAATGGGTCACGAGATCGTCCGCGCCGCGGGTCTGATTGCAGAAGCAATTCCGCTTCTCAACAAGGTGGGCACGAATGCGCAGCGCCTCTCCGCCATCGCCGAAGAGGTGACCCGCGTCGAAGGCCGCTCCGACGATCTCCACGATCAGGGTCTGAAAGACCTCTTCCGCCGCCACGGTGCAACCGGCAATGCCATGGCTTATATGACCGGCAGCGAAATCTACGGCGAACTCGAAAAGGTCGTCGACCGCTTCGAGGATGTGGCCAATGAGATTAGCGGCATCGTGATCGAGAACGTCTGATGGATGTCGCACTTGCCCTGCCGCTGCTTGTCGGCCTTATCGCCATCGCGCTGTTCTTTGATTTCCTGAATGGTTTGCACGACGCCGCCAATTCCATCGCCACCATCGTTTCCACCCGTGTGCTGCGGCCGCAATATGCGGTCGCCTGGGCAGCCTTCTTCAATTTCATCGCCTTCCTGTTCTTCGGCCTGCATGTGGCCGAAACGCTCGGCACCGGCATCATCGACCCCGCAATCGTTTCGCCGCAGGTCATCTTTTCAGCGCTGATCGGGGCGATCGTCTGGAACATCGTCACCTGGATTTTCGGCATTCCCTCCAGTTCGTCGCATGCGCTGATCGGCGGTCTTGTCGGTGCGGGATTTGCGAAGGTGGGCTTTAATTCCATCGTCTGGTCCGGCCTGCTGAAGACCGTCGGCGCGATCTTCATGTCGCCGGCCATCGGCTTTTTCCTCGCGCTCGTTCTCGTGCTTGCCGTGTCATGGCTGTTCGTGCGGCAGACGCCCTTTGCGGTCGACCGTACCTTCCGCATCATGCAGTTCATTTCCGCCTCGCTTTATTCGCTCGGCCACGGCGGCAATGACGCGCAGAAGACCATGGGCATCATCGCCGTCCTGCTTTTCAGCCAGGGGCATCTCGGCGAAAGCTTCTATGTGCCCTTCTGGGTGGTGATTTCCTGCCAGTCGGCCATGGCGCTCGGCACACTGTTCGGCGGCTGGCGCATCGTGCACACCATGGGGTCGAAAATCACCCGGTTGAACCCGATGCAGGGTTTCTGCGCCGAAACCGGCGGCGCGCTGACGCTGTTTGGCGCCACATGGCTCGGCATTCCTGTCTCCACCACCCACACGATCACCGGCGCCATCGTGGGCGTGGGTGCCGCTCGCCGCGTCTCGGCGGTGCGCTGGGGCCTTGCCGGCAATATCGTCATCGCCTGGATCGTGACCATGCCGGCCGCAGCACTCATCTCCGCTGCCGTTTACGGCCTAACGTCGCTGTTCGGCTGATAATTACCGATTGCCACTCTCCCGGAACAAAAATTGCCCTGCGGTTGTTGTTCCGGGAGATCAATGGGCAAGCGGATCGCAAGACATGGCGCGGCAGGTTTTCTGGAAGGGTTATCTGAAGCTGTCGCTGGTGACGGCCTCGGTTTCGCTGACGCCCGCAACCACCGAAAGCAACAAATACACCTTCCACATCCTCAATCGCAAAACCGGCAACCGGATCGAAAGCCGGTATGTCGACAGCGTTACCCACAGGCCGGTCGCCGCGAAAAACCAGGTGAAGGGTTTTCCACGCGGCGAGGACGATTATGTGCTGCTGGAGGATGACGAAATTGATGCGGTGGCGCTGGAAAGCACCCGCACCATCGATATCAAGACCTTCGTGCCGAAGGGGTCGATCGACTGGATCTGGTACGATCGCCCGCATTTCCTTCGCCCCGAAGACAAGATCGGCACTGAAGCCTTCAGCGTCATCCGCGAGGCCATGAAGGCGAATGACGTTTTCGGAATCGCGCGTTTGGTGATCTATCGGCGCGAAAGGGCTGTTTTGCTCGAACCTTCCGGCAAGGGCATCATCCTCTGGACGCTGCATTACGGCGAGGAAGTGCGCGAAAGCATCGACGCGCTCGAGCCGAAAATGAAAATCGAAAAACCTTTGCTAGAGGCAATGGAAAAACGCATCGGCAAACAGGTGACCGGCTGGAAGCCGACCCTGGTGCAGGACCCCATCCAGAAAAAGATCAAGTCGCTGCTGAAAACCAAGGGTGACGAGGTATCGTCTTCGAAGAAGAAGACCGGCGCGAAACCCAAGACCGGCGGCAACGTCATCAACATCATGGATGCGCTGAAGAAAAGCATTGCCGCCGAAAAACGAAGCTGAGGATCAGCGCGCCTTTTTCGGCAGCGGTTGGGCGGCGGCGAAGAAACCGTCCCAAGGGTCTTTTTTCAGAGCAGAGAGCCGCGCGCCGATATTGTTGACGGTAAAATGGGCAGGGCCGATCTCGGCTGTCAGCTCCGACCATTCCAGTGGCGCGGAAATGGCCGCACCCGGCCGGGCGCGGGTCGAATAGGCCGCGACCGCCGTATTGCCCCGGCCATTGCGCAGATAGTCGATGAAGATACGGCCCTGACGTTTCGCCTTGGTGGCGACGGAGAGATATTTCTGCGGTTCGGCCTTGGACATATCCGCCGCCATGGCTTTGGCGAAGGCCTTGACCGGCGCCCAGCCGGCCTGTGGTTTGAGCGGTGCGACCACATGCAGCCCTTTGCCACCCGACGTTTTGACGAAAGCGGCAAGACCCGCCTCTTCGAAGCGCCGTTTCAGTTCGTGCGCCGCCTCGATCACCGCGTCCCAGGTCACATCCTCGCCGGGGTCGATATCCATGGTGATCATGTCCGGCTTTTCCCAGCTGGCAGTGGTTGCACCCCAGGGGTGGATTTCGAGCGCGGCCGATTGCACCAGCGCCATCATGCCATCGAAATCGGTAATGCGGATCAGCGGTTCGCCGCTCTTGTCCTTCGGATCCTTGATCTGCTCGATTGCCTTGTTGATGCCGCGCCAAGCGTGTTTCTGGAAAAACTTCTGACCCACTATGCCCTCCGGGCAGCGCAGCAGTGCCAGCGGCCGGTTGACAACAAAGGGCGCCATGTGCCGCCAGACCTGCGCATAATAATCGGCGAGCCCCTCCTTGGTCACGCCATCATCCGGCCAGTAGAGCCGGTCAGGGTGGGTGAACTTGATCTTCGACTGCGGCGCACTGCTATCCGACACGGCCTTCTCCTCGCGTTCTATCTCCTCAGCAGGTTTGTCTTCCCGTAGCCCCCGGAAGGATGCATGACGCAGATTGCCATCTCCCGACCACGCGCGAAACTCCACTTCCGCCACCAGTTCGGGCTCCACGAAATGGAGATCGCGGCGGGCAAGCGCGGTCAGCTTGTCACTGAAGGGGCTGTCCTTGCGTTCCAGCGGCTTCAGACGAGAAAATATCATCTCCGCTACTTCGCCCGTATAACCCGTGCCGACACGGCCGACATGGCGCAGCTTGCCTTTTTCATAGACACCGAGTGCCAGCGAGCCGATGGCGTGTTCCGAGGTCGAGGAGACGGTATAACCGCCGATGACGAATTCCTGCCGCATTGAACATTTGGACTTTACCCACTCGCCCTTGCGGCCGGAAACATATTTGCTGCTTTTGACCTTGGAAATCACGCCTTCGAGACTTAGCCGGCAGGCATGATCAAGCACAAGTGCGCCGCTTTCCTCGAAATGCTGACTGTAGCGGAGATGGGGATCGCCTGCCGGCAACAGCTTTTCCAGCAGAGCCTTTCGTTCCGCCAGGGTCGCGCCCCGAAGGTCACTGCCGTCAAGATAAAGAAGATCGAAGGCATAGAAGACAAACCGGTCGTCGCGCCCTTCGCTCAGATCCTGCTGCAAGGCGGAAAAATCGGAAGCACCGCTATCGCTTTCGACGACGATTTCGCCGTCGATCAGAAGGGTTGCCGCCGGCAACGCCGTGAGTGCCGCCGCAACGGCCGCGCCGAATTTTTCCGTCCAGTCCAGCCCGCTGCGGGTCAGCAGCTGAAGTTTGCCCTGATCGACACGCGCCTGCAGCCGGTAACCGTCGAATTTGATCTCGTGCAGCCAGCGTGATCCTTCCGGCGGTTTCGGCTTCAACGTGGCGAGTGCGGGCGGGACGAAGGATGGCAAGGCCTGTTTGCGTACCCCCTTTGGAAGAGCATGCGCCTGTTTCCGACCCGACGTCGACGCGGCGGCCTTTTTCGAGACCGGCTTGGAATTCCAGGTGTCGTCAGGTTTTTTTGCGACCTCCTCGACACTTCGGCCGGTCTTTACCGATTCCGGCCGTTCCTCGAGAATGTCGACACCGCCATTATGCCTCGCCTCCTCATCGTCACCCTTGATTAGCAGCCAGTTCTCCCTGGTTTCGCCGGGCTTTGTGTGCATTCGCACCAGATGCCAGCGGCCTTTCAGCTTCTCTCCCTCCAGTTCGAACTCCAGATGGCCTTTGCGATAACCTTTGCGCGCATCACCGATCGGCCGCCAGTGGCCGCGATCCCAGACGATCACGGTGCCGCCGCCATATTGCCCCTTGGGGATGACACCTTCAAAATCGCCATAGCTCAGCGGATGGTCTTCCACATGCACGGCAAGACGTTTGTCTTCAGGATCAAGGCTTGGGCCACGCGTCACCGCCCAGCTTTTCAGCACCCCGTCCATTTCCAGGCGAAAATCGTAATGCAGACGGCGGGCATCGTGTTTCTGGATAACGAAGCTCGATCCCGGTTTTTCAGCCTTTGTGCCTTTGGGTTCTGGCGTTTTGTCGAAACTGCGCTTTGCGTTGTAAGTCTGCAATCCCATGGATCAACTCGCTTTCCGCGAGGCCTTGCGGCCTGATGCCGTGGTCTTTTTCCCGCTGCCTGCTCCGGCATCAGCGCTGCGGCGCAGGGCTTCCTTGAGATCGATGATATTGTCTTCCTTGCGCGGCGGCGGTTTGGCGATTTCCCGACCTTCGATCTTGGCTTTCACCAGTTCCGCCAGCGCATCATTATAACGATCGCTATAGTCGGTCGGATCGAATGTACCCGCCCGCTTTTCGATGATGTGGCCGGCAAGTTCCAGCATTTCATCATCGAATTCTATATCGGGAATGGATTTGAAGACGGATGTCTCCGAGCGAACCTCGTAACTGAAATTCAGCGTGGTCGCGATGAGCGCCTTGCCGCTCGGGCGGATCAGCACAATACGGTTACGGCGGAAAAGCACGGCTTCGCCGAGGGCCACGACATTCTCGTCGTCCATCGCCTTTGCCAGAAGCGTCAGCGCTTCCTCACCACCCTCCCCGGTCGGTGCGAGATAATAGGACTTGTCGAAATAGAGCTTGTCGATCTCGTCACAGGGCAGAAAGTGTTTGACGTGGATGACCTTGTCACTCTCCGGCATCAGCTTTGCGATCTCATCTCCCTCAATGACGATATGGTCGCCATTGTCGAGTTCATATCCCTTGACCTGATCGTCGCGAAGCACTGGCTCGCCCGTATCGCTATCGACATATTGTCGCTCGACGCGGTGGCCGGTCTTGCGGTTGACGATATTGAACGAAATCTTTTCAGCCGAGGTAAGCGCCGAATAAAGGCCGATTTCGCAGTTGAAATCGGCAAATGACAGGTGCCCTTTCCAGCTCGCCCGGCGGTTCATGGCCGGCGCTCCTCGACATCGTGAGGCAAGGAGGATTTACCGCGCCGGCCACTGTCGAGAATGCGCTCGATCGCCGGAACATCCTCCTCCGACGGAACCGGCACCGGATCGGATGCCATGGCCTCCAGCACCTCGGGCGACAACCCGCCATTGCGGATGACCCACTCCATCGCCTCGCGCGTCTGCCGTTCCGCTTTCAATTGCGCATAGAGCGCCAATATCACCCGATCGCGAACATCGAAGCTTTTCAAACCTTTGTCTGAACTTTCTGATTGCTGTTTCATGTCGAAACCCTCAAAACCTGCCCGGCGATGGTGAGGATCACCTCAGGCAATGCCTCTGCCGCCGGTCACGCCATAAACCTCACCATTGATGAAACTCGCATCCTGCGAGGCCAGCAACACATAAACGGGCGCCAGTTCCACCGGCTGTCCCGGGCGACCGAAATCGCTGTCCTTGCCGAAATTCTTGACCTTCTCATCCGGCTGGCCGCCGCTTGGCTGAAGGACAGTCCAGAACGGACCAGGGGCAACCGCATTGGCACGCACACCCTTTTCGATCAGCTGTTTGGCTAGCGCCTTGGTGTAAGCGACGATACCCGCTTTGGTCGTGGCGTAATCGAGAAGGATTGCGGATGGTTCATAGGCCTGGATTGAGGCGGTAGTGATGACAGACGAACCCGGCTTCAGATAAGGAACGGCCGCCTGCGCAATCCAGTGCAAGGCATAAAGATTTGTCTTCATGGTGCGGTCGAAATCGTCGGTCGAGAGTTCTTCGATGTCTTCGCGATATTGCTGCCTTGCAGCGTTGACGACCAGAATATCCAGCCCGTTGAGATCGCCGACGGCTTTCTCGACCAGTTCCCGGCACCATGCCTCGTCGGTAATATCGCCCGGCAGTGCCACCGCCACACGGCCTTCCGCCTCGATCAGTGCCACGACCTCCTCGGCGTCCGACTCTTCTTCCGGCAGATAGGATATCGCAACGTCGGCACCTTCGCGAGCGAAAGCAATCGCGACGGCGCGACCGATGCCAGAATCGCCGCCGGTAATCAGCGCCTTGCGCCCAGCAAGCTTGCCGGTGCCCTTGTAGCTTTTTTCCCCATGATCGGGGAAAGGCGTCATATTCGTCACCAGACCTGGCATTTCCTGGGTCGGGGTGGAAAACGGCGGGCGCGGATACTGGCTGCGCGGGTCCTGTGGCTCGAGGCGGTCTGTCATCGCGGTCTCTCCCATCAATAGAGGTTATTCCGCAGCGCGTTCATGACACGGGCGCTACCGCCCGGTCAGGCTGATCGTCGGTGCCTTGGGGCTACCCAGCATGGACGCGCCACACGGAACCCTAACGATCTGCCTTCGCTCTCGTTCCATCGAATATGGGAAAGGAGGGCAACGGCGCTTGCGCCGTCGCTTCTTTGATCAAGCGGAATGTTTTTTCCGTTTGGCGGTGCTCGCGGCAGGAGCCGGGGCCGGGGCCACATCTGGCTTTCCGAAAAGATAACCCTGCGCCTGGGCGCAGCCCTCGTCGACAACCATGCGGTATTGCGCATCCGTTTCGATCCCCTCCGCCGTTACCGGCAGATCAAGACTGCGGCCGAGACCGATTACCGCGCGCACGATGGCGCGGGCATTGTCATCCTCGCTCATAGCGGCGATGAAACTACGATCTATCTTGATTTTGTCGAAGGGGAAACTCTGCAGATTGCTGAGTGAGGAATAACCCGTGCCGAAATCATCCATCACGATGGCAACGCCGAGCGCCTTCAGCTGGTTGAGGATGATCAACGTCGCCTTGCGGTCTTTCAGAAGCGCCGCCTCGGTAATCTCCAGCTCCAGCCGGTTCGGCGAAAGCCCTGTTTGCATCAGGACGGTGCAGACGACGTGACCGAGATTGGCCAGCGAAAACTGCAGGGGCGAGACATTGACCGCTATCTTCAGATGTGGCGCCCAGGTGCTCGCCTGACGGCAGGCCTCACGCAGCACCCATTCGCCGAGGGAGATGATAATGCCGCTTTCTTCCGCAATCGGAATGAAGATGTCAGGCGATACCACGCCCCTTGTCGGGTGCTGCCAGCGCACCAGCGCCTCATAACCGACGACCTGGCCACATTCGACTGAAAGTACCGGCTGATAATTCAACACCAGCTCGTCCCGGCTGATGGCAAGCCGCAAATCCGTCTCCAGCTGGCGGCGCTCGCGGGCTTCCAGGTCCATCAGCGGATCGTAGAAGGCGAGAATTCCGCGACCACCCATCTTGGCGCGATAGAGCGCGAGGTCAGCGGCGTGCATGATGCTTTCATGGTCGCGCCCATCCCGCGGGAAAACGGCGATGCCAATGCTGACGCCAACGGCGGTCGGGTCGTTGGCAACATTCATCTTCAGGCCGAACATGCCAAGGATCGTCTCGGCCAGCAGGCGCGCTTCGTCTGCTCTTGTATGCCGGGTGGTCAATATCACAAATTCATCGCCGCCCAGACGGGCGACTACATCGCCTGCCCTTGCACATTCGACGAGAATGCCGGCGACCTTCTTCAAGACACGGTCGCCTTCGGCATGGCCGAATATGTCGTTGACCGCCTTGAACCGATCGAGATCGAGCGCCAGCAGCGCAAATTCGTCCTCCTCACCGCAATTGTCGATCTGCTGATGAAGACGGGTCTGGAACATGGTGCGGTTGGAGAGGCCTGTCAGGACATCGTGCCGCGCGAGATATTCGATTTCCCGCTGTGCTTCCCGCTTTTCCGTCAGGTCGCGAATGGCCATCACCTCGCAGGGGCGGCCGCGATATTCGATCGTCCGTACACTAAGTTCGAAAACCTGTGTCTGTCCGGCGCGCTCGCGCACCGCCTCCACCGGCGTTTGACGCGGCAGATAGGCGGGCTGCCCGTCAATCGCCTTGAAGAGATCGTCGGGGTTCTGCCCGACCAGCGATGCTTCCTCCCTGCCCAGAAGGCCGGCGAAACGGGTGTTCAACTCCACAATTCGTCCGTCGCGGACGACGGCGAGGCCATCAAGCGTCGCATCCACCAGCCCCTTGAGATCGACAAGATAACGATCCACCAGAGCGGCGACGGCGGAGGAGGAAAGGATCAGAAAGGTGACGCCGGAAATGGCGCAGATCATGATCAGCCTGGCGACATTGTCTGGATCAGGCCCGGCAATAGATGGATCCGGCGTGAGCACCGTGGCCGACATGGCTGTGAAATGCAGCGCGCAGATGCCGAAGATCGCCGCTCCGGCCGCTGCCGCAATGCGCCTCCATGAGCCGAGACGATGGAAAAGGAAAAAGGCCAGAACAAAAGCCGCCCAGGCGACGGCAAAACCACCGAGAACCGGCCCCCAGCGATAGCTGATCGTAGCTGCGACATCCATGCCCGCCATTCCGACGAAATGCATGACGGCAACCGACAGGGTGATCAGCGTTCCGACAATGGCCGAGTTGTAGATGGCAGTTGAGCGGGCCGTGAGCGCCAGCCAGAAGCCTAAAACGGCCAGAACGGCTGAAAGAGCCGTAAAGAAGAAGTCATAACCAATCGGGACCGTGCCCCTATAGGCAAGCATGGCGACAAAATGGGTGGCCCAGACGCTCAGCCCCCCGGCAAAAGCCGCAACCAGCACCCAGTAGGGCTTGCGGCCGGCCGGACTTTCCTCCGCACGCAACAGAAGATGATAAAAAGCAAACATGCCAAGCAGGCAGATAACAGCCGCAAGGAGAACGACCGCATGGTCGTGCTGTATGGCAACGCATTCCAGAACCGTGAACATGATGCACTCTCCCAGCCTCTGAAGAACCGCTCACGGTGGCACTATGGGAGTGCTTTATTTATAAAACTCTAATACAACCATTGATAATTGTCTCAATATTTTTTCTCGAGCGAAAAAGGGGCCGGGTCGGCGTGCCAGGCTGTAACACTTTCGGCAGACCGACCCGGAAAAATGGTGGATCGAGGCTTTATTTCCAGCTTCGATAATCGGCCGCGGCGCATCCGAAAGGCGCCGGGCCGTCAGAGAAACGCTCCTGCAGACGCGCGCAGCCCCATTCGTTCAGCGCCGTCGGTAGCATGTTGTTGATGTCCATGCCAGGCGAGTTGAATTGCGACGGGGCGCTGGTGACATACCACAGCCAGTAGCCCAGGACCGCCACGATGATGACGGCGAGGATGGCGACGAAAGTCGCAAGCCTGCGCAGGAGGCCGGGCCCCTTATTCATCGACGCGGCTTGGGCAGCGGCAGCCTCCTGTGTCTCGTGCGCGACCATCGGGGCAAGCGATGCGAGAGCTTCTCCCCGCTCCTGTTCCGTCAGGTCGATCCGCTCCAGCTGATCGTCAAGCAGGACCGGCAAGGCGCCATCACCGTGCAGGACCGCAAGCGCCACATCCTGTTTGCCGGTATTGCCTACGACAACGGGAATGCGACCCCGTTCCAGATGCGTGAAGGATTGCCGCTTGGTTTTATCGTCTCTGACCGTATCGGCATAGGTCACGAAAAGACGGCTGCGTTTTTCAGCAACGGCTGTCAGCGCCACCGGAATAACGGTCAGAGGCGCCGGCTTGCGTAGCTGCAGGCGGACCCGCAGCATGCGGACAAGTGTGAACAGCATCGCGAGACTGCCGAAACCAAGAAGAAAGACGAACACGCCAAGTGTGATGATGCGGTTCCAGAGCATGTCCAGGCCCAGCGAAATCGTTGCGAGCTCCGGATTCTTCGCGGAGATGACCAGCCCGGTTTCGTAATCGCCGGAATGGAGATCGACGAACATGACCTCCACGTCCTTCTTGTAGCTCACGCCTGCATGTTCGTAGGAAAGATCGGCCTTGCAGGTCGTGAAGATCGCCTTGCGTGTCTTGCAGCTACCGCTGATATCGCCGTTTTCAATCTCCAGCGGATCCTGGCTGATCTTGTAGTCACGCACGACGCCTGGGCCTTCGGCTACCAGCATGACAATCGTGATTGCGAGAAGCACGGGAACGGAGAAATAATAGGCTGCCGGCACCGAAATGACGCCACGTTTGAGGCTGAGCGGCCGAGACGGAAGTTTTATCTGTGCAAGGTTCATAGTCGTCAACGCATTCTTGGGGAGGTAGGTGAGCGGAGTTCGCGACTCTCGTCCGACGGAAGGAAAAGTTTCCGCACGGTCTAAACCGATGAAGTCCTTAAGAAAACCCCCGGAAATTACGGGAGGGCGCGCGATTAGCTCCCGTACCGGCGCTGTATGCCTGGTCAACGCGTGGGAGAAGACTCTGACGCATGGGCGCAGTCACGCATAAAAACGGGCGGTAAAACCGCCCGTCAACTTTTTCGCAAACTGTGCTTTGCCGTCAGTCTTTCGTCACCTTTTCAAGCCGGGTCGTCTGGCTGGGATGGCCCACATAATCTTTGACGCGCGCATTCAGTACGATCGGCTCGAATCTCTCGAACATCGGCAGCACCGCCGGCTTCTGCGCGACGAACATCTCCTGCATCTGGGTGTAGATTTCTCCGCGCTTCTTGGCATCGGGCTCGAGTGACGCCTTTGCCGTGAGTGCGGTCAGTTCCGGAATGTCCCAGGCTGAGCGCCAGACGAAATTGCCGGCGTTGTTGGCGGCAAGCGAGTTGTCTGGGTTGCTGGAGAACTGTTCCATCGAGCCCAAAACATTAGGCATGTAGGCTCCGGTCTGCGGGATGAGCAGATCAAAATCCCGCGCGCGGTGTGCGGCAATCACGTCCGAACCGTTACCCTGCTGAATATTGACCTTAATACCAATCTGGCTGAGCGTGGCCTGGATCGCGGTGGCGAGGTCGATGCGCGGCGTCTGCGCGATCGTCTTCAGATTGAGCGTGAAACCGTTCTCATAGCCGGCCTCTTTCAGGAGCGCTTTTCCTTTCTCCACGTCGAGCTTCCAATCCGGGCTCGGAATGGCATATTCGAAGTTTTCCGGCACGGGCACCGTGCGCGCTCGGCCGTAGGGACCCATGATGGTTTTTTCCATGCCCTTATAGTCGATGCCGTAGGCGATCGCTTCGCGGACCTTGGGGTTGGAAAGGGGCTCCTTGCCAGCATTCATGGACAGGACGTAAAAACCGCCCGTCGGCACACGCTGGATCTGGAAACCTTCCTTGTTGTTGAAGATTGCGAGATCCGCAGCCGTCAGCGCGCTGGCGATGTCGATATCGCCGCGCTCCAGCATCAGGCGCTCAACCTGGCTTTCCGGCACATGCCGCACGATGACGCGGCGCATTTTGGGGCTGCCGGCCACATAGTCCTTATTTGCTTCCAGAATGATGATCTCATTCGGCGACCAGCGGTTGAGCGTGAAGGGGCCGGAGCCGGCTGAATTCGTTCTCAGCCATGCATTCCCCCAGTCATCATTGACCTCGTGGGACTTCAGTTCCTTGCTGTCGACCACGCTGGCAATGACCATGGCGAGGCGATAGAGCAGCAATTCCGAAGTCGTTTCACCTGAAAGATCGACTCGAACCGTTTTTTCATCTGGAGCACTTACCAGCTTGTCGATATTGTCGGCATTGTAGCCCACTCGCTTGAGGTTCGCTGCGGCCGCCTGGTTCATCTTCAGAAGGCGGCTGAGCGAATAAACCACATCGGCCGAGGTCACCGGGTTACCGGAGGCGAAATTCGCCTCGCGAAGATGAAAGGTGATGCCTTTCTCATCTGTTTCCCAGCGCTCGGCGAGCTGCGGTGAAACCTTGCCGGAACCGTCCACCGAGATCAGGCGATCATAAAGATTTGCCATGATTTCGTTGGCTTTTGCTTCGGTGGCCTGATGGGGGTCGAGTGACAGCACCTGGGCCAGTGACGTGCCGATAACCAGCTGGTCGTTGGGGGTTTTGGCCGAAACAGGCGACCCCTGCACGAGCATGGCGCCCAGAACGGTGGTGAATGCGAGACGGATCAATGTTTTTTTCATACCTGCTCCTCCTACAGATCGGTAATTCAAGTTCAAGAAAAGCCCGCGACGCAGCGGGGCGGCGCGGGCCAAAACGGTCAAAGATGTTTGTTATCAAGTGCTTCGATCAAGGCTGCGATGTAGCCGTAGCAGAAGGCGAAAGCGACGCCGATCGGATCGCGTCCGGCAATCGTCGGCACATGGTCCGGCATGATCATGTAGCGATAGCCGAGTTCGTGATAGAGCCTCAGCGAGCGCACCATGTCCATGTCCCCCTCATCGGGGAAAGTCTCCATGAAGGACAATTTCCCGCCGCTGATGTTGCGGAAGTGGACGTTGAAAATCTTGTCGCGGCTGCCGAACCAGCGGATGATGTCGTCGATCTCCTCGCGCGGATCATCGAGCATCTCGCCAATCGACCCCTGGCAGAAATTCAGGCCGTGATAGGGGTTCTCGCGCATCTGCACGAACTTCTTCAGCCCGTCGACTGTTCCCAGCACACGGGTGACGCCCCTGTAACCCGGCGGTGTATAGGGATCATGGGGGTGGCAGGCGAGGCGCACCTTGTTGCTTTCGGCAACCGGCACGACCCGTTCGAGAAAGTAGTCGATGCGTTCCCAGTTCTCGTCTTCAGACAGAACGCCGGCGAGGCCCGGGGCGGCGTCGTGGTCTGCCTTGTCCCAACGCCAAGCCTCGTTGAGAGAACCGCCACGACCGCGTTCCATCTCCGTTCGTGGAATGCCAATGAGGTTGAGATTGTATTTCGCGGCAGGAATTCCGGCCCTCGCGATATCTTCGATCATTGTGCAGACGGCATCGATCTGCCGGTCGCGATCCGGGCCGGCAAGCAGGATATCTGGATATGACGCCTGCTCGATGGGCCGGGACGGCAACGGCAGTTGCACCATATCGAGGACGAGGCCAAAGCTTTCGACCTTGTCACGGTGGCGCTCGAAATCCTCGAAAGTCCAACTGGCGGGTGCTCCGGGCGGGTCGGCGCTGATGTTTTTCACGCCGAGTTGCGCCCAGACCTTGTAATCCTCGTCATCGCGCGCAGCAACCTGGGTGCCGACATACATCGATTCTCTCCTCTCTCCATACAAGTCATCATATGACATCGCATGAAATAAGATGAGTGTCGAGATGCTATTGCGCTTCTGACAGCAGCCTGTACCGCCGCTGGCTCGCCAGCATGTGTTCACGCATGGCTTTTCGCGCCGCATCCGGGTCCTGTTCGACGATGGCGCGCAGGATTGCCTCGTGCTCGGCCTGGACTTTGCGAAGATAATTCGCGTCACCGGTTTCCGGCAGCGTCGGGAACTGCCCGCGCGGGATCGAGCGCGAACCGAACTGGCGCAATGCCTCCAGATAGAAGCGGTTATTGGTCGCGGTAGCGATGGCCGAATGGAATTCGTAATCCGCATCGACAGTCGATTCGCCCGCGTCGATGGCACGGGCCATTTTCCGGTGCGCCGCAGAGATTGCGGCCTCCTGCTGGGCGGTGCGGCGATAGGCGGCTATTGCCGCCGCCTCCCCTTCCGTCGCAAGCCGAAACTCCAGCATTTCCAGCGTTTCCGCAATGGTACTGACTTCGGTTTGCGTCAGCTTCACTCCGACCCATTCACTGGCGTTGCTGACAAAAACCCCCTTGCCCTGGATGGGAACGACATAGCCGGCAGAACGCAAATCCGCGATCGCCTCGCGAACCACCGTCCGGCTCACGCCATAGGCGCGTTCCAGTTGCGGCTCCGTGGGAAGCTGGTCGCCATTTTTTAGTTTTCCACTGCGAATTTCTGCGCTGAGATTATCGATGATCTGTTGCGCCCGCCTCTCCCGCGGCCTCGCTTTGTCGCCAATCATGCCAGTCTTCCCTCTTGCAGAATACGAATTCCTTCGTTACTCATATTATGACTTTGCAGCACGTCATATGTTTTCATGTTAACTCAGGGAGGGGTTGGGATGAAGTACCATCAAGAGTTTTTACAAATGAGAATTGCGCGTCTGCGGCGAGCAGCCGGCGAACGACCGGCCCCTGACGGATTTCTCTCAAGGAAGCGCGGCCAGCAATGACAGAGATTTCACTACGCGGGCTTGGACATCGTTTTCTGCAACTGATCGTCAGCCTCTTTATCCTGCTCTGCATCACCTTCATCATAGGCCGTGTGATGCCGACCGATCCGGTCGGAGCAATCGTCGGCGAGCTTGCCGATCCAAAGGCCTATGAGGCCATGAGGGCGCGGCTTGGCCTTGATCTGCCCCTTTATCAGCAATTCTTCATTTACTTGCGTGGCCTGCTCCATGGGGATTTCGGTATCGCGATCCTGACAGGCAATCCCGTGACGCGGGATCTGGCGCAGGCCTTCCCCGCAACCTTCGAACTCGCGACGCTGGCGATCATTATCTCGACGATCATCGGCGTTCCCCTCGGCCTTGCCGCAGCCCTGTTTCGCGATACGTTCATCGACAAGTTCGCGCGCGTCTTTGCACTGGTTGGACATTCGATACCCGTCTTCTGGTTCGGTATTGTCGGGCTCGTCATTTTTTATGCCAGTCTCGATCTGGTCGGGGGGCCTGGCCGGGTGGACGTGTTCTACGAAGGTCTGGTGGAACCCAGAACCGGTCTGATGCTGGTCGACAGCCTGCTTGCAGGCGAGACGGAAATATTCTGGAACGCGCTCGGACATATCATCCTACCGGCCGTAATCCTTGCCTATATGGCTATGGCCTATATCACCCGCATGACAAGGGCCTTCACCCTCGAACAGCTGAGCCAGGATTATGTTATTGCTGCACGGGCCAAAGGTGTCAGTCCCGCACGCACCATAACCCGCCATGTGCTGCCAAATATCGCCGTGCAGCTCATCACCGTTCTGGCAATTTCCTACGGCAATCTGCTGGAAGGCGCCGTGGTGACCGAGATCGTCTTTTCCTGGCCAGGCATCGGCCAGTATATGACCAATGCGCTGCTTATCGGCGACATGAATGCAATCCTCGCCGCCACGATCGTCATAGGCTTCATATTCATGTTGCTGAACTTCATCGCCGATCTGGCCTACACCACGCTTGATCCCCGCACACGGGAGGCCGCACGATGACCGATATCGCGCAAAACAGTACCGTTGATCGCCCCGGCGTCCTGTCGCGCCTGTCGACCACAACTCTGCGGACACTTGGAAAGCTCGCAGACGAGCCACTTGGGATGTTCGGCTTCGCCATTCTGGCGGTTCTGGTTCTGGTCGCCATTTTCGCTCCGCTGATTGCGCCTTACGATCCTGCCCGCCAGGCGCTCGAAAACGCGCTCCAGCCTCCCAGCTGGGCGCATCTGGCTGGAACCGACGAATTCGGCCGCGACATTTTCAGCCGGCTCGTCTACGGCACCCGCATCACCATCCAGACGGTGCTGTCGGTCTCGGTCATCGTCGGTCCGATCGGCCTGGCGATTGGCGTCATGGCCGGTTTTTTCGGCGGGCGCACCGATGCCATCCTGATGCGCGCGACCGATATCGTCCTCTCTTTCCCCTCGCTCGTGCTCGCACTTGCCTTCGCGGCTGCGATGGGAGCAGGTCTCGGAACAGCTATCATCGCGATCTCGCTCACCGCATGGCCGCCTATTGCGCGTCTTGCCCGCGCGGAAGCACTGGTGGTGCGAAACACCGATTATGTGGCCGCAGCCCGCCTCTACGGTGCCTCGCCGCTGCGCATCCTGTTTCTCTATATCGCGCCGATGTGCATTCCCTCGGTCATCGTGCGCCTGACGCTGAATATGGCGGGCATCATCCTGACCGCCGCTTCACTCGGCTTTCTCGGTCTCGGAGCGCAGCCGCCGCTGCCGGAATGGGGCGCGATGATCTCCAGCGGCCGTAAGTTCATGCTCGACTACTGGTGGGTCGCCGTCATGCCCGGCATTGCAATCCTGCTGACGAGCCTTGCCTTCAACATCGCCGGCGATACGCTGCGCGACCTTCTGGATCCGCGTCATGCCCGTTCCTGATAGCTCCCCCATCCTCTCGGTCCGCGACCTCAACGTCCGTTTCGGCCGCAACACCATTCCGGCCGTGTCCAATGTCAATTTCGATGTCGGGCGCGAAAGGGTCGGCATCGTGGGTGAATCCGGCTCCGGAAAATCTACCACCGGTCGCGCCGCCATGCGGCTCCTGCCGAAAAGCGCCACGGTGACGGCGGAACGGATGGATTTCCTGTCCGAAGCGTTGCTCGAAAAATCCGAGCGCCAGATGGGCGCGATCCGCGGCAGCGAGATGGCGCTGATTATGCAGGACCCGCGTTATTCGCTGAACCCGGTGCTGCCCATCGGAAAGCAAGTGGCGGAGGCTGCCGAACTGCATCTGGCGCTGACCGGAAAGGCAGCGAGAGGTGCAGCGCGCGACATGTTGCTGCGCGTTCGTGTCAACGATCCCGACCGTGTCATGGCGCTTTATCCGCACCAGATATCGGGCGGCATGGGGCAGCGTGTGATGATCGCCATGATGCTGCTCGCCAAGCCAAAGCTGGTGATTGCCGACGAACCGACCTCGGCCCTCGACGTCAGCGTGCGCAAGGATGTTCTTTTGCTTCTGGACGAGATGGTGCGCGAGAATAATTCCGGCCTGATCCTCATCAGCCATGACATCCGCATGGTCGCGGCCTTCTGTGAGCGCGTGCTGGTCATGTATGGCGGGCGCGTGGTGGAAACGCTGACGAAGCTGGAGGAAGCGCAACATCCCTATACGCGGGGTCTCATCGCGGCGATGCCCGATCCCCGCAATCCGGTGCGACGTCTCAAGGTGCTGGACCGTCAGGCCATCGATGCGGAGGTGATGCGATGATCACGGTAGACAAGCTCGACGTCGTCTATGGCGCAAAGGAAAACCGCAATCACGTCGTGCGCGGCGTCAGCCTCACGGTCAACAAGGGTGAAACGCTCGGCATCGTCGGTGAGAGCGGCTGCGGCAAGTCGACCTTGTTGCGGTCGCTGGCGGGACTGGAGGCCGGCTGGACCGGCTCCATCAGCTTCAACGGCAAACCGGTCGGCAAGACCCGCAGTCGCGACGAACTGAAACTGGCCCAAATGGTGTTTCAGGATCCCTACGGTTCGCTGCATCCTCGCCACCGCATCGGCCGGGCTCTCGCCGAACCGATCTACGCCATGGGACTTGACGATGGCTGGTCAAAAGTGCCTGCCGCCCTGCAACAGGTTGGCCTGCCCGTCCATTTTGCCGAGCGGTTCCCGCATGAACTTTCCGGCGGCCAGCGCCAGCGCGTGGCAATCGCCCGCGCGCTCATTCTGGAACCGCCGATCCTGCTACTTGATGAACCTACCTCCGCGCTCGATGTCTCAATCCAGGCCGAAATCCTCAACCTTCTTGCCGACCAGCGCGAAGAACGAGACTTGACCTTTGTTCTCGTCAGCCACGATCTGGCGGTCATCGCCCACATGTGCGACCGCGTGCTGGTGATGCAGAACGGCGTTTTTGTGGATGAGCTGACCAAGGCCGACCTTGAAGCAGGCGTCACACATGCCGCCTACTCAGGTGAGCTGTTCGAAAGCAGTTTCCTGTAACAATCTCTCCACAACGCTCACGCCGGGCGGCCCATACACGGCCGCCCGCCTTCTCCCGCGGCGCGATTTCGGCGATTTCACCCGATCAGTAGCGGACAATCGCCGTCAGGGGACGAGCGACCTTTTAGGCCGATAAATTTCACCACCGACTGCGTTCAAACCACCGGAACAATGCGTTCAGCATTTGTTCTGGATTGCTGTTTGAGTCTTTGCTAATCATTGCGACAACAGGGCAGACAATGGCCGGACATTCCGACGACTGCCATCTCTGAACAAGGTTCTCACGCGTGGGAACAGGCAGGTTATCGAAGGATTGCTGGCATGGCGGTTGCCTATCTGGAAAAGCTCAACGAACAGCAACGCAGGGCAGTGCAGCATGGCGTTGGGCTGGAGGAAGGGCACACGGCCGGACCGCTGCTGATCATCGCCGGTGCCGGTTCCGGCAAGACCAATACGCTCGCCCACCGCGTCGCCCATCTTATAGTCAACGGCGCCGATCCCCGCCGCATCCTGCTGATGACGTTTTCGCGGCGGGCTGCCTCCGAAATGTCGCGGCGTGTCGAGCGTATCTGCAAGCAGGTTCTCGGCGCGAATTCCGCAATCATGACGGATGCCCTGGCTTGGTCCGGTACGTTTCATGGCATCGGCGCCCGCCTGTTGCGCATCTATGCCGAGCAGATCGGGCTCAATATCGATTTCACCATTCATGACCGTGAAGACAGCGCTGACCTAATGAACCTTTCCCGGCACGAACTCGGTTTTTCCAAGACCGAGAGCCGCTTTCCGACAAAGGGGACATGCCTTGCGATCTATTCGCGCGTCGTAAATTCCCAGACGCCGTTAAAAGACATTCTTCGCCAGCATTATCCATGGGTTGCCGACTGGGAGAGCGAACTGAAGGAACTGTTTGCAGCCTATGTCGAGGCCAAACAGGTCCAGAACGTGCTCGATTACGACGATCTCCTGCTCTACTGGGCGCAGATGGTCAGCGATCCCGTTCTCGCGGATGACATCGGGAACCGTTTCGACCATGTGATGGTGGATGAATATCAGGATACCAACCGGTTGCAGGCGTCGGTCCTGATGGCGATGAAACCCGGCGGTCGCGGCCTGACCGTGGTGGGCGACGATGCACAGTCGATCTATTCCTTCCGGGCCGCAACGGTGCGCAACATACTCGATTTTCCGGCGTGCTTCAGCCCGGCGGCAGATATCATCACGCTGGATCGCAACTATCGCTCGACACAGCCGATTCTCGCGGCCGCTAACGGTGTCATCGATCTCGCGCGCGAGCGTTTTACCAAGAACCTCTGGACAGAGCGGCAATCGCTAGAGCGCCCGAAGCTCGTGACGGTGAAGGACGAAAACGAACAGGCGAATTTCATCATCGACCAGATCCTCGCCAACCGCGAAACCGGCATGACGCTGAAACAGCAGGCCGTGCTGTTCCGCACCTCCAGCCATAGCGGCCCGCTCGAGGTGGAACTGACCCGCCGCAACATCCCCTTCGTCAAATTCGGAGGCCTGAAATTCCTGGACAGCGCCCATGTGAAGGACATGCTGGCCGTGCTCCGCTTCGCGCAAAACCCGCGTGACCGCGTCGCCGGTTTCCGGCTGCTGCAGATGCTGCCCGGCATCGGGCCGAAGAAAGCCGGCAATATTCTAGATATGATCGCGCCTGACCCGGAACCACTGCTTGCCCTTGCAGAAATTCCGCCGCCGCCGAAGACCGGCGATGATTGGACCGCTTTCACACAATTGCTGATGGGGCTGCGGCGGGGCCAAAACGGCTGGCCCGGCGAAATCGGGCAAGCCCGCCTTTGGTATGAACCCCATCTCGAACGCATCCATGAAGATGCCGACACCCGCAAAGCCGATCTGCAGCAACTTGAAGAGATCGCCGGCGGCTACCCCTCACGCGAGCGCTTCCTGACCGAGTTGACGCTCGACCCACCTGACGCCACAAGCGATCAGGCCGGCGTTCCGCTTCTCGACGAGGACTATCTCAGCCTTTCGACCATCCATTCGGCCAAGGGCCAGGAATGGCGCTCCGTCTTCATTCTGAACGTGGTCGATGGCTGCATCCCCTCTGACCTCGGTGTTGGCACCAGCCAGGAACTGGAGGAAGAACGCCGGCTGCTTTACGTCGCCATGACCCGCGCCAAGGACAGCCTGTCGCTGATAACCCCACAACGTTTCTTCACCGCCGGCCAGAGCCAGCAGGGAGATCGGCATGTCTACGCCGCAAGAACCCGTTTCATACCGGCGACGCTGTTGCAATTTTTCGAAACGATGAGCTGGCCACTTGTATCGGCCGCAGCATCGGAGCGCAGTGCACAGCAGATCCGGATTGATGTGGGTGCGCGGATGCGAGCGATGTGGAAATAAAAAGCGGGGCGTTCACCCCGCTATCATGCCTGGCGATTGTTTTTCGGTCTAGCCTGCTGTCAGAACTTCACGCTGGCCGTGAGGCTGACATTGAAGGGCTCGCCTACGGCATTGGCATAGCTGGTGGAGCCGATGGACGAGGTGTAATAGGTCTTGTCGAAGATATTCTTCAGATTGAGCTGCAGCGTCACCGGCTTTTCCAGCTGAAGCGTGTAGGTGGCGAAGGCGTCGAAGACCGCATAGCTCGGTAGATTGTAGGAATTATCGTTAATGCCGGCGCGCTGGCCAACCGCCCGCACACCGCCGCCGATGCGCAGCGTATTGCCGTTCGGACCCACCTCGCCGACATCATAGGCAAGGAAGAGCGAGCCGGTGTGACGCGCCACATTCGGCAGGCGCTTGCCGGCATAGGTGGGATCATCGAGCACGAGCGCATCCGTATAGGCATAGCTTGCGATGAGATCGAGATCGTCGGTCAGGCTGCCGGCAATATCGACCTCCACACCGCGCGAACGGACGAGGCCAGCGGCCTTCACCGTCGAGACGCCGCCGACATCTTCCGAATAGGCGACATTGCGCTTGCGGGCGTTGAACAGGGCGATATTGGCATTGAGCCCGGCGAAAAGATCGAACTTGGCGCCCACTTCGTAGGCAATTCCCTCTTCCGGATCGAGCCCGCCATAATAGGCGCCGATGGATGACTGCGGGCGGAAGGTTTTCGCCACATTGGCGTAAAGCGAGGCATTCGGAGTGAGCTTGTAAACCAGACCGGCATTGGGAATGAGTTCGCCGCCATCCTTCTCGGTATTGACGACGAAGGGACGGCCCTTGCCGGCATAGATGTCGTAATACTGGTAGCGCAAGCCGCCGACCGCGATCCATTGATCGTTAAGATGGAGGGCATCCTGCATATAGATCGAGGCGGTGGAGAGCTTCTCCGTCTGGTCGCTGTCGACCGCTCTCACCGTGGTGCAGATCGGCAGGCGACCATAGACGGGATTATTGATGTTGAAATTCGTGGAATTCGCGCATCGCAGCATGTCGGTACGCAGGGTATCGCTGTAATCGTAAGACGCGCCGAACAGCAGGTCGTTGCGCAGCCCGCCGATTTCGGCCTCGCCCGTCAGATCCGCCCGCAGCGCGTGATTGTAGATCGTCGAATATTGCGTCGCATCGGCCCGTCGCGTTACCTGTCCCGTGCGGGAGTTATAACCCATCACACGCGCCTGATTGTCCGAATATTCGTTGCGGCTATAGGCGTAATTTAGCGACAGCTTCCAGTCATCGGAGAGTTGGCGGTCTATCGCGATGCTCGCCAGATCGGATTTGCCGTCGGTGATGTTATAGGCTTCATCGAGGCGCAGGCGCCGGCTGACATTGATCGCCTTGCCGGTCGCCGGATTGAAGATCGTGCCGCGATCGAACGGCACGCTGTAGTCCTCATGCATATAGGAAACCGTAATATCGGTGTCCTCGCCGCTCCATTTCAGCGAAGGCGCGATCAGCCAGTTCTTTTTCTCACCAAAATTACGCCAGTAATCGCTGTTTTCCCCCTCGCCGATCAGGCGATAGGAAAAATCCGTGCCCGCAATCGGGCCGGTCACATCGAAACCGCCTGATGTACCATACTTGCCCGCCCCATAGGCGGAAAAGCGCGAATAGGCCTCTGACGTGAATGTGTCCTCGGGCTTCTTCGTCACGACATTCACCATGCCGCCGGGATCGAGGATACCATAAAGCGTGGAGGCGGGCCCCTTCAGAACTTCCACCCGCTCGACCGTATCGTTGAAGGAATGCGGCAGCGCCGTCTTCAACCCGTTGACGAGTATGGAGCCGTCGCGATTATCGCCGAAACCGCGGCGGATCACGGCATCCTGCGTACCGCCGAGCGTATTTGCCTGGGTGACGCCGCTGACATTGGCCAGCGCATCGTCCAGCGATCGCGCCTGCTGATCGCGCAGCACCTCAGCCGTCACCACATTGACCGATTGAGGAATGTCGAGAAGCGGTGTTTCGGTGCGTGTCGCCGTGCCCGTCGTCACCGGCTGATAACCGCGCGCACCTTTTTTGACATCCGCATTGACGGTTATGGTTTCGAGCACGGTCGTCCCATCAGCATTTTTCTTCGGTGCTGCACCCTCCTGCGCATAAGCAGGCAGGGCGACCCCCGCCAGAAGAAATGCCAGCAGCGCCCGCGAGCGCATCCCAATGATCATCGAACCGTCATGCATCGTGTCTTGTCCCCGGCTGTCCCAAATCGTCATCGCGACGATGCACCGCTCTTTCAATTGATGAATGTAGTAGTCAACTTTATTTCTACATCAGCGCGGCAAAACGTCGGCACCGAAGGGGTGCATGCGCGCTTCCTGGCGTGTCATTTCAGCCCATGACAGCCCCTTTTTGTTCAAATTGACAGCCGAAAACCGCATTTTTGAACGCTATATACTTGACTACTACAGTCATCAATAATTCTGGTGGCAACGCATTTAGATGGTGACGAATTTGAACGACGGCATGAGACCCATAAGCACGGATAGAGGCCTTGCGGCGCAGGCAATCGAGCTTGCCTACGGCGACACGCCGGTGCTTGCGGACATGTCCATCGACGTCGCACCGAACCGCTTCACCGTTCTGCTTGGCCCGAACGGCTCCGGAAAATCCACGCTTCTCAGCGCGCTTGCCCGTCTGCACCGGCCCGCGCGGGGCCATATTCTTCTCACCGGTAGCGATATCTTCCGCCACCCGACCAAGGAGGTAGCGAAAAAGCTCGGGATGCTGGCGCAGCAGAACCATACGCCAGAAGGGCTTTCGGTTTTTGATCTCGTCTCCCGGGGCCGCTACCCGCATCAGGGATTTCTGAAGCAGTGGAGCGAGGAGGACGCTCGCGCGGTGGAAGAGGCGCTTTCCGTGACCGGCATGTCCGAACTGGCGCAAAGAGCAGTCGACAGCCTTTCAGGCGGCCAACGCCAGCGCGCCTGGATCGCCATGGCGCTGGCGCAGCAGACGGATGTAATTCTTCTCGACGAGCCGACCACCTTTCTCGATCTGCACCACCAGATAGAGGTGCTGGACATGCTGGCCGGCCTCGTCACCCGCCACAACCGTACGATCGTGGCGGTGCTCCACGACATCAATCTTGCCCTGCAATATGCCGATCACCTGATTTTCCTGAAGGACGGACGGCTGCGGCACCGGCTGGAAACGGCAGCGGCGTGCGATGCCGGCATCATTGCCGATGTCTTCGACATGGCAGTTGCCCAACTCACACATCCGGTGACGGCGCGGCCGGTATTTCTTCCCCTGCCCGGACGGGCCGGCGCTGTATGATGCCCAACGGAACCAGCGGACGCACCCTTGCCCTTAGAGAGCGAGCCTATGGCCGCACACTTGCAGCAGCACTTCTCCTGCTGCTCACCATGCTGCTTCTGGTGCTGGCGCATATGGCCACCGGCCCGCGCCCCATCGCGCCGCACGTTCTGCACGACCTGATATTCGCTTATGACGGCCGCGATTTCGACCAGCAGGTTTTGATGCACCTGCGCCTGCCGCGTCTGCTGGCTGCGATGCAGGCCGGGGCCTGCCTTGGAACAGCGGGGCTTCTGCTGCAAACCCTGCTTCGAAATCCGCTCGGCGACCCGCATATTCTGGGCTTGAATGCGGGGGCAAGCCTTGCCGTCGTTCTGGCTACAGTGATGCCGCTCGGGCTGATCGCAACGCCGCTGTTCCGCCCACTGCTGGCGGCAACGGGCGCGGGCATCAGCTTCTCGCTCGTGCTTCTCGTGGCGTCCGCCGGTCGGCAGGGGCTGACACCGGCAAAACTCGTGTTTTGTGGCATTGCGCTTTCCACGCTTGCCGGAACCCTCACCTCCGCCATCCTCATTCTCAATGAGGAAACATTGCAGCAGATGCGTTTCTGGCTTGTGGGCGATACGGCTGGCGTTTCCATGGCATCCATCGCCGCCGCCCTGCCTGCGGCAGTGATTGCGCTCGTCCTGGCTTTCGCCGTCGCCCTCCGGCTCGATCTTCTGGCGCTGGGCGAGAGCGCTGCCGCAGCACTCGGTGTGCCGATCCGTTCGACCCGTATTCTGGCGCTTGTCTCCACGTCGCTGTTCTGCGGCGCGGCCATCGCCGTCGTCGGTCCTATCGGTTTCGTCGGCCTGGTCGTGCCGCCGCTCGTTGCACGCCTGAAAACGGGTCGGATTCTGCTTGCCATACCCATCGCTGCACTCGGCGGCGCGGTTCTTTTGATCGCCGCCGATCTCGCCGCCCGTCTCATTCTCCTGCCGAAAGAACTGCCCACCGGCGCGATGACCGGCCTTGTCGGCGCGCCGGTGTTTCTCTGGCTGGTGCGCAGGGTGCTGAAATGAACCGTTACCGGGTTGTCCGACTGGGGCGCTTTTCCGTCCGCTTCATGCCGTCGCGGCTGACCACTCTGTTGGTGCTTTTCCTCTGCCTCATGCTTGTCGCCCTGTGGTCGCTCACCGCCGGTAGCCAGCACATTCCCGCCTCTGCCCTGTGGTCGCTTGTCAACGCAACCAACACCGATCCCGCCATGACCGACGCGGTCGTGGTTCTCGACTTCCGGCTATCGCGTCTGGCGCTTGCGATGGTAGCCGGGGCCATGCTCGGCATTGCCGGCGCCGTCATGCAGGCCACGACCCGCAACGGCCTTGCCGATCCTAGCTTGCTCGGCGTGCGCCAGGGCGCATCCCTTGCCGTGCTGGGTTGCCTGTTCCTGCTGCCGTCCCTTCCGGTCACGTTGCGTCCCGTCGCGGGTATTACCGGCGGGATGGCAAGTGCCGCAATCGTTCTGCTGCTCTCCGGCGCAACCTCGCGCCTGCGCTTCGTACTGACCGGCATCGGCTTTTCATGGTTTTTATCAGCGCTGCTGCTTATCCTCATGGCATCGCTCGATATTCGCAACTTGCAGACCGCTATGATCTGGACGGCGGGAAACCTGCAGGGCGCAAGCTGGACCGCCGTCTCAATCCTCTCCGTCATCCTCGTCATCGCCCTTGGACCTTTGCTCCTGACTGCTCGCGCCGCCGACGTGCAGGCACTCGGCAATCATGCGGCGACGGCGCTTGGCGTCCATAGCCGCCTCCTTTCGGTGCTTCATGTCGCGCTAGCCGTCATCCTCACCGCATCCTGCGTTTCCTTTACCGGCGGCATCGGTTTCGTCGGTCTGATCGGTCCGCATATCGCCCGGCTTCTGTTGCCCGGCGGTTCCTATCCCGGGCTTGTCATGGGCGCAGGCCTGACAGGCGCAATTCTGGTCGCAGCGTCCGACACCATCGCCCGAACCGCCTTTTCACCGTTAGAGCTACCGACCGGCCTCGTTCTTTCCGCCGTCGGCGCACCCACGCTGCTTGCCCTTCTCTGGTTTCACCGGCATCGCCTATAGGTCCCCATGCGCAAAACACTTCTCGCCTTTCTCCCAGCCGCCGCTTTTCTCTACGGCATAGCCACGGCCCAGGCCGAAGAGACTAGCCGAAGCTTCACCGACGACCTCGGCCGCAGCGTTTCTATTTCGGCAAAGCCGAAACGCATCGTGACGCTACACGATATCGACCTCACCATTCCGCTGATCGAGCTCGGCGTAACGCCGGTGGGCAGCCACGGCCGCGTGGGGGCGAACGGCAAACCCTATCTGCGCTCCAGCGCCATTCTGACTGGCGTTGATTTCGACAATAGCGACATCGCCTTTATCGGCTCCATCAATGCCGATCTGGAGGCGATTATCGCCCTTAAACCCGATCTCATCCTGACCGAACCGGATCGCCCTACCCCCGTTGAAAAACTGGCGCAGATCGCTCCCACCGTCGCCATCGACAATACCAAAGACGGCGCGCCGCATATTTACAAAGTGCTGGCCGAGCTGACGGGCACGCAGGCGCGTCTTGCCGTGCTGGACCGGCGATACCGCGCGCAGATCGAGGCGCTGAAGGCATCAGTCGATACCGACAACATCACCGTTTCGGTGTTCCAGCCGCTCAACGGCAAGATCAGTGTCTACCACACCTATCGGGCGCTCGGACGCGTGCTGCGGGACGCGGGGTTTCGTTTCCCCGCCATCATCGACGCCATTCCGGATGGCGACCGTATCGAGATCAGCGCCGAACGCTTGCCGGAACTCGATGCCGATATCATCTTCGATCCCTATCGCTCCGATACCGGCGCTTCACCGCAGGCGGAAATCGACATGATGGAAGCCGTGATGCCGGGCTTCTGCAATTTTCTTCAGGCCTGCCGCAGCGGTCGGTACATCCTCCTGCCGCGCGAGGAAGCGATTTCCAACTCCTATGCCGCGCTCAGCCTCATTGTCTCTGCTGTCCAGTCCCATTTGACGATGCGGCCAGCGCACGAAAAGTGACGGCAACCACCACCACCCCTGATAAAAGCGCTTGTCTCCCGGCGTGACGCGCTGCTAATTCCTGAAGAAGAGTAAGAAACTCAGCTTCACGGAAGAATCCATGCCCGCTGGCGAAACGCACATATCAAGGCTCCGGCGCACCGATCGTTTCGGCGAGCAACTTCGCAAACGCCGCGACCGCCTGTCGCCGGGGATGCTTGCCGTTGCCGAATATATTGACGGCCACCGCCATGCCGTTCTCGCCAAATCGGCGCTGGAAATCGGCTTCGATACCAATACATCCGATGCGACTGTCATCCGCGCCATACAGGCGCTTGGCTTCCAGGGGCTGGTCGATCTCAAGGAAACGCTGGAGGCCTATCTGGGCGTGACGGATTCGCCCGTCGAAAAAATGGCGGCGACGACAAAATCCATATCCGGCAACTGCGATGCCGCGATAGATTTCGTGCTCGAGAATCAGAAAAACACGCTGGAGATGCTTTCAAGCGCAGAAAACCGCGAAGCCATGGCGGCGGCCGTGCGGCTCCTCTCGCAAGCGCGCGGCATCGGCGTTCTCGGCATCGGCGCCTCCGGCATCATCGCCACCTATGCGGCAAGGCTATTCCAACGCTCGGGCGTCCATTCCTATGCGCTCAACGCCACCGGCATCGCGCTTGCCGAACAGTTGCTCGAGCTTGAAAACGGCCACGTCCTTATCATGCTCCTGCACGGCCGTGCCCACCGCGAAGCGCAGACCGCCATAGCCGAGGCCGTCCGCCTCGACATCCACATCATCATGCTGCTCGGCCAGGAAGACAGTGTGCTCAAAAAACACGCCAACGCCAGCCTCTTCCTGCCCCGCGCCAAAAATGAAGGCGTGGCGCTCCACGCCCCCACCTTCATCGCCATGGAAACCATGGCCCTTGCCCTCTCCGCCGCCTGCCCCGCGCGAAGCCTTGAGACGCTGGAGCGGCTGTTGGAACTGAGGACATCGATCAGGCCGCATAAGCGGGTTTAGCTTTTTTAAAACTCTTCCCATCCTTTATAGATGAAAAATGTAGGCAGTGATCAAACAGACGTTCTGGATACTGTTCAATTGAGTTTCCGTCCCTCTTGTGCGGGCGGTCAATAAAGCGTTATTGACTGTCCCTGCCGATAAAGTCATATCACCTCAGAGTAGGCAGACCAGACAGGATCCGCATAGTGCAAGTAGAAGCATTCTCGATACCAGGCTTGAAAAAGATAACTCCAGTTCGTTTCGGGGACAGCAGGGGTTACTTCAGCGAGGTTTTCAAGAGGGAATGGTTTCGCGAAAATGTAGCGGATGTGGAGTTCGTTCAGGACAATGAATCCCTTTCCGCACAGGCCGGAACCGTACGAGGACTTCATTTCCAGACCGAACCTTTTGCGCAGGGCAAGCTCGTTCGCTGCATTCGGGGACGGCTGCTGGATGTAGCTGTCGATATCAGAACAGGATCGCCCACCTTCGGGCGATGGGCCGCTGTCGAACTATCACCTGAAAATAGCGAACAGCTGTGGGTTCCGGCCGGATTTGCCCACGGCTTCATGACGCTCGCTGACGATACGGTCATTTCATACAAGGTGACGGCGCCCTACAGTGCAGCCAATGACCGCGGGGTCAAGTGGGATGACCCCGCCATCGGCATCAAATGGCCAAAGCTCGAAGGCTGCACCTTTTCAGATAAGGATGCAAAGCAACCGCTTCTGTCGGAATTGCCTGAATATTTCACTTACCAAAACACTGGGAACTGATGATGCGCGTTCTAGTTACCGGCGGCGCCGGATTTATCGGCTCGGCCCTCGTACGTTATCTTGTGAGCGAGATCGGCGCGGATGTTCTCACCGTCGACAAACTGACATATGCAGGAAATCTGGCGTCCCTCAAGCCGATCGAAAATGCGCCAAATCACCGCTTTCTTCAAGCCGACATATGTGACCGGGTTGCGATGAATGACGCATTCACGACATTCCAGCCGGACTATGTGATGCATCTGGCCGCCGAAAGTCATGTCGACCGTTCCATCACCGGCGCAGCTGATTTCATTCAGACCAACATCAACGGTACTTTCACGATGCTGGAGGCGGCGCGGCAATATTGGAGTGGCCTTGAGGGCGACGCCAAGGTGAATTTCCGCATGCTTCATGTATCAACCGATGAGGTTTACGGCTCTCTCGGCGAACATGGTCTTTTCGAAGAGACAACTCCTTACGACCCCTCATCGCCCTACTCCGCCTCGAAAGCCGCAAGCGATCATCTCGCCACAGCCTGGCAGCGCACCTATGGCCTTCCGGTTGTCATTTCCAACTGCTCCAATAATTATGGGCCATTCCATTTCCCGGAAAAGCTCATTCCACTGATCATCTTGAACGCGTTGGATGGCAAACCGTTACCAGTCTATGGAAACGGCGCGAACATCCGAGACTGGCTTTATGTGGAAGACCATGCCCGCGCCCTGTGGCTCATTGTTCAAAAGGGTCTTGTCGGTGAGAAGTACAATGTCGGCGGCAGAAACGAGCAGAAGAATATCGATGTGGTGAACTGCATCTGCTCCATTCTCGACGAACTGCGCCCTCAATCCAAACCCTATGCCGAGCTCATCAAATACGTTACCGATCGCCCTGGTCACGATGCGCGCTACGCCATTGATGCAACGAAGCTGGAAACCGAGCTCGGCTGGAAAGCACAGGAAAACTTCGCCACTGGCATCCGCAAGACCGTGCAATGGTACCTCGACAATGAATGGTGGTGGCAGCCGCTTCGCGAGGGTGTTTATGCCGGAGAGCGCCTTGGCGTTCTGACGAAGGGCTGAACGAATGCGGCTGGCAGTTACGGGCAAAAATGGTCAGGTCGTCAGCGCCCTTCAGGCACTGGCAAGCGCCGAGCTGGAGATCGTGGCTCTGGGTCGACCGGAACTCGACCTGGCGCAGCCTGAAACTGTTTTGAAAGCGCTGCGAGAGGTAAAGTCCGATGCTGTGGTATCGGCTGCTGCCTACACTGCTGTCGACAAGGCAGAAAGTGAGCCGGACATCGCTTTTGCCGTTAATCGTGACGGAGCAAGGGCAGTCGCGCAGGCGGCAAGTGAACTTGGTATTCCCGTCATTCATCTTTCTACGGATTATGTTTTCGATGGCACCAAGGCAACGCCCTATGTCGAAAGTGATCCGACAGGCCCCACTTCCATCTACGGCCGCTCGAAGCTCGAAGGCGAACAAGCCGTTTCTGAGGCTACCGGCAATTACGCCATTCTGCGAACCGCATGGGTCTATTCGGAATATGGCAACAACTTTGTAAGAACCATGCTCCGGCTGAGCGAAAGCCGCGACGAGATCAATGTGGTCGCGGACCAGTTCGGATGTCCAACCTCGGCAAACGAAATTGCCACCGCTATCGTAGCAATCGCAGGGAAACTCCTGGACGATTCCTCGATCCGTCTCCGTGGAGTTTTTCATCTTTCCGGAACCGGGGAAACGAACTGGGCGAATTTCGCGAAACAGATATTCGCATTTTCTGAAGAAAACGGCGGAAAGTCGATGATCATCAACGACATCACGACGGCACAGTACCCTACACCAGCGCGGCGTCCGGCAAACTCGAGGCTTGATTGCAGCAAGCTGGAGGCGGTTTACGGCATACGGCTGCCAAGCTGGCAAACATCAACGCGCGCGGTGGTCACCGCTCTTGCGCAGAGTAAAAAGGAAATGCCATGAAGGGTATCATTCTGGCCGGAGGCAGCGGTACGCGCCTCCACCCCATGACACTGGCAGTCTCCAAGCAGATCTTGCCGGTCTACGATAAGCCAATGATCTATTACCCGCTTACGACGCTGATGCTTGCCGGCATCCGCGAAATCCTGATCATCTCGACGCCCCACGACATGCCGCTATTCCGAAACCTTTTGGGTGATGGATCGAAATGGGGCCTTTCGATCGAATACGCCGTTCAGCCGAGCCCGGACGGGCTCGCGCAAGCATATATGATCGGCGCGGACTTCGTGGCTGGCTCACCATCATGCCTGATTTTGGGTGACAACATCTATTATGGCCACGGCCTGCCCTACTTGCTTGACAGTGGCACGAGCGTGATAGACGGCGCGACCGTGTTTGCCTATCACGTGAACGACCCGGAACGATATGGCGTGGTTGACTTCGACGGCGAGATGCGTGCTCTTTCCATCGAAGAAAAGCCGCTCAAACCGAAATCAAGCTGGGCAGTTACCGGTCTCTATTTCTACGACGCGGACGTAGTCGACATCGCTGCCAACCTCAAACCCTCGCCACGTGGTGAATACGAAATTACAGACGTTAATCGGATTTATCTTGAGCGCGGCAAGCTAAAGGTATCGATTATGGGCAGAGGTTACGCCTGGCTCGACACGGGCACGCCGGATAGTCTTCTCGAGGCGGGTGAATTCGTGCGGACGCTGGAAAAGCGGCAGGGGTTCAAGATTGCATGCCCGGAAGAGATTGCCTTGAGCAAGGGCTTTATTACGAAATCGCAGTTTTCGATGCTCGCTGAAAATGCTGGAAAAGGTGATTATGGTGTATATCTAAGGAAACTCGCAGCGTCATAAAAGCGTTTGGATATTCTTTCGCCTCGAGCCAAGTGAGCCTGGACTCGCTCGCTTAGGGAGCGGATCAAGGGTTCCGGAGTCGAAGGGGGATAGCGTATTACCTTCTGGAGTCAAAATGACTGAATTATCGCTTTCAGACGTAACGGTGGTCTCTGTTTGTTACAAGAGCGATGCCCTGATAACGGAAATGGTTGAGACAGTCCCTGAATCGACACCTATAGTTCTCGTGGACAATGGCAAAACGAGTAACTTTGCGGCATTACCTGCGGCTAGACAGATAACCGTCGTTCAATTGGAGAACAATCAGGGCTTTGGCCGCGGCTGCAATGCAGGCGCGTCGGCTACGAAGACTCCTTGGATCTTGTTTTTAAACCCCGACGCACGCTTGACCGCAGGCGCTATCGAAGCATTGCTACAGGCAATCGACAATCATCCAAACGCCGTCGCATTCAATCCGCGGATTTCCAATTCGAATGGAAGCGAATACTTTAAGCGGCGGTCTTGGCTATTGCCGCGTAACCGCTACATGAAGAAAGGCTGGCCGACCGCAGATGCCGTCGTTCCTATTTTGAGCGGAGCTGCCCTTTTTGTTTCAAAGCAGAAATTCGCTGCGGTGGGAGGTTTTGATCCCGACATCTTCCTCTACCATGAAGACGACGACCTGTCGTTGCGTCTCGGAAAACTGGGACCGCTCATGTTTGTACGCGATGCCCTCGTTTATCATGCTTCGGGGCACTCTTCAGGCCGATCCCCCGAGATCGCGCAGCTCAAGGCTTTTCATATGGCCAAGTCAAGAATTTATACCGGAACAAAGCACCATCGGCCATTCCCAAGAATATCCACCTTCGTTCAAGCTCTAGCTCTGATAATGTCACCCAGCGTTCTATTTTCGGCGCGCCGACGGGCTAAGGCCTTCGGTTTTCTCAAGGGTACAGTCGAGTCTTTCAGGTGAACAATCTTCGCCGGGACTCAGCTACCGCGACTACTGGTGCTCCTTCAACCAAGACCAAACACCAGCAATCCCTTGTCTCAAACCAATTTTAGGCTCCCAGTCAAAATCCATCTTCGCTCTTTCTATGTCGAGAACAGACACTGGGACGTCGAGGCTTCTATGAGGCTTGTAAACAATCGGTATGGGACTCCCGGTAATCTCCTGAACGATTTCTGCTACATGCAGAACGGAGGTCCCTGTCCCGCTACCTCCGTTGTATACCCCAACCTTATCACTAAGCAACGCGCTGACGCATAGGCTGCTAAGGTCTTTGACGTGAATATAGTCACGGATCGCTGAGCCATCTCCCCATATTTCTATGGGCTGGTGCTTAAGAGCGAGGTTGAGATATGTGCCAATTATACCTTGGATTCCCAAGTTGCCCTGATAAAGACCGTAAGGATTGGATGCCCGGATTACGACGGGTTTTAGCCCCGACTTGACCTCATAAAGCTTTAGATAAGACTCTATTGCAACCTTCACCACACCATATGAACATATGGGATCCAGTATGTGTCCCTCCGGAATTGGGACCTCCTGCGGCTTGCCGTAGACTGTACCTCCAGACGACAGGTAAAGAATCCGTGTCACGTCGGACGCCGCCATGTCCTCCAGAAGGCCCAAAGTTCCGAGCAGATTCACCTCAACGTCCCTGCCCGGATCCTTATCGCCGGTGGATGGCACTGTCCCGCTGACGAGATGTGCGACAGCGTTGACATCGGCCAAGAGCTCGCGGATAAGTTTGCTATCTGCCAAATCTCCTGAGACATATTCTACGCCCACCGGCAGCGGACGAGTAGGAAGGTCGCTTCTCCCCAACACCGTGACCTGGTGTCCAGCAACCATCAAATCTTCGACAAGATGGTAGCCGATGAACCCACCGCCACCTAGAACCAAAATCTTCATATAGCGCCTATTGCCTTGCTGCTACCAAACTCATTTACTTGCGAGCACGGAACGATAATGATCAATATACTCGCCAGCGAGGACATCTATGTCGTACGTCGCTCCTAGGACTTTCGCTTTCTCTTTGAAGTCGTCACGGACATCTTTTTCCAAGATTTTTTCCATGGCGTTGCTGAGTTCAATGACAAATTGCTCATTGTTGCGCTGATTTGCGATAATGATTCCTGCCTGCTGGCCATTGATTTGTGACATTGCCTTGATCTCACCGATATCAGTTGAGACGCAAGGCACACCGACTTGAAGCGCTTGTATCAGGCATAAGGGATAAGATTCACCCGGAAAACGTGTCGGGATTAGAGCGACATCGCTTATACGGTAAAGACCGTACACTTCCTTAACAAAGCCAAGGAAGTGTATTGTTGGGTCCGCCGCCGCTAACCTTTTAGCATCATCAGTTGCGGGGCCCTCGCCTACCATCATCAGCGCCATCGGAACGTCAGGTCGCCGCTCCCGTAACAAACGATACGCTCGGACGGCCTCTACCCAGCCTTTGCCTTCGGCTCCGCGAGCCACAAGCGTAAATACAACTGCATCCGCCGCGATGCCCAACTGCGCCCGCGTCTTCGGGAACTCAATTTCATCAACAGGCATGGCGTTTTTGATTTTCACAAACTTGTGTCCATTCATCCGAATACCGTCAAATGGATTCAAATTTCGATCGGCTGTATACGCAAACTTATCAATTCTCTTGCTCCAGCGCGCGATTCTTCCCCTAGAAACCTGCATAGCTTCATAAGAGCCATGTAATGTGGAAATAAACGGTATGGAGATGCTCTGTTTGTCCAACAAAAACCCTTCCACGTTTGCGACATGGGAGTGGACGAGTGAGATTCCTGCGTCTCTAATAAAATTGCTCGCTCCCATGTCTCGAACTGTATTCGCAGTATAAACTGGAATGCCTGGATCAAGCATACGCCTTACGTCTGGGTGGTCTTCAGCATCATGCATTTGTAGGATGGAAACCATTATCCCTCTTCGACGAAGCGCATTCGCCAGATGAATAGGAAAAATTTCCCCCCCCCCGAATGAAAAGCCCAGTATGCCGACGAGCACATGAATTTGTTCTTTTTGGATTTTACTTAGGCTTCTATAATTTACTAATTTGTCAAATTCGTCCGTCCGTAAGCCACTTCTTGTTGAGACGCTACGACAGGTATCAATGAATTGATTCAAAGTATCGTTCGGTATGTCCCAACGCTGTTTTAACGATACCATTAGTCGCGCGTATTCCTTATAGTACTCTGGATTTCTCTGCGCGCTGCTACCAGAAGTGTTATTTTCATGGATACGGAAATAGCTCACGGCACTTGGCTCGTATGCGATTTGTCCGCCACCCGCGATAACCGAATAAAGATACCAGTCGCCCATGATCTTGTAATTTCTGGCCTCCTCCCAGACTTGCTCCGAAATCTCGAAGCGACGCCAGAGACACCCGCCGACGTTAGCTATAACATTCTTGACACCAAAACTCTTTCGAAACCACTCTGCCGCGGGACGCGTCAAACGCGCATCCCAAATCCCTGGCTCACTTTCCTCGCGGTAGTGGTCAAGCCCAGCAAAATACTCTCCCGTACTATTCGCAAACTGGATACGTCCAAATGCCATCATGACACTCGGATCACGAAACGCGCTTATCATTCTTTCAACGAAGGTTGGCTCGCAGAAATCATCGCTTTCGCAAATCCAGATCAAATCGCCCTTCGCCAGCGAATGGCCCTTCTGCCATTGATGAAACACATTCCCGGAATTTCGAGTATTATAAACAGCGCTAACACGGTCAGGGTATCGTTTTACATACGATTCGATAACGGAACGACTTTCGTCAGTGGAACAATCATCAAGAACGATGATCTCAATCAAGGGATAGGTTTGCGCCAAGATACTGTCCAAGCGCTCGGGAAGGTACCTTGCGTGGTTGTAGTTTGGGATAATGGCTGTTACCCTTACCCCGCTTTGCGCGCTGATTATAGAGCGGCTTGCAGCAATAATCTTATTTGACGATATCTTATTGTAGTAGTCGACACAGAACTGGTCTACCTTGCGTGAAAGCAACATTGGATCACGTTTCTCAGCAGACTTCAAAAATCTATTACGCCTCCTCACACTGAACATCTTAACTTCAGAGAGAGCATACAACAACTTCGCTAACAATAGGCGTTTTATTAGCCCTAGGAATGGTGCTTTGCTCAGCATATTGCCGCGCTGAAGCGCGTCAACTTGTCCGGAGATTTGATCAATGTCTGCCATGAGGACTTCGGCCCACTGCGCCTCCAATCCCATGCGCTCAATAATGGGTTCGCCCGATTCGGCATCCTGCAACAAAAAGCTGCCATTATTTAGACTGTCGACGGGCTCATCCGATGCGATGCCGATCGTGTAACTGGATGGCTCGACGCCTGCGATCGTTTGGCTCCTACCGGGTCCCTCTTCGGAAACTGATCTTTCGGCGACCCCTTCCCTTATCACTGAACCAAACCCTGTCTTCTGACCATATGTCGAGACGTGCGCAAAATATTGTTTAAGAGACAGCCCTAGCCCATTCTCAACAAGCCCCCAGCCTTGAGGCTTTACAGATACCTCCACCGCCGCTTCCGCCCCAGTTGCTTCCGGCAGCGAAATTATGAATATTCCACCGGTCCGCAAGACGCGCTTCATTTCTTTTATAAAGACATCATTCACTTCAGGATTCTTAAAATCTCCAAAGTAAATGACAACGTCCGCCGACGCTGCAGGCAAAGGAATGTGTTCAGTCGAACCTAGACGAAACGAAATATTTTTCGCTGGGAACGTAGACTGTGCATTAGTGATCACATCAATAGACGCATCCAGACCAATCACAGACCGCGCAGTTTCCGCTAATAGACCTGCGCCAGATCCATCGGCGCCTGATAGGATGAGGACGTCTTTCCCTTCAACAAATCTTTTGGCTAGATGGTACCGATGCAACCAACCTGCCTCGATAAGCGAGTTCAGAGCAGCGGGGCTAGATACCGCCCTCCCTCTCGTTTTCTTGGTCATAATACCCTCGCTCTGCAATGCACCGACATCGCCTTGGCGATAACGTATTCGCTTTCCAGAGTCGAGCTATGGCCTTGAATTTCACCGTCTACTGCAAGCGATTTATCCGCTTCGCACAATCAGTTTTGGAAAAGGCTTCGCTTTTCCGTAACCTGACAAAACAATAATCAAGTATCTGCGTCACGAAAAACTATGCAAATCATAGCCCACCTGATTTATTGACTTTAAGGCCATCTATACAAAGGCAGCCATATTCGCTAGGGCACAAATAGGGTGAGACGGGGCCCGAATCGATGATGGTGACAGCACCTCCCGCATGGGGATAGGGAGGCAAGAAGCCAGCGTTTCTCGTGAAAATCTGGAGAGAGGGTTTCCAACGTCATTTACAGCTATATTTCCCGCGCGGAGCGCACGCCCTCGACGAGAGGACCGTGCCGTTAAAATTATTGAAGCCCCCCATGTTGTATTGGTAAAATGAACTTTCCCTGGCGGAGGTCGAACCACTTCTTTCCGAACATCTACGCATTAAAAAGTTTTGCTACTAAATCCACGTAACTCGAGAACGTATATCAATGCTTATTTAGCCGAACATTACAAACCGACACGTAATTTCCACCTCTAACGGCTAAGAAAGCGCCGGAACTTAGGATTAGCTCTATGCCAAGATTTCCAAGCGACAAATATCAGGTCGCCGCGTCAAAACAATCCGAGGGCATTTTTACTATATTTTCTGTCTTTCTGGCCTTTGCAGCACTCTCGATAGCCTGCTCGACTCTATGGTTTGTGATACGACATCATATGGTTATGCCGTTCTACGATGATGTATTTGATCAATCTCGTTATTTCGACTCCTCCGGAAGCTGGGGGAGCATTTTTACATTTCTCATATCTCCGCACAATGAACACAGAATCGCGACCACGCGGATACTAATGATTCTTGATATGATTTTCTTCCAAGGAAAGGAATATCTACAGATATTTGTATCATCAACTCTTCATATTTTCGTTTCTTTTATTTTGTTTTTTGCCGCTTTCGGAAAGGATATTTTAAAACAATCGCTAACGAAGAACTTGATACTGTACTCACCATTTGCGATATTAGCTATCAATCCAAACTATATGTACACTTTCCTAGTGCCGTTCCAAGTACAACACGCAATTGCGGCTACCTTATGCGTCATCACTGCGACGGAAATTGGTAATGCCAGTAAAATACCTGGTGGGCCCGCCATTTCTGACAGAGGCTTCTTTCTCCGTCTCATCGTATTAGGCTTTGTCGCAACCTTTACCTTAGGAAATGCTCCTGTAATACTCCTAAGCGCCGCGGCGATGGGTGTGATCCTGCGCTGGAGGTTTTCGACGATAGCTATTCTTTTGGCAATTGGGACTGGGCAAACATATGCAATGCTTGCCGGCATGAATTCCGTGGGCTCCGCATCGCGGAACTTGTTAGAAATTTTTCAATTCTTATCTGTTTACTTGGGTGGCCCGCTGATGCGATATGAAGCGTGGCCGGCAATGTATGTTACTTATTTTCATTCTGTAGGATGGATGACAGCATTCGGGTGCGCGGTCCTTTTTGTCGGTGCAGTTTTCGCAGTGTGGCGTTTCATCAAGCCGGGCATCGGAGGGACGGTAGGCGCCACGGGCCTTGCTTTACTTGCGATGGTCATTGCGACCGGTTTAGCGGGAGGCTACTCACGTGCTCAATTCGGTTTTCTCGAGGCATCAAATAAGAAATATGCTTCATTCGCAGCGCTTGGTTTAATTGCATCGCTGCTAATAGTCACGTCCATCTTGCAATCGACCAAAAAGGGGAGCAGGGCTGTCATTTTCCTGTATACGGCTGTCCTTCTGGTAATTATGCCTGTAAGCTACTCAGCGTACATACGTGAAGGGCAAATTTGGCAGAAAGCGTCTGATAGGAATAAAGAGGCAGCTCTGGCCGTTTCGCTTGAGATAAATTCTCTCTCCTTATTAGGTAACGTTTCCTCCCCAGCAGCTGACGTTGCAACTTATGTTGCTCATACGAAACCAAGGAATTTGGGCGCCTTCAGCTTATTTCACTACAAATGGGGCGACGATATTGAACCTGTGCTATCGTTGATGAAAGAGACGTCGTGCCGAGGCCAAGTGGAGAGTCTCTCGTCTTTCCCAAATGACGACTTGGCTAATATATTTAAAGTCACTGGTACACCTGCGATTGTAAAAGGGTGGAGCTGGATGGACGGGACGCGCGCTCCTGCCGACACTATACTTGTCGTTGACGCAAAAAATAAAATTGCGGGAATCGCTCGAACAACACGTGTCAGCGAAGCTGCGGAAGAGTGGCTCGGTCAGAAGTTCAAAGAGAATACTGGATGGTACGGGTTTGTCCGGACACCAGATTTAGGAAGCCTTCGGTTCTATGCAATTGGCCGCAGAGAGAGCGTGTTTTGCCAGTTTGCTTCTGTAGATAGATAACGCGATAAACTAAGTGGTGAAAGCCATGATTGGAAGAAGTGGTTTGCCGCGCCGAACGCCAAGGGTGTCGACCGTTGATCTGAACCCTTCAAACTGGACCAATTTTGGTTAGAGTTTTCCGGTGCATTTTCCTGGCTGGGAAAGGAACGGAAGACGATGAAAGCATCGCA
>NZ_JBHVSU010000006.1:0-251774 GCF_042885035.1 Agrobacterium sp. NPDC058088 | reverse complement strand
GGATCCGGATCGGCCAAGACGGCCTGGCTTTGGGCTTATGCCCGCGATGACAGGCCCTTCGGTGGCAGTAGCCCGCCGATGGTTGCCTATCGCTTCGAAGATAGCCGTGCTGGCGATCGGGTCGCCCGGCATCTGAGTGGCTATCGCGGTATTCTGCAGGTTGACGGACATGGTGCCTATAACAAGCTTGCCAGATCTGACGGAGGCAATGACGGCGTGATGCTGGCCTACTGCTGGTCCCATAGCAGGCGCAAGTTCTACGAGCTCCACGCCTCAGACAGCTCCAGGATCGCCACCGAGACGGTGGAACTGATGGCGAAGCTCTGGCAGGTGGAAGAAACAGCTCGCGGGCAAAGCCCTGACGCCCGTGTCGCCGCGCGCCAGGCGACATCTGCTGCGGTTGTCACGAAGCTCTTCGCCCTCTGGCAGAAGACCCTACCTCGGATCTCTGCCAAGTCGAAGCTGGCCGAGGCGATCCGCTATGCCACCTCGCGTCGCTCCATCTTCGAGCGCTTTCTAACCGACGGCCGCATCGAGCTCGACAACAACATAGTCGAGCGTGCAATCAGACCCCAGACAATTACGAGAAAGAACAGCCTCTTCGCCGGCAGTGATGGCGGTGGAAGGACCTGGGCGACAATTGCCACGTTGCTCCAGACAGCCAAGATGAACGACGTCGATCCGCAGGCCTGGCTCACCCAAACCCTCGAGCGCATCGCCAAAGGATGGCCCAGCAGCGATCTCGATGCACTCATGCCGTGGAATTACACGCGCTGAACGGTCTCAGCTTGCCGCTTACGTACTAATGAACGCGCTTGAACCTCAAATCTGTTCAGCAGAAAATGGCGTTGGAATTGCTTGCGTGCCAGATATAGCAGTATCGGGACAGTTAGAAACCGGCTCTCTGATTAGCGTATTAGAGCCCTATCTTGAGGACCGAGCCAAGGTCAGCATTATGTGGCCAACAAGTCGGCATCTCTCGCCTAAACTGCGCGCTTTTTTAGACTTCGCAAGTACGGAACTATCCATGATATTGTCGATGTCTTGAAAGTTGATTGATCGCTCCGCGATGCATAACCCCCTACGGGTTAATCGCGCGCGGCATGCCACCGCGAAACTTCCGATAACCGCTCCTTGTCCATGTCCATGGTAAGAGATGCCTTTGCCCGGTCAAATGCAAGCCGAGCCTGTTTCAGTGCCGCAGCCTTGAAGTCATCGTCCCCCATAAGAGCGAGGGCGGCCAAAGTCTTCTGCATACGCAGTTGCACTTCGATCAGGCCAGCGCCGTCCCGCGCCATCAGCATGAAGGCATCCTCAAAAAGATCATCCGAATTGAGCGGTGGAACATGAACACGCGGATAGTCCGGCTCATAATCACTATCTTCGCGTTTGCTCGCGCTCCAAAGACTTAGCAGGCGCGTGTTGCGACCAATGACGTCAATCGCTGCGCCTGGATCGTTCGTGGCGGGAGAAAGTGCGCGTGAGCCGATTTCGCTCATCACCGCCAATCCGAAACGTGGATCCTGATCAAAGGACCGCTCATCTCCGACAGTGAACGCAGCTCTTACCCGCTCCACAGCGGCATCTGCGCCCTCGATTTTCCCATCTGCGATCCAGGCAAGAGGCGTATGCGGATAGACGAAGGTGCCGGGAACGGCGTTGACATACAGATCTTTGTCGTACTCTTCAGAGAACCGGGCAAGTGCGGGTATGTCCACATGCTGGATATACCCGATCGTGTCAGTCGTCACCTGAAAGGAGGCTGGCGGATCCTGCGCATCAGCATTCGGCAAAGGCACCCCGCCGAGATAGGGCTGTCGTAACCGACCCTCAAGAGCTTCGCGCGTCGCCTCCTCTACCCTGTCGGTCGTCTCCCCGACGCGGCCAAGCCGAGTCAAATGATCGATCCATCGTAAGAGAGAGATGACAACAAGTGCGATGACGGCGATCGTCACGATGAAGAGAACAACCCGCCCACGTTCGCCATAGGCTCCCGTTCTAAGGACGATCAGGCCGACGATACCAAACAGAAAAGAGCCGATGAATGTCGACAGAACCGTCTGTGTCAGGCGATCCTCAATCAACAGCTTCGTTGCACGTGGCGTGACATTGTTCGTCGCAGAGCCATAGGCGGACACCATAATGCTCAACGAAAACGTCGTCACGGCGAGCATGCTGGAGGCAATTATCGAAAGAATGCTGTCGACCGCATCAGCTCCGATACTACCCGGCATATCCCACGGAATATACCTCTCCGCGACAGCAGCGAGAATGGCAGCGAAGATGCCTAACGCGCCGATCAATGTGGCCCGAACCCACAGCCGGCGCGTCATTTGCGCCATCAACCATCGCCATTTTGGCATTTGTTCCCCTTCGCATACTGCAACTCAGAGGAATATTTAACGGAAAAAACCGCTTTCAAAATATTAATTCACGACGACGCTATAATCTGGAGCGAGATACGCCCTCATTCTTGCAAATCGAGTTAAAAGGCTATTTAGATTTTTTGAAAGATAACGCTTCATCCCGGTCACGTAGACTTCTGCTCCGCGGTCCTGCGGTATCGTAGGTGAGCGCAGTGTCGTGTTTTCTGCGACGAGGAGTTTGACACTTTCTCTTATGCTGCGCTTGATCGCGGTATATTTGCGCGTGGTGCGCTGGCCGCCGCGCGATTGCTCCCTGGACGAGCGCCAGGCGAATACGACATGCAGGATGTTTTGGGCCTTTGATCGCAACAACCCTATGATGTAGCGAGATATAGGTGGAGCTGAAACCGTCAATCGAGCTTTACCTCAGTCCGCCGATTGGAGAAGGCACAAACTAGCTGCAGGTTTGCTCAGGGCGTATGGAGCAATGAAGCGGGAGGAAATTGAAAGCCGCCTTCTCTGCACACTACGCAACCGGACGACCATCATTTTTTATCTCACCGAAAGTCGAACTCAGCATTCATCGAGCGACACCCTCATCCTGCTTGGATTCCTCTTTCAGCCAGCCGATGAAGTCCTGCACTGCAGGCCGCCTGCCAGCATCAGGCGAAGTCATTGCATAATATGCGAACTCTGCAGGCCATGGCCGATCCAGTGCAAGCGCCAAACGTCCGGAGGCGATTTCTTCGGCAGCATAGACATCCCGCACAAGGGCGAGCCCCTGACCGGCAATTGCCGCCCGAACAAGGCCGGCAATAGATCCCGCGAGGTCGAGACAGGATTTCGGGGAGAAAGAAAGATGGAGGAGGCGCATGGCCTCGATAACGTGAGGCAATGCAGAGCGGCGGCGAGGGCGGCGTTCCTGCGTTAAAGACTCCCACGTCACCACGAAAAAGTCAGCTTGCCCATCACCGTTCGCCCGTCGCCGTAGGTGCAGCCGAATGTGCCGCAGCTGGCAAGAAATTCCCTGTTTGCGATATTTTTCAGGTTGAGAGAAGCTGTAATGCCGTCCTTCTTGTAGGTCAGCGCTGCATCAAACAAAGTGACTGCCGCCAGATCATAGGTATTTGCGCTGTCGCCATATCGCTGGCCGACATACCGAACGCCGGCCCCGATGCCAAAGCCCTGCAGCGCTGTGTCTTCGTTGAAGCTATAGTCCAGCCAAAGGCTTGCAGCATTTTCTGGAATATTATCCGGCCGTTTTCCATCGTTCAGCCGACCTTCGATTTCCGCATCCATATAGGAATAGGCAGCGCGTAGGTTGAGACCGTCCATCAGGCTGGCAACGCCCTCAAGTTCCAGCCCTTTGACGCGAACACCGTCGAGCTGTGTCGTCACGCCGCCGACCGTCGAAGAAACGTTCGACTGACGCAGGTCATAGAGAGCGGCCGAGAAGAAACCATCCCAATCTTCCGGCTGGTATTTCACGCCGACTTCGACCTGCTCACCCGCCGTTGGTATGGGAGATGAGAGCGTTGCCGTCGGAAGAACAGGCTCGAAGGATGTGCTGTAGCTCACGTAAGGGGCAATGCCGTTTTCAAAGACATAGCCAAGGCCCGCCCGGCCGCTCAGCTCGTGATCATCCTGGTCAAGCGACCGCGGATTGATCGCACTTGTTAAGGCGAGCCCGTTAAGCGATGTCCCACGCGTGCTTGCCCAGTCCTGCCGGAGGCCGACCGTTGCGCGCCAATTGTCGTAGGAGAGCTCGTCCTGTACATAAATGCCGACTTGCGTAAGGTCGGATTTAACCGTCGTATCGAGTGTCGGCGCAATCAGCGTGATCGGGCCGCCGTAAACGGGATTGAGAATATCTAGCGGCGTTGCCCGGAAGAACTGGGTGCGGACGTTGTTGCTGAAGTGGCGATAGTCCAACCCGACCAGAAGCTTGTGTTCAATGTCGCCGGTATCGAATTCGCCAAGTAGATTATTATCAACGCTAAACGTGTTCAGGGATTCGTCTTGCAAGGTCGCGTTTCGCAAGATCGATTGACCGTCCGACCCGACGCCGGGTCCAAGAACCGCACTCGCAACCGTCGAGGACATGCCAAGCGACCGATAATCCCAGTCGAAGTTCGAAAAGCGCAGGTTCTGGTTGAAGGTCCAGGTGTCACCCAGGTGATGCTCAAGCTCGTAGCCGAAATTGGTGAGGGTGCGGTTGGAATGATCGAAGCTCTTGTCGCCGACGTAGAAATCCGGGCCAAGGGTTTTGCTTGTGGCGTTGTAGGAGAAACGTGGCGGTATGCTTGACGGCGTGCTCGGATTGTCGTGTTGCACACTGGTCAGCACCGTTAACGTGGTATCTTCATCAGGCTGCCATGTAAGCGCAGGCGCGACGAAATAGCGGTCGTTGTCCAATTCATCGACTTGCGCGCTGGCGACCCTTGCCAGTCCTGTCATGCGATAGGCAAAATCCGAACCCTCCGTGAAAGGCCCACCGAAATCGAAGTAAATGCCATAGGTATCATAGGAGCCGATTTGGAAGCCGACTTCACCGAAACGGTCAAAGGTAGGACGCTTGCTGATAAGATTGATGATCCCACCTGGATTCCCTTGGCCGAACATGACCGACGCAGGTCCACGCAGTACTTCGATGCGCTCCAGTTGATAGGGATCGACCGACGGCGCGCCTGCCGTGCGCATCATGCGTAACCCGTTGAGGTATTGCGCCTGGCGACCATCGAAGCTGCGAATTCTGGGAGAATCGAAGCGGGGGTCCGAGCCGTTCGGCTGGCTGACGACGCCGGGTGTATAATCCAAAGCCTGGCTAACGGTTTCCGCGTCCTGGGCTTTGAGCTGATCGGTCGTTATGACGGATATTGATTGCGGTGTTTCGAGAACGGGCGTTCCGGTCTTCGTGGCGGTGGAGCTTGTCCTAGCGACAAAGCCCTTGATCGGCGCCTTGGGGTTTTGGGACTTCTCGCCTGTGACGATGACGGGGGCAAGTACGGTTGCGCCCTCCGTGCTTTGTGCCAGCACCACCGATGACGTCGTCGACATCAAAACAGCAAATGCGAGCGACGTGGGATAACGAGAAATCGAGTTCATTTGAAAAGCCCAGGCGGAAAACTGGATTTTTCTATTCATATTAATGGGAATCTTCCAATAAATGGGTTAGGGAGTTTTCAGAACTATGACTTCTGAAAACTCGACCAGCTCTGGCTTACAGATGGTCCCGGAGACCCTATGGACACCAAATCGCAAAAAGTCCCCGCATTGGAGCTTCGACATCTTCGTTACTTCATTGCACTTGTAGAAGAGCGGAATTTCGAGCGTGCGGCTTTCAGATTGGGTATCGCGCAGCCGGGCCTCAGCCAGCAGATTCTCAAGCTGGAAGAAATCGTTGGCGTGTCGCTAATTGATCGAGCGCGCCGATCGGCGAAACTGACGCAGTCAGGCCATACTCTTTACGAGGAGGCGCTGAAGATCGTTGCTCAAGCGGATGCGGCTGTGACGGCGATCAAGCGGATAGGCCGCGGCGAGATGGGGCGTATATCGGTTGGCTATGTTGCATCAGCCGCCTATTCAGGGGCGGTGGTGGACTCAATTCGGGAATTTCGGCTTGAGCATCCCAAGGTCGATGTTCATCTGGTCGAAATGGAGTTGCGCCAACAGCTGTCGCGCATCGGTGAGGGACTTCTGGACTTTGGCTTCATTCGCTCGCCAGCGCCAATTCCAGAAGGTATTTCAATCCATGTGATCCGCCGCGAGCGGCTCATACTAGCGGTGTCGGAAGAGGAGAAGCGCTCCCTTTCCGGTGGTGCAGATCTCGAAACATTCGCAAACCACAGGTTTCTGGTACCCAACCAGCCAAGAGACGTTGGTTTTCATGCCACAACAATCGAAGCGTGTCAGCTTGCTGGTTTCGCACCCGAGATCCAGATCGCAGGATTCGACTTCACCGGCGTCGGCAGCATGGTCGCAATTGGCGGGGGTGTCGCTCTGGTGCCTGCTTCGCTGGCCAATGTCACTTTGCCGGGACTTTCGTACATTGAACTGCCAACCCAATCCGTCACATCCGACATCGCGGTTGCCTATCGAAAGATCGAACCATCGAGAGTCGTACGCGCATTCATCACCCAGAGCAGGCGGATAAAGCCATGAGCGGAGGGTTGTCTGATCAGTAGGTGCTCATTGGCGAGCATACCAAGCTGTCACCGGTCAACTTCGTTATTGTTCCAGCTCCGAGCGTGAGTGAGGTCAAGTATGTCGAAGCGGGATCGGCAGGGCATTTTTGCGACCCCTTGACGACATCACTCGGCTTCGCGGTCCCGGAAATGGTAAAGGCCTTGGCGGCAGAAGCTGCGAGCAATCGAGGGTCAACTGGCGGCAGATCTGATCACGAGACCATCGCGGCAGCTGCATAGCTGCGTTGCACAATAAATGTTTTCCTATTGGTCAAAAATCAGGCATAACGCCTCTAGCTGATGCACATGACGGTCACCTCCCAGTTCCGTCGCAACAGCTGTTCCCCTCTGGAGGTTTGATAACTCCACACTTCATGGGCCGCGGTTTCCGCAGGCCCATTTTTTTATTCTTCGTTCGCCTCGTCCAATGAACCCAAGGGATTTTTGCCGAGGCCAGTTTTGCGTAAGCACCGCCGGTCGGCAGATTGAAGAGCAATTATTTCAAGGTACCGGTGGCGCATAGCCTTCATGTCGATATCTCCTCGGATCCATTCTTCCACCGCGGCGAGGAAGGCGGGATCAGCGTCAATCGGCGCACCGCGCGTTATCGCACGATCAAAGACACGCTGCGCGATGGCTCTCCGGGTCTCGGGTGTTGTGCTCATACTGTTTCGCCTGGCATTCCTGATGAGGCGAGATCTAGCAGTCGATGATACAAATCGCGACTTGAAATTGCCCTTCGTCAACAATATCTGAGGAACACTCCCCGATGAGACGGTGTCCTGCTTGCTGCAATCGCCGCGGCGTTTGACGTTGTCCCGGGATACAGAAGAAGGCGCTCCTCTCACGGGTCGAGCGCCTTTTTTGTGTCTGATGCCACCGCAAATGCGGTGCTGCACCTTGACCTTGTCACCTTTGCGAATGAGATCTGCACTAAAACACTTAGTGGGAACACATGCCATTTTTTCTCGTGACGCATACATTGCTGGTTGAAGCTCAAGATGAGCGGGAGGCCGCTCAAATTGGCGTCGATCGCCTCCGCTCCGGAGGAGAGATTACCGTCGCGGTCAAATCGGATGAAACAACGATCACGCACGTTGTGGTCGCCGCCGTGGTCGAAGAGCCTCTGCCGGTCTCGCCATCCGAGGCCGCCGACCCGCCGCGTGCTACTGCCGCTATCTCCGAAGCTGGTCCTGCTGCACCGGAAACCAAGAAGCTGATCCTGAAGCGTATGCTTGCCGATGGTCTGGCTCTTCTTCGGCGCCGAACGTAGTCTCTTCCTTGATGGTCGAGCCTTCACCATTCTATCGTCTTCGAGCGCCGGTTCGAATTGAAAGTGGGTTTACAACGCCGATAACCTCTACGTCGCCGGCAGTTGCGTTCTTCCGACCGGCGGGCACGCAAATCCGACGATGCCTGCAGTGGCTCTTGCCATGCGCCTGGCGGACCATCTTGCTGAAACAATCAGGGCTGTCCAATCTATCGAGTTGGCCAAGTCCCGAAACGCTGGTACCTGCGACACCTAGACTCGACTTTTGCGAGGGTGCGACAGGGGATAGCCATTCTTTTTTTCAAAACTGGGGCTGAAGATCTCGCTCAGCATATCAAGGACGCGCTGAACGCCTGGATTTCGGCAGATGTAATAAACCGTCTGGCCGTCCTTGCGCGTCGCGACTAGTCCATCGCGGCGAAGCTTGGCAAGGTGCTGTGAGATAGCCGACTGGCTCATATTCAGCCGCTCAGCCAGACTGCCAACCGAGCTCTCATTTTCGCAACAAAATCTCCAGCCTGACCTCGTTTGAAAGATTGGATAACAATCTCGCCTTAGAAGAATTTGAGTACATGGTACCGATCCGGAACTGTTCAACCTTGTCCTGACCTCGTTTGATCAACATCGGACAAGTAGCGATCAGATACGCCAAGCTGCGCTTTGCCCTCAACTCTGAGCTTTCCCATACTATGCAACAAACTTAAGGCGGGCAAGTTATGCATATAGTGCCGTCATAGGTTCAACTGACAGCAATGGAAAAGAGATGCGCGACTTCAACGATGACATAAAGTATGTCGGCGGTTTGAGCGATTCCATCGGGTTCTTTAGCTGGGTTCTTGCCGACAATCTTCTTTTTGCCGATGCGGTATTCGCGTCACTCTATGAGATACCCGTTGACGATGTAGTCAAGGGCATGCCTGTCGAGACCATCCTCTCAAAGATCGTTGAGGAGGACAGGGCGGTGATTGCCCGGAATACGCATGAAGCAATAATTTCCGGCAATACATCCGCGTCATCTTACGCCGTGCAGCTCAAAAATGGCGGGCGAAAATGCCTCGTCGCCTATGGGCGATGTCTGAGGGACAGCAATGGCGAACCGTCTGTGTTCACGGGGGCTGTGATGGATGCCGTCATGCCGGACGTTACATTTGGCTCCAATGCGCTTGAAGCCCATTGTCGCGCGGCCTATGAGATTGCAAGCCGAAACGGTGACGTTCTTGCTGCGCGCTATCTCAAGTCGGCGTTGGCACTCGTATCGGGATCGTGACACGCGCCTCAAGAATACTGAAATTCGATGCGGGCGTTGGAGGTTCAATGACCACGCGACATCTACTGATCCTGTTTTTGGCAAGCGTCTTCATCTCTGGCGCGGGTGCAATCGATGCGGCGGAGCAGGCCCGCAAGGACGATCACATTATCGTCTTTATGCGCCACGGAGAAAAGCCGTCAAATGGCTTGGGCCAGCTGAGCTGCCGGGGCTTGAACAGGTCCTTGGCACTGCCGGCAGTTCTCACGAGATTGTTTGGCAAACCTGATCGTATCATTGCGCCCGATCCATCCCGGCTAAAGCAAGATGGTGGTGAGAGCTACGCCTATGTCCGACCGCTTGCGACAATCGAGCCAACAGCGATTGCAAACGGCCTGCCAGTAGAAACGTCGATAGGCTACGACGACGTCAAGGAATTGGTGAGCACTTTGGATCCCACCGATCATCCAGACCATGTGACCTTCGTCGCATGGGAGCACAAGAAGCTGGTCAAGGCTGCAAGGGCGTTGATGGAGGCTGAAGGCGGGGACCGTGATGAAATCCCTAAATGGTCAGGCGATGATTTCGATAGTCTTTATGTTCTCAACTTTCCTGGGAACGGCGGGAAGCCGCAGTTCAAGCATATAACGCAGGGACTGAGTGCATTGGCCGAAACATGTCCTTAATGGTCGCGGCTTATAAGGCGCTCCGTCCATTGCACCCGTAATCCTATTGACTGATTTGGTTCTGCAAGACTTGCCCGTGTCCTGCTGGCGGTCCTTGTGCCCCTATGTATTCACGGAGGTTTTTCTTTTTTCCTGGTAGCGGCTCTGAGCCCGCGGAGCGCGGTCCGCGATGCCGTCAGCGCAGGTGCCGTCGCTTCATGGTGACTTACACAGATATCTCCACCTCCAAAATATCGCCCATCCAAAAGCAGAGTGGGTCGCTACCCGCAATTTCTCTAAATAAGAGGCGACTGATAGATAGCCAAATCGATGTTTGAGGATCCCTTGAATAAAATCAAATCGTCCATCGTTGCGAAGATTTTTCTTGTCTGCTTCGTCAGCGTCCACGTGCCGCTCATTGCTCTTGTTACGTTTCTGTCGCTCGGCTTCCAACCAAGTGCCCTGTCGATTTTTGGTCTTGTCCTCAGCGCAACACTGGTCGGGACGGTTCTGTGTCTTTACGCGATCTGGCGTCTTATCAGTCCACTTAACCGGCTTGCATCGGTTTTGAAGCGTTATCCGGACGACAAAACGATCCTGACCCTCCCAGCAACTGCACCAGATGAAATCGGCACCGTTACCGATAGTGCGCGTTCCATGCTGCTGAAGGTCGAGGACTTGACCAGGAAGCTCAAGCATCAAGCAAGCACGGATTTTCTCACGGGCCTCGGAAACCGCAGGGCACTGATGGAACGCATGCCGGTTATTCAGGCCCACGCCAGCCGGTCTGGAGAAGCGGTTTCCATCATCCTCTTCGACCTAGACCACTTTAAGCGGATCAATGACGAATATGGACATGAGACCGGCGACAACGCGCTGATGGCGGTTGCCGAGGCCGTCAAGGATCACTTGCGCCCCTATGATTATGCGGCAAGGATCGGCGGCGAAGAGTTTTGCATCGTGTTGCCCAGGGCTGACATGACCTCGGCGCTGGTCGTGGCTGAACGGCTGCGTAACGCCGTCGCTGAATGTGTTGTCGAGCCGCTCGCGAAAGGCCGCATCACCTGCAGTTTCGGCGTTGCTGATGCTCGACAGAACGAGAAGCTCCAGGAGCTCCTTCTGAGGGCAGATGCCGCGCTATACCAGGCTAAACACGGTGGGAGAAATCTCGTGAAGAGCGCCCAGTCAAAATGACTTGGGGTGAACAAGATAAAGAGCCGTCCGACGGATAGTAAGTGTCACGGTCGACGGCCTTTTCCTGTGGCCAGAGAGGCACGGCCCTCCGGTTGAGAGCATGAGCAGCATTTTGACCCTCAATTCATCTCTCAAAGAATGAAGTGAGCCCCTGCGCCAGTTCTAAAGGTGCCTCTTCCGCCATGTGGTGCCCGCTGTCTATTCCCCGCCTTGAAACCGGATGCGTTGACCAGGGTTGCCATATTGCCAGGACATCTCCGTATAGTTCTTCAAGGTCGTCCTGCATCGACCACAATACCTGCAGCGGGAGACTCAGCGGCATCTGAAATGCCTGACCTGACAGCTCATGGCGCGCGACTAGGCAGGCGACGACAGTGAACGTCCAGAGCCGGACGCGTCGAAGATCTCGCCCTCGTATTTACTATCAGGAACTCATCGACCGCCGCAGCTTCGAGCGCTGTTCGAGATGGACATGATCACCTGCAAGCACGCGATGCAAGAGCAGGTCATCAGTGAACTCCAGCATCGCGACGATGCGCCTATGCATCATCCGGCGGCAGGGGCGACCCTAAACGAAGGCGCTTGATGCGAAACTTGCCTAACTTCGATGTTTGCGGGATGGCGGGCAGGGCGATAAACCGTTCCTTGCCCCTCAAGACGAAAATCCGGCCCGTGCCGGACTGCCCTTCTTATTCGCTGCGGTCTGAACCGGCGGCCGGGCGTTTCAAGGCCGCTGTCGCGCCGCGGAGCGGCCGATCCAGCCTCCCTGCGCGAGAGCAGGCTCGCGGTCCCAAGCAGGTCGAAACCTGCTGGCACGCAAACCTGCCCTGCTTGCTCAGCCGGCTCGGACCTGTGAAGCCGCCCGTCCTTTGCCGGTTCCTGTCGTCCGCATCGAAGGGCAGACCGGCATCGGCCGGAACCGCTTCGGCAGCAAAGGAAGGAACAGACATGGCCAAGCCCGCAACTCCCAACCGCTCCAACGCACGGATCTCGCAAGCTCGCCGCGGAGCAACCCTCGAAATGGTCCGCCTCTCGTGCCCCGACGCCTCCCAGGCACTCAAGATCGCCGAAAGCTTCGGTACAGCAGTCGTCGACAGCGATGGCATCCGCAGCCTGCATGAACGGCTGATCGTCGAAACCGCCGACAGCCTCTCCGAGGGGTTGGGCGAGAGAGCCATGCAGATCCATCTGCAGCGCATCGTCGGGGCCTTCGTCGGATCGGCGCACGGCGCCGGGCAGTTCTACTCCCGCGCCGTGACCGAGGCGCGCGACGCAACCGCCAAGGCATACAACGACGCCCGCGACGAGGATCTCGACGGCCCGGTCGGCTATAACAGCGCCGCCCAGCGCAAGCGGGAATTCGCGGCCGATATGGGTATCCAGTCCCATGCGCTGCGCATGGCAGCCGAGGGCGCGGTGGCAGCCTATGAACATGTCGTCGGCGAGACCTGGAAGCCATTCGACCGGCCGGTCGAAAATCCGGGTGCATCCCTCGACCGCAAAGCGGCGGAAGTTCAGATGGCCGCTTTCGGTTGACGCACTTGGCGGGGTCGCGCCCCGCCATTTCTCTCTTTTCAGGCTGGCGCCCACGGGCGCCGGCTTTTTTCATGTCGAAAATAAGGCTGGCCACACCCCGATCGCGGCCGTCCCGATCGGCGGTCCTGCAGGAGCCGGGTGCCCATGCAACGGCTTCGCCGTCCTCCACGCTGTTGCGGCCGTTCCGGTGCATGGCCACACCATCGGCCCCTGTCTTCGGACCTCCGTGACGGACCGCGATCGGCGCGTTCCTGAAAGGAGAGGAAAGTCATGGCAAAGAAATCAGAATTGGATCGTGTGGACATCTACACGCGGATCACCGGTCGGATCGTCGAGGATCTGGAAAAAGGCGTCCGTCCCTGGATGAAACCTTGGAGTGGGGCCAACACCAACGGCCGCATCTCGCGGCCGCTGCGCCACAACGGTCTGCCCTATTCAGGCATTAACGTGCTTCTCTTGTGGTCCGAACAGTTGTCGCGCGGCTTCGCCTCGTCAATGTGGATGACGTTTAGGCAGTCCCAAGAACTGGGCGGGGCCGTGCGCAAGGGCGAGACCGGTTCGACCGTCGTCTTCGCCAGCCGCTTCACCAAGTCTGAAGCGGACGGGCATGGCAACGAGGTCGATCGGGAGATCCCGTTCCTGAAAGCCTATTCAGTGTTCAACGTCGAGCAGATCGATGGGTTGCCTGATGAATATTATGCCGCTCCGGCCAAGGTCCTTAATCCGATCGCGCGGATCGAGAGCGCCGATCGCTTCTTTCTGCATACTGGCGCAGTCATTCGGCACGGCGGCAATCAGGCATACTATTCCCCGGTTATGGACTACATCCAGATGCCGCCTTTCGAGGCGTTTCGCGACGCTGCCGGATACGCGGCTGTCCTCAGCCATGAGGCAACCCACTGGACGGCGGCGGAACACCGTCTAGGGCGTGACCTGTCGCGCTATGCCAAGGACCGGACCGAGCGGGCCCGGGAAGAACTGATTGCCGAACTTGGCAGTTGCTTCCTTTGTGCCGATCTCGGTATCGCACCGGAGCTTGAACCGCGGCCGGACCACGCTTCTTATCTTCAGTCGTGGTTATCGGTGCTGGCCAACGACAAGCGGGCGATATTCCAAGCAGCGGCTCACGCACAGCGTGCGGTTAGCTTCCTTCATTCCTTGCAGCCCGAGACGGATGTGCAGGCTGCGGCCTGACGCTCGAGCGCGGTCGTCACCACCGGTGGCGGCCGCGTAGTCTATATCACGCTATTCGCTAAGACCTTGCGCAATGTGAGCATTCAGCCTTCCCCAGATCGACGGTTTTGCAGTGTCGGACTGGGGTTTGCGGGACGGTTTGCGTTCGACGATGAACGGCTTGGTCTGCTGACGCATTGATCCTCCCGGCTAAGATTCGTGAGGGCAACGATATCGCACCGGGCGCAGTCAGCAAGCGGGCCAATGTTAGCTGGAACGCTTGTCCCCTGATGAAGCCGACGATGAGCGGTCCCGGCCTGCGTGGCGCGGGATGGCCTTCGTACCCAAGGCAGGCGCAGCGGAACGCCGTTGCCATATCCCTTCCCGTCGGAGTTTCAGGCAACCCATCTGCGGGCTCGATGAGGCATGTCTGACCGGAGACCGGCTGCGCCTCGATCGTCTTCCCGCAACGGCCACAACCACTTTTCTTACCCCTGCCGGCTACGCCGCCATTCCTCTCCGACTAACAAAAGTGGCAGTTGCCGCCCTCCACTTTGTTCCGGCCTTATCAGGTGCGGTCCGATCGTCACCGGTCTTTGCGACAGCCATCGAGGCCGCGATGGGCGCGGCCCGAACTTAAGAAAAGGAATACGACGATGGCAACCATCGGCACCTTCACCTCCACCGAAAAGGGCTTCACCGGCTCCATCTGCACTCTCGCCCTCAACGTCAAGGCTCGCATCGCCCGGGTCGAGAACCTCTCAGATAAGGGCCCGCAGTTCCGCGTCTACGCCGGTAGCGTCGAGCTGGGTGCGGCCTGGCAGAAGACCTCCGAGCAAGGCCGCGACTATCTCTCGGTCAAACTCGACGATCCGAGCTTCCCCGCGCCGATCTACGCAACGCTCGCTGAGGTCGAAGGCGAAGAAGGCCTCCAGCTCATCTGGTCCCGCCCGAACCGGGACTGATTGAGGTCACGGGGCTCCGCGGCTGGCGGAGCCTTTCCTCTGACCGAAGTGTCAAAGCCGCACCCGGCATGGAGCCAGGTCCGGCTCTTTGGTTCCATACGGAGGGGAAGGAAACCTGCTCAGTATCCGATGATGATGCCGACGGGATTGCCGTCGTCAAGGATGAGCGGTGCCCCCAATTTCGAATTGGCAGCGAAGCCGCCAACACGAAATCGGCTTGGGAATTGCGGCGGCCGCGACGACTACGATACAGGAGCATCTGTCATCTACGCTGGAGAGGCTTTAGGGCGGGTTTGGCAAATAGAAGCCGAATAGGGCCGGTAAGAAAACGTCTGAGTCGTCAAGGCCCCAGCTTGGCGAACCTGTTGGGCCTGGCTTGCATATCCATTTCCTTCCTCCTGAAGTAGATCGCCCGTCCGCAGCGGATCGGACTGTGGCCCTGGACGATAATGATCTGCTCGTCCTTGCGCATCGATTGTGTGATTTCGTGCGGCATAATGAGCGGTCGGCGCTGGAAAGTGATGCTTTCTGATTTCCGCGATGCGCTGTTTTTCGTACCCCAGCCGAGATTGCGAGAACTGCCTTTGACTTCGACAGTCATTTCTCCACATTGGGCAGAGACGTTGCGGGCGGTATCCAGTGCCTTGATCGCGGCGTAACTCGCGAAAGCGCAGCCGTCGATCCACGACACCGCACCGTCTTTTCCGAAGTGCCGTTCCAGTTGCCCGACGGACTGGTACATCAGCATCATGCTAATGCCATACTTGCGACCGCGATCGCGCGCCTCTTCAAGCACGCGCATGTAGCCAAGCAGATCGACTTCGTCCAAAATGAATAACGCTCGCCTCGTGAACGCACCATCCGCTTCGATCATCGCGTTGATCAGCGAGCCGATGATCACCCGACCGATACCGGGATAGGACCGCAGGATCGATGCGGGGATGTTGATAAAGACGTCTTTCTTTCCGCCAGCGATCTCGCTCGATTTGAACGTGTTGCCGCAAACCAGTGCCGCGTAATTATCGAGCGACAGCCATTGCGTATCCTTCGATGCCGTCGAATAGACGCCTGAAAACGTTTGCTCGGTCATGTTAACAAAGACGCCGAGTGTTTCGCGGATGAAGGCGGACGCGGAGTGTTCCTGTACGTCGCGCAGCATGGCGAGCACGGAGGTTTCCGGCTCGGAGACGATCTGGCGCAGGCTGCGCAGATTTCGCTGTCCTGCATATTCCGGTGACAGCATCACATGCGCCAGAAGACCAGTCAGCAGATTGTGCGCCTGCGATTGGAAGTAAGAGCCAGTCGACGATTCGAAGCGTAAGCTTTCCGAGAGTAACATGTGCGCAATGCCGACAATGTCCTCTTCCTTTTTTAGCGAGTGCTCGATTCCGTCGAGCACGTTAAATCCCATGACCGGATCTGCCGGATCGAGCACAACAACCTCTCGGTTGAGTTTATCTCTTCGGTGGTCAACGACCATCGGGGCCACCTCGGTGGAAGGATCCAGGCAAATGAGGGGACCCGTATATCTGAGCGCCGTCGGCACGACGTTGCTGGTGGTCTTGAAGCCACCGGAGCCCGCGAAGAAAAGCATGTGAGTCGAATCGAAATCCTGGGCGTAGGTCAGCAGCGGGGCTTTGCCGCCACGTCCCCAGGTGGCCGGATTGTTCGGATCGAACGGCAGCTCATGGACGAGTTCCTTGTCGACCCTGTAGCGCTCGCCGATGACGATTTCGCCATCATCGGGAAACAGCCGTGCCGCCGCCGACATCGGCAGCCAGTCTGCATCTCCGAATGTTCCGCGCCTGGCGCGCGTCACCTGTTCGGGCACGACGCTGGAGATGCGCGCCGCGACCGCGGCCGCCACGAATCCCATCGCTGCGCCAATGACCGCAATCATGTCGACGAATGAGAGCGCCCGATCCCAGGTCAGCACACCGCTCTCTACGAGCGGCTGAAGCCGCCCGAACTCGCGCAACGCGTAAAAGCCGGCCATCAGGAGAAAGCAGAGAAAGCTTGCCAACGCCACGGGTCTTCGCCGATGCAGGGGCAGCGCCCAGACCGCCAGCAATCCAGCCAGCGGCCCGAACAAAAGGACGGGCACCGGTGACGCCCGAAGGAACCAGTATTGCGTCTTGCCTGTGATGCCGGTCGCCAATTCAGGCCAACGCCAGTGGGCGACGTAAAAGGAAAATCCGGTGACGGCGATGGGAATGATCATGAGCAATTAACCGACAATCTGGCAAAGGTTCGTGCCAGCCTGACCAATGGCGGGGCAGTCGTTGCGCGCGAGGATCTTGGCCTCGAAGCGGCATGGTGGGCGCAACTTCCGGGCAATTTTCGTCACCGCGCGCGCTCGGGCGCGATCAGCTCGAAGAATTTCGCAGCATTGTCACCGTTCCATTCCTATCCGGTCGGACAGAAGGACGGCAATGAGTGGGGACCTGCCGTCGCCGTGCTCAAGACCGCTTCAGGCTCGCCTTACTACTTCAATCTCCATTATGGCGATCTGGGCAACACCTTCATGTGCGGTCCGTCCGGAGCGGGTAAAACCGTGATTGTCAATTTCATGCTGTCACAGCTCGAAAAACACGACCCGCACGTGGTGTTCTTCGACAAGGATCGCGGCGCGGACCTTTATGTTCGCGCCGCCGGAGGCACCTACCTGCCACTGAAGAACGGGGTCCCCACCGGCTGCGCTCCCCTGAAGGCCCTCAACCTGACGCCGGAGAACAAGGTGTTCCTGGCGCGCTGGATCGGCAAGCTTGTGGGTTCAGGGGCGCGGGAACTGACTGTCACTGAACTTCGCGACATCTCCGGCGCGATCGACGGCCTTGCCGACCTGCCCGCTGATCGACGGACAATAGGGGCGCTGCGGGCTTTCCTCAACAATACGGATCCGGAAGGTATCGCGGCGAGGCTCCGCCGGTGGGAGGAGGGAGGGCCGCTCGGCTGGGTCTTCGACAATGTCATCGAAGATATCGGATTTGGCGATTTCGGCGAATCAGGGAAGTTCATCGGCTACGACATGACCGACTTCCTCGACAACGAGGAAATTCGCACACCGCTGATGGCCTATCTCTTCCATCGCGTCGAGCAGGTGATCGATGGGCGACGGATCATCATCGTCATCGACGAATTCTGGAAGGCGCTACAAGACGAGGGGTTCCGCGATCTTGCGCAAAACAAGCTGAAGACAATCCGCAAACAAAATGGGTTGATGCTGTTTGCCACGCAAAGCCCACGCGACGCGCTGAACTCGCCGATCGCGCACACGATCATCGAGCAATGCCCGACACAGATCTTCCTGCCCAACTCGCGCGGCAACCATGCCGACTATGTCGATGGCTTCAAGCTCACCGAGCGCGAATACGAATTGATAGCGCGCGAGCTTTCCGTTGAAAGTCGGAGGTTCCTGTTGAAGCAAGGACACAACAGCGTCGTAGCCGAGCTCGATCTCAACGGTTTCGATGACGAGCTCGCCATCCTATCCGGCCGGACCGCCAATGTCGAACTTCTCGACTCGATCCGCGCGGAGGTTGGAGATGACGTTGAGAACTGGCTTCCCATTTTCCAACAGCGAAGGAGTGCTAGCTGATGACACCACCCTATCGACTTCATGGCGTACTGCTCAGCGCGGTGCTCATGTTTGCCGCTGAAGGCGCGTCAGGGCAGGGGATTCCTGTCAACGATCAGGCTGCGATTGCCAAGCAGATCGAGAGCATCGCGCAGCTCAAGTCGCAACTCGACGCGCTCAATGAGCAGATCGGCCAAGCTCGGCAGCTTTATGGCTCGCTGAACAAGCTGACCGATATGGCGGATGTCGCCAAGGTTCTCAACGATCCGTCGATCCGCAGGGTGCTTCCCTCCGACTTCGCTGCCATCGAGGGTTTGCTCAAAGGCAACGGCACCGGCGTGTTCGGTGATTCCGCCTCAAGGTTTCTGGAAGGCAACTCGACTTACCGCACTGATGCCGATGATTTCTACGCTCAGGAATTGTCCCGGCTTCAGAACAAGAATGCCGGGCAAATGAGCCTTGGTGAGCAGATCTACGATGCGGCGACCAAGCGCATCGACGGGATTGATCAGTTGCGGGAAAAGATTTCCACGGCTGGCGACGCCAAAGAGATTGCCGACCTGCAGGCTCGGCTGCAGGCCGAACAGGCATTTCTTCAGACCGACGTTTTGCGGATGGAGGGGCTGAGGATGGTGCAGCAGGCGTACAACCAGGTCGACGAACAACGCAAGGCGGAGGACTGGCGCCAACGGATGGACGCTATGAAGGCGGCGTTGCAGTGAGTCGCCCTATCATCGTCTTTTCCCTCGTGCTTTTGGCGGCTTGCTCGCAAGAGGCGGACAGGACTCATACCGTGGACGAGTTCGTAGCCGACACCGAATTGCTGTCCCGCACGATTACCGAGTGCCGCAACAACCCGGGTGAATTGCGCCAGACGCCCAATTGCCTGAACGCGGAAGCGGCCGAGGTTAAGCTCCGGCTGCAGAACATGCGCAAGGCATTGGGAGGCTGATCCAATGTACCAGGTGTTTGAGTTTATCGATGGTCAGTTCAAGCGGCCGTTGGAGATTTTCGTCTCGGATGGAACGTCGAACATAGCAGAATGGGTCACTGGTCCGTTGACGGTGGCAGTGACCCTTTACGTCGTCCTCTACGGCTATCTCATCCTTCGGGGCTCGGTCCAGGAACCCATCCTTGACTTTGCCTTCCGCGCGATGAAGCTCGCGATCATAGTGATGCTGGTGAAGAACGCCGGCGAATACCAGACCTATGTCACAAACATCTTCTTCGATGTATTGCCACGCGAGATCGCTCAGGCGCTGAATGCAGGTACGGCGCCGAGTGCCAGCACCTTTGACAGTCTGCTAGACAAGGGCCAGGCCTCTGCGACCGATATCTGGACCAGGGCTTCCTGGCCGATTGACATCGTCACGGGTGTGGGCGGCATAATGGTGATCGGCGTCAGCTTTCTGGTGGCGGGGATAGGTTATGTTGTTTCCCTTTATGCACGGTTGGCGTTGGCGGTCGTCCTGGCGATCGGGCCGATTTTCATTGCGCTTGCCATGTTTCAATCGACGCGCCGTTTTACCGAGTCGTGGATCGGGCAGCTCGCAAACTTCGTGATCCTTCAGGTCCTTGTCGTTGCCGTCGGTTCGCTTTTGATCTCCTGCCTCGACTCGACCTTCACCGCAATCGACAGCTACAGCGACGTCCTTATGCGCCCTATTGCTTATTGTGCCATCGGGATAGCTGCCCTGTACGTATTCTACCAGCTACCCGGCATTGCATCGGCGCTGGCGTCCGGCGGCGCCTCGCTGGTCTATGGTTACGCGGCCGCACGCGATGCGCATGAAGGCATGCTGGCCAGAGTAGCCTCCCACACCGGCCGGATGATCGGTCGCGGTGCCCGGTTTGCCCGCAGCGCCTTCGGATCAAGAAATGCGGGCTTATGACACCCATTCCAGAACATTAGATAAAGGCCCGCTGAATGATTAAGCCTGCCCTGTTGATCGTCTTTTCAGCCGCACTTGTCGGCTGCGCTTCAATGACCCACCCCTTGCCGAACTGCGACGGCTATTCGCGCCGCCCAATGAACCGCTCGATGTGGGACTGGGAGGGCGGCAGCAAGCTGAAACAGCAGCAATCCAACACGAGTTCGTCCACTTCTCTCACACCTTTCGTAAAAGAGACCAACGAGACTTCCGCTTTTGCGCATCTGGACATCGACGGCTCCTATCGTCGCTGTGAGGTATGACACATGGTGACGACAGATAATCTCAAGAGCTACTTCGACAAAGCACGTCGTTTCGACCAGGACCGGATGATCCAGGTCGAACGATCGAACAGCATTGCCTGGTCGATCGCCATAGTTTCAGGCATTGTCGCCGCTGTAGCCGTCTTCGCGGTCGCGTGTCTCACACCCCTCAAGACGGTTGAGCCCTTTGTGGTGCGCGTCGACAATTCGACCGGCATCGTCGACGTCATTTCGGCGCTGACATCGACGGCTGGCACCTACGATGAGGCGGTGACAAAATACTTCGCTGCAAAATATGTGCGGGCCCGCGAGGGTTACGTCTGGAGTGAAGCAGAGGGAAATTTCCGCACCATCGCCCTCTTGTCGACGCAAGCGGAGCAAACGCGTTTCGCGGCCCTCTACCGTGGCAGCAACCCGCAATCGCCCCAGAATACTTATGGTCGCGGGGCGACAGCAAGGATCGATGTTGCTTCAATCTCCCTCATCAACCAAAATGTCGTTTCCGTACGCTACATGCGAACCATCACTCGTGGCGAGGAAGTACGAACGACCCATTGGGTTGCGTCGATTACCTATTCCTACGCGAACGCTCCGATGTCCTCGACGGACCGGCTCGTAAACCCGCTTGGCTTTGTCGTCAGCGAGTATCGGGCTGATCCGGAGGAGGTGAGATGATGCGCATCCCTCGAATTTCTGCACTCATCGTGACCCTTTCGATGTCGCCAGCGTTTGCGCTTGAGATTCCCCGAGGTGCCTCGCAAGACAGTCGTATCCGGTTCGTGAACTACCAACCCTACAACATCACGAGGGTGGTCGGCACTCTGCGGTCATCCGTACAGGTCGAGTTCGCGGCGGACGAGGAAATCGCCCACGTCGCGCTCGGCAATAGCGTCGCCTGGGAAGTTGCGCCAGCCGGCAACATCCTGTTCCTGAAGCCACGCGAGAGCCAGCCGGTGACGAATATTTCCGTGGTTACGACGCGCAGGGACGGCTCGACACGGAGCTACCAGATGGAACTGACAGCGCGCGACGGTTCCGTAGAGGCTGGTCAAAACACCTACTTCTACGTGAAGTACAGGTATCCAGGTGATGACGCCGAGCTTCGCCGCCAACAGGCAGCGTCGAGGGCTCTCGCGGCCCAGGCGAAGGACGCCGACAATGTGCTGGCGCTTCACGAAGCCTATGGCCCTCGAAACTGGCGCTATTCTTCTCAGGGATCGCAGGCACTGGAGCCGCAAAGCGTCTACGACAACGGCAAGATTACGACGTTCGCCTTTGTGGGTAACCAGGAAATGCCCGCGATCTATATGGAGAATTCCGACGGTTCCGAAAGCCTTGTTCCGAAGTCGGTAGATGGAGATCTGGTGATGGTGCATGCGATCAGCCGCAAGTTCATCCTGCGTCGGGGCAAGGATGTGCTCTGTGTCTTCAACGAAGCCTACGACCGCGTCGGTATCAATCCTGACACCAACACAACGTCTCCTTCGGTGGAGCGCGTCGCAAAGAGCGACATTACCGGGCAATAAGGAAGGAACAGTCATGGCTCAGGAAGACGAGGATCGCATCCCCGGAGAGCGTGCCGAAACCCTCACCAATCGTCAGATCGACAACAGCCCTCTTTTGAAACGCGGCGCTGTCGCTGTTGCGATCATCGCGTTTGTCAGCTTCGCGCTCTGGTCGACGACGGGAAAGAAGGGAAGGGATGAAAATGTTCAGCCCCAACGGATCATTATTCGTCAGACGACCCCCTTCGAGGCCGCAAAAGAGAAAGTTGAACCGGACCAGGCGCTCCCTGAAGTAAAATTGCCAACGCCTGTCGTCGAACCGGTCATTGAAGAGCAGGACAAGCTGCTCGATTCCGCCCGTCGCGCCCCCGTGATGGCCTTCAGTGCAGGGCAGAGGAATCGGAAAGAGCTGAGGGAAAGCGACAGCTCTTATCCTTCCGACAACAGTAATTTCGTGCCGCTGGACAACAATTCCGTTCAGAACCGGCAAAACAATGAGCATCAGCGTTTCGATGACCTGCTGCGGCCAACACGGCTTGAAGGATCAAGGGCCGGTGCACTCGGAAACCGCAATTTCATCGTCGCGATGGGAACGTCCATTCCCTGCGTTCTTGAAACCGCGTTAGCATCCGACCAGCCGGGATTTACCACTTGTGTGATCAACCGCGATGTTCTTTCTGATAATGGCAGAGTGGTCTTGATGGAAAAGGGCACGCAGGTTGTCGGCGAATATCGTGAAGGGCTTCAACGCGGGCAAAAGCGCCTGTTCATTCTCTGGAATCGCGCGAAAACGCCGAAGGGCGTTATCGTCACTCTCGCATCACCATCAACCGACGCACTTGGTCGTGCCGGTGTCGACGGCCATGTCGACACCCATTGGTGGGAGCGGTTCGGCAGCGCTCTTCTGCTTTCCGTTGTCGGGGACGCGACGAACTATGCAAGCAGTCGGCTGCGGGACAGCGATGGCGACGCGCAAAAAACAACGAGTACCAGTCAACAGGCGGCCGCCATAGCGGTCGAGCAGTCCATCAATATCCCGCCGACGCTCAATAAGCACCAAGGTGAAGCGGTTTCGATCTTTGTCGCTCGCGATCTCGACTTTTCCGGCATCTACGGTCTTCGGGTGAGCGAACCCAGAAACCGCGTTTTCGATCGTGCAGTCCTGGGGGATTTCGCGCCACGATCAACGCTCCTGACGAAATAGCGCGCGAAATGTCAGACATGCAGGAATCGGCTGTCGTCAGCGAGCTGTTGAAGCCGCTTTCGACATTCCTTCAGGACGGGTCCCTTTTTGAAGTCGTTGTCAATCGGCCCGGCCAGGTGCTGACGGAAGGTCCCGGTGGTTGGCGGACCCATGAAATGCCGGACCTGACCTTCGAAAAACTCATGCGTCTTGCCCGGGCAGTCGCGAGTTTCTCTCATCAGTCGATTGATGAGACGCATCCAATATTGTCTGCGACGCTACCAGGGGGTGAGCGGATCCAGATCGTCATTCCCCCGGCGACCATCAATGAGACTGTCAGCATGACAATCCGCAAGCCTCCCTCGGTCGACTTCAGTCTTGATGATCTGGAGGAAAAGGGATTTTTCCAGACAGCGTGCGCAGCGACCAGTACCTCCTCCTCCGCGCAGGATGAGGAACTTTGCGAAACATATCGTGCCGGCCATTTCAAGGATTTCCTGCGACAGGCGGTCATCGCTCGAAAAAATATCATTATTTCTGGCGCTACAGGTTCGGCGAAAACAACGCTTTCCAAAGCATTGATCAAATATATTCCCGAAAACGAGAGGGTCATTTCAATCGAGGATACTCCCGAGCTCGTTATCTCACAACCGAACCACGTGCGCTTATTCTACTCGAAAGGAGGGCAGGGGCTTTCGCGTGCCGGACCGAAAGAGCTTCTCGAATCCTGTCTTCGTATGCGGCCAGATAGGATTCTGCTTCAGGAGCTTCGCGATGAGACGGCCTTTTTTTATATCCGGAACGTGAATTCGGGCCATCCTGGCTCGATAACTACTGTCCACGCAAACTCGGCCGAATTGGCTTTTGAGCAGCTGGTCTTGCTCGTTAAGGAGTCGGAGGGCGGAGCAGGCCTGGACCGGGCTGACATCGTGGCTTTGTTGAAGGCGAGTATCGATATCGTTGCTCAGTGCAGGCGAGAAAAAGGGAACTTTCGGCTGTCTGAGGTGTATTTCAGGGGCGAGCGTAGAGCCAAGGAATAGCAAACTGAGCGGTTCACGCAGTTTCGCGGAGGTGAGACGGGATACTCAACTTTGCCCAAGTGGCCGGCACGCCATCGCCAAACAGCGCGATGGCAAATGCCATTATTCCCGTCCGCGAGCAATCCCAGCCAAATTGCTTTCACAAGGTCCGATCGGCCTTACCCAACACCTGTCGCAGGCCATCGATACTGAAAGGCTTGGATAATTGCTGCGCATCGGAAATGCCCGAGGCTGTCTTGGCGTTGTCGTCACCGCTTGCGAAAACGATCCGCACGTTTGGCCAGCGTTCCCTTACATGCCTGGCAAGTTCGATCCCGGACATGCCGGGCAGACCGACATCTGTCAGCAACATGTCGATCCTGTTGGTCTCAAGGACGCTGAGGGCATCTTCCGCTGAGTTAGCCTCATGCACCGTGTGACCAAGCTCCTCTACCATGTCGACCGTCGACATCAGGATAAGCGGCTCATCCTCAACGATAAGGACATGCGGTTTTGTGGACACCGTTGGGCGGCTATCACGCGGCTCCTGCTCGGGTGCAGGCGCGGGCTCCTGGTGCTCCATCCGTTGCAAGGCAATCCTGTGTTGCTGCGCGTTGTTCAGGACGTGGCGGACTTTGCGGGCCAGTGCCTCGCGCGTGTAGGGTTTGGATAGCAACTCGACACCAGAGTCCAACCGGCCGCCGTGGACGATCGAATTTTCGGTGTAGCCTGAGGTAAATAACACGGCCATGCCAGGGAACTGAGCCTTGGCCTTCCTCGCAAGATCTGTGCTGCGCATCGGGCCTGGCATCACGACGTCCGTGAACAGCAGGTCGATCTGAACGCCACTGCTGACGACGGCGAATGCGGACTGTGCGTCTCTCGCTTGGAGGACGCGGTAACCAAGGTCCGTCAGCAGCGCCACCGATGTTTCCCTAACGCCGTCATCGTCTTCCACCACGAGAACAGTTTCAGTGCCACCCGTCACCGCAATGGCCTCTGGATCACTCAGGCTGTCTTCGACCTGCACCGTGCGCGGCATATAGAGTTTCATGGTCGTCCCATGCCCGACCTCGCTGTAGATTTTGAGGTGGCCGCCGGACTGCTTAAGAAAGCCGTAAACCATCGACAAACCGAGGCCGCTTCCCTTCCCGTCCGTTTTCGTGCTGAAGAACGGTTCAAGGACATGTTCGATGATATCCGGCGATATTCCTGACCCCGTATCGGTCACTGCAACGAGTACATATTGTCCGGGACGGACATCGTCGTGCGAACGGGCGTAATTGTCGTCGAGAACCGCATTTCCGGTCTCGATTGTCAATCGTCCGCGGCCTTCCATCGCGTCCCTCGAATTGATTGCCAGGTTAAGGATGGCGTTCTCCAACTGACTCGGATCGATCAGCGTATTCCATAACCCGCCGGAGACAACGGTTTCGAGTTCTATCTCTTCGCCCAGTGCCCGGCGCAGCATATCGTCCATATTCTGGATGAGTTTTCGAACATTGACGACCTTGGGCTCGAGCGGCTGACGGCGACCGAAGGCCAAAAGCTGCGATGCAAGCTTTGCGCCGCGGGCAACGCCGGCCAAGGCATTATGCAGGCGTTGTTCTGCCCGCCTGTTGCCGTCGATATCTTTGGAGAGAAGCTGCAGGTTGCCGCTCACGACCTGGAGAAGATTGTTGAAGTCGTGCGCCACGCCGCCTGTGAGGTTACCTAGCGCTTCCATCTTTTGCGCCTGCCTCAGCGCGATCTGTGCGGTTTCGCGCTCGACAGTTTCTTTCTCTAGCTTCAGAAGCGCAGTTCTCAGTTCAATAGTGCGTTGCTCGACTTTTTCCTCAAGGGTGTGGTTAAGGCTCTGAAGCTGATCCTCAGCCCGCTTTTGGTCCGTGACATCAAAACCATCAACGAAAATCCCAGTCACCGATCCCTTGAGGTCAAAGATGGGCTGATAGATCAGGTGTACGAAGCGCTGATCCGGCTGCTTTTTGCCATTCCGTTCTAGAAACACCGGCACATAACGGCCGATATATGGTTTGCCCGACTGGAAAACGCCGTCGAGCAATTCGAAGAAACCCTGTCCGGCGATCTCGGGAAGTGCGTCTCTGACGCTGAGGCCGACGAGCTTGCGGTGCCCGACAAGCTGCATGTAGGCATCGTTGACCAGCTCGAAAGTGTGCTGAGGCCCGCTGAGGATGCACATGAAACTTGGGGCTTGCTGGAACAGGGCGCGCATCCGATCTCGCTCCGCGGTCCGAAGTTCCACTTCTGAGGAGAGTTGACGATTGAGCTGCTCGAGTGCCAACGCTGCTTTTTCCCGGATCTCAGCAGCCTCTGCAAGCGCCGCTGCCCGTCGGCGTTCCGTTTCGAACGCTTTGGCGCTCGCCAAGCGCGAGGTGATCTGGCCGGCAATCAATTTAAGGAAATCCAGGTAATCGTCGCTGACCGCCCGATGCGGATTGAGCCCGGTGATTATTACCCCTTTGGGTTGGTCGCTGGCTTGTCCGACCAAAGGAACGACCGCAGCCTGAGATGGCGCTCTTTGCCAGGGCCCCGACGGGATGGCGTCTGTGGCCGACAACTTTATCAGATCCATGGCCTGTTCTTGCCAGGCGCGTTCAAGGTTCCAGATGCCCACACCACGGTTTATTGTTACGGGCAATAAAGTGTCGTCTTCAGTTGTGCCGCAAACCCACCGGCGCATCGCATTGCCGTTCTCGTCAAAGACATAAAGCGCGCAGAAGGGAAGATCCTGAGGGTTGTCGTTAAGCGCTTTGCGTGAAGCGTTGAGGACTTCGACCTCGGTGTCAGCCACGGCAAGACCCGACGCCAGGGAGCGCATCGTTGCCAGCCGGCGCTCGCTGATGACCCGTTCGGTTTCTTCCGTGACCGCGCAGAAGACGCCCTCGACCTTGCCACTGTCTCCGATCAGCGGACTGTAAGAGAAGGTATGATACGTTTCTTCCGGATACCCGTCGCGTTCGAGAAGCAAGAGCAGCGCGCGGTCCCAGGTTGCCTCTCCGCTTGAATAAACGGTTTCCAAGCGCCCTTTGATATCATTCCAGATTTCAGACCATAAAATCTTCGTTGGCACCGCAAGCGCGTTCGGGTGCTTGCTACCCAATGTTGGACGATAGGCGTCGTTATAGAAAAATGCGATCTCTGGGCCCCAGCCGAGCCACATCTCGAATTTCGAGGTGAGCAGCAGCCGGATCGCGACCTTAAGCGCTTGCGGCCATTCGTCCGGGCAACCGAGCGAACTATTCGTCCAATCATGGCGCCGCATCATCTGCGCCATTTCCCCTTCACCAACAAATATGTCCCGATAACGGTCCGAAACCAACGCCATTCCACTTCCATCCCAATCAAGCAAATCTGCCCAGAACATTGATAACGCTTCGCTGGCCGGCTAGTTCTAGATCAACGGCAGATTTTGTATAGCGCGGGAGACATTTGAAATTGAGCGAACAAACGTCGCGACCCGAATGGAGTACAGAGGAACTCAGGCGCGCCATTCGGTCGGCCGGGGTGGCACTTTGGACCTGGATCGTCAACGACGACACGTTTGTGATGGACGCCACGGCTTATGAACTTTGGGACATTCCTAGCGAGACGAACCTTACCTTCGAGCATCTTTCCGCAAAAGTCCATCCCGCCGACCGGGACCGCGTCAGGGCTGCGTTCGTCGCAACTCGCGCCATTGATGGGCCGTTTGAAATCGATTTCCGTATTTTGACGGACGCTTCCGACGTTCGTTGGATTTCTGCCCGAGGTCAGGGCAACGAGGGAGACGCCACAACCGAAAAAATGACAGGCATTTTCCTCGACGTGACGGGCCGCAAGCAGGCGGAGGAAGGCCACGAGCTCCTTGCAGGCGAGATGAGCCATCGCGTCAAAAATATTCTGGCTCTGGCGTCCGGATTGACAAACATCACCTCGCGGACCACTGAGACGAAAGAGGAAATGGCGAAGCAGTTGACCCAGCGGCTCACGGCCCTGGGCCGTGCCCACGAACTGGTGCGCCCGCTGCCCGACGGTCAGGGGCGGGCGGCGCTGCTCGGAGACCTCTTTGCGGTGCTCCTTGCCCCTTACGACGATGTCGGCGCTTTTGCCGGTCGCATCCGCGTGGCTGTTCCGCGCATGGGTCTGGGAGAGCAGGCCGCAACCAGTCTTGCCCTCGTTATCCACGAGCTGGCAACGAACTCGCTGAAATACGGTGCTTTGTCGAATGATGCGGGGCTGCTCGATATCTCCGGCTCCATCATTGAAGATGAGGTTGAGATTGTCTGGAGCGAACACGGAGGCGATGCTGCCCAGTCGCCGAGATCGGCAGACGGGTATGGCAGCAAGTTGTTGCACAGGACAGTCTCCGGACAACTCGGTGGCTCTATCGACTATAACTGGGTCGAGGGCGGCGTCGTCGTGACCCTGAGGATGAAAGAAAGCCATCTTTCCGGCTAAAGAGCGAGCTTCTTGGTTGTTACAGCGACAATGCCGGGACTGCCACGTCGATCTTGATCACCTCTCGGGCTGTGTAGCCCTCAGAATCCTCCGAAAACCGAAAGTCTTCTTCCAGACTGTTTTAAAACAGGGACCTCCGCCCAGATATCCCTCTTCCGGGACAGGAGGTCATAAATGAATGTACAAAGGTTCAGTATTTCAGATGCCAAGCTGGCCAAGTCACCCGGGCAGAATGCCGAAATTTACGTTCGAAATCTCGTGGATGAAAATCACGGCGGCTCAATCACCATCGGCTACGGTCGATATGAGCCCGGCCAGTCTCTGGCCGAGACGTTGGCCGTGGACGACACGATGATCATTCTCGAAGGGAGTCTTTCCGTGTCAACGAGCGACGGCACAGTGACCGCGGGACCTGGAGACATCGTGTACATGCCGAAGGGTCAGTCCGTCACGATCACCACACAGGGCGACGGTGCTCTCACAGCATATGTCACCTATCCCCATTGGCCACAATTTCACAACGACTGAACAGGAGCCCAACGGCCTATCTTCGGGCGAGGCCGTCCCACCCGTTTCTGACGCAGTCGGCAACGAAACGAGAAAAGAGCTTCCTCATTTGACAAACGTACCGCTTTTATAAATCGGCCAAACCGGACTGGCCTTTAAGGGGAGCATGTACTTGCATAATGCGAAACTTTCTCGAAGGACACGGCCACTGAGCTGAGGGTCGGCGGTTCGATACCATTCAAGGCGTTAAATTCTTCCATTGTACAGCTCAGCATCGTATTCAGCATAAACACAAATTGTCTTCCTCATCATTCTTGACCATCCTCTCGGCGCGTTTCACCTAAATCAGTTCGGGTAATTGATTAGCGAAAGGCGGTGCCCGTGTACCTCTCGCTTACCTCGTGCCACCGAGTTCGGACCTCAATTTTCAATCAGACGGCAAATGAATTTCAAATGGTCAAACCTTGACTTTCAATTAGTCAATAATATATTTTCAAACGGTCATTGAGAGGAATAAGGCTGTGATGCTCTATCCAAGGCACGTCGAGCAACGTGTTGCCGATGCCATGTTAGACACAAGGGTGATTCTGATCGTCGGTCCCCGACAATCAGGAAAAACGACACTGGCAAAGAAGATAGCCAAAGAGGCCATGGAGTATTACACTCTAGACAATGCGACGACCCTGGATGCAGCGCGACAGGATCCAGTTGGCTTCGTAAGGCGTATAGATCGCGCCGTCATCGATGAAATTCAACGCGCCCCCGAACTGTTGCTCGCAATCAAAGAAAGTGTGGATATTGACCAGCGCCCGGGACGTTTCCTCCTGACCGGTTCAGCTAATATTATGACGCTGCCACGCGTGGCGGACTCGCTCGCAGGACGCATGGAGGTCGTTCGATTGCTGCCGCTTGCGCAGAGCGAGATCAGGAGCGCGGGCAGCAGCTTCTTGAGCGACGCCTTTCAAAATGAACCAAAATCCGGAGAGCCCGTCATCGGTGACGACTTGATGGCTGCGGTCCTCGCCGGTGGATATCCCGAGGCATTGAGCCGCAAAACGTTGAGCCGCAAACACGACTGGTATGCGGACTATATCCAAGCGATCGTTCAACGCGACGTTCGTGATGTTGCCCAAATCGAGCAGATTGCGCAAATGCCGCGCTTGTTGCGGATTCTAGCTGAGCATTCGGGACAGCTCGTGAACTACTCCAGAATTGGCGCCCCCATCGGGATGAACCACGTCACAACCCAGAAATACGTCGGTATATTCGAGAGCCTGTTCCTCGCCGGAAGTGTTCAACCTTGGTTTTCCAACAAACTAAAGCGCTTGACCAAAACCCCTAAAATACATTTCCTCGATTCTGGTCTGCTCGCATCTCTTCGTGACCTGTCTCTCGAGAGAATGCGGGACGACAGAGGGCAGTTCGGGGCGTTGCTTGAGACTTTCGTTTTTGGGGAGATACTCAAACTCGCCAGTGCCGCACATACACGATTTGAGTTTTCGCATTTCCGTGACAAGCAGCAGAATGAAGTCGATATTGTCATTGAAGACAGGCGAGGGCGGATTGTCGGCATCGAGATAAAAGCCGCAGCATCCGTCACAAATTCCGATTTCTCTGGCTTACGAATTTTGGCCGAAGAATGCGGAGAGCGCTTCGTATCAGGCATGGTCCTTTACGACCACCACAAGGTAATTCCATTCGGAGAACGATTAGCGGCGGTTCCAATTTCGGCGTTGTGGCATTAGCGCCTGGGAATTCTCTCTAGGCTCCAGACGCGCGAGCGGTCCTGGAAGTCCGGCGGAAAAATGGGAGTTAGGTTCAATTCCCTTCACGAGCTAAGATCTGACCAAGGACCCAATTTCCCACGAGGGCATTGCGTATTGAGGGCGGGGGTCATATATGTAGGTACGTTTCTACATGGAGCTTCGTATGGGTACCATCAGTTTGACCAGCCGCGAATTGAACCACGATGTTGGCAGAGCAAAGAAGGCTGCTGAGGCTGGACCTGTCGTTATTACTGATCGGGGCAGGCCATCCCACGTCTTGATGACTTACAGTGAGTTTGAGCGTCTGACAGGGAAACGCCATAATCTTGTTGACGCGCTATCAATGCCGGGTTTGTCGGCCATCGATTTCGATCCTCCTCGATCGATTATAGCAGCCCGCGAAGTTGATCTGTCTTGAAATATTTGCTCGATACAAACGTTGTCTCCGAACTTCGAAAGGTGGGCGACGGTAAAGCCGATCCGAATGTAACGGCTTGGATAGGTGCGCATGATGCTCGTGATATGTGCATTTCTGCGATAACAGTCTTAGAGCTTGAGCGCGGAATACTTAGCGTTCAGCGCCGCGACATTGCGCAGGGCTCTCGTTTACGCGCATGGATGGATGGCCGGGTTCGCCCGGAGTTTGCTGAGCGCACCATTGTAATCGATGATGCGGTGGCTACTCGTTGCGCCCATTTGCACATACCAGATCGCCGTAATGAAGCTGATGCAATCATTGCCGCCACGGCGCTTGTCCACGGGCTGGCGGTGGTGACACGGAATATTCAGGATTTCCAGGGAACAGGGTTAGTCCTTGTGGACCCTTGGAGCGTCTAAGGCCAAGATCGCAGGGGCTCGGATCGTCCCTGCGAGTTGGGCAGTAATTGACGTGTCGCCGGTTCATATCCCTTCAAGTGCTTACCATGCAATTTTCACAGTTTGACAAACTTTGCCATCACTGGGTATCTTGAAGCATCAAGGAGACTCGAATGGCGACGATGAATGTATCTCTGCCGGACCCCATGAAAGACTGGGTTGAATCACAGGCAAAAACGGGTCGGTACTCGAACGCGAGTGATTACGTCAGAGACCTGATCCGCAGAGACCAGGCCCGCACGGACAAAATCGCCGAGATGCAGCGCTTTGTCGACGACGGGCTCAAGAGTGGCGTAGGCAGCCGTTCGCAAGACGGACTGTTCGCTATCGCTACCGCGCGAGCAGAAATCAACACTGGACGCGATTAATGCCCTTCAATCTGCTTGCCGAGGCGGAGGAGGATATCGTCTCGATTGCGGAGCAAGGCATTCGCAGCTTTGGCCCACAGGTCGCCAAACGATATCACGATGAGCTTTTCGCGATATTCGAGCTGATTGCTTCGAACCCGCGAATGGCTCGTGAGCGACACGAAATTTCTCCTCCGGTCAGGATCCATCCGTTCAAGGCCCACTTGGTTGTCTATCAGATCAACGACGACGGGAGTATTTTTGTCATCCGTATTCGCCATGCGCACGAAGATTGGGTTGGAGATTCCTTCTAACGTCCCCAGGATGCCGGTAGATTGGCAACCGGCCATCTTGCCACGGCTGACCAGCCGAGGGGTTACCTCCTCCGCTCAAGAGAAGTTTTCCAGCACCGCCAGATCCACCTTGGGGAAAAGACGATGGATGAAATCCTTGAAGAACTTCCCGAATTGACCGACGATGATCCAGTCGATGCAGATTTGCTTGCAAGGATGCGGCCTGTGGCACTCTGGGAAATTCGCGTTCATGATCAACTGCCAGAAGACGTCCATCATGAGCGCTGATCCGACAACTTGAGCGAAGATCAATGAAGAGTGGACGATATCCCCGGTGGGCCGAAGAGTGCATCAGCTATTTCCCGAAGCGCCGCACTATCGCCGCTCATAGAGTAGCCGCCCCGGCTCGACTTGGCACGGGATGCAAAGACAAACGGCACGTCCGCTCCTTCAAGAATAATTGACGCTGAGACGAGGGTTTCATCATCGGCGCTAACGTCGAGGATCGCGGCGTCCACGCCTCCCTCCATCACTGCATCAAGAACGTCTGCGAGTGATCGGAGTGGCCCTATAAGAGTTGCCTCCGCGGTCACTAGCCGATCACGGCATGCCGCAGTCAGCATAAGTCGCTGCTCCACAATTAGGAGCTTCTTGCCTCTGAATTGCCGTAGCACGAGAATCTCCTCGCTCTGGTTGGCGCGGTCCCCACGCCCGGCGATGGTGAAGGTCTCTCCCCCGCCTCCGCACAACCATCAGCTTCTGCGTCGAAAGGCAAGGATAACAACGAGACCCTATCGTTAGCCACGACCCGAACCACAATGCCGGTTAACTGTTCCCCAAATCTCAGACCGTCCTTCGGGGGTAGTGCGCTCCCTCGGAACAAAACACACAGGATGATGTGTGAGAAAATATGCAGCGATACTGCTGCCACGTGCGCGAGGCTGACGGTCTCTTGGTTGATAAAGTGGGCACGATGCTTTCGAACGCGAGCGCGCACGTGTCGAAGCTGCGCAAACGGCCAGAGAGACTCTAGCAGAGAAACTTCTGAAGAACGAAGTCGTAGATGGAGCAGAGTTTGAAGTTGTCAGGGGCGACGGTGTTTTGATCCCGGAAATCCCGCTGAAATCGGTGATGCGGTTTGAGTAGGCTCTGACCCAGTATGCCAAGAACCCGTTTGAAAACGTTTGCCTTCAAATATCTAACTCGGAATATTCCTCTTACTCATTCTGCAGTCGCCCGCGGTATGTTAGAGATAGATTTCCACTGGAGAAAACGCGCCGTGCAATTCGGTTGTATTGCCGCGTGCGCACGAATTGACCAGCGCATTCCCGGGCCAACCCATCAAACGTCGATCACTGGTCGGGCTCGTCGCATTGGGATTCGGTATCTTTTTTCAGCGCCTCGTCAATCTCGTCTGCGGAGACCTGCAGAAACTGGCGCGTCACTAATTGGGCGGAGACAGCAGGTATCTCAAGATGTGTTGCTATAGGTTGATACGATGGGAAACTGAGACCCTCGACAAGTTGTTCATCAACAACCAGACGATATGTTCCAGCTTCCAAGGGCGTTACCAAGCCTTCCAGTACGAACGGATTAGCGAAGGTAATTTCAGTGTATGTCTTTCGTTCCTTCATAATCATATCCTCTTTTCAGCCGCGAGAGTTCGGGCACCCTGGGGATTAATAAGGGCATCGCTTGTTGTGCCTGCCCCACCTTTGTTCGTCCTGGACTGTTCATCGACCCTTAATCGATCGATCGCCCGGTTTCCTGAAAAAGTTCAAGACGTATATCGTGTTGCGGGGGACGGTTTTGAGGACATCAATCACCGGCGGTGATTGGTAAGAACGGTCAAATGAGTGCGCTCTCCCTAGACGGCGCCTCAATTGCCCTGCGAGAGCATCGGCAGATGTTTCTCCAGCGAGGAACAGTCTCATTACAAGAAACGCGGCCGTGTTGTATTGTCGCTGGTCGTTATGCAGCAACGCGGCGTTATAGCCAGCACTCTTTAAGACCGACTGGATCATCTCCATCTCATCTGGGGAGATGGCTGCGAAGCTGGGGTGGGACGACATCCTGCCCTCCTCTCGTTGGGGCCAGGGTAACCGACCCTCAACCAGTAGTGCCCGTGACATCGCTACCGACGCTTTACAGTGCGCTTGAATAGCTCCAGACGCAAGCGATTACGGGTAATGGTAGAACCTTAGCGAAGCTCACCAGCCAGTCGCTGGGCACCATGGAGTGGCGGCTGCATTCCAGCGCATTGGAATTCCCTTGCTAATGAACCTCAGAACGCGCAGGCTGATTCGTCGGCAGCTTTTTAAAAGGGCGTTGCCGCTTCAAGGTGAAATCCCTTGGCCCCAACGAAAGGAGGACGCAATGTCGTCCGCCACAGAATACGGCCCGATTTCGTCTCACGACCTGAATATGTTACGGTCCCTATTGTCAGAGGTTGGCTTTGAAAACGACGCGCACGTGAATGGCGATCGGTCATTCAACAAGCCCACCCGAAAGATAATTGATCTTTTTCAGGGCGGGATGACCGACCCTTCAAAACTCAAAGGCGAAATGCTGTTCCTGTTCGGGGTACAGAAACGGGAAAGTGTGTCGTCTCGCAAACCACTCCCGAGATATGCAATCCAGGGTCTCCCGGGGTTCGGCAGATAGCGGGGAAAGACCTGTGCGCGCATATGTTCTTGGAAGCATGATGCTTTGGTCCGCTTTCTTCCTGGTCTGGTATTTTTTGACGCTTTATACCGCGAGTGGCGAGCTTGAAAAAATGCAATTCGGACCCTCAGGAGCACCAGTTATGTCCGCGGCCGGATGCGCTGTCGAAGTGGCGGCTCTTCTCGCGATGAGCGACAAACTCCTGAAAGCGGGCGGACCAGAAGTGCCAGCAGAGTTGCGCACCACCATTGAGGGCTGCATCTCCTTTGACGCGGTGAGTAGAGATACGCTTGCGAAGACGCAGCTCATAAGGTTTTTCCCGGGAAAAAGATAAGCTGCGGAAAGCGGCTTCATGCCGCGGCCACATACTGTTTATCGGGTGCGGACCGTGCGGTGATGTCGTACCTTTTCCAGCGCTTAGTTTATGGAACCGCAAGACCGCCCCTTCGGGTCAGCGTGGTAGCAACGCTGATCTTTTATCGTTGACTGTCGCAGATCGAAGCTCATCCAGTCGTTACGAGAGTCCGTCAGATATTTCGCCGATCATCCGAGCCGGCGCGAAAGCGGGTATCCGGGCGCGTCGTAGAGGACGCGGATCTGCCTTTGACTGTATCGGGCCTCGCCAATCTCCAGAAGAGAGCCCCGTTGTTGACTGTACGGCATGTCCTCTACCGCGAACCGCAGAGCTTAGGCTGCTGTTTCGAACCGTCGGTAGCGAGGGCCCCTTGTCTCGACTTTCGACTTGCCGGCGTAAACGCCAGCTTCGCCTGTATAATCGAACCGGGTCAAGCTAACGCCATCGCTTCTGTCGCGACAGGCAGCGTCTTGAATGGCCCACTTGCTATCCCGCAGTTCGAGCTTGCGTCGCTGCAACCCCGTCGGAACGTTCAAAAGCTTTTCGTAATTGGATCCGGCTTCTTGGGCGGGCGCGCTGAAGAACGCCTTTGCGGATTTTAGGATGGTGTAGTTTGGCATTGATTCCTCGAAAAAATGAGCGGGTATTGTGCTCTCTGGCAATGACATTGGCCTTAACAGCCCCCGCCGTGCTATTTCCTGCTGAAATTCGCAGAGTGTCGGGCCGCAACGCTTACCCTGAGCGCCAGATGGCGCGGGTCCTCGCTGCGGTTTCGTCTTTCGTCGGTTTGCGGCATTCTCGGTTGCTGCGCGCTTGGCTTTTGGCCATGCTTTTTCCTGTCCGAATGTAGGCGCTTTTTGAGCTGATAGACTTGGCCCGGCGCTTGTCTCGAATCAAATCGGCTAAGTGAGGAGGGGCGTCCTTCCCAATTACGCACTCACGTTAAGCAATCGGGAATCGGCTTGTTGCTCCATGGAGCGGTGCAGGATTGTCGCCGAAAGCGGTCTCTTTATTCCTGAGCCGTATGCTTTCCGAGCCGCTCAATCAGCACCCGAGCAGCCTTGTCCCTTACGGCCTGTTGTTTCTCATCGCGGAAGCGATGCATCCCAGCGTCCTCAAGGAGCTCATCGAGTCGGTTGAATTCGTATAGGGAGAATAGCGCGGTGGAAGACATAGCGTCCTCCTTTTCTAAGCTGGGGCTAGGGCACTTGGGCCACCCTTGACGACAGCGCCCATATCATTGGCTGCCGATAGTTCTACCTAGGACAGGATTGTGCTCGGACGAAGGCGGACTTTCTAAAATGGCTAATTGGATCGTTGATGGCGGATCCAAGGGGAGACACTGTCGGAAACGCTTTGCCCACCTACGCAGCTGTCGCTTGCGCAATAGATCCGGGCATGAGGCGCAGTGAGTCCAGAGCTCGGCGGGCCAAGCCGACCGTCCGCTTCTCCAGGGTTTCTTATATCGGTCTTCAGGGCGCAATAGCGAGCCTCGTCCTCCTCCAAAGCAAGGATTGCCTCGCCTGCATTCGATACGACGAGGTTACTCGAAGCCCACTTCCCTCACAACGTCCTCAAGATTTACATTGATGAGGATTTCATCTTCAACGATGAGAACAAGCAGTTTGCGCGCGTATCCGCTGACGATTTTCTGAGATGTCGCGGCGGAACCATCGACTATCAACAAGCCCTGCGATAGGCAGCGACACGGTATGTCTATCGTCGCGACTGCTTAGAATGTGGGGGATTGGTCAGGGATGGCTGAGCGTCCTGATATGATTATCAGTTGCGCATCGGTTTTTCGTCATGCTCCGTGAAGAGCCGACGCCTCGCCAAAATTGGTCCGATGCGCTTCGATACACCATAGGGAGCGCGACCGCGCGAGAATGGCGCTACCTCAATCCTTCCATCCCACGGGCGCGCCGCTCAGGCCGGGTCGAGTGCGTTGACTTCAACGGCCACGTTCATCGACAGGAAGGTGTCCGTCGCGCCTGTGAAACTACCTGAAACCGGCACTGCATGGGTGATGTCGCGGCTCACCGCGACCGGAATCAGGTTGGCACCACCCATACTGCGGTTCGTCGGATCAAATGTGATCCAGCCGGCGCCGGGAACGAAGACCTCTGCCCAGGCGTGCGTAGATCCCTGGTCCGCCGAACCAGTGAGTGTCACGTCCGGACTGAACAGATAGCCTGAGACGATCCTGGCCCCGAAGCCCAAGCTGCGCAACGCCTCGACGAACAATACGGCAAAATCCCTGCATGAGCCCCAACCCCGATCAAGGGTGTTGAGCGGCATCTGCGTGCCTTCCTCTTCCCGGCTCTGGTAGGAGATAGATGATGCGATGCCCAGACTGATATCCTTGAGCAGGGATAGCGTATCCGTCGGGCTTCCGGCGACAAAGGCGCGCGCCCATGTTGCAAGGCGCTGCTCGGCATCGTCATGCTGCTGAACGGTCAGCGCTCCGAGGTCGATCCAGTCGTTATCGGGGTAAAGGAAAGGATAGTTGATTGCCGACGCTGCGATGTCGAAGACAGGCCATGCCGACGCCGTCAGGTCTACGGTCGCCGCGCTGTCCACAACAAGGCTGTCGCTGCGGGTCTGAAATGTCGCTGAAGCGATCGCATTGCCGAATACGTCGTGCGACCAGCTCAGTTCAGCCTCGGGGGAAGTGAAAATCTCATGTCGCAGCAGCCTAAGTTCGCGGCCTTCACGTGGCCTGAGGATAAGGCGATGCGGCATCAGCGATACGTTCTCTCGAAAAACGTATGTCGTACGATGATGAATGTTGAGCATCGGCATGGAAACGGACCCCTAAAAGCTGATGGTGAGACCGATGCCCCGGGACAGGGTAAAGGCGAATCTTCTGCGCGCCGCTCCGGCTCATTAAGGCACCAGTCCGGCCGCCCGAAGTGCATCGTTGATCACCTTGCCGACGCCTTAGTCCCGAACGTCGGCGTTTTGGACCGCGCTTGATTTTGCAAGCCATTCCTCTGGCGAGAACAGCTTCAATGCCTGAGAGACTGTTGATCTGGTCCGGGCCAGGCGCGAACGCGCCTTCGGTCACGGCGACATCAGCGTCACCGGCAAGACCCCAGAACCAAGCTTGGCTTTCCCGAGAAATGTTCCTCGGTCGCCGGTTCGGCGGGTCAGAAGAGTCGCGAGATTGCTCAAGGGGCAATAGATGGCGCCAACGTTTTTTCAAATTCCTCCCTCGATACCGGCCACGCCTCGGTGCGCCCGTTGGAGTTAAGGAGTAAGGTCATTGTCGTATGATAAGCCTCCCATGTGACATCGATGGGCTCCTCATCAATCTGAAGCTCGAAGACGCCTGGTGGATGAGGTTGCGCCATCCCGGGAAGCTGAAATGGTCGAACGATAGTGATGCTTTTCACTGTTGTCTTCATGATGGCACCGTTCCTGTCGGGAGAATGCTGGAATGCCGTGTGGCGGGGCAATCCTCTATCTGCCGGCATTTCGGAGGAGGTCTATTTCCCTGGCGATGGGGCCCAGGAGCTTCCGCAATCGGTTCTCCTCCATCTGGCCGAGGCGAAACCTTTTCGCGAATTCGCTCACAAGCACAGTTTTCGCTGCTTCTGGTTGGAGCGGTGGAACTGATTTGGCTGGACGATGCACGATCATATCCTTTCAGAATCAAGTTATGCTCAACGAAAATGCGTAAGATCAAGCATAATGGCGCCGGATCGGGCTTTTGAATAAGCAGAGATCGCAGCCTTCAGAATTCTTGGTCGTAACGCGTCGAAGGACGCTAGGTAGTCTGCCTCGCTGGTATCTCGATGAGACTTCTCGCAGGCCAGGACTTCGGTCGCTAGATAGAATTTGATCTCGAACATCCCGTCGTATCCGGTGAAACGGACACAGCGGTTTCTGTTGTCAAAACTACGAGCTTCGTTTGGGAAGGAGATTCCCATCAGCGCCCGCCCTCATCTTGCCAGCGTTCAATAGCGCTACTCTTGGATTGGGGATCAAGGCTCGCTCGTGTCGACGACCCTTCACAGTTGGCGAGTGAATTCAGGAGAGCCGATTTTGTCCTCACACCCCTGCGGAATTCGGTTGAGAGAAAGAGTAAGGCGTCACGTTTCACGTCGGAACTCGCGTACGACTGAAATCCCCGGAGGCCGGCGGATCTTAAGACTTCCCTGACCAATTTGAAGCCGGCGGGTTCGATATGCGATGCTGCTGGGTTGGAAGACATCACATCCTCATTTGTTGGGGCAAGGTTCTGCACCCTTGGAGACAGCGCCCTGAAGACGAGCCGTCACTGCCATCTTAAGTCGTAATGAAAAACTGGATTACAAGGGGCAAAGAGTGCGGAACTATTTCCAGGGTCGGTCACTACGCTCGACAACTGAAAAGGGGATAGAATTTTTGGCCTCGACGCGCGACGAAATAGCCGGCCAGAAGGTCAGCCCCTTCAAGAGCGAACGAACGCCCACAATTGCCCGTTTCCTTCTCGTAGTACGACTTGAAAATGCTATCATTTTTGTGCTGGTGATATCACAATGAAAATGTTGATAGGATCGGATAAATGGCGGCGGTGACCATACGAAACCTCTCTGATGAAACACATCGGGCGTTACGCGCGAGAGCAGCGTACCACGGTCGTAGTACCGAGGCCGAAATTCGTGACATTCTGGAAGCCGCTGTTCGTCCATCTGGACGCGTGAAACTCGGCTCGCTTCTCGCGGCCATTGGCCGTGACGCCGAAATGTCAAACCGTGACGTCGAAGTGCTGCAACAACAGCGTGATCGGACACCGGCAGTACCTATGACTTTCGAATGATCTTGCTAGACACCAATGTAATATCTGAGCCTTGGAAGCCGGCTCCTGATGCTGCTATGCCCGCTTGGCTGGATGCACAAGCCATCGAAACGCTATTCATTTCCGCGATTTCAATTGCCGAACTTCGTTTTGGGGTTGCCTCAATGCCAACGGGGAAGCATCAGACGATTCTCCACGATCGCCTTGAAGGTGAAGTCCTACCGATTTTCGACGGGCGTATTCTGCCTTTTAAGGCAGGCACTTCCAAATTCTACGCGGACCTGATGACCAGCGGGCGAACGTCCGGAAAGGCGATCGGGAAGGCTGGATACATTGCTGCTACGGCTACAGAAAACCGTCTCGCGGTTGCGACGCGAGATACAAGCCCATTTGAAGCAGCCGGATTGAGAGTTATCAATCCCTGGGCCGCCTAAGCCTCCAAAATTGCAGGTCGCTAGGTCGACTCTCATCAGGAGCTGAAATACGATTTGAATCATCACTCCAACACGCCTCCGCTCACTCTTCTCGATAGCTGGCGCGTCCCTCCAAGTTTCCGAAATGGACGGCTGCAAGTTCCGGATTGGACGAAGTTGCAATCCGAATTGGACGCATATAAGCTCCGACCTGAATGCATCGGCCATCCTAGCATTTGGTAGCGATCAAGGAGGAAAAATAGATTGAAAGGGGAAATTCCTTCTGACCTCCTTTATCCGAGAGGCACAGCCGAGCGAATTAGGGGCGCGCTCGAAGATACGCCAGTCGTACTTGTGAACGGACCGCGTCAGTGCGGCAAGACGACGTTGGCTCGAACCCTGCTCCAGGCAGATCGTCCGTATTTTACGTTAGATGACGAAACGACTTTACTATCTGCAAAGACCGATCCAGTCGGCTTCGTTCGTCAGATTGATACCGCCATCATAGACGAGGTGCAGCGTGCACCGGAGTTGCTGCGTGCCATAAAACAGGCTGTAGACAACGATCGGCGGCCTGGGCGATTTTTGTTAACCGGCTCAGCTAACATTCTCGCGCTCCCAACGATTTCCGATAGTTTGGCCGGGCGGATGGAAGTCGTAACCTTGTTACCCCTGGCTCAGTCCGAAATTCGACGCAACCAGTCGAACTTCCTCGATTCGGCTTTTGCCGGAACGGTCACAGCCCCTCGCAATCCAACGGTCGGAAGCGACCTGATGGAGCGAGTGCTCATCGGCGGATATCCTGAGATGGTCAGTCGTGGCAATCCCCGCCGTCGATCCGCATGGGCTAGAGAATACATAAGAGCCATTGTTGAACGAGATGTGCGCGAAATTGCCGACGTCGAACGCCTGGACCAAATGCCGCAGCTTCTTCGGGCGCTCGCGCACCATTCGGGACAGTTGCTCAATTTCACCCAATTGGCCGGCCAGGTCGGCATCGATGACAAGACCGCCCGGCGATACATCGGGCTCTTTGAACAACTGTTCCTAGTTCGTCGCATCGAGCCCTGGTTTCGAAATCCTTTGAAGCGTCTTATTAAGACACCAAAGCTCCTGTTTCTCGATAGCGGTCTCTTAGCTGCGTTTGTCGGAATGACGATCGATCGAATTTCAAGTGACCGAGGACTATTTGGTTCATTGCTTGAGACGTTTGTCGCCGGCGAAATCCTCCGGCTTGCGACCTGGAGCGAAGTCCAATCAACCTGCCATCACTATCGCGACAAGGATCAGGACGAAGTAGATATCCTTCTCGAAGACGAAGCTGGCAATATGGTTGGACTTGAAGTCAAGGCCGCGGCAACGGTGACCGCAGCAGATTTCAAAGGCTTACGCAAAGTAGCCGTGGCCACCGGGCGCAACTTCAAGGCAGGCTGGGTGCTGTACGACGGCGACAAGATTCTGCCATTTGGCGATAATCTTGCGGCGATACCGCTATCTTGTCTATGGGGCGATTAAGCTAAGGGCAGCAATTAAGTTCGATTCCCTTCAAGAGCAGTGGGAGGACATCCTCGGCTCCCGCCACCGGGCGCTTGTAAGCTGCTTGCCTGTTCATAAGTCATTCCTTTCAAACACGGCTCAATTGTGCGAATGTCGCCTCGTAAAACGAGGCCATCGTCTCACAAACCGAAAGGACGACAATGGCGCTGATAGACTACTCTGCCAAACCTCGGACGTCACTTGCCAGCCTGATCAAAGCCACATCAGTCATCGAGCGAGCGCGCCGCATCGATGAGGTGATCGCCACTATCCGCTCCAGCGCTCGATCTCTGATCGGGTGCGAGGGCATTGCCCTCATCCGCCTTGAAGGCGACCTCTGTCATTACATCGATGAGGACGCCATCGGCACCCTCTGGAAGGGACAGAAATTTCCAGCGACAGCCTGTCTGTCCGGTTGGTCGATGATTAACCGGCAGACCGTCGTGGTGCCAGATATCGCCAGGGACGACCGAATCCCACACGAGCTTTACGCGGGAAGCTTTGTAAAGGCCGTCGCGATGGCGCCTATCCGCACAGAAGATCCCGTCGGCGCGATTGGGGCCTATTGGTCGAAACCACACGAACCGACGCAGTGGGAGGTTGAAACGCTGGAGGCGCTGGCGGAGGCCATCGCGACCGCCGTCGAAAAGATCGGCTTCGCAGCGACAAACGAGCTATCAGAGGGCGCGGCGTCCGTTCCGGGGGAACCTGCTAGCTATCAGTCAGATATCGACGCCGTAGCCGCCATCGCGGCGGTGCCGACCATACTCGACGTTGCGCTCCGGATGACCGGAATGGGTTTTGCTGCAATCGCGCGCGTAACCGAGACTCGCTGGATCACCTGCAGCGCGCTTGATCACGTCGGGTTTGGTCTAAGGCCCGGCGACGAGCTACCAATCGAGAGCACGCTTTGCAATGAGATTCGCGACCATCGCCAGGCAATCGTCTTCGATGACGCTTTCGCCGACGGCAGGTACCGCGACCATCACACGCCCCGCATCTACGGTCTGCGAAGTTATATATCGATGCCGATCATCCGGGCGGATGGCTCATTCTGGGGAACTCTCTGCGCTATTGATCCGAAGCCGGCGGAGGTCGACAATCCTAAGGTCATTGGAACGTTCAAGCTGTTCGCTGAGCTGATCGCACATCATCTGGATGCAGGGGAAAGGCTGCGTGCGACGGAAGTGTCGCTGCAGCGCGAGCGCGAGTTGTCGGAACTGCGTGAGCAGTTCATCGCCGTGCTCGGTCATGACCTTCGCAATCCGCTGGCGGCGCTTGACGCGGGGACCAAACGTTTGCTCAAAGAAGGCTGGACGGCTCGCAGCCCGCTGGTCTTGAACCTCATGAAGGCCAGCATCTCCCGGATGACTGGCCTCGTCGACAACATCATGGATCTGGCACGAGCGCGGCTTGGGGGCGGTATCTCCCTTGATGTAAGCGAAACCGACCTAGTAGAGGTTCTGCAGGTGGTGGTGGACGAAATCCGTTCGGCACATCCAAACCGCGACATCCGTCTCAATCTGGACCTGCCGCAGCAGGCACTTGTGGACCGACTTCGGATCGCGCAATTGTTTTCGAATCTCGTTTCGAACGCTGTCAGCCATGGTGCCGAAAAGCAACCCGTGGAGATCAACGGTCAGCAGAACAAGCAGGGTATCGAGATCTCTGTGCGCAACGGAGGCACTCCCATTCCCAAAGACGATATTCAGAGGCTTTTTCTTCCGTTCAAGCGCGGAGACGCGTCCCGCAGCGGCCAGGGTCTGGGACTCGGTCTTTTCATTGCGCTAGAGATCGCTAAAGCACACGGCGGGACAATTGATGTCTCCTCTGATGAGATGGCAACATGCTTTTCCTTTAAGGTGCCGCATAAGCGATTGACCTCCCTCTAAACGCTGCTGTCGAGATTAGTACGGATATGTGCTTCCAACCTGAGGCCCTATCGGCTCCTCACATCGCGCCAAGTGTTCAGACAGGGTTATCATCGAAACCGCTCAAGGCTCGCCCCAACCAATGTGTGGAAAGCAGGCCAAGAAGAAGGCAACCGCCGTTCATAAACCGATCAGCCGAGCCATCGTTATTAGAATGAACGAAACTGTTGGGATTGAGTTTTGATGGGGCATCCAACGGCTTTCGGCAACGAACATCCTAGCAAAGGTTGCTCGGGAGCATGAAATGCTCCCGAGCTCGGTTTTCAGAATTCTTCCCAGTTGCCTTGCGTAGCGCTGCCAGAACCCGAAACTCGGCGTGGCTTGGATCTGCCGGCAATGTCGCTAGATGGCAGCGGCGGTACTGCCGCCATAGCACGGGCTGAAGTGCGAAGTGCTGCGGACTGCGCCGAGGCCATCCCGGTCAGGTTGAATTGCGAAAGCTGGGCGGTCAGTGACGCAGCTTCTTTTGCAAGGCTGTGACTGGCAGCGGTGGATTGCTCAACCATAGCGGCATTCTGCTGCGTGCCCTGATCCATCGCGTTTACAGCTGTATTGATCTCCTGGAGACCGATTGACTGTTCTCGCGATGCTTCAACGATCGCACTAACATGCCGGTTGATTTCCTGAACTTCCGAAGAGATGTTCTCCAACGACCTGCCAGCCTCTCCCACCAAATCGACGCCGGCCTGCACATGAACACCCGAACCGCGTATGAGTGTCTTGATTTCCTTTGCAGCAAGAGCCGAGCGTTGGGCCAACTCTCGTACCTCCTGAGCGACGACTGCAAAGCCCTTTCCAGCTTCGCCCGCGCGCGCGGCCTCGACACCGGCATTCAATGCCAGAAGGTTCGTCTGGAACGCAATCTCGTCAATGACGCCGATGATGTTGCTGATCTCCATGGAAGACTTTTCGATCGCTTGCATTGCAGCAACGGCGTTGCGAACGACCTCACCCGATTGTTCCGCTCCCTGACGCGCGCGCCCTACCAGGGCCCCAGCTTCTTCTGCACGCCGGGCGGAGTCCTTTACCGCTGTTGTGATTTGTTCGAGCGCCGCGGCCGTTTCTTCGACAGAGGCAGCCTGCTGTTCCGTTCGTTTCGAAAGATCGTCTGCAGCAACGCGAATTTCGTTTGCACCGGCGTCGATCCCATGGGCGTTCTGACCGACCTGAAGCAGCGTATGCTCAAGTTTTTCGAGCGAAGTGTTAAAATTCTCTCGCAACCGATCAAGCTGTGTCACGAAGGGAGTTGTGATGCGATAGGCGACATTGCCCTGGGATAGCTCCTCCAGGCCGGTTGCCAAACCATCGACAGCGAACTGTGTGTCCGCAGCCTCACGGGCTTTCTGTGCCTCGCGTTCAAGCCGCTCTTTGTCAGATAGCGACCGGTTGTTATCCGCCTCCTGTTCCAGCCGCAAGCGCTCGATAGCGTTGTCGCGGAACACGGCCACGGCTTTGGCCATCTCTCCGACTTCGTCACGCCGATCTGTGCCATCAACCGGTGCCTCGCTCTGGCCTGCAGCGAGCGACAACATGCGTTCGCGAAGTGCAGCGATTGGGCCGGTAATGCCGCGCGAGATAAGAACGAGCGTCAGCGCAATGCCAACGGCAAAAACAGAGCCGACGACGAGAAGGCTGTAAAAGATTGTGTTTCTCGTTTCCACGCCGAGCGCGGCAGCCTTTTCGGCTATACTTTTGGAGTAGCCGTTGATCCAGCCTCGCATTTTCGGCAGGGCGACGGCAACCTTTTCATCGGCCTGGGCGAGAAGCTGCTTTGCCTCCGTGTCGCGGTTCGCAGCCCCTGCTTCAATCGCCTTGTCAGTGATGCTGAAGACTTCCTTCGCGTCCGTTTCAAAGGCGGTGAAACTGCTTGCCTCGCTCGGAAGCAGGCCCCTGGACTCATTGATAAGTTCAAAGAGACGCTTCTTGCTTTGCTGGTAATCGTCCTGCGCTACTTTAAAGCCACTAGTAGCCGCGTCGTACGCGAAAGCCTGGTAGGCATCGTAGACGACAGCGACCAACCTTTGGCTGGCAATCGCCATGTTTATCTCGGCAGAGGTCTCGTTTGAAATGAAGTCCGTATACGTCTCACCGGACGAGCTGTAGTTTTTCGCAATGAGAATGTCGCCTCCAATACCGACAAGACAGAGTGGAAGTATGAGCGAAAGGATCTTCGTACGAATGCGGGCATGTTGAAGGAACGACATGGGGGGTTCCCCTTCGATTCAATGCGGGGGACTGAGCAAGACATTCATCGTCCTGGTCGCGCGCGGGGCGTAGCAGCTGGATCGCTGTCATAATTGTTGTATGTTAAATTTGTTATTTTATTCTTAAATATTAATTAACGTATTAGTTGCGCCTCTGTGAAGATTCAAACCTTGATTGCTTTGCTTTTTGCTGCTCTACGCGGCTCTGTTCGACCAAGATCGACGCTTACCCCATTGTGCTGCCGATGATCTTCATCATGGTTCAGATTGCAGACAACCGGGAATGCACTGGGTCTGCATTGACGTTTGTTTAGTTTCTTATCGGGAACTATATCGAGCCCAAAATTTCGGGAAGTGAATTGCGATTTCGCCTTTTGTGGTCCTCAAAAGATTTTTGTTGCAGCTTCCGTCGGGCTTGCATGGCCCGTTTATCGGGGTGCCGATCACAATTGCTGGCTCAGCATACGGATGCCGTACCAGCTCGAGCGAGCGATGCCGGCGGTGATATCAGCAGCAAATCGCTCTTCCTTCCCATTAGAAGATTGTGAGCACTTTTAGCGCGACGACAGGGTCGGTGAGCGCGCTTTTAACGACGTTCAATATCATCATAACGCTGCCTCAGTTGAAGAGAGGCTTCCCGCCATCGGAACGATGGCAGGAAGCGCGTTATCGATGCGTTTGTTGGAATTTCGCGTAGTACTCGTCAGCCATTTTACGGAGCGATCGGCCAATCGCCGCGTACTCGTACTCGTTGAGATTGGCAAGCGACGCCCGACCAGAGGGGTGCTGGGTGCCAAAGCCGCGTCCCGGCAGCAGAACGATTCCGGTCTCATCGGCAATTCTGAACAGCAACTCGTTCGGCGAAAATTCGTGTCTGACCCATGCTGCGAACTCGTCGCCAAAAAGCCGGCGGGAAATCTTCTCAAGATCCAGCAAGGTATAATAATCGACCGAATTCTGGTCATCCGGAGCGTCCAGGCCGAGCTCAGCGTACAGGGCCGCCTGTCTACGCCGGATAAGTCGCTTCAGTGTTTTCTTGTAGTTGTCGTTTTCGTCCATAAGGGCGAATAACGAAAACAGCACCGTTTGGACCTGCTGAGGCGTTGATAGCCCTGCGGTGTGATTGAGAGCCACGGTACGGCTGTCAGCAACCAAGCGATCGATAAACCTCAATGCCGAAACGTCCGTGACAATCGATGAATACCGCCTGTCGAGCGAGGCTTTGTCTTCCTCCGGCAAGTTTCTGATCGCCCGATCAATCACGTTGTCCCGTCTCAATGCGACGGTTCCCAGCCGCCAACCCGTAGCTCCGAAGTATTTCGAGTACGAGTAGACCAGGATCGTGTTTTTTGGGCAGACAGAGAACAGCGATTTGAAGTCGTCTGCGAAAGTCCCGTAGACGTCGTCGGTTAGTATCATCAAGTCTGGCCGATGATTGTCGACGATGTCGGCGATCTTTTCCAGGCTCCGTTGATCGAGCTTTACCGACGGAGGGTTGCTTGGGTTGATGCAGAAAAAGATCTTGATCGAGGGGTCTTTAAGCTTTTCGAGTTCGGAGTCCGGATATTGCCAGCCAGCCTCTGGGTCCGCCCTGATCGAAACCTCTTCAAGCCCGTATGCGTCCAGTTGTGGAATCTCGATATACGGCGTGAACACAGGCATACCGATAGCGACCTTGTCCGATTTTTTGATCAGACGGTTTTTCTGTAGCGTGTCGAAAACATACGTCATTGCTGCCGTTCCGCCCTCAGTGGCAAAAACGTCTATATCCTGTGGCGATATTTGTCCGCCAATCATCTCTTTCGCCAAATACTGACGGACGATCTGTTCACTGACACGCAGCATGCGCGGCGGAACAGGATAGTTGCAGCCCAATATGCCTTCCACCATCTCGTGGAGGAAATCGGAAGCGGAAAGTCCGAGCTGGTCACGCACGTAACTTATGGCGCGACCAAGAAACACGACGCCTTCCTGGTCTCGATTGTCTGAGACGAAGCGTTCGAATCGCGCTTCGATGCCTTCTATGCGCGGTAAGCCACCTAGGTGCTGCTCCATGTAGGAGTATGAAAGCTCTGATTCCGCGACAGCGAATAGGCCGAGCCTGAAGAAGCCTCGCCGGGGCAGGGTTGCCAGAAAATTCGGGTTGCCGCGTCCCGCGTTCAACATTTGTTTTTCTTTTTTCGTGGACGCCAGTTTGATGAGCTCGTCTTTAAGTTCGAAAGGGCTGAGTTTTGCGAACTGACTGTAATCGTTCATACTTCTCTCTCCTGTCTGTTAAACGAGTGCCACCACGAGTGGGCCCAGCAACGTCAGGAAAACGTTGGCAAGTGCGTATGTTATGGCAAAAGGGGTCGTGGGAATGGAGTTTCCCGCTTTATCGAGAATTTCTCCGAAGGCGGGATTTGCGCTTCGCGATCCGCTCAGAGCACCGGCGAAAACCGCGACATTGTCGTACTTTAGAAGGTAGCGACCAACGAGCATTGTTATCAACAGCGGTAGCACCGTGACGACGACGCCTATCGCAAATATCGAAAGACCACTTTCAGCGACGGTGTGTACCGCTTGTTGGCCTGACTGCAGGCCGACCACGGCCACGAACCCTGCCAAACCGAGATCTCTCAGGAGAGTTGAAGCGGGTGTCGGCATGTTGCCAAGCGTCATATTACGGCTGCGATACCAGCCAAATACGAGACCGGCGAGCAAAGCTCCGCCGCCTGCACCAAGCGTTAGCGGGACCGAACCGATCCTAACCACGAGAAGACCAACCAGCAGGCCGATGGCCACACCAAAGCCGTGGTATACGAAGTCTGTCTTGTCACTGGGAGTTAAGACGCTGCCAACTCTGTTCGAGAGGCGCTGTAAATCCTCCTGTACTCCGTGCACGGTCACTATGTCGCCGGCACGTATAACGGTATCGTTGTTCAATTCCAGTTTCACACCGGCCCGAGTTACCTGTATCACGTAGATTCCGTGGCGCAGTTCTTTGCTTCGCTCCAATATCCGGGAGACGGTTTGGTCGGCGAAGTCCCTGTCTTTTACGACGATGTCACGCGTTGTGACCACGAGTTCCAGGCCTTCCGCCGCCGCCACCTCCCTGCCGATCAGGTTTTCAAGACCGACGACGCCCGCACGACGTCCGACTATCAGCACGAGATCACCGTCCTGCAGACCAAGACCGGGTTCAACGCCAACCAGAGCGCTGCCTCGTTTCACGCGTTCGATCGTTATAGGCCCTTTTTTCGACAGTGCTTCCAATTCGGCAATGCTTTTCCCAGCCGCGCCCTCGACCCTGAATATCCGTCCGACGAGATCCGGAAGGGCCGGTGCTTCACCGACGCCATACACTCGGGCGCCCTTGAGCATCTCTGCTTCCGCCTTCACGGCGTCATCCCGGATTCCCCGCTTCATGAACCAGGGAAGAATATTCACGCAGACGATGATCGCTCCAAAAGAACCGAATATATAGGTGACCGCGTAACCGATCGCGACGTTCGCCTGGAGCCTCTGCGTCTCATCGGCGGCAAGGCCAAGTTTTTCAATAGCGGAGCTCGCCGTTCCGATAATGGCTGATTGTGTCAGCCCCCCAGCCGCAATGCCCGCGGCGATGCCCTTATCAAGACCTGTCAATTTTGCGAGCACGACCACGGTGGCAAGACCGCTGATCGCAAGAACCGCAGCCAAGACGATCTCTCGTATAGATTGTTTTCCCAAGGAGCGAAAAAACTGCGGACCGCTTTCAAAACCGACGGCGTATATGAAAAGGGCAAAGAGAACGGATTTGATCCCATTGTCGATTTGAACTCCCACCTGGCTTATCACGACAGCTACGAGGAGGGAGCCCGCAACACCGCCGAGCTGAAACCTGCCAAACTGGACCTTTCCGATCCAATAGCCAAAAGCCAATGACAAAAAGAGTGCGATTTCAGGGGATTGGCGGAAGATTTCGGCAACGGACGACATTCGACATCCTCTCAAGACGTGTAATCAAGCGTACAACCGGACGGTTAGAGCTAGGCGCATGATGGATAAACTGTCTAGGCGTAAACCCACGAAAACTGTGGTCGGGATCAGTCACGGTTAACGAGAGATTTGGACCAGACTTATCTTGGACGGTTATGCGACATTGTCATATGGAAGATTTTACCAGTGACTATTTCAGCAACCAAAGGTTAAAACAATCGTTTCTTTTCTTTTCCTTATCAACTAACTTTCGTCCAATGATTGTCTGCGAGGAGCTATAGCCGCCGCAAAATTCATGGGATGCGTTTGAAGCATCAACCGATTTGCGCGGGAGATTTCAGATCAGATAAAACTCTGATTTTTTGCAGGTCTTGTGCGGGGGCACGTTTGATGCGTAATTCAAGCCAGAGCAGAATACCCGGTTTCTTTTCCTTTTCGCACGCCGGTGCGTTTCAGTTGAAGCTTGGACTGCCGCTTACCAGCGCCTTGCTTTTCTTTCCCTACACCGGAACGGCACTTGCAGATTGTACGCCGACCACGCCGTCTTCTGGTGATACGGTTGTCTGTGATGGCAATCCGGCGGGCTTCACCACAATCGGTCTGGGCAGCCTGAATGTCCAGATACAACAGGGCACCAACCTCAATGGTCCGTTCACGGCCAGCACCATGGACACTCTGACGGTCGACTCCTCAGGCAATCTGCAGAATGTTCTTATCACTGACGTCAACCGGCTCGTCTTCGACAACCGCGGCACCATCAATGGTGGTCTGGTGGTGAATGGCGATGGCGCCTACATCGTCCACAACTACGCCAACTCCTTCATCAATTCGGCCTTCAGCTTCACCGGCAACAGCACCAACGTCATCACCAATGACGGCACGCTGAACAATGGCATCACCGTCAATGGGAACGGCCAGACCAACATCACCAACAACACTGGTGCATCGCTGAACAGCGGTATCTTCGTGACTGGCGCCAGCCAGACCTATGTGCAGAACTACGGCACGATCCAGAGCACCGTTTCACTTGGAACGGGCAATGACACGATCATCAACTACGATCCGGGCCAGATCAACGGCAGCGTCTCGCAGGGGGCCGGCAACGATATTTTCGACATGCGCGGCGGCCGCGTCAGCGCGACGGTCAATCAGGGCGATGGCGACGACCAGTTTCGGCTGTCTGGCGGCGAAGTCACGGGATCTCTGGTAGCAGGCTCTGGCGCCGATTCTATGGTCTGGATCGGCGGCCTGATCGGCGGTATCGACATGAGTACCGACAACGACACGGCCTATTTCTCTGGTCTCACCGAGGACCATCTCCGCGGTATTCAGATCGATGGCGGACTCGGCACAGACATTCTGACCTGGTCGAATACCAAGGGCAGCAATCCCGGACGGCTGATCAACTGGGAACGTATCGAACTGACGAACGGCTCCGAACTGACGATGAACAATACCCTGACATTGGGGGACACTGGAACCCTGACAGGTGGTCTCGTCATTGACGGTTCCAGCTATCTGCGGGCCGGTAGCGGCACGTGGAGCATCAACCCGGCGGTTGGCGGTAATCTGGTACAGGTTCAAAACTCCGGTTTCATCGATCTGACCAACGGTTCCAACTCGACATCGGACAGCCTCACCATAGTCGGCAACTATCGCGGCTTTGGCGGCCAGCTCTGGCTCAATACCGTGCTGGCGAGCGACAGCTCCCCCTCCGACAAGCTGGTGATTTCCAACGGCACGACATCTGGCACCACCGGCCTCGTCGTCACCAATGTCGGTGGCGCCGGTGCGGAGACGACGCAGAACGGTATTCTCGTCGTGGAAGCCATTAACGGTGCGACCACAGGCTCGAGTACCTTTAATCTCGCCCGCCGTGCCTCTGCCGGTATCTACGAATACCAGCTCATTAGGGGCGGCGTGACCAGCGGCACCGAAAACAACTGGTACCTGCGCAACAACTTCCAGGGCATTGATGCCAGCAACCCGAACCTGCCAGACTGGCTGCTGCCAGGTGGCGGTGGCGAAGAAGGTGGCGGTGACAATAGTGGCGGTTCGGGCGGCGGCGGTAGCGGCGATGGCGGTGACGACGGCGACATCACACTGATCCGCCCTGAAGTCCCGATCCTCAGCGCGACGCCGACGGTTGTTCGCGGCCTGCTGCGCGTCGCGCTTGGCACGTTCCATGAGCGTCATGGCGAACAGGCCTGGTTCGGTGACGAAGCGGACAAGGATATCGTCTGGACCCGCTTCTTCGGCGATCAATACCGCCAGGACCTCAGCTCCTTTGCCGATCAGCGCTTCAAGGGCAACCAGTGGGGCCTGCAATTCGGTGCGCCGGTCTATCGTGCCGAACATGATGATGGCCAGCTTGATACCTTTGGTGTGATGGCCGGTTATGCCCGTGGCTGGGGCGATATGCGCGCTCGAAACATCTACGACCGGGTCATCGAAATCGGCAACATCGATGTCGACGCCTATAGCCTTGGTGCTTACTGGACGCACACCTGGGAAGACGAGTCCTACATCGACGCCATTCTCATGCATTCCTGGCTCAGTATCGATACGGACTCAGTTGCCGATTACAGCACCAGTTTCCGCGGTCGGGAATGGACTGCTTCGCTGGAGGCCGGCAAGAAGTTCGACATTTCCGAAAACTGGGTTATCGAACCACAGGCGCAGGTCTATTGGCAGTACCAGAATTTCAACGAGGCCAACGATCCGGGCGGCCGGATCAGCTATGACAACAACGATTCTTGGACTGGCCGTGTCGGCATGCGTCTGGAAGGCGACTACACGATCAACGAGCGACCGTTCAGCCCCTTCGTGCTGGCCAATCTCTGGCATCAGTTCAAGGCCAGCGACACGATCCACTTCAATGAAACCGCCATTCGTCCATCCTGGGAAGAAACCAGCCTCGAACTCGGCGTCGGCTTCACCACCAAGGTCTCGGAAAATGCCTCGATCTATGCGAACGCGTCCTACGAGTTCAACCTCGGCGGAGAAAACTTCCGCCTCTTCTCCGGCCGCGTCGGCGCCCGCATCATCTGGTAGAACCGGTTGATACCGAAACTTCTCGCCGGCCGCCTCGACCTGGTTTTGATCAGGCCGGGCGAAAAGCTCAGTCGCAACGTCACGTAAAGAGGTTGTTTTCGGAAACTGTCGTCGTTGCCGTGCCAATTCATAGCATGATTGCGCAACAGGAGGAAATTTCGATCAGCGATCTTGCAGACGAACCGCTCATGTCCCCGAAAGGCGATCGCGGCCGGGACCCGCCGGGACCAGATGCTGGAGGTATCGGACAGCAATCTTGAGCGTAAGCATCCAATGCATGAACTTGCACAAGCGATTCATTGAGTCAGTCAATTTGGGTTTCGCCGCGGCCGGCCCGGCGAATAGCCGAAACAAATGCCCCGCGGACACTTGATCGCTTGCCCCTGTTATCAGGTTGGGCGAAGCCTCTGAATGGGTTGATTTCCATTCGTAAACGAAACACGTCGCTGGTTCGTGTCCGCTCAAGGCGTAACCAACAGCGATGTAGCGTGCCTATGTTGTCCTGACACATAGGGCTCGCTCAACGTGCTGTACCGTAGGGATGGCTAAGCCTACTCAAGTGCTGATGTATCCGGTCTATGATCGCAGCGCGTGTGCCTGCCCGCCTTTCCAGCAGCCCGATCGGTCGTAGTATCTGAGGTTCGCCGAACGGCACCGAGACGATCGGTACGGCGACGTCTCTTAACGCGATCCAGGGAACCACGGAGACGCCCAGACCGTGAATGACGCAAGAGACTACCGAAGCAATCGTGTCTATCTCGGCTATCAGATTTGGCACGATTCCGGTTTTTGCAAGCTCGATCTCTATGAGCTGGGCCAGCCTGAATTTACTGTTGAACCTGACATAAGGCATCGTCGACAGCAATTCGAGGCCGGACATTCGAGGCGTTTCCTCCGGACCGATGACCAGGAGAGGTTCATTGATAAATGGGTGCCATCTCAATGCTGAAGGAATTCCTGAATACTCGGCAACCATCGCGCAATCGAGACGGCCGGACATGACGTCGTTCAGCAGTTCGTCCGTATTGGCTGTTGGTTTCCACGCAGAACTGAGCCGGTTAGGCGCATAAGGGGATGCGGACGAAAACTTGGACCACTAGGAGGTAGTTCATGTATTCCTACGCAGACAGACTTCGAGCCGTTGAGCTTTATATCCGCCTTGGCAATCGGCTTAACGCGACCATTCGCCAGTTGGGTTATCCCACCAAGAATGCGCTGAGGGGCTGGTACCGTGAGTACTTACAGCATCTCGACCTACGTACTCAGCCGGTAGCGCGAGCGCCAAAATATTCAGAGGCTCAGAGGCAGGCGGCACTTGAGCACTTTCGCACCCCAATCGTTGCATCTCTGCGACGATGCGGGCACTTGGCTATCCTGGACGAGGAACTCTAACCGCCTGGGTCCGGGAGGCCTTTCCAGAAACGCGAACATCGATGGTCGGTCGATCGTGGCACCCTGGTTATTGCGAGGAGATCCGGAAGACGGGCGTTATCGGACTATGCGGTGGAGATGAAAGCGCTCAACAGGTGGCTGACCGGCTAGGCGTCTCAAGGCCGACATTGTACGCTTGGAAAGATCAGCTTCTCGGTCATGAGGCTCCTTCATCCATGAAACGCCGCAAAGCCAACTCCAAAGCGACAGAACGGGAGGAACTCGAGCGACAGCTTGAAGCTCTTGAGCGTGATGTCCGCCAGTTGTAACTCGAGCATGATCTCCTGAAGAAGGCAAACGAACTCCTAAAAAAAGACCTGGGCGTCGATCTGCAGATCCTGAGTAATCGGGAGAAGACCCAGCTGATTGACGCCCTTAAAGAAGTTTATCGCTTGCCAGAGCTGCTTGCCCAGCTTCGGATTGCCCGCAGCTCCTACTTTTACCATCGCGCCTGCATGTGCCTGGCAGACAAGTATGCCGCCGTCCGCCACAGCCTAGCTGAGATCTTTGAAACGAACCGTCGTTGCTACGGTTATCGACGACTGCAGGCGTCGCTGACCAGACAAAACGTGGTAATCTCGGAAAAGGTTGTCCAGCGATTGATGAAGCAGGAGCAGTTAGTTGTTGCCAGGCCGCGTCGACGGCGTTTTGGATCATATATGGGAGAAATCAGTCCGGCACCCGAGAACCTGATCAATCGCGACTTCCATGCTGAGGCGCCGAATGTGAAATGGCTGACAGATATCACCGAGTTCCAGATCCCAGCCGGGAAGGCGTACCTTTCGCCTATCATCGACTGCTTTGACGGCATGGTCATCAGTTGGTCGGTCGGGACGCAACCAGATGCTGGCCTAGTCAATACCATGCTGGACGCCGCAATCGAGACCGTGACCGACGTAGCGGAACGGCCAATCATCCATTCTGATCGTGGAGCGCATTATCGATGGCCCGGCTGGTTAACCCGTATCAGCGAAGCAAGACTGGTTCGCTCGATGTCTCGAAAGGGTTGCTCGCAAGACAACGCCGCGTGCGAAGGGTTCTTCGGTCGGTTGAAAACCGAGCTCTTCTATCCACGAGACTGGAAGGTCATCACGATCGAGCAGTTCGTGGCAGAGGTGGACGCCTACATCCGATGGTACAATGAAACGCGCATCAAAATATCACTGGGATCACTTAGCCCGGTCGAATATCGTAAGAGCCTCGGCCTGAACTTATAGAGCAGTCCAACTTTTTATCCGCACCCCCACCGGCTCAGTTCCGCGTGGAAACCAACAGTATAGACGTCTCGCGCTCGCAAATTAAATATATTGTACTTTTTTAACCGCATGTCTGCCTTCAACCGACAGCAGACAGGGTAGCGGTAATCGGTTGGTGACCCAACCATTTATTCAACTCCTCGCGCGGCATCGGCTGGGCGAACAAATAGCCCTGGAAGTGGTCGCAACCAAGTCGGGTCAATAGTTCCCGCTGGTCAGTCGTCTCCACACCTTCGGCCAAGGCACACATACCCATGACATGCGATATCTCGATGATCTTTCCGAGAAGCTGCTGCGCGCGCTCTTGCCTTGTGGCCTCGATAAGGAACTGCCGATCAATCTTTAGCTTGCGCACCGGGAGGGTACGCAACGTTGCCAACGAGGAGTATCCGGTCCCAAAATCGTCAAGCGCCCAAGAGGCGCCACTGGACGCCAGCACTTCCATCCGCTCAAGCACGGCCGAAGTATCGGTGGCCAGTGCAGTTTCGGTGAGCTCGAACTCCAGCAAGGACGGATCAATACCCGCCTCACGAATGATCCTCGAAACCGACGACACCAACGAAGGATCCTGAAGTTGGACAGGACTAATATTCACCGCGAGGCGTAGCGCTTGCGTGCGTGGGTTGGCTGACCAGTGACTGAGGGTCTCGCAGGCCTGACGAAGCACTTCCAGCCCAATCTCGCATATCAGAGTGCTTTCCTCCGCGAGATCGATGAAGGCATCGGGTGACAGCAGCTTACCGGACGGATGCCGCCAGCGCACGAGCGCCTCAGCACCAGTTACAATGCCACTATCACGCACTTGTGGCTGAAAGTACACCTCGATCTCACCGTTACGGACAGCTCGACCCAACTCGCGCTCCAACCGCAGGCGCTTTCCACTATCGATGCGGTAGATGGCAAACACGACGGCCAGCAGCAGCATCGACGTCGTCGTATTCAGCTTTGCACCCCATGCGCGCACCTCCAGTGGCGGGGAGATAGCTGGTGCGAGGGGGTCTAGCGCGCCCATCGCGAACGCAACGAAAGCGGCGATGCAAATCAGGGGGAAGATAAGCGTTCCATAGCGCTCGTGTCGCTCAAAAGTAAAAGCCGCTCCAGCGGCAAGCGGAAGCAGAAATAGGTGGGCCGACCGAGGAACCCAGGCGATGGGTGCATCGATCAGCGAAATGGCGCAGACGACCACAAAAACCCCGTGGGCAACGACAAGAAGCGATGAGCTATCGCTTCGCTTGCTGCGATGGCGGGCGAGCACGCCCACGCCGGTCAATCCGATGAACACTACCGACAGCTCGTAGCGACCAAAATAGAGGTAGCAGAGCGTCCACGCCAGCCCGAGACCGATGCAGGCCACGCCAGCCAGCTTGAGGATCACCGCCACCTTCTGTCTTCGCGGCTCGCTTTGCAATCTCATCTGAAGCGTAGGTAAGTCCGCCGGGGGCCCATCTTCTTCTCTTCTCACCATTCGTTGAGGCACCTTTTGTCGCGATTCAAAGGTGATATCTCCAACCGCCGCGGGATTAACCGGCGCGAGTGTCGACTATAAGACCATGGCCGTATCCGCCAACCCAGATAGCTGGATTTCTACTGTGCGACCAGTTCCCGATCTGATCAGGGCTAACGAAGACTTTTATCATAGAGGCAAATTTCACCTAATCAGGTGCCCTGGGCCGCTGAGAAGGGATGGAATCGTCAACCGCGGAGTAAAGACCTCCCAAGAGGTGGAGAAAAAGTCGGCCACTTTTGCGCCCCATCTTCGCGACGCAGGCGGCACTCATACGATTGCCGGCACTTCGCGCTACCTTGCGCCAAGGCAATGCGGGCATGACAAAAGGGCTGTCGCAGAAGAGGTCGATAGGCTGGTGTCGCTACTTCGCCAGGTGCTTGATGACGTTGGGACACGTGAGTCGTGACTAGCTCGCCAAGTGCCCTTATCAGGAAAGCTTCATTCTTGCTGGCAGCCTCAAATGCACGTGATGTGCAGCGGGCTATTGAGCACAGTAATAGCAGGGTGCCTTGCCCCACCAGCTCGCCGGATTTCGACACAATCAATGACCCAAGCGCTACATCGAATCAGGGCACCCCGGTCGTCACTAACCGCAAATGATGAGGTACGGGATCGGCTGAGGGTTGTTGCCTCGTTTCGGTTGACCGTGCTGCCTCAACGCGGTTCCGTCCAAGGGATTTCGCGCGGTACAGCGCGCCATCGGCGCTTGCAAGCATCCCGGCGAGGTCGTGGCAGTCTGGTGCCGCAAGGCCGATACTGACGGTGGCATGGGTTTTCAAACCCTCTGCCCGAGCGGCTGCTTTGGCGAACCGGCTTGCAATGGCCGAGCCGCGACTGAGAGCTTGGGAATGGTCGCACCGTGGCAGAAGCGCAGCGAATTCCTCCCCGCCCAGCCGGACAATAAGCGCGTCGGGTCCCGCTTCTTCGCGGGCGGTTTCGGCGAACAACTGCAAGACCTTGTCTCCGGTTGGATGTCCATGAAGGTCGTTGATCGCCTTGAAGTGGTCGAGGTCGAAGGCGAGCAGTGAGACGGGGTCACCATGCCGTTCCCGGAGGATCCGAGATGCCTGCTCAAAAAAAGCGTGACGGTTAGCAAGTCCGGTCAACTGATCGGTTTGTGACAGGCGGAGCAGGTGGAGCTTTTCCTCCTCTCGAATAATCATCAGAAAGGACATCGGCATCGCTACCGAGTACAAGACGGCCTCGTACATCGTCGCCTTCCCGACCATGGAGATTATATCTTGCCCGTACCGTTCAAGGAGAACAGGGGCAATGAACGCTCGGCCAAGGTAGAACAAGGCATGGACGGCCGAGATCGATACTGCGATCGGACGTGAGCGCAATCGCTGGACCGTGCGGCTGCGCAAAAGTGTCCATGCCGTCAGGCCGCAGGTCAGCGCGATGGGGATAGACGAGACATGGTTCCAGAAGGCGGTCGGGAAGTGCGTGCCAGCGATCGCCCAGGCGATGGCTAGGAAGCTTAGCGTTGCGACGGACGACCAGAGATACCGGTGACCGTCGAGGCCGGCGATGGCGTTAAAGACCAGAAGGTAGCCCAACATCATTAGGATGTTGATCGCCCCCATGCCGAGCGCGACCGGAAAGGGGCTGCGGTTCATTGCAAGCACGCAGCCGAGAATGAACGCGAAGAGTGCTGCGGCTAGAACACCGAGCACGCGTGCGCGACCTGGATGAGCCTGCCTTTCCCAAAGGAGAAGCGACGCTGACACCAGGAGCGTTCCGACGGTTAAATACCAAAGGGTTTGTAAATCGATCTGCATTGCTCTGCCTGCCTTACGTCACAGCCTACAGGATCGCCCCTTTAAGATTCTTTACGCCACCTCTCATATTGCCGACATGGTTGGCGTAGCGTTAAACATGCTGTTGATGCCGGCGCTAAAGCTAGAGAAGCGTTCCGTAAACGTGTTTGCCCGTTGATCGAATTCGACGATATGAGGGCGGCCTGTCTCGCGAGAGTGGTAGCGGTGCTTGGACCATCGCTCTATACAGGGAGCCCGCTGCATTTGCTTGCCGAGTAAGTCCGCGCATTTTTGGGCTGCCTTAACAATGAGCAGGGTGTGCAAAGATGGAGTAGACTATGGCGGGAAGCAGGCCACACACTCTCGACAGTGGGTGGCTTTGGGATAGCCGGCTACAGCATGAGCTGCCGCTATAGCGAGCCTAGAAGAGGCTATGTTTTCACGAGCCCAAAACCGGCGCCTCTTGATCAACGCAATAGATAAAGCGCCGATGCATATCAAACCGGTCAGAGGTTCGAATCTTTTCTGGAGCCGTTGATTCGGAGATCTTTATTCCCAACCGCTCTGAGGGGTTCGCCATCTCACATCTACCAAGCTTTCTCATGGACCTCTTTATTTTTGCCGATGGCAAAACATACGGCGGCTGAACGTGGTATAGTAGGTTGCGGCACGATGAGGTGCCCATGGAGATGGCCATGACCAAATTCGCACTTTACGTTCCACTTGAAGCAAAACCCGGCAAGGAACAGGAGGTCGCCGATTTCCTGAGATCAGCCATACCTCTCGTCAACGCGGAGCCGGGCACGATTTCCTGGTATGCGATACAGGAAGGCCCAAGCTCGTTTGCAATCTTCGATACGTTCGACGATGAGGACGGAAGGGATGCCCACCTAAATGGCCAGGTGGCTGCGGCTTTGATGGCGAAGGCCGCCGAAGGCGACTTATTCGCCAAGCCACCACAGATACACAAGTTATCCATTATCGCCGATAAGCGGCCGTAAGTGTCGGGCTGTTGTCGTGGTCATTCTTGGCGGCGCTTTCGTTCGCCTGAGAAGCAGAAAGAGCGAGCGTCCTAGCCGATCCCTTCAGGTCAGTCTGGCGAACTATTGCGATGCTGCTGGTGGCAGCGTCGTTGAGAAGAGTGGTCAGTGCTGTGGCGAGCTGGGCGTGAACGAAAGGCTTCTGGAGCAGAACGCTGAAATAGAGAGGCTGGATGCATGGAGTGATGGACATGTGTCTGTCGACGCTTGGCTGGGTCCGCCAGGCGTGCAAGCGTCCCTGCGATCAAACGGTCGGGGCGCCGTCGACGAGGTCAAAATTTTTCGACCGGTGCTCTTACGACATGATCAGCCCGCCATCGACATTGATGGTTTGCCCGGTGATATAAGCCGCATCGTCGGAAGCCAGAAACGCCACCAGTGCGGCGACTTCGGCGGGCGTTCCGGCGCGGCGCATGGGGATGTTGCGCACCCATTCGGCCATCAGTTCGCCGGGCTTGTACTCACCCAGCATCTGGCCCCAGACGCGGTCGTTATAGTCCCACATTTCGGTGTGGATGATGCCGGGGCAAATGGCGTTGACGGTAATGCCTTCCGGCGCGAGTTCCTTGGCAAGGCTTTGCGTCAGGCCGATAACGCCGAACTTCGAGGCGGCGTAATGCGGGGTATAGATGAAGCCCTGCCGTGCCTGACCGGAGGCGGTATTGACAAGGCGGCCCATGGTGCCGCTTTCGCGGAAGCGGCGGATCGCCTCCTGGCAGCAGAGGAACGCGCCCTTGGTGTTGACGTCGAGATTGAAATCCCACTGTTCCTGCGTCAATTCCTCGATCTTCGAAATGGTGATGACGCCGGCGTTCTGGACGGAGATGGAAAGCGGGCCGATCGCTTCTTCGGCGGAACCATAGGCCTCGCGCACCGCTGCCGCATCCCGAACGTCGAGGATCACGCCATGGGTGACGCTGCCGGTTTCGTCAGCGAGTTTTTTCGCGGCATCCTGCGTGTCCTTGTCGACAGAGGCGATGGCGACTTTCGCGCCTTCCTCGGCAAAACGGCGGGCGATGCCGTAACCGATGCCCTTGTTGCCTCCGGTCACGAATACGGATTGACCTTCAAAGCGCCTCATGTCTCCTCCTTTATGGGATTTTGGCTATGGTTCCTGGCCGACCAATCGTTCGGCGGTGAATTTATCGGTGACGAGAACGTCGATGACACCTGTTCTGAGCGCACCGGCGATTGCCTCAGTCTTTTTGGAGCCGCCCGCGAGCGCAATGACGCGATCGACATTCGAGAGGTTTTCCAGCGGCAGCCCGATGACTCGGTCGTCAAGCGGGGTCTTAACGGGCTTGCCTTGCTTGTCGAAGAACCGCAGCGATATGTCGCCAACTGCGCCAGCATGGGCGAGATCGGCGAGTTCCTTGGCGGAAAAGATATTGCCGGAACGGGCGAGAAGCTCCGATGGTTCGACCGCGCCGACGCCAACGATCGCGAGCGTGATCGACCCGAAAAGATCGATGGTTTCGCGCACGAAGGGATCGGCGAGCATCAGGAGCTTTGCCTCCCGCGAGGTGGCAACGCCGGGTACTGGTAACAGTTTCGGTTCGGCCTCAGTAAGCCGCGCCAGACGCGTGGTGATCTGGGTCGCATGCGTCTGCACGGAGGGATCGCCCATGCCGCCCAGTGTCTGGACAATATACCGCGCTTTCGCGCCTTTCAGCGGGTGAATGTTCTCCACCATCTTGAAGATCGTCTGGCTCCAGCTGGAAACACCGATGATCTCGTTCTGCGACAGCGTCACCTCAAGGAAATGCGCCGCTGCCTCGCCAATGCGGGCCATGATCGCGCCGTCGCGATCCTCGCTGCAATCGACAACGATGGCTTCCGGCAGGTCGAAACGTTCGCGCAGCTGCGCTTCCAGATCGCTATAGGTGCCGGGCGGCGGAATGATGCTGGTGCGGACGATGCCTTCTGCCTCGGCACGCTTCAACATGCGTGAGACGGTGGCCTGCGACAGGTTGAGATGCTGCGCAATTTCCGCCTGCCTTTTGTGCTCGCTGAAATACATCTGCGCCACGCGGGATATCATTCGAAGTTCGTTAAGCCTGCCCATAAGCCCTCCAGGGTGAATTTTTATTCACCATTACCCGAGGTTACAGGCAAGGTCGAGCGGGCAATCGCATCGCGCCAGATGCCGAGCTGCTGGCTGTTTTCGCTCGCGGACGGCGCGATGGTGTTGCCGTTGCTGTTCAGCGCCGCGATGGCATCGAGATCGCTCCAGACACCGAGGGCGAGGCCGGCGAGATAGGCAGCACCCAGCGCCGAGGCTTCCGGCGCATCGCGCTGGATGACGGGGTGTTGCAGCATGTCGGCGACACATTGCATCAGGAAACGGTTCTGGCTCGGGCCGCCATCCACGAACAGGCGTCCAAAGCCCAAAGGCGACTGCGCGCGCATGGCGGCGAAGACGTCATGGACCTGAAAGGCGATGGAATCGGTGACGGAGCGGGCCATCTGGGCGCGGGTAGTGCTAAAATTGATCTGAGAGAAAAGCGCACGCGCATTCGTATCCCAATAGGGTGCGCCAAGACCAACGAAGGCTGGCACGAAACCGGGGCCATCAGGCTCGGCGGTGGAGGCGAGCTCCACCAGCGCGGCGACATCCGGCAGGCCGAGAATCTCCGTCATCCAGGGCAGGGAGGCGGCGGAAACGAGAATATTGCCCTCGAAGGCGAAGGTGGGTTTGCCGGCGAGCCGCCATGCGACGGTGGTGGTGATGCCGCGTTCGGGCGCGATGAAATGCGGCAGCGTCGTCATGACCGAGGAGCCGGTGCCGAAGGTTACCTTGCCATCACCCGGATTGAAGGCGCCATGGCCGAAGAGAGCGGCGTGGCTGTCGCCGATGGCGGCGAGGATCGGCGTGCCGTCCTTGATGCCGGGAACGCCTGATGTCACGCCGAAATCGCCGCTGCTGTCGCGCAGATCGGGCAGGGTGTCGATATCGATGCCGAAGAGTTCGCAAAGCTCATCGCTCCAGACTTGCCGATTGAGATCGAGGACCTGGCTGCGGGCGGCATTGGAGGCGTCGCAGGCATGGACCTTGCCGCCGGTGAAGCAATGGATGAGCCAGCTGTCAATGGTGCCGAGGCGGAGCCTGCGGCCCTTCGGCGCGCGCTCCAGCAGCCAGCGCATTTTTGCGCCCGGAAACATCGGGTCGATCGGCAGGCCGGTCAGCGCCATGACGCGCTCGGAATGGCCCTTCTCGATCAGCTCGGCGCAGTCCTGCGCCGTGCGGCGGCATTGCCAGCTGAGCACCGGGCCGAGCGGCTCGCCGGTCTCGCCATCCCAGATGGTGACTGATTCGCGCTGGTTGGAGATCGCGATGGCTGCGACATCGACGGCGGAGGGCGCGGCGGCAAGGCAGGCGGAGACTGCCTCGCAGACCGAGGCCCAGATGCGCTGCGGCTCCTGTTCCACCCAGCCGGGCTGCGGATAGGCGATGCCGACTGGTGATGAGCCGCGCGCCAGCAGCTCTCCGCTTTCCGAGACGAGAATGGCCTTGGAATTGGTGGTGCCCTGATCGATGGACAGAATCGCGCGCATCATGGGAGTCTTTCGTCGGCAGTTTTCGTTTCCGCCTTGCGGCGATTAAACGACGATATTGCAGAAAGGGTGTCGCCGCGCATCCGAAGACACGCGACGACTCTGGGAGGAGACTTTATTTTCTCTTGATCAGCGCTTCGGCCGCATCCGCAATGGCGGCCGGCGCCATGCCGAATTCATCGAGCAGCCATTCGGCCGAACCGGTATGGGCGAAGACACCCGGAACGCCGAGGCGCTTCATCGGTACGGGGGCCTGTTCGACCACGACTTCGGCAATGGCCGAGCCGAGGCCGCCGAAGATCGAATGTTCTTCAGCCGTCAGGATCGCGCCGGTGTCCTTCGCTGCTGCGACGATCGCCGCCTCATCGATGGGACGCACGGTCGCCATGTTCAGCACACGCGCCTTGACGCCACGGCTGGCGAGAATATCGGCGGCCTTGACGATGCGGTGCGTCAGCGTGCCGTTGGCGATCAGCGTCACATCGGAGCCTTCGCGCAGCAGGTTGGCGCGGCCAAGTTCGAAGACATGGCCTTCCGGCAGCAGATCCGGCACGCCGACGCGCGACAGGCGCAGGAAACAGGGCCCGGCATAGTCTGCCGCCCATTTGACTGCGGCCGCCGTCTCAATGCGGTCGCAAGGGGCGATGACCGGCAGGTTCGGCAGAACGCGGGTCCATGCGAAATCCTCGATGGAATGATGCGTCGGGCCGAGTTCGCCATAGGCCATGCCTGATGAAATGCCGATCAGCTTCACATTGGCGTTGGAATAAGCAAGGTCGGCCTTGATCTGCTCCAGCGCGCGGCCGGTGAGGAAGCAGGATGCGCCGCAGACGAAGGGCAGCTGGCCGCCATTGGCGAGACCGGCGCCAACGCCGACCATATTCTGTTCGGCGATCCCGACATTGACGAGGCGCTCGGGGAATTTCGACTTGAAGCCGCCGAGCTTTGAGGAGCCGACCGAATCGTTGCAGACGGCGACGACCCTGTCATTGCCGGCGGCCAGCGCTTCCAGCGTTTCGGCGAAGGCGTCGCGGCAGTCATACAGTTTGGCGGCGGTTACGGGCGCGTTCATTACAATGTCTCCGAAAGTTCTTTGACGGCGATTTCATATTGTTCCCTGCTCGGAACCTTATGGTGCCAGTCGACGCGGTCCTGCATGAAGGAAATTCCGTGGCCCTTGTTGGTGTGGGCGACGATGCAATGCGGACGGTCGCCGCGATGCTCCAGCGCCGGCACGACTTCCACCATGGCATTGCCGTTGATTTCGCTGACTTCCCAGCCGAAAGCCTCCAGCTTCGGGCGAAGCGGTGCGATATCATTGGTTTCCGAAAGCGCCGCACCCTGCTGGAAGCGGTTGTGATCGACGATCAGCGTCAGGTTGTTCAGGCCGAACTGTGCGGCGGACATGATGGCTTCCCAGTTGGAGCCTTCCTGCATCTCGCCGTCGCCGGTCATCACATAGGTGTGGTAGTTCGCACCAGAAAGTTTGGCTGCTTTTGCCATGCCGACGGCAACCGGCAGTCCGTGACCGAGCGGGCCGGTATTGGTTTCCACACCCGGAACCTTGTTACAGTTCGGATGGCCGTTGAGGCGCGAATTCGGCCGCAGGAAAGTGGAGATTTCCTCTTCCGGGATGAAACCGCGCTTGGCAAGCGTCACATACAGCGCGCAGGCCGTATGGCCCTTGGAAAGCACGAAACGGTCGCGGGCAGGGTTTTTCGGATCATCCGGCCAGATGCGCAGGACGCGGAAGTAAAGGGCCGTCATGATGTCGATAGCAGACATTTCGCCGCCGACATGGCCCGCACCCGCTTCGAAAACAGCCTGTACGTCGCGAAGGCGAATCTGGCGCGCAATGCGCTCTAGCTCCTGGGACTGCATGGAATCCTCTTCAAAACATGCGTGTGAATATTTATACAGCTATTTATATAATTGCAGAGATGCCGTTTCTGTCAAGCTCGAATTGTAAATTGTCCTGTTTAGATCCGCGTGAGCGGGCATGGGGATGGTGCAACATCCCAAGCGGCGGATACCCACGCAGCCCTCATTCCTGCGCTTGTCACAGGAACCAGCGAGCCTACGTCCTTGGGCTGTAGGGGGTCTTTTCGCCTCGCAGACGTGCGTCGGCTGGATTCTTGTGACAAGCACAGGAATGAGGGGAGGGGCGACAGGCCTCGCCATTAAGGCCCTATTGACAACCTTCTCGAAACTAGCTTATGCATGTTTCACCGATGATGAATAATTATTCTAATCGGTTTAAAAAAGGCAAGACTGTCACCGGGAGGAGCCATGTCCGCGATTGAACGCAATGAGGGGGTCACGCACACCAGGAGCCCGCTTGCCTGGTTGAGCGGAGCGACCGGACCTCTTTTGGGCCTGCTGCTGCTCTGCGTGTTTCTGACCTTCGCCAGCGAGAATTTCCTGTCGCTGCGCAATGGGCTCAACATTCTCGACCAGATCACCGTTCTCGGCATCATGGCCGTCGGCATGACCTTCGTGATCCTGCTTGGCGGCATCGATCTGTCTGTCGGCTCGGTTCTGGCGCTGTCGATGATGATCGTGGGCTGGACGGCCAATGTGGCGGGCATGCCGATGGGCATGGCCATCGTGCTGGCGCTGATCGCGTCCGCCGCCTGCGGCCTCGTGGTAGGTATTCTGGTTACGGCTTTTCGGGTGCCGGCCTTCATCGCCACGCTGGCCATGATGTCGGTGGCGCGCGGTATCGCCAACATGATCACCGATGGACAGCAGATCGTCGGTTTCCCTGACTGGTTCATGATGCTGGCAATCGACCGCCATTTCGGCGTGCTGACAGCGACCGTGCTTTTGATGCTCGTCGTCGTTCTTGTTTCCTGGCTGTTCCTGCGCTTCCGTTCGGAAGGCCGGACGGTCTTTGCGGTCGGCGGTAACCCGGAAGTGGCGCGCCTTGCCGGCATCAATGTGCCGCTGGTGACGATCTGCGTTTATGTAGCCTGTGCGGTTCTTGCCGGTCTTGCCGGTATCGTTCTTGCGGCACGTCTCGACTCGGTGCAGCCCTCCAGCGGCTTCGGTTACGAGCTGGATACGATTGCGGCCGTCGTCATCGGCGGAACCTCGCTTTCGGGCGGTGCAGGCGGCATCGGCGGAACGCTGATCGGCGTGCTGATCATCGGCGTGCTGCGCAACGGCCTCAACCTGCTCAACGTCTCTCCCTTTCTGCAGCAGGTCATCATCGGTGTCGTCATCGTGCTGGCCGTGGGTGCTGAAACATTGCGTCGCCGCAGAAGCTGAATTTGCTTGCGGATGGCGCTGAGCCGTCCGCGCAATAAACGACCCTCCCGGCAAGGGAGGCGTGAAAAACGGCCGGAGGGGAGGAGGTTCGATCTGCCCGAAGGTCAACAATCAACAAATGGAGGAATAATCATGAAATTTTCACGCATTCTGCTGACATCCGCCGCCCTTCTCGCCCTGTCGCTCGGCCAGGCCAATGCCGCAGAAGTCAAGAAGATCGGCCTTGCCGTCGCCAATTTGCAGGCGAACTTCTTCAACCAGATCAAGCAGGCCGTCGAAGCCGAAGCCAAGACGCGCGGCATTGCCGTCGTGACCGTTGACGCCAAAGGTGACGGCCCGACGCAGGTCAACCAGATCCAGGATCTGCTGACCCAGAATATCGACGCACTGATCTATATTCCGGCTGGCGCCGCTGCCGCCACCGTTCCCGTGAAGCTTGCGAAAGCCGCCGGCGTGCCGGTCATCAACATCGACCGCAATGCCGATGGCGCGCCGGGTGATACCTTCCTCGCCACCGATTCCGTCGCTTCCGCCAAGGCGGTTTGCGATTACATCATCAAGCAGGCTGGCGGCTCGGGCAAGATGGTCATCATCCACGGCCAGAAGGGCACGACGCCGGAAGTCGACCGCACGAAGGGATGCATGGAATCGGTGAAGGCCAATTCCGGCGTGAAGATCGTTGCCGAACAGTGGTCCAACATGTGGAGCCAGGATGAAGGCTTCCAGATCATGCAGAACATGCTGCAGGCCAATCCTGATATCTCCATCGTCTTTGCCCAGGCTGACGGTCTGGCGCTCGGCGCGGCACAGGCGATCAAGGTTGCCAATCCCTCGCAGAAGATCGTCGTTGGCGGCTTCGATGGTGATACGGCGGCCCTTGAGGCGCTGAAGAATGGTGTCTTCGACGTGACCGCGACGCAGCAGACCCAGAAGATGGGTCGCACGGCTGTCGAGATGGCCGTCAAGATCGTCGGCGGCGAGAAAGTTCCGGCCGTGCAGCTTTCCGATGCGACACTGACCACCAAGGAAAACGTCGCGGGCTTTATCGCCAACCATCCCTGATGCATCCGCCCCGCGCGTCCGCTGGGATGCGCGGGGCTCTCACTGGTTTGTTTTTATGCAATTTGGACAAAGGCGTGGCGTATTTCCGCCGCGATCGTGTCCTGGGAGGTCCCGTCATGCGCGAGCCGGTTCTTTCGCTCCGTGGCATCAGCAAACGTTACGGTCCGCTTGAAGTCCTGAAAAACGTCGATCTCGACGTTTATTCCGGTGAAGTGGTGGCCTTGCTGGGTGAAAACGGTGCAGGTAAGTCGACGCTTTCAGGCATCATCGCCGGTTCGCGTGAACCGTCCGAGGGCACGATGACATGGTGCGGTGAACCCTATGCGCCGTCCTCACCGCGTGCGGCGATCGACAAGGGCGTCGTTCTGATTCACCAGGAGCTCAAGCTTCTTCCCGAGCTTTCCATAGCCGAGAATGTGTTTATCGGCCGCTGGCCGATGAAGAACGGCATCGTTGACCGGGCTGAAATGGTGCGCAGAGCCCAACAGCAGCTGGCACGCCTCAACCTTCACATTCCCGCAACCCGCAAGGTGGCGGGTCTCTCGACTGCCAATCAGCAGCTGATTGAAATCGCCAAGGCGCTGGCGCTGGACGCCAAGCTCCTGATCCTCGACGAGCCGACGGCCGCACTTGGCGGCGCAGAAACGCAGGCGCTCTTCGAGCAGGTGCGCAAGCTGCGCGCCGAGGGTGTGGGCATCATCTATATTTCCCACCGCATGGAAGAGATCAAACAGATCACCGACCGCATCGTTGTTTTACGCGATGGCGAGCGTGTGCACGAGTTTGCCGATAGCGCGACGCCGGTGCGCACCATCGTCGAAAGCATGGTCGGCCGCTCGTTGGAGCGCCTGTTCCCGGCGTTGCCGGAGCCGCAGGACAAGGTAGTGCTGGAGGTCAAGGGACTGACCGGCGCGACCAACGCCTTCCGCGACATCAGCTTCGGCGTTCGCGCCGGCGAAATCCTTGGCATTGCCGGTTTGATCGGTGCCGGTCGCACCGAGCTGGTGCGCGCCATTTCCGGCGCCGATCCGACCAGTGCGGGCGAGGTTCTTCTGGATGGCAAGGTGCTGACGCTGAAAGGCCCGGCAGACGCAATCGCCAGGGGTATCGTCATGGTGCCGGAAGACCGCAAACTGCAGGGGCTGGTTGTGGAGCACGAGATCGGTGAAAACCTGATCTATGCCAATCTTGACCGCGTCGGCTCCGGCTGGATCACACCCGGCATCAAGCGGGCCTTCACAAAGGAGGCGATCGCAAAGTTCGGCGTGAAGGGGCGCAGCGAACAGCCGGCCTCTGATCTTTCGGGCGGCAACCAGCAGAAGGTGGTGATTGCCAAATGGCTTGCCCGCAATCCCCGCGTTGTCGTGCTGGACGAGCCGACGCGCGGCATTGATGTCGGCGCGCGGGCTGGCATTTACGATATCATCGTCGGTCTGGCGAAAAGCGGCGTTGCCGTTATCGTCGTCAGTTCCGATCTGGAGGAAGTGCTGGGCGTTTCCAACCGCATCCTCGTGCTCGCGCAGGGAAAACAGGCCGGCATCCTCAACCGCGACGAAGCAAACGATGTCTCGGTCATGGAACTGGCAACCATCTGAAGAAGGAAATAAAGATGTCCACCATCACCCTCAATGCGCCGAAACTGTTCGATCTCTCCGGCCAGGTGGCGCTCGTCACCGGCGCCGGTTCCGGCATCGGCCAGCGGATCGCCATGGGGCTTGCCCAGTCCGGCGCGAATGTCGCGCTGCTCGACCGCCGCACCGATGACGGTCTGGCGCAGACGGCCGACTTCATCGCCAAAGCCGGCCGCAAGTCTGTCCAGATTGCGGCTGACGTCACCAGCAAAGAGGCGTTGACTGAAGCGGTTGCGCGTACTGAGGCCGAGCTTGGCGCGCTTTCAATCGCCGTCAATGCGGCCGGCATCGCCAATGCCAATCCTGCCGAGGAGATGGAGGAAAGCCAGTTCCAGACGATGATGGACATCAATCTGAAGGGCGTTTTCCTGTCCTGCCAGGCGGAAGCCAACGCCATGCTGAAGAACGGGCGCGGCGCAATCGTCAACATCGCTTCCATGTCCGGCGTCATCGTCAATCGCGGGCTGATGCAGTGCCACTACAATGCCTCGAAGGCAGGCGTCATCCACATGTCGAAATCCATGGCGATGGAGTGGGTGGGTCGCGGCATCCGCGTTAACACCATCTCGCCGGGTTATACGGCAACGCCGATGAATACCCGACCGGAAATGGTGCATCAGACCAAGCTGTTCGAAGAGCAGACGCCAATGCAGCGCATGGCAGGCGTGGATGAGATGGTCGGTCCGGCGATCTTCCTGCTGTCAGATGCAGCGAGCTTCGTGACGGGTGTCGATTTGCTGGTGGATGGCGGTTTCTGCTGCTGGTAGGTTTTTTGTTTCTGGCGCTCTGCCTCGGCGTGGTGGGCCGGATGTTCAAGACGGGGTATCGGCTGCGAAACTGACCGCCAGTTTGTTTCGGACCCTGCTCCATCAGATCGACGCCCGGCGCTTGCCGGGCGTTTTCGTATTCGGGACACAGTGCGTGCAGATCAGGCGACCTGCTTCTGCGCCACCTCTTCGACGATCTCACCCTTCAGATAGGAAACCAGATCCTTGATGGTCACGATGAGCAGGCCATGGCGTTCGGCGAAGAGCCTGAGCTGAGGCAGGCGGGCCATGGTGCCGTCATCATTGGCTATTTCGCAGATGGTGCCGCAAGGGTATTTTCCGGCAAGACGGCAGAGATCAACGGCCGCTTCGGTATGGCCGGTGCGGCCGAGAACGCCTTCCAGGTTGGCGCGCAGCGGGAAAATGTGGCCCGGGCGGGCGAAATCATCCGGGCGCGAAACCTCCTATACCAGCGCGCGTACGGTGTTTGCGCGGTCGGTGGCGGAAATGCCCGTCGTGGTGCCTGGGATGTAATCCACGGACACGGTGAAGGCCGTCTTCATGGATTCGGTGTTGCGCGGCACCATCAGCGGAATGTCGAGCGCATCGAGGCGCTCGCCCGGCATGGCGACGCAGATCAGCCCGCGTGCATGGTTCATCATGAAGGCGATCTGCTGTGGCGTGATGCTGTCGGAGGCGGCGATGATATCGCCTTCGTTTTCACGGTCTTCGTCGTCGACGACAATCACCATCTCGCCACGGGAAATGGCGGCGATGGCGTCTTCAATCTTGGCAATGGTCATTTTCTTTCAAGCCTTTCAAGGGTTATGCCGTTTTGCGGCATTTTCGCGCTTCACGAAGCGCCAAATATCCCTTGGGCGAACAATGCAATTCGAGCCCGCTAAACGCGGGTATCCGATGCCTTGTCCTCTTCCATCCGGACTATACCGTCGGCTCCGGCCTCTCACCGGATCTGCTGACCTTCCGGCTTTGGAGACCGGAAGCGCTCGCGGGCTCCGGGAAAATCCCGATACCGCCGGTGGGGAATTGCACCCCGCCCTGAGAACAAGCTCAACATAAATTATCAAATGAGAGGGAATCAAGAGGCAATGACCTCACGCAGGCCTTGCGCATGAAAAGAAAGCGTCGGCAGTATACTGTGCCCTTTTGCGTTTCTGATCTTCTCAAGAGCATTTAAGCACTTTTTTATCCATTCTCCTTAGCATTAAATGGGTGCTTGGGCGACGTTACGCTGCGGGAGAGAGGTTAGAGCATGAAATTGTCCCAAAAAGCGAAATCTATCGGTTTCAGAACGTCGAGTGGGATGGCTTTATTGCTCATATCGGTTCTCCTGGTGGCATTTGTCGGAATTAGAGGTATCGGAAGCCTGGCAGGCGCCGTATCTCAGACAGTGGATACGTCAAAGGTACTTATTGGAGCCAATCAGGCTGAAGGCGCTATTATTCAGTATCTTGTCGGTAAAGAACCGAAGCGCATCGATGAAGCGACCAGCGCCCTCGAGACGGCGCAGACGACGCTCAATTCTCTGGCGCTGTCAAAAGAACAAGGCTCGCAGCTCTCGGATGGCATCTCGATGATGTCGAATGCGGTCAAAGCTCTCGCAATATCCCAGGACGCGGTTCAGAACGCAGGCGTTGCTCTGCGCGATGCGACCGGAAGCTTGGTCTCCTTGGCCGAGCAGGCTGAAAAGAGTGCCCAGGATATCGCCAACCAAGCCGAGACCAATTCGAACAACGCATTGATAACTCTGAATACCATCCGCATCCTCATCCAAAACGCCGGCATTTTCAGCAACGCAATGAATGCTGTCGAACTGGCACTGGTAAAAGCCTCCGCTTTGGGTAACCAGATATCGCCCGATCAGATCGCAGAACCTATGGCTCGTGCCGAGGTCAGCCTGGCTGAAGTTGTTAAGCTTGGTGGAACACCAAACATCCAGCCGATCGTCAGCAGCCTGGCAAGCACCTTCGCGGAGATCCAGACGGCCCTGTCCAAGGACAACGGCGCCGCTTTGTCATCGACGTACGACTTTGCGCTTTTCACTAGAAGTTCTGCTGCTTCTCAGAAGCTTAACGAAGCGCTACGCATATCGGCAGAAACGGAACTGGCTTCCAAAAGCGAGAAGGACAACGCGCGATCCAAAGCGCGTATCGTGTCCGGAACTGCACGCAACTTCGCCAATGTGTTAAAGGATACCCTGGTTCAAGTCGAGCGATATCGCCTCCGACCATCCGATGACGCCGCCGTGACCGTCACTGCAGGCCTGAAAAAGGCGCAAGCTTTGGGCGGCATGCTTGCCAAGACGTCCGGCAATGATATGACCGCCAGCCTTGCCCAGCTGAACGAGACCTTCAACGCCTTGAAGACGAATTTGGCATCGTTTGATCAGCAAGCCTCGCTGGTCGTCTCGACGTCAAAGAGCGTCACCGATGGCATTGTCGAGATTGCGGGCGAAATTGCGTCGAAATCCGAGCTTCAGGGCAATCAGGGTACGTCCTGGATGTGGGGTGCTGGTTTGTTCAGCCTCTTACTGGCTATGGCTATTGCGTTCTTCATGGTCCGGTCCGTTGCACGGCCGATGATGCAAGTCGCGCAGGCAATGGCGCGGCTGGCCAGGGGGGAGTCCGATACACATCTGAAGCTCGCCAAAACCGACAATGAGATCGGGGAGATGATCGGCGCGCTGCAAGTGTTCCAGGAAAATGACCGCGCCCGGATCAATGCCGAAGCCGAGGCTGACCGCGAACGGCTGCAGGCGGAAACTATGCGGCTTGAACGTGAAGCCGAACGTATGAGTGAAGCGCAGGCAATGGAACATGCGTTCCGCCAAATTTCGGGTGGTCTGGATGCACTCTCCAAAGGGGATCTGACAGCGCGCGTCGGAGTGGTCGATTCGAGATATGAGGGGATCAGAGACCATTTCAACAGCGCGGTTTCCACTTTGGAGGAGGCAATCGATGCTGTCATCCTGAGCGTCGGGACGATCCAGTCGGGATTGTTTGAAATATCAAGCGCCTCTAACGATCTTGCACGCCGGACGGAGCAGCAGGCCGCCTCTCTCGAAGAGACGGTTGCCGCTCTTGGTGAGGTGACCAGCGGCATCAACGCCACCGCGGATGGTGCAGGCCATGCCCAGAAGTCTGTGGCGCTTGCCAAGACGAACGCCGAAAGTGGTGGAGCAGTGGTGGAGCGTGCAATCAGTGCGATGGGCGAAATCCAGGGCTCGTCTGCAAAGATCGGCAACATCATCGGTGTGATCGACGAAATCGCGTTCCAGACGAACCTGCTGGCTCTCAATGCAGGGGTTGAAGCTGCTCGTGCCGGGGACGCGGGCAAAGGTTTCGCCGTCGTGGCGCAAGAAGTACGCGAACTTGCCCAAAGATCTGCGGGAGCCGCTCGCGAAATCAAGGGATTGATTTCAACCTCGACAGCCCAGGTCACAACAGGCGTGAAGCTCGTCGGAGAGACGGGGACATCACTTAGGGAAATTTGTGAGCAAGTGGGCGGCATTACCGCCATCGTAGACAAGATTGCGATGGCGGCCAGGGAACAGGCGTTAAGCCTCCGTGAAGTTTCCACGGCGGGCGACGAGATGGATAAGGTTACGCAACAGAATGCCGCCATGGTTGAGGAGACAAGCGCGGCATCGCAAACTCTCGTACATGAGACCCAAAAGCTGGCTCAGATGGTAGGGCAGTTCGCAACCCGCCGCTCGACGAATACGGGACTGCGGGCCGCTGCGGCGTAACGCAAAAATTTGGCGATCACCTTTGTCCAGTCTCACCATACGACTGCCCCAAGAAGAACGGTGGTATTTCATGGCCGGCAAGTGAACGTGTGATCCGCTGCCGGAAACAGCGGCAGATTTCGGTAAGATGGTGTGGCCGCGTCACGGCTAGCCCGTCCGGGAGTATAGCCGTCGGCTACGAAACAGCGGTCGCTAAAACTGACTGCTCGCAGGTTCATGTCCCTCGAAGAGCGATGGCAGCTATACAGGCTCCAAACGTCAGTCCGCTTTTGATCGCGGGATGTGTCGCTGGGCTGGACATGGTCGAGCGTATGACTTGGGGCTTCTGAGAAGGAAGGACTCGCGTAGTTGCGAAGGAAAGTGTGATCCGACGCTGTAACATGCGTATCCTCATCTCTTTAGATCGCTCACCGCATTGGCCGCAATTCTTCCGGCCGAACACCGAAATGATCAAGAATGATCTGGACGTTGCGGCGATGCGATTTGAAATAGACGTCGAAAAGATCGCCCAATAACGGCACGCTGCCGACGATTGAATCCATCGCCACGTTGCCAATCATCTTTGCGAGTTTATCCTGCGGAAGACCGAGCCGGCGGGCCTCATTGACAATGTAGAGCCCGACGAGCGCGCCAGCTCCATCACCGACGACTGGAACGAGCCCAAGTACGGAATCGGCCCCGAAGCGGAGGCGCGTGCCGGGAATGCCAACTGCCGTATCCATCAGGCGTGATATGCGGGATAGGCGGCGCATTTTTAAAAGACGCTGTTCTACGTCAAATGTGCTGCCAGAGGTATTTGTACCAAAACCGCCTGCATTCCAAGTTCGTGCTGCCACAGTAATCTCCGACACCGGGAAACGTTGTGAGAAAGAGATGGTGGAGTGGCGCTGAATTTCAAGCCGAAGCCATGGGTCTTTGAATGATTTCGAAATGCCGAACAGGGACGGTCACTCTCAGAGTTCAAGGATATTCGCTCTCAGGAGGGTGAGGCTGCCAATACAATCGCCGGATCGAGAAACTCAAAGGGAGTTTATTGTTGAACGGGCCGCTCGCTGGGGGATTTCGAGCGACACGCCAAGAACTCGACGGGTGCTTTTGTCGCGCAGCCTCCCCCAAACTTCCTCCAACGTCTTGCGCCGCTGCTGAAACCGCGCCTGTTACACAGTCGCCCCAATTGTCTCAAGTTCGGCGATGGCATCTGCCGGTAGGATTAAACTGCCCGCCGCCAGGTTTTCCGCTAGATGCACTATTGATGACGTGCCCGGAATGAGCAGAATGTTCTGCGCGCGGTGCAGAAGCCAAGCGAGCGCCACTTGCATCGGCGTTGCTCCAAGACGTTCGGCGACCACGTTCAGCGTCAAGGATTGCAGTGGGGAAAACCCGCCTAGCGGGAAGAAGGGTACATATGCGGTGCCCTGCTTTGCAAGGTCGTCGATCAGTGCGTCATCTGCCCGGTGCGCCAGATTATACATGTTCTGCACGCAAACAATCTCGGTTATCTTGCGACCTTCGGTGATCTGCGTCGCAGTGACATTGGACAGGCCGATATGGCGAATGAGGCCTTGCTGTTGCAGCTCGGCCAAAACCGTCACCTGTTCTTCAATCGAGCCTTCCGCGGGGCCATGCACGTCAAGCATCGAGCGGAAGTTGACAATGTCGATGACGTCGAGGCCGAGATTACGCAGATTGTCATGAACGGCAGCCGTCAGTTCTGCTTTCGACATGGCCGGGATCCATTCTGCATTCGGACCGCGGCGGGCAGAAACTTTGGTAACGATCGTCAGGTCCTTGGAATAGGGATGAAGCGCTTCGCGGATAATCTCGTTCGTCACATGCGGCCCGTAGAAATCGCTGGTGTCGATATGATCGACGCCGGCCTCCACGGCAGCACGCAGAACCGCAACAGCGGCCGTTCTGTGCTTCGGTGGGCCGAAGACGCCGGGACCGGCCAACTGCATTGCGCCGTAGCCCAGCCGCTTTACTGTTTGGCTGCCCATCTTGAACGTGCCAGCCTTGGAAATGTCGATTTTCTTGGTGTCGGTCATGGCCCTTCCTTTCGCCCTTTCATAAATAGCGTTGGTAGAGTGGAAATAGCGCCTCGCATGGTCTCGGATAAGGCGATAGGCTCTGGACGGGTTGTACGCTGTGACGGACAATAAAGCGGACTACCGTCGAGCAAAGCCGGAGGATTGATGGCTGTCGAACTGGGTGATCTGAAAGCCTTCATTGTAGTGGCGCGGTCTGGCGGTTTTCGCGCTGCCGCGCGCTCGGGCGGTGGCAGTGCTTCTGGCCTCAGTGATGCGGTAAGGCGGCTTGAGACGCAGCTCGGGATCAGGCTTCTCAACCGGACCACGCGTTCCGTTTCGCTAACCGAAGCAGGTCAGGGCCTGCTTGAGCGACTTGCACCGGCAATTTCGGAGATGGAGGCGGCGCTCGACGTCGTGAACGGTTTTCGCGAGCGCCCGGCGGGTGTCCTGAAGCTCAATGTGCCGGTGAGTGCTGCTCGGTTGGTGCTGCCGTCGATTGTACCTGATTTCCTTGCAGCCTATCCCGAGATCCGCCTCGAATTTGTCGTCGAAGACAGTTTCGTCGATATTCTCGCCTCTGGATGCGATGCCGGTATCCGCTATGACGAACGGCTTGAACAAGACATGATCGCAGTTCCGATCGGCCCGCGGGTGCAGCGCTTCGCTTATGCCGCCTCCAAAGACTATCTTGATCGACGCGTACGCCCGCAGCACCCGCGCGATTTGATGACCCATAAGTGTATTCGCAACCGGTTTGCGAGCGGTGCTATGCCAGACTGGGAGTTTGAACGTGATGGCGAATTGGTGATTGTAGACGTGCCGGCGGCGATGGTTGTCCAGACAGGCGGCAGCGTCGATCTGGGGATTGCCTGCTCGATTGCCGGAAGCGGTGTCATCGCGCTCTTTGAAGATTGGCTAGAGCCATATTTCGAGGCAGGCAAGCTGGAACCGGTGCTTGAAGACTGGTGGCCCGCATTTCCAGGGCCGTTTCTATATTATCCAGGCCGGCGTCTGGTGCCCGCGCCTTTGCGGACTTTCATCGACTTCATCAAGGCCAGACCGGGTGGGCGTGTGCCTTCACCCTAGATCTGAACGCGGTCGGCACAAGGTGTGTGGGAAAACAACACGCTTTTCGTTGCAGGCCAATCCACTCTTTGCCGAAGCGGCTGTTTGTGCGAGAAAACTACGGAGCTTCCTCCGCAACGTCCTCAAGTTCCTCTCGCGCGTGATGCGAACGCCAGAAGGAATTGGCGCTCATTGCAATGATGTCGAGAAGCATTGCACCAGCGACCGTCAGTAACTGTCACAGACCATCGCCTATCACCTTCGGTGAAAATCTCATAACGCCTGGCGCTCGCTGGAAACGTTTTTATTGAATGGGTGATGAGCACGGTGGAGCCAAGGGCCGCCGAGATATTCCCACAAATCTAGACCCAGGATTTCTACCTTGTAGGGCGAGAAGCTTTCGGTCAGAGCACGGTAGAGCGCATCCGCTTTGGCCTTGGACGCCTTGTTCTGAACCGTGACGTGCGGCTGCCACTTTTGCATATCCTGTGGGCCCAGCCACGACATGAATTTGACCTTCAGTCGCTCGCGAACCTCTTGCAGGGAGGGGCTGGTAATCGAAAAGGCGACGCCGGCTCCGAGGTGGCGCAGCCCAGTGACGTCGGCCGTGATGGCATCTAGTTTGCCTGCCACATCGGCGAGATCATCAAGGATCCGCCCTTCGTATTCGCCCGGCAGCCGATAAAACATCGTCAGATGGGCACGAAGCATGTTCCTATCAGGCGGGAAATGCGCCTTACGCAGCCGATCGAACAGTTCCAGGGCGTCGTCTGCAATCTGGGCCGTGAGAATGAGGGGCTTGCTGGTTTTCAACCGGAATTCCTATTCGTGATCGTTGCTAAGAAGGTGCCCTATTTTCCCAGCCCCGCAAACCAGTCGGCGTAGGGTGTGTTTTTCACGAGATAGCGGTTGAAGTCCGGAGCGCCATCTTCCCACCAGACAGGGCCCCGTTCACCGAGCGCCATTTTGGCTTCGTCGACCCTCCGGCGCGCCTCCGACACCGCCATCGGGTCTTTCTTTGCTTGAAGAATAGCGCGCCGCGCCGACATCAGTGCCTTCACCAATTCTTGTCTCATGTGCTCGTTAAGCGCCGGATTGCTTTTGCGCCAAAGACGTCCGCGAACGACGAAGTATCGGCCGTCGGGTGTGTCGGGATAGGAAGCGGACTTCGGATGGCCGCTCATAACAGGGTCTTTTGCTCGGGCTCCTTGCCCGCTGAAGTCTCAAGCTCGCCCCGTCTTTCCAGTTCCGTCCGCGCGCTGAACCGGACATCGACGTCTCGATCTCTCAGATATTCATGAAGTGTTTCCGTGCCGAGACGGTCCCAACTCTTGCCGCGATCCGAGCCCGCTGGCACGCGGGGTAGGAGCCCCGGTTCGGCGCTCCACGCCAGAAGCTTTTCGAGCGATGCGGCGTTCAACAGGTCTCGCAGATGATGAGCGGTTACATAGGCGTCCGGCATTGCCCTATGCGCCGGTAGCCCGATCTCATGGACCAGACCCGCGGGTCGGCGTTGATAGCGTAGCATCTGGTTGGAAAACCGTGGCAGTTCGGGCCAAACCCGCAGCGCACATTTCCAGGTACAGATCCATGGCAAGCCGCCGGTGAGCCGCGGCGTGCAGTATCGCTGTTCGAAGGCTGCCCGATGCGCGGCAAGTGCATGGATTTCACCGACAGGACGCAGAACCGTGGATGCAATTTCTTTCCAGTAGGGCGCTGCTTCGACCTGCTCGTCGAGAATGTGATGAATGGCCATCGTGTCAGGCGAGATTGGTCGGCCGGGATTGACCAACAGGGATCCGCGATCCTCGGTCACGACCCATTGGCCGCGATCTTTCTGCACGACATCCTGCCAGCCGATTTCGCAAACATCATTTGCGCCGTTTCCAGCGGTCTCAAGGTCAATGACACGAATGCGGGCTTTCGACACTGGCTTCGTTTGCCTCCGTTGCTTGCCATCTATAAATCGCGCCAGAGGTGATGTCGTTCCCTGATATGAGGAACGTTGGTTGTCCATGTCGATAAGGCCACGCATATAAGCCGCAGCGATCTCTTGTCCCCATAAACGCTTCAAGCGGCATTGCGGATGTTTAAAGTAGAAGCTCATCAAGCACCAAATCGCTCGACCTCGGCACGAATATCTTCATCGCTCAGGCCGGCCCCAAGCAAAACCGATAACAGGACACGTGCCTTCTGCGAACTCAGGTCGCCCGCGAACGCGACGCCACCTTCCGCCAGAGTTTTGCCGCCGCCATTGCCATATATCGGCTTCACGCGTCCGCGTTGACATCGGCTGGTCATAACTACCGGGATGCCGCCCTTGACGAGATCGATGGCCGCCGCCGTCACGGCGGGCGGCGCGTTGCCCCGTCCGAAGCCCTCGATCACCACAGCTTTGACGCCTTCGGATGCGGCAAAGCGCATAAATCGCTCGCTCGAGCCCATGCCCAGTTTGACGATCTCTATATCGCTCTCGACGCGTCCCGCCGGAATCGTGCCACGGATCAAAGGACGCCGATGGACAATGATCGTGTCACCATCGACCTCGCCCAGCTTTCCATGCTCGGCGGAAATGAAAGTATCGACCCGGGAAGTATGCGATTTCGTTACGTCGCGCGCTGCGTGAAACTCTTGCTCGAAGCAGAGCAGAACGCCGAGACCACGGGCTTTGGAAGATGCTGCAATCCGGACCGCATCGGAGATGTTGCGTGGTCCGTCCGCACCCGGTTCGTCGGCCGCCCGTTGCGCGCCGGTGAAAACGACCGGCTTGTCACTGTCGATCAGAAGGTCAGCCATATAGGCACTCTCCTCCATCGTATCGGTGCCATGGGTCACAACGACGCCATCGATCTTCGGGTTGGCAAGGTGGTTTCGTATCACGCCGGCAAGTGTAAACGCATCCTCGAGCGACAGCGCGAAACTTCCGACTGTCATGAACTCGTCAACGACCACATTCACACCCTCTAGGCGGCTGTTGAGCGTCGCGTGAAGGGCGCTGGCGCCGAGCTGGGCGGTAACGTGGCCCGTGCTGGCATTCATCTGCGATGCTATGGTTCCACCTGTCGTCACCAGGCAAACGGTCTTGGTATGATCTTTCCCCTTATCTTTGAACATCACGTAACTTGGTCTGACCAAGATTGTCAAATGCGCATTAAATGAGCGAGAAATGCCTATTTTTTATCGTTGACGGCCTGACCAAAAAACGATCATGATGGCAAAACTGGATTTTGGTCAGGCCAAGATGGGGTTTTGAACGTTTGATTGAAAAGACGATCACGAAGCGCGGCGTTGAGGGCGCGGCTGGCGGGCGCGCGGTTGCGGCGACCGTCAAGGCTCTGGTCGCGATGATCGGAGAGGGGCGTTGGTCTTCAGGGACAGTGCTGCCACCGCAACGCGAGCTGGCTAAACTGTTGCAGATCAGCAGAGCAACCCTGCGCGAGGCGATTTCCGTTCTGTTGACGACCGGTGAGATCAAGGCGCTGGACAATGGTCGCGGGTTCACGATCGCTGACCCTGCGGATGAACCGAAAGGGCCTGTCTGGCCACATGCCGCGCGTTATTCGCTGCGCGAAGTCTACCAGTTGCGCCACGTCGTGGAGAGTTATGCCGCGCAACTCGCTGCGATGTCCCGAACTGACGCCAATCTCGTGGAATTGCGCCAGGCGCTCGAGGCGTTTCGTGCTGCAGCCGTGTCAGGCGATCTGATGGCCTATACCGAGGCCGACTTCGAGTTTCACCGCCAGATCCTTGCGATTTCGGGAAACCGGCTTCTCGTCGATATGCACCGCACATTCGCAGGAGTGATGCTGGAAAGCCAGCGGATGCCAGCATTTCGCCCGGGCGATCTCTGGCCCGCGGTCAAGGAGCATGAACTGATCCTCGAAGCCATCGAGCGCGGGGATCCGGATGGCGCCAACTATTACATGCGCAAGCATATCAGCACGGGGGGCAGTCGTTCCGGCCTTGCCCCAACAGAACTGCCCTGACATCAATCAGGCCGATCCGGCCGCGGGAAAGGAAGAGATTATGGCGAAGGAAATACTGGTATCCTACGGTATCGACGTCGATGCCGTCGCTGGCTGGCTTGGATCCTACGGCGGTGAAGACAGCCCTTGTGATATTTCGCGCGGGGTCTTTGCCGGTAAGGTCGGCTCTGTGCGTCTGCTGCGTATGTTTGAGAAATGGGGGATCAAGACGACCTGGTTCATTCCTGGACACTCGATCGAGACATTCTGGGATGAGATGAAGCAAGTCGCCGATGCGGGGCATGAAATCGGTATGCATGGCTACAGCCACGAAAACCCGATTGCCATGACCCCCGAGCAGGAAGAGGCCATTTTCGACAAATGCGTCGATCTTATCACGCAGCTTTCCGGCAAGCCGCCTCGCGGTTATGTGGCACCCTGGTGGGAGTTTGGCTCCAAGACCAACGAACTGCTGAAGAAAAAGGGCGTTCTTTATGATCACTCCCTGATGCACAATGACCATCATCCCTATTATGTGACAGTTGGTGACGAATGGACGAAGATCGATTATTCGAAACATCCGTCGCACTGGATGAAGCCATACACGCAGGGGCCCGAGAGCGATCTGATCGAAATCCCGGCCTCGTGGTATCTCGATGACCTGCCGCCCATGATGTTCATCAAGGCCGCGCCGAACAGCCACGGTTTTGTCAACCCGCGCGACATCGAGCAGATGTGGATCGACCAGTTCGATTGGGTCTATGAGAACTATGATTATGCCGTCTATCCGCTGACGATCCATCCTGATGTCTCCGGCAAGCCGCATATTCTCAAGATGCACGAGCGCATCTTCGAGCACATTCGCCAGTTCGACGGCGTCAAGTTCGTGACGATGGAAGAAATCGCTGCCGATTTTGCCAAGCGCTATCCGCGCAGCGGCACAGCCCGGCCCCAGTCCTGAGGAATAGCGCGTATGTGCGGCCTGTGTGGTGCGCTCGGCGCGGCAGATCATTGGAGCAGCGGTGGCAACGGCATCGCGACGGTGACGCCGGCCGCCGAGCGCTTTCGGCAGGCCAGCGCCGTCAATGCCGTCCTCGGTCATTATGGCCTTCGATTGAAGGTCTGGAACGACCGTTACGTTCTCCACGGGCGCACTGGAAAGAGTGCGGTCGTGGACCATCTGGGGCAGCTGTGGCCATTGGCTGAGGCCTTCGCGGGCGTTGAGATAGATCCCCTCGATCCGGTTCTCGTCTCCAGAATGAGGGGCGTATGATGTCAGCCGACGCAAGACCACCGATCGTCGTCAATGTCCTCACCGGTTTTCTCGGTTCGGGCAAAACGACATTGCTCAATACGCTGCTGTCGCGGCCCGACTTTTCCGATGTTGCCGTCATCATCAACGAGTTTGGCAGCATTGGTCTCGATCATCTGCTTGTCGAGACGATAGAGGAAGGCATGGTGCTTTTGCAGAGCGGCTGTATCTGCTGCACCATCCGTGGTGACCTCAAGGAAGCAATCCTGTCGCTTTTCGAGAAACAGAAGTCCGGTCGCATCGCGCCGTTCAATCGGCTGATTATCGAAACGACGGGCCTTGCCGATCCGGCGCCCATCATTGCCACGCTGACGGCCGATCTGATGCTGAAGTATCATTTTTCGATGGGCAACATCGTCACAGTCGTCGAGGTGCCGAACGGCCAACATAACATTGAAACCTATACGGAAAGCGCACGACAGGTCGCCGTTGCCGATCGTCTCGTTATCACGAAAACCGACATCGCAGAGGCTGAGGCAACCAGCGCCCTGATTGCCAATCTATCGAGTATGAATCCGACGGCCAGCATCGAAATCTCCGACCCGGCAAATCCAGCGGCTAGTCTGCTGCTCACCGAGGATATCCACGATCTTGCCTCCCGGCCCGCCGACGTTCGGCGCTGGATTACGGCGGAGCGTTATCATGATCATGCGCATTCACCGATTGAGGACGTCAATGTGCATGGGGCGATAAGGGCCATATCGTTTACCACCCCGAATGCGATATCATGGCCACGCTTTTCGACATGGCTCTCGCTGCTCGTCCATCGGCACGGGGAAAAATTGCTGCGGATAAAGGGCATCATCGGCGTCGAAGGAATTGAAACGCCCGTCGTCATCCATGGTGTCCAGCATCTCATTCACCAGCCTGTGCACCTCGCCGAGTGGCCGGGAGGCGATCGCGGATGCACTATTGTGATCATTGCCGATGGCGATATTGGCGACATTCCTCGATCTTTCTCCGCCTTTGTCGATGCACAGCATGACGTGGCACCGGTGCTCGAACGGTTGTGATTGAAAATCCCTATGCCGACGCATACTGTCTTGGCTGTACGCCTCCAATCTGGCTAAGATAGCTGCAGGTTCCCGCAACGAAAGCCGACTTGGAAGGCTGACATCACTCCCGCTCGGTCTCCAACCAGCTCAAATGTTGGGAACGTCTTGTTCTCCACACGCTTCAGCCGCTCTTGCAGGCTTTAGAGCTGAACAGCGGATATCCGGAATCCCCTATAATTGATCTCAGGAGTTGATCGGGGCCCCGACCCATCGATGATCGCTAATGCTCTACCCATAGAAACTATCTGGGAACTTGCACTGCCGATCATTCGTTCATCCCTTGGCTTTCTTAATAACCCCGCGATCTCGTTCCTGTGATGCGAGACCTTTGGTTTCTCCAATTGATGAAGTGGAACTGGCCATGCCAGACACAAGCTTATTTGAACTTTCACGCCGGAATTTGCTTATCTCCTCGGCCGCCACTGTCGCTGCCACCACTGTAACCAGGGTCGCGGCAGCCAAGTCAGAAGGAGAAACCATGAAACACACGTCAAACGTATCGTTGAAGGTGAATGGACAAATTCGCGACCTCGACGTTGATAATCGGACATCCCTTCTCGACGCTCTGCGTGAGCACCTTCACCTGACCGGAACCAAGAAGGGGTGTGATCATGGACAGTGTGGGGCGTGTACCGTGATGGTCGGTGGACGGCGCATCAACTCGTGTCTCTCGCTTGCCGTGATGCATGACGGTGACGAAGTAACGACGATCGAGGGACTGGGACAGCCCGGCAATCTACACCCGATGCAGGCCGCTTTTGTCAAGCATGACGGTTTCCAGTGCGGCTACTGTACGCCAGGACAAATCTGTTCCTCCGTTGCGGTGCTCGAAGAGATCGCAGCAAACATTCCGAGCCACGTCACGAACGACCTCACCGCGCAGACATCACTCAGTGAGGCGGAAATTCGCGAGCGGATGAGCGGCAATATCTGTCGCTGCGGCGCCTATTCCAACATTGTCGAGGCCATCGTCGAAGTCGCGGGGACAAAAGCATGAAAGCCTTCACCTACGAAAAGGCCTCGTCGATCGAGGCCGCGAGCAAGGCGGCCGCATCCAACTCCGAGGCAAAGTTCATTGCCGGCGGCACTAATCTTCTTGATCTGATGAAACTCGAAATCGAGACGCCGACCCATCTGATCGACGTCAATGGTCTTGGGCTCGACACAATAGAAAAGACGTCTGAGGGAGGCCTGCGTATCGGAGCAATGGTTCGTAATACCGACCTTGCCGCCGACGCGATCGTCCGACGCGATTATGCGCTCCTGTCGCGCGCCTTGCTCGCGGGCGCTTCTGGCCAGCTTCGCAACAAGGCGACGACCGCAGGTAACCTCTTGCAGCGCACACGATGTCCTTATTTTTATGATACCGCACAACCCTGCAACAAGCGTTCGCCGGGAAGTGGCTGTTCAGCCATTGGCGGCTTCAGTCGCCAACACGCCGTTGTGGGCGTAAGTGATAGCTGTATCGCCACGCATCCCAGTGACATGGCCGTTGCCATGCGCGCGCTCGATGCGGTCATCGAGACGGTAAAGGTCGATGGTAGCCGCCGAACAATCCAGATCGCCGACTTCCATCGCTTGCCGGGCGATACACCTGAGATCGAAACGGTTTTGGAAAAGGGTGAGTTTATCACCGGAGTGGTGCTACCGCCGCCAACTGGGGGAAAACAAATCTACCGCAAGGTCCGTGACCGCGCTTCCTACGCATTTGCTCTTGTCTCTGTAGGCGCAGTCATTCAGCCGGACGGTACGGGCCGGGTGGCAATAGGCGGCGTTGCCCATAAGCCGTGGCGCGTGGAATCTGCGGATGAGGAACTCTCAAAGGGCGCAAAGGTCGCGGCGAATGCTCTGCTCAACGGCGCTCGTCCGACCGAGCAGAACAGGTTCAAGATCGATCTGGTGGAGCGCACGCTCGGCGCCGTGATCGCCGAAGCGAGAGGGTAATCGCCATGAAGTTCGATACACCAGCAACCACCAATCCGATCGACCAGCTGAAAATCGTCGGTCAGCCCGTTCACCGCATCGACGGCGAGCTGAAGACGACTGGGCGGGCGATGTATGCTTATGAGTGGCACGATCCGAACTTTTCTTATGCCTACGGTTATCCCGTCGGATCGACGATTGCAAAGGGCCGCATTATCTCGATGAATGTCGACGCTGCCAAACGCGCGCCCGGCGTGCTGGCCGTGGTGACGACACTTGACGTCGGCAAGCGCGAAAAGGGCAAGTTCAATACCGCGAAACTCTTCGGTGGCGATGAGATTCAGCACTATCACCAGGCGATCGCCGTGATCGTCGCCGAGACCTTCGAACAGGCCCGAGCAGCGGCAGCCCTCGTAAAGGTCGAGTACACGGAAGAACAGGGTCGTTACGATCTCGCCGAGGCGATGGATTCGGCGGTCAAGCCGAAAGATGCGGGCGGCGCCCCGCCCGACACTGCCGTCGGAGATTTCGAAGGTGCGTTCAAGTCTGCCGAGGTGACATTGGACGAGACCTACACCACGCCGGACCAGTCACATTCGATGATGGAGCCGCACGCTTCCATCGCCGCCTGGGATGGTGACGAGCTGACTGTCTGGACTTCCAGCCAGATGATCGACTGGTGGCGCTCCGACCTTGCAACAACGCTTGGTGTCGACAAGGAGAAAATCCACCTCATGTCGCCGTTTATCGGCGGCGGCTTTGGCGGCAAGCTGTTCCTGCGTGCCGATGCTGTTCTAGCCGCGTTCGGTGCGAAGGCAGCGAAGCGGCCTGTAAAGGTCGCGCTGCCGAGGCCGTTCCTCGTCAACAACACGACACATCGTCCAGCAACCATCCAGCGCATCCGCATTGGTGCCGCCCGCGATGGAAAAATAACGGCAATCGCCCATGAAAGCTGGTCGGGCGATCAGCCAGATGGCCAGCTTGAAACGGCTGCCATGCAGACGCGGCTTCTCTATGCGGGTGAGAACCGCATGACGGCGATGCGGCTGGCAACGCTGCACCTTCCTGAGGGTAACGCCATGCGCGCGCCCGGGGAGGCGCCAGGACTGATGGCGCTCGAGATCGCCATTGACGAGATGGCCGAAAAGCTCGGTATCGATCCGGTGCAGTTCCGTATCCTCAACGACACTCAAGTCGATCCGGAAAAGCCCGAACGTCCGTTCTCACATCGCGATCTCATCGGTTGTCTCAAGCTTGGAGCGGAACATTTTAGCTGGCCAGGGCAAGTTCGCCCCGGTTCCCGTCGCGAAGGCAACTGGATGATCGGTTCCGGTGTTGCGGCTGCATTTCGCAACAACCTTCTGGTGCCATCGGGCGCTCGCGTCCGTCTCGACAAGGAAGGGGTTGTCACCGTCGAAACCGACATGACCGACATCGGCACCGGCAGCTATACCATCATCGCCCAAACCGCAGCGGAAATGATGGGCCTGCCGATCGACAAGGTCGCAGTCCAGCTTGGCGATTCTCGCTTTCCCGTGTCTGCGGGCTCCGGCGGGCAGTTCGGCGCGAACTGCTCGACCTCAGGTGTCTATGCCGCCTGCGTCAAGCTTCGGGACGCTATCGTCCAGAAGCTTGGTTTCAATGAACAGGACTTCATCTTTGAAGACGGTCAAGTCCGCTCCGGTTCGCGCTCGGTTCCGCTTGCCGAAGTGGCGGGTGCCGAAGGGCTCGTTGCCGAAGACACGGTCGAGTGGGAGAAGCTTTCTGACAGTCATCAGCAGTCGACCTTCGGAGCGCATTTCGTGGAGGTGGGCGTCGACGTTGCCACGGGCGAGACCAGGATTCGACGGATGCTTGCGGTATGTGCCGCTGGCCGCATTCTCAATCCGATCACGGCCCGCAGCCAGGTGATTGGTGCGATGACGATGGGCGCAGGTCTTGCGTTGTCAGAGGAGCTTGCCGTCGACACCCGTCGCGGGTTCTTCGTCAACCATGATCTGGCTGGCTACGAGGTGCCGGTCCACGCCGATATCCCGCACCAGGAAGTGGTGTTTATGGATGAGACTGATCCGGTTTCCTCGCCGATGAAAGCCAAGGGCATTGGTGAACTCGGACTTTGCGGAGTTTCAGCGGCAATCGCGAACGCCATCCATAACGCGACTGGTATCCGCCTCCGGAACTATCCGATGACCTTGGACAAGCTTATTGGGGCCCTTCCTGACGTCGCGTGATCATGCCCGGCGTCAAGCTAACAATGACCTGCGCGAATTTTATGCGTTGAGGAGACTGAACAATGCTTGTCATCCCGCGTTTCAAGACTTAAGCCGCGGCTTGAAATTGCGGATAGCCTTTCAAAGTCTTTTTCAGGGCAAGACTAACGCATGCGCCGATCTTCCGCCATCGACTCCACTATATCCAGACAGCTCGCCAGCAAGGCCATGCCGATCGCACTTTGCATCGTTGCCATTGCTGTTTCTTTGACTTCGTATCTGTCTTTCTGGATATCTTCTGAGGACCGCAGGGCAGATGAGGCGGTCTGGAGAAATGCTGCATATCTAAGCGCTGTCTCAACGCTGATGTCGCGTATCCAAGACGCCGAAATCGGGCAGCGAGGATTTCTTCTCACGGGTGACGAACTCTACCTCAAGCCCTACACCTCCGCGATGGACTCCCTGGATCCGATGCTCGACAATCTGGCTAAGCGGGCCAATGAAGCATCTGCCGAAACGGGGAGTGTCGCAACTCTGCGCAGTCTGGTCGCTCAAAAAAAATCCGAGCTCGAACAAAGCGTCGAGCGTCGCCGCAATGGGGATGAGAACGGCTCTATTGCGCTTGTGAAAACCGGACAGGGCAAAATCCTAATGGACGGGATTCGTTCGGTCATCGCACAGATGGAAAAGGCAGGTTTGGAGCAACTCGCAAAGCGCTCCGACGCCGCCAGCCTGGGAAAAATGCGGATGCACGTGCTTCTGCTCATTCTGGCTATAGTGGCCGGAGGCATGGCCATACTGATCGTGCGTGCTACCGTTATCCGCGCGAAAGCGGCCGAGAAAGCGAGAGATGAACTTCTCCTGCATGCGGACAGACGATTGATGGCCATCATGGCCGCTGATCTGGTTGGTTACAGCAGGCTCATGGAAAACAATGAGGCAGACACTCTTGAGCGCTTGAAAGCAGCAAGAGATGTCATCGACACGATCATTGAAGAAAATAGTGGTGCAATCATAACCACGGCCGGCGATAGCATAGTCGCGGCCTTTCCAAGCGCGCTCTCAGCAATCGATTGCGCGCTTCAAATTCAAAAATATATGAAAATAAACAACAAGGATCGATCAGAAAAAGACCAACTCCTGTTCAGGATAGGAATGAATGTCGGAGATGTCATTATAGATAACGGTGACGTGTTCGGAGACACCGTCAACATCGCCGCGCGCCTTGAGGGCATTGCTGAACCTGGCGGTATCTGCATCTCGCGATCCGTGAGAGATCACATTAGAAAACAGAGGAAGCTCAGGTTCGAGGATGCTGGCTTCCAGCATGTCAAAAACATTTCTCGGCCGATCAGCGCATTCAGAATTCGCGATCTCGACTATGTTTGAACAGGCGACCGCCACCGTTCGGCTCGCAGCATACATCGCGAAGCGATAGTCCCGGCGATGTCCTGTAAGGCGAGGGCACCTATCCAATCCTATCGTCTCCGTCATAATCAATAATTGTAAGCTTCAAGACTTCATGTCCTGCTCGGCACGTAGTCGCGACCCGGATCGACGCTCGATGGTCGGCCGTCGATGAACAGTTCTCCGATCCGAGGCGCGCTTTTGGAGATCACCTTTCCATTTTTGAGCACGAACAAGCGAGTTGGTTTTAGCCGTAGGGCTTCCGTCACATCGGCTGCTTGAAGAACGATGAGATCCGCATGGCATCCGACTTCCAATCCGTAGCCCTCAAGCCCCATGGTCTTTGCGGAGTTGACGGTCAAGCCTTCGAAAATTCTACTTTTATCCTCTATGCCCCCCATCTGGGCAACGTGGATGGCCATATGTCCCACTTCCAGCATGTCCGCCGAGCCCATCGAATACCACGGGTCCATCGTGCAATCCTGACCAAAAGAGACGTTGAGACCGGTGGCCATCAGCTCGCGCACGCGCGTCATGCCCCGGCGTTTCGGGTAGGTGTCATGGCGACCTTGGAGCATGATGTTGATCAGTGGATTGGGGATGACATTGATCTCCGCTTCCGCCATGAGCGGAATGAGCTTGGAAACGTAGTAATTGTCCATCGAATGCATCGAGGTCAGATGGGAACCTGCGACACGGCCTTGCAGGCCAAAGCGTACAGTCTCATTGGCAAGCGTCTCGATATGTCGCGACATGGGGTCGTCGGTCTCGTCGCAGTGTATATCGACCGGAAGGCCCCGTTCAGCGGCGATGCGGCAGAGCGCTTCGAGCGAGCGTCGTCCATCGTCCATGGTGCGTTCGAAATGCGGGATGCCTCCAACGATATCGATGCCCATGTCCAGCGCACGTTCCAGCGACGCCTCACCATCCTTGGCGCGGTAATAGCCATCCTGTGGGAAGGCGACGAGCTGCAACGTAATATAGGGTGCAACCCGCTCGCGCACCTCGATCAGCGCTTCTGCCGTCACAAGCCGGGGATCGGATGTGTCGACATGGCTGCGAATGAAGAGCAGGCCCTGAGTGACGGCCAGATCGCAATAGCGCAATGCACGCTCGACAAGGGCCTCCTTCGTCAGGGTCGGACGCAACTCACCCCACAGAGAAATACCTTCGAGCAAGGTGCCCGAAACGTTCATTCGCGGCATGCCCAGCGAAAGCGTCGCATCCATGTGGAAGTGTGGATCGCAGAAGGGTGGAGAAACCAGTCGACCGCTTGCATCGATCTCTTCAGCCGCTTGAGCATCTATCCGCTTTTCAATGGCGGCGATTTTGCCATGTTTTGCCCCAATATCGAAGCCGCTGCGTCCATCGGGCAGATTGGCATTACGGATGATGATATCGAACATAACGGGCCTTTCTTGATCAGCGTTCGCCGCGCCGATAGGGTTGCATGAGTGCCTGTGGAACGCGGGCGCTGCGCGCCGTCACGGCAAGCGCGACGATCGACAGAACATAAGGTATCATCAGGAAAATCTGATAGGGAACAGCGCCGCCCAGAACCGTCTGGAGACGAAGCTGAAAGGCATCGAAAAACGCAAAGAGCAACGCACCTATCAATGCTCGCTGCGGCCGCCAGGATGCAAAGACGACCAACGCGATGCAGATCCAGCCGCGCCCTTGCACCATTGTCGGGAAAAAACTGTTGAATGCGGACAGCGTCAGAAAAGCCCCGGCCATGCCCATCAAGGCGCTTCCTGCGATCACGGCACCGTAACGCACGACCATGGGATTGATACCCTGCGCTTCGGCGGCATGCGGATTTTCGCCGGTCATTCGAATAGCCAGCCCAAGCGGTGTGCGGAAGATCACGTAAGCAAACAGCATCGCGAGGACTATTGCAGCATAGGTCGGTGGCGTTTGGGCAAAAACAGCCGGGCCAATGAAGGGGAGATCACTCAAACCCGGAATGGAAATGGGCTGGAAAGGCGTTATCGTCGGCGGCGTACCGCCGACTGGAACCATGAGGCGAAACACATAGTAGCTAAAACTGGATGCGAACAGCGTTACGCCCAGTCCCGATACGTGTTGCGACAGGCCAAGAGTAACGGTCAGCAGCGCATGCAACAGCCCGAACGCGGCGCCGGCGAGCCCTGCCACAAGAAAGCCTGTCCAGAGATCGGCACCGTTGTAAACGGAAAGCCAACCGACCATCGCGCCGAATGTCATGATGCCTTCAATGCCGAGATTGAGAACGCCTGCACGCTCGCTCAACACCGCGCCGAGCGTTCCCAGTATCAACGGCGTTGCTATTCTGAAAACCGCAGCCCACATTCCTGCGGACGCTAAGATGTCCACAATGGCACTCATCGGCGGATCCTGTATTGGGTGAAAAAGACGGCAACCAGCATCGTCAGCAGCGACAATGCCACGATCACATCAGCAATGTAGCTTGGAATACCAAGGCTGCGGCTCATGCCGTCTGCGCCCACAAACATGGTGGCCGTGAAAAGGCCGGCCAATACGACGCCAAGCGGATTGAGATTTGCCAGCATGGCAACCACTATCCCGGAATATCCGTAGCCGGGCGACAGGTCGGTCGTGACGTAGCCCTTGACGCCCATCACCTCGACTGCACCCGCAAGACCAGCCAGTCCACCGGATATGCAGGCGACCAGAACAAGTGTACGGCTGAGTGGCACACCGGCAAAAACCGCAGCCTGTGGATTGAGCCCGGCTGCGCGTGATTGTATGCCGAAAACCGTACGCGACTGTACGAAGGCGAGAAGCAAAGCGAGCAGAATCGCGATGACCAGCCCCAGATGTAGACGCGAACGGGCGAGCAGTTTGGGAAGCATGGCCGCATCCGCCACCGATTCAGACTGAGGCCATCCGAATGCCATCGGATCTTTCAACACCGTATCGATCAGCATGGAAACGAAAAGCAGCGCCACGAAGTTAAGTAATAGCGTCGTTACCACCTCATCCACGGCAAACCGCAATCTCAGCCACAGCGGCACGAGCAAAAGAATCATGCCGCCGACGGCACCTGCAACAAGCAGGATAGGAATCTGGACGATTGGCGGCATTGAGCCGATAAAATGGGAGCTCAGCCAAGCGACCGTGATCGCGCCGATATAAAGCTGTCCCTCCGCGCCGATGTTCCACAGCTTGGCGCGGAAGGCGAGGGCGGCGGCAAGACCTGTAAGAATGAGAGGTGTTGCGCGGGTCAGGGTTTCGGTGGCCGACAGCCTGGAACCGAAGGCGCCCGTCAGAATACGGCGATAAGCTTCCAGAACAGGCGCTCCGGCAAGAGCGATCAGTACGCCCGCAATTCCCAATGCAACGATGACAGCAATTACCGGTGTCGCTATCACGAGCGCTACCGGCCTGTCTTCGCGGCGCTCAAATCGCATGAGCTTCCTCCGTGTCCCATTCGCCGGCCATCATCAGACCAAGTTTGCCAGGCGTTGCCTGTTTAACATCGATGGAGGGCGACAGGCGTCCGCCGACGATGGCCTGGATACTGTCTGACAGTGCCATGACTTCGTCCAGATCCTCCGAAATCAACAAAATCGCAGTGCCCTGCCGTCTTGCTTCCAGAATGCGTTCATGCACGGCTGCAACCGCACCTTCATCCAGCCCGCGGGCGGGCTGGGCGGCAAGCAGGATGTTCGGCCTGTTGATGAGGCTTCGGCCGAGGATCAGTTTCTGCATATTTCCACCGGACAAGAGCCGGATACGGGTTGCGGGAATGCCGCCGCGAACATCGAACTGATCGATGATCTTTTGAGCGAAGGCCATTGCGCCCTTCCGATCGACCATTCCTCGCCTGGAAAATGATGGCAATCTTTCGAGGATTGCGTTCTCCCAGATCGCCATGTCGCCGATGGCACCTTCCTTGTTGCGGTCTTCCGGGATGCGACCGATGCCGGAGGACACCACATCGCCAACCGACAGGTTACTGACCGCCTTGTTGAACAGCAGCAGATCGCCGCCGGTTCTTGCTTTCGTGCCGGAAAGCAACTGGGCAAGTGTGGCCTGCCCATTGCCAGAGACGCCAATAATGCCAAGCACCTCGCCAGCGTGAAGTCGGAAATCGACCGATTTCAGCCTGTCCACACCACCGGATCGAACGGTAATCGACACGGCTTCCAGCACCACCTGTCCAGGTGTGGATGGCTCGCGCACCGGCCGCGTGACGGTGCGTCCGACCATCAGTTCGGCAAGCTCTGCCTTGCTGGTCTCAGACGTCTTCCTTTCAGCCACATGCCGCCCGCCGCGCAGCACCACGATCCGGTCCGCCGTCGACATCACCTCGTCCAGTTTGTGGGAGATGAATATCAGCGACAATTCTTGCCGGGCCATATCCTTCAGCGTCCTGAAGAGCCCCTGCGCCTCCGTCTGGGTAAGGACAGCGGTTGGCTCGTCGAGAACGAGGATACGCGCGTCGTTATAGAGCGCCTTGAGAATTTCCACGCGCTGCTGTTCACCAACTGAAAGATCGCCAAGCCGCGCATCCGGGTCCACCTTGAGGCCGAAACGGGCGGAAATGGAAAGCAGTTTAGCCCGCGCCTCTGCCCGATGCGATCGCCATGACCAGAGACTTTCAGTGCCTGTGATCACATTTTCCAGGACGGTGAGATTGGGTGCCAGAGCAAAATGCTGATGCACCATGCCGATGCCGGCACGAATGGCAGCGCGCGGTTTGCCCTGCGGCAATTCCTGGCCATTCACAAGCACCCGGCCACTATCGGGAACGTAATGACCAAACAGAATGCTCATCAGCGTCGTCTTACCCGCACCGTTTTCTCCCAAGAGGGCAACGATCTCGCCTTTGGCAAGCGATAGCGAAATGTTGTCATTGGCACGCGTGGTGCCAAATGTCTTGCTGACGCCAATGATGTCCAGAACCGATGTCGTCATGTGGCTAGTCCTGCGACTGGAAAACGGTGTTGCCAGCGGCCGTCCTGCTCCAGCTGTTCGGCAAGCTGCAAAAGCAGGTGATCTGCCCCCATTGGCGCCATGAGCTGCACGGGGAGCGGCAGTCCTGCTCTGTCCGATCCGAATGGGAGGCTTATGGCCGGAAAACCCGAGACGTTGGCAAGCGCTGCCAAGGGCGCGAAAGCAGCCATACGGTGGAAATGTAGCTCTGTGTCAGAATGATCGCTGGGAAAAGAGCCAACTGGCAAGGGAGCAGAAGACAGTATGGGACTGATCAGGCAATCGATGCCATCGAACAAGCGCCAGAGGTCACGGCTGACCATGAGCATGGAATTCAGGCTGTGCCAGACATCTCGCGCCGAGAGAGACAGACCTTTCTCAATCACGGCTTGCGTGAGGCGTTCTGTTTTTGAGGAATCGAGGTCGAAACGGGTGATGGTGTCGGCAAGATTGATGCAGACAATATCAACGAAGCATTGGCGGCTCTGAGCAGCGATCGCTTCTATCGCCGTAAAGGAAACGGGGACGAGCGTGTGCCCGGCAGCCTCAAGATATTTTGCAGCGTCGTCGACCACCAGACGCCGTTCCGGTGATGTTGGAAGGTCTAAACCTGTATCGGAAAGCACGCCTATGCGAAGCGGGGTTTCGTGCTTTGGCTGCAGGGCAACGGGTGGAAACGGACCGCGTGTCGTGCCAGCCAGTGCTGAAAACACCGCAACTGTGTCACGCACCGAGCGGCAGACCGCAAGCTCGGTTGCGATTCCTGCGAGATGATTGCCAAAATGAGGACCGGCCGGCATGACGCCTCGGCTCGGTTTCAATCCAACAAGTCCGCAACAGGCAGCCGGCACGCGGATCGAGCCTCCTGCATCCGTTGCGTGAGCGATGGCGACGATGCCTGCCGCGACGGCTGCCGCCGCACCGCCAGAGGAGCCGCCAGCGGACAGAGCCGGTGCCAAAGGATTGCGTGCGACCGGGCCAATGGCGGGTTCGCTGGCAAGAGACAGGCCGAACTCGGGACTGGTGGACAAACCAAAGAAGCAAAAGCCCGCCGTCCGGAAGCGCTCGGCAAGATCGGAATCAACCAATCCTCCACGGCGCGGCATGAGCCTCGAACCCGCCGCCATCGGAAACCCGGCAAATGGCCCACCAAGATCCTTGCCAAGCGTGGGCACGCCGGCAAAGGACATGGCAAGGCGTTGCTCGCTTGCGAGCGCGTCAACCGCCTCGGCGGCCTTGAGCCCCTTATCGCGGTCCATATAGGCGATAGCACCCAGACTTTCGTGCTTTTGGGCGGCACTTAAGGAAGCCTGCATGGCTTCAAGGGACGTCAGCTGCCCAGAGGAAATCGCCTTGGACAGCGCTGTTGCATCGGCTTGCATGACAAAGCTTACTTCGGCTCGTCCGTGATTTTGGGAACCATGAACGCACCGGATTTGATGTCGGCGCGCTTTGCTTCCATGGCAGCTTCCGCTTCTGCAGGTGCTGTTCCCTTCACATAAACGATGTCGCTGCCGCCTTCCTTCATCAGGCCATAAGCGGTGTAATCCCGGCCGGTCGGCTTTCCGGCAGCAATATCGGCAAGGGCTGCATTGAGGATGGGCCGGAAATTCCACAGCGCATTGGCAAATACCGTGTCCGGATAGCGCGGCGTATAATCGATGAGCGAACCGACGGATTTGATTTTACGTTCCTTCGCAGCATCCGCCGTTCCGATCCGCTCGCCAAACAGAATGTCTGCACCGGAATCGATTTGGGCCAGTCCCGCCTCGCGGGCTTTTGGCGGATCGAAGAATGTGCCGATAAACGTAACGATGTGTTTTGCGTCCGGGTTGACCGCCTTCACACCCTCGCCAAAGGCATTGATCAACATGTTGACCTCTGGGATCGGCATTGCCCCGACTGAGCCGACAATATTCGATTTGGTCATCTTGCCGGCGAGCATTCCGGCAAGGTAGGCGCCGTCGAAATTCCAGGTGCCGAAGACGCCGAAATTGTCGCCAGCCTCCTTGCCGCTGGAGCCCATGACAAAGGCCGTATCGGGATAATCCGCCGCAACTTCGCGCGCCTGTTTTTCCACCGGAAACGTTTCGCCGATGATCAGTTTCGCACCCTGTTCGGCATATTCGCGCATGGCGCGAGGGTAATCGGTCCCGGATATTCCTTCCGAGAAGACATACTCAATAACGCCTTCGGAGGCTGCATCCTGCAAGGCCTTGTGCAGCACGGAATTCCAGGCATTTTCAACAGGCGAGCCATGGACGCCGGCGACTTTGATTGGTGACGCGGCACGCACGGACGGCACAAACGCTGTGGCGCTGAGCGCTAGTCCCGACGCGAGCAAATCGCGACGGCTCAGCCTGAATTTATCGGTCATGAAAGTTCCCCTGGTTTTACCATTTGGTTCAAATTTTTATGGTCAGCACAAAATAAAGTCAAATGTAATTTTAGATTAAAAAATAGGCTAAATGCCTTCCCTGTTCGGGATTGAGCCCTTATTTTAAGCGCCACTAAAAGAGGCGCCAAGATTCATCCGATCTCATCAGGATGAAGGTTGAGTTGAAGCACCAGACCGCGCGCGACACGACAACCGGGCCAGAATTGCCAATAGGAACGCGCGGCGCCTATGTGGCAGAAACGACAGGCGAAGAGGGTAAGCTTGGCTTCTGGCCACGACTACCTAACGGCAGGACGTATCTCACAAAAGTTCCGCCAATCTTGAAAATTTGCTGTGGAACAAAGCGCTGGAAAGAGCATTTTCGACCAAAATTGGAGATACTCTCATGCAGAACTTCGTCGTCGGTTTATTGCTCACATCTTGCGCAGTACCGCTGTTTGCGGGCTCCATGACCATTGCCTCCACTCTTATGCACGACGCGCCGGGGCACCGGTTCACCAATCTCGATGCGGAACCCCTATGGACGTCAGAGGTCAAAAGGATCGATGTTACCAAACAGGCCTACGAGCGACTTCCAGCGGTCGTCGCGCCTGAAACACTAATCGCAGAAACCAGGAGAAAAACTTCACCTGCTGCCTCAAGCGAGGCGGCTCAGGTGCAGCCGGTTCGGGATAACGAAAAGACATACGATGTCAGCGAACAGGCCAAGACCTGGTGTGCTGCGAAATATCGGTCTTACTCGGCCGAAGATAACAGCTATCAACCCTATGGCGGCGGCCCGAGAAAACCATGCGCGGCACCGCCCGCGATCGCTGGTCCGGCAATGACGCACGCAGATGAGATACAGGTTTCGTCAAGAACCTGATGCGAGCAAGTTTTAAACATCTGACAGGTATGGGTGTTGGCGAGCTGTGTCCCAGCGGAAATTCCCTTTGACCCGGTCAAGAGAACCGTGATCCAGATCTTGAACGAAGCAGCAGCATGAAGATGGGCGCGCCGAGAATTGCGGTGATGATGCCCGCCGGAAGTTCAAGCGGGGCGATAATGCTGCGACCGACCGTGTCTGCAAAAGCCAGCATTACAGCGCCCAATACCATCGCAACGGGCAAGCTTTTGGCGTGGCGGGCTCCGGTAAGAAGTCGAGCCGCGTGCGGTGCGAGCAAGCCAACGAAACTGGCGGCGCCGATAGAAGATACGGCGATTGCGACAGCCCCTGCAGCATAAAGCACCGCGCATTTGCTGGCGTTTCCGGTCGCAAGGCCCAGTGAGCGCGCCTTCTCATCGCCAAGCATCAAGGCATCGAGATGACGACTGAGGAGAAGGCCTGTTGCCGAAAGAGCGACAACCCATGGCATGAGAGCAAATGCATCGGTGTAACCGCGGGCGTGCGTCGAGCCGATGAGCCACGAAAGTGCTTGAGCCGTTTGCAAACGCGCCTCTACGACTATGATCGTTGCGGCCGCACCCAGGCTTGCGGCGATCGCGACACCAGCCAGAACCAGCTTTTCCGGAGAATTCTTCGGTGCCAGCAGCCGGAGCAGCAAGAGCACGACAACGGCCCCGGTCAGAGCGACCACCTGGAAAGCTGGCGTTGCGGGTGAAAATCCAAGCAGGAGCGCGACGAGGCTGAACAGCGCAGCTCCCTGTGTCAGGCCCAGCGTCTCGGGCCCGCAGAGTGGATTACGAGTAACCGCCTGAAGGACGGTGCCAGCTGCGGCGAGCAATGCGCCGCAACCAAGGGCGACGAGAAGGCGAGGGGCGCGCAGGTCGAGGTTTCCTGTCATCCCGGCGATTGTCAGTGATAAACCGTCGCCTGTCGCGAGACTTGCCGCCATCGCGATCAGAACTAGAGCGGCAAGGGCTGCCAAGACGAGGAGGAAAGGTGGGCGCGCCACGCCCATGGGCAAACCGATGCGACGCTCTCCCCCGATTTTTGCCCTCCGGAGCAGAAGCAACATGACCGGCGCACCGAGGCAGGCAACCGTAACGCCTGTCGGTATGGCGGCGCCATTGTGCGTGAGAGTTTGTGTTACCACATCTGCAAGAAGCAGTGTGTTGGCTCCCCACACCATTGAAAGCGGCAGATGGCGATGATGCCGGCTTACACCCAGTGCGCGCAACACGTTCGGAACAGCAAGGCCGATAAAGCCGACAGGCCCTGCAAGGGTGACTGCCGAGCCGCAGAGAAGAACGCCGACGAGCAGGCCGAAAAGCGTGACGCTCCTTGTCACCCCGAGACTAGCGGCAGCCCGGTCGCCCAATCCCAGCAAGTCCAGCGCGCGCGCCATCAGGATAAGCGTCAGGAAGGACAGGAGCACAAAAGGAGCTGCCGTTGCGACCTTCGCCCATCCGGTCTGATCCAGAATGCCGGAGGACCACAGCAGCAGGCCAGATGCCCGTTCATCGGCGAGAAGCACGATTGCCGATGAAACGGCGGAAAAACAAAGTGACACGGCGACACCGGAAAGAGCCAGTCGGCCTGCCGGGGCCTGAAAGCCGCCTGCCAGCGCAAGACAGGCAGCCGCGCCGGCGAGGCCGCCTGCGCTCGTGGCTATGATGGGCGGCAGAGCCAAGGGCAGCAACAAGGTTGATACCACAAGGAAAAGCTGCGCGCCGCTGGTGACCGACAATATATCCGGAGCCGCCAAGGGGTTCTTCAAGACGGTTTGAAGAACCGAACCTGCCAGCGCAAGGGCGGCGCCAGCCAACATGGCTGCAGCCAAACGGGGCGCCCTGGTTGTTTCCAGAATTGCCTGCGGCAGCGTCTCCGGGCCCGTTGGAAAAAGAAACACATCCTGCCAGCCAACCAGCTTGCTTCCCACTTTGAGTTCTAGCGCCGCCAGGAGCAGCAGAAGCAACACGCCGAATGGCCAGACAAGGGCTGGGGCCGATTGGCGAATGCTGAGGTGAGACAAGTTCATGGTCGAGACGAAACCGGCCGGTTTTGCCGGTTGCCGGCGCCGACCCAGTCGACCATGCAATAGCTTCTCCCGCTTCCATCTGGATGTGAAATGAGATCGACGCGGCACTCAAAGGCTTGCTGCAACAGGTCAGCCCGCAGTACCTGATGTGCCGGCCCGGCCGCGAGAACCTGACCCCTCTGCATCAGGACGACGTCATTGGAGATATCCATCACCTGATTGAGATCGTGAAGCACCGCGATGATCGTGAGCCCTTCGTCTGAATTAAGTTTGCGCAGCAGCGTCAAGAGCTCGGCCTGATATCTGATGTCGAGAAAGCTGGTGGGTTCATCAAGAAAAAGGATACGTGGTTCCTGCGCCAGAGCCATCGCCAACCAGGCTCGCTGCCTTTCACCGCCCGAGAGGGTCCCGAGTTGTCGCCCACGCAAGTCTTGAAGACCGACGCGAAAAATGGCGCTTTCGATGATCGTGCGATCCTGCGCCGACAGACGACCAAGCCACGGACGGTGAGGGTAACGGCCTTGTTCAACGAGTTCTTCGACGCTGAGGCCGATTGGAATTTCAGGTGCCTGGCTCATGACGGCAACCTGGCGAGCGACCGTGCGTCGGGACAACGCGTTGAGCGGCTGTCCGGACAGGCGCACTTCGCCCTCCGTCGGTTGCTCGAGCCCGGCGAGGCATTTGAGCAGCGTGCTTTTCCCCGAGCCGTTCGCACCGCATATGACGGTAATCCGACCCTCAAATGCGATAGCATCAACCTGCCGAAGCGCTTGAGCCTGATCATAGGTAACGCTGATACCAAACGCCTGGGCGGCGATGGTTTGCGCCTTCTCTATACTCGGGAGCCTGTTCATTCGGAGACCTCGCGCATGGCCTTGCGAAGCGAGGACAAGCTGCGATATCCGACGTCTGCTGCCGCCTCGTCCAGACGCGCTCCCTCCGCCTGGCGGCGCATGACATGCGCCATGCGCAAGCGACGCCGCCATTCGGCAAAACTCATGCCCGTCTGAATTCGGAATTTCCGCGTCATGGTGCGCCGGCTCATGCCGAGATTGTCTGCCCAGCGATCAATATCGAGATCGAGCGACGGTGTGTCGGTAAGATCCCGACACAGCCGTTGCAATCGCCTGTCACTTGGCATTGGAAGTGCAAACGGGCCTTCCTGCGCATTGGCAATCTCTTCGAGCATCAGTGCTGCCAGATGTCCGCCGCGGCCGTTTTCGTCGTAAAGGGTCGGCTCGTTCAAGAACGCTCCAACCGTGGCCGACAGGAGCGTTGAGGTGGAAATAACGCGTGTCGCCCACGGCATGGCGATCCCTGGTTCCGGCTCGATGTAGACGGACTGCATCGAGACCCGCCCGTGTGAATGGACGGCATGTGGAATCTCCGGGGCAATCAGCAAACCGTATCCACAGGGAATGATGAATGAGGTGTCGGGGGTTCGGGCGGTCATGAAGCCGTCGATGATCTGTAGCAGTTGCCCTCGGCGATGGCTGTGCCAGCCAAAATCCACGCTTTGCTCGTAGGTCCGTGCCATGGCCGCGACAGGCCGCGGCACATTTTGAAGATCAGCTGCCCTTTGCGGCTGTTGCATCGTGTTTAAAGGCAATGGGATTCCTAATGGTAGTGTCGCGACCCGCTTCCAACTGAAAAAGCCATAGTCGCGCAGCGTTCGTATTTCAAAAGAAAAAAATGGCCCGTTGGAGCAGAATAAAATCATTTCGCCAGATCAGGCCATAAAATGGCCCGGCAGAGCTCGATTTTGACCTGACAATGCTGATAAAAAAAGTCTAGTTAAGCGGCCAAGCGTGCGGGTTTTAAAAACACAACGGACAGTCCGGAGTAGCCTTTGCGCAGTATTCCTATCACAGGTCCTCGAATGCAGAACACCGTCCTTCGTCTTCGCACATCAACCTGCCACGTCGCCAGAGAGGGGCTACTGCTTTTCGTGTCGGGCGTTGCGTTGAGCGCGCTCATTTTCCCGCCTGCGATGGCTGAGGCGCAGGAAACGAATGGTTCGACCGTGCTCGAGCCGATCATCCTAGATGGAAAGGTCGCAAAAGGGGCGCGGGTCGAACAACGTGGCTACGTGGCAACGCAATCGGCTTCGGCCACCAAGACCACGATGGCAATTGCCGAGACACCGCAGTCCGTCTCCGTTGTCACCCGCGGCGCCATGACGGACCGCGCTGTGCAGACGGTGGCGGACAGCTTGCTTTATAGCGCGAACGTCAACGGCCAACGCTATGGTAACGATCCTCGTTCCGATTACTTCAGCATCCGTGGCTTTAGCGCCGATCTTTATCTCGACGGGTTGCGTGTGCCTCAGATTGCAAACCAGACGGGGGGCTATGCCGGTTTTCGCGTGGAGCCGTACTTCCTTAATCGTGTGGAAGTGCTGCGCGGACCAAGTTCGGCGCTTTTCGGACAAACGAATGTCGGCGGTGTGGTCAACATGATCAGCAAGGATCCGTCCGATAAAGCCGGCGGAGAACTCTATAGCCGCTTCGGAAGCTACGGGCAGAAGGAAGCCGGGTTCGACATTACGGGTCCGGTCGGCACTGATTCCGATCTTACTTACCGTCTGGAAGGTATGATCCGCGACAGCGAGACAATGAATGATTTCGGCAAGAACGATCGTTTTGCCATCAGCCCGACCGTCAAATGGTCGCCGGATGAGGACACCAGTCTCACGCTTTACGGTGCTTACATGAAGGATGACGCTGGCCAGGTGCCCTCGCTTATTCCGGCCGTTGGAAGCATCTTTCCCAATCGCCTCGGATTGACAATACCCCGAAGCTTTTCGGACGGAGATCCCTCACTGGCAATTTACGACAAGGAAACGGCCTATGTGGGATATCGGCTTGAGCACGCGTTTAATAACGATCTCGTTCTACGCCAGAATTTCCGGTACTCATATCTGGACGTGAACTATCAGAACCTCTTTGGCAACGGTCTTTCCGCCAACCAGCGCACGCTTTCACGCCTCGTCTATAATGCGCAGCCAACGCTCAACGCCGTGGCGCTGGATACTAATCTTGAATACAAATTCGACACTGGGCCAGTCAGCCATACACTTCTTGGCGGTATCGATGTGCAATGGCAAAATCTCGTCAACAGGACTGGATCGCGCAACGGCCCCACTCTCGACCTGTTCAATCCGGTCTACGGCATTGGCGTGCAACCGGCAGCCCTGACCACGCATCTTGACCAGACTCAGCGTCAGGTCGGCTTTTATCTCCAGGATCAAATGGAAATGGGCGGCCTTCGTCTGACCGTTGGCGGCCGCCAGGACTATGTCAGCAACGACTCCGACAGCACCGCGCTTGCCAGCGGTCTTACCACCCGCTACCGGCAGGACGATAGAGCTTTCACAGGCAGGGTCGGCGCCGCTTATGTCTTCGATAATGGCCTTGTGCCCTACGCTCTTTATTCCACGTCCTTCTCGCCGGTGCTGACATTGGCGCCAACGCCACTAAAGCCGACCAAAGGCGAGTTGAAGGAAGTCGGTGTGAAATTCGCCCCACAAGGCGAGGACTTCAGCCTGACCCTTTCCGGTTTTGAGGCAACGCAACAGAATGTCGTTAATCGTATCGCCAGCGTTTATTACCAGACTGACGAAGTGCGCGTGCGTGGGATCGAACTGGAGGCTAACGCTACTCTGTTGGATAGCCTCAATCTTACCGCAGCAGCAAGCTGGCAGGATCCTGTGGTAACCGAAAGCCAGACACCAGCCCAGATCGGCAAAATGCCCTATACCGTTCCCAAGCAGCAGCAATCCCTATTCGTGAGCTATGATCTGCCCATGCCGGACAGCTGGGAGGGAAAGTTGACAGTCGGTGCTGGTGTCCGTCGCATCGGCAAGACTGCCGGGGATACAGCGAACTCATTCTTCGTTCCCGGTCATACGCTGTTCGATGCCTTTGCCCGTTACGAACATGACCGCTACTCATTCCAGCTCAACGGTTATAATCTCGGTGACAAGACCTACGTCGCCGGCTGCAACACTCCAACGCAATGCTATTACGGGCAGGGTTTGACCGTTGTGGGAACAGTGAGCGTGAAGTGGTAGCAGGTTTAAGCAGACGATCGTTCTTGAGTGGCGCGGTGGCTTTGATTGCTGCGCCAGGGTCGCTTGCCGCCTCAGGACCTTCACGCTTGGTCACGCTCGACTGGACTGCTACCGAGATTGCCCTTTCCCTTGGAATATCGCCCGTTGGATGCGCGGAAATCTCCGGCTACAAAACGTGGGTCAATGTCGCAAATGAAGGTCTTGCCGATGCCGTTGACGTGGGACGACGACAGCAGCCCAGCCTTGAAGCGATCCGCAAGCTGCAACCAGACCTGATTTTGACATCGCGTTACCGGCACGCGTCGATTGCCCGTGCGCTCGGTGAGATCGCTCCAGTTCATCTGATCGACGATCAGGAAAACGAGGATGACATGCTGGCAAGCGTCTATCAGAGCGCCCACCAGGCGGGCGCAGCGTTGTCCCGATCAGATGATGTTGCAAGGTTACTCGAGAGTTTCGATGGTGAGATCGAAAAGCTGAGAACGGGGCATGCCGGGCAGGTGGAAGGCCGTAAGCTGGTCGTGGCGCAACCGTTGCCGGGCGTTCCGCGGTTGCGGGCCTTTGCACCCAACGCTGCAATATCCGGCCTCCTCAGAAAAATCGGCTTTGCCGATGGCAGTCAAATGTCAGCGCAACCCTTCGGATTTGCGACTGTTGATCTTGAAGGACTTGCTTCACTTGAGAATGATAGCACCCTGTTCATCCTTGGTGAGGCCATTCCGGATGATCTTCTCCATGCCTCGCTCTGGCCTATGTTGCCAATTGTCGCGCAAGGAAATGTCCGTTTAACTGGCATACCATCCTGGCCGTTCGGTTCCACGGCGTCGTTAAAGCATCTGGCTCGCCAGATCGTCACACGGTTCGTCTAGGCTGGCAGGAGCAGATGCGAAGGTCAAAGCTTCTTGGCGACTTGCTGGGTCAGCCGACAAACGCGCAATGGCGCGATTTTTTCCGGCGCAGGCGGCGCACCGACCTGACCTTCAACGAATTGCTGGAGCCCAATTGTCTCTTGAGGATCCTTCACAGTTACGGTCGTCGCCATGGGCCGAGTGCGCCTCTTGCCGCGGTGGCTGGTGAGTGGTCGAAGCGGTACTTCGCAAGGGTGATGAAACCGATCGCTACCGCTGCAATGTTGCTGGATTGGCGCATGCCTCTCACACCGGCAGACTTGAGTATCGATGTCAGCGCCGAAGGGGAGATCGTTTCACTTGGCCTGTCCGATTTTGGTCGCCCTGTTTTAGCGACGTCCGCAGAAGACCGGTTTGCCTTTTTGATCAGCGGCAATATCGAAGGCGTTATTAGAGCTGTTTCCGAGGTGAGCGGTCTTTCTCGCAACGTCCTTTGGTCAAATGCCGGCAACGTGTTCGAAGGCATTGCGCGCAGTTACGCCATGGACAATGATTGCTCCGTTGCGGGCGTGGCGGACGCGCTGGACCTTCTTGACGCCCGCAATATGGCCGATGGCTCAAGGAACCCGCTTTTCAAACCCATCATTTACCCTCATGGCGAGGGCAAGCCAAAGAGGCTCCGACGCGTCTGTTGCATCCGATATCTGATTGACGGACTTGATTACTGCAAGACGTGTCCGTGTCCGGCAAGGCATTCTCCTCCTCGAATTTGAGTTCTCGGCCAAGGTCGATGGCTCGCTCGCGCCTTTACACCGCCGTCCTGTCGACCAACTTGCCATGCCGTGGTACGCTCGCAATCCTCCGGTCTGGTAACGGCAAGCGGCAATCCGGACGTCGTCACTGCCGCTTTCCGGCCCTCTTTCAAAGCCGCGGCCGAGGTCGGCAGGACCTGTCAAAGAATACGGTCATTCGTCCGCCTGTCGCCCGGGCGTTACGGCTGTCGATCTAGGTGAAGTCGGGGGATATCAATGCTCATCCTTCTCTCATTGCTGAAAGGGCTTGTTGCCGGTCTGCGGACAATGATTGCGCCGGCCGCAGTTCAGTCGTCATTGCACTTGCATGGGTCATTATGGTGTCCGTGTCATGAAAGAGTATGATGCAATCTTCATAGGGGCCGGGCAGGCGGGGCCATTCCTCGCCGCCCGGATGGCAGCGATGGGCCGCAAGGTGGCTCTGATCGAACGGAAATATCTTGGTGGCACCTGCGTCAACGCCGGGTGCATGCCGACAAAGGCATTGGTCGCCAGTGCCAAGACTATCGCGGTTGCGCGGCGCGCATCCGAATTCGGCATCACCATCGGCGGTGAGCCGACCGTGAACATGCAGGTCGTAGCGGCTCGCGCCCGGAAGGTGACCCTTGATGCGAGAAATGGTCTGGCAGCCTGGTTTGACAGCCTTGAGACGATGGATGTCATCCACGGCCAAGCCAAATTTATCGGTGCGAAGGCCGTGTCCGTCGACGGCGCAGATTATAGTGCGCCGCAAATTTTCATAAATGTCGGCGCGCGGCCGCACATCCCGGACATTCCCGGCCTGAAGGATGTGCCGTATCTCACGAGTACCTCGGTGATCCAGCTTGATGCATTGCCGAGACATCTGATCGTTCTCGGGGGCAGTTACATCGGATTGGAATTCGCGCAAATGTACCGGCGCTTCGGCGCAGAGGTTACAGTCATCGAGCGTGGGTCGCAACTGGCGCCCAGAGAGGACGCCGATATCTCGCAAGCGATCGCGGATATCCTGAGCGGTGATGGCATCAGGGTTCTTTTGAACCACAACCTTCTGTCCGTCACCAAGGAAGATGCGGGCTTGGTCGTACGGACCGATCAATGCGACGTCCGTGGTAGCCATGTCCTGGTCGCTCTCGGACGGCGGCCGAATACCGACGATCTGGGCCTTGATCATGCAGGCATCGAGACTGATCAGCGCGGTTTTATTGCGGTGGATGAGCGCTTGCAAACGACCGCAGAAGGCATCTGGGCGCTTGGAGACTGCAACGGACGAGGCGCATTCACGCATACGTCCTATAATGATTTCGAGATCGTCGCGGCAAACCTCCTCGATGGCGGTGACCGAAAAGTGTCAGACCGCATCCTCGGTTACGGTCTTTACATCGATCCGCCACTCGGGCGCGTTGGCATGACGGAGCGTCAGGCAAAGGACGCCGGGCACCGGATCAAGGTCTCGACCCGGCCGATGAGCCGCGTCGGCCGCGCCGTCGAGAAAGGCGAAACACTCGGCCTCATGAAACTCGTCGTCGACGCCGAAACCGACCGGATACTTGGCGCCGCCTTCCTCGGCGTGGGAGGTGACGAGGCGATCTACGGCGTGCTCGACGCCATAAACCTGGGGGCCGCGACCGAAGAACTGCGCTGGGCGGTGCCAATCCACCCGACGGTGGGAGAACTGGTGCCAACCCTAATCGGTGATCTCAGGGATACCTGAGGTTAGCTGGCACCACAGGACCGCCAAGGTTTTTTCAGGATCGATGAGCCGGCATTTATTGACGGCGCTTGGCGCCAAATATATAGCCGGCCAGCAAGCCCAGAAGAATAGCTCCGGCTGGCTGAGCCCTGATGCGGACACGCAGATCTTCGACCATGTTCTCGCTTCCTGCTCGCAGGACACGAACCGAGGCGGATCCCATCTCAGTCACACTGTCACTCAGCCTGTTGAACTCGGCTCGCATTGCCGCCAGCTCTTCGGCGGGCGTCGAACTGGCTGCGCTCCCTGTTTGATTTCTCACGCTCGCCAAGGCTATGTCTACTAGTGGTGCTTCGGTTTCGGCTCCGATATCCATCGCGGGCGATGGGGTGCTCTCTGGTGGACTGTACGTTGCCCCAGAAGCGCCGGTATCCAGCGGTCGGGCTATCGCCTCGGGGGCTGGTTGCGGAGCATCGAAACCGGGTGGGTGGGCGACGGTTTGATAATTGCTGGATTCGACGACGTCAGACGATTTCGATTTGATCATTTGTTTCTGCCTTGCTCGGTAAAGCCGCAAAGTTTCTTGCAGTCGTCGCCGAACATGCTTTTTGCCCTGTAGTTCCAAAAACCCATGAAGAATTGCGGTTCTTTCGCGCGTTACGCTTGCTTCTTCTTTGAGGAGGCCGATACTTTGATCTGTCCTGTGTAACCCCGTCACGACAGCAGTCTGGATGCCCGAGCCTGACTTGGATTCTTACCGTCGTCGACGGTAAGCAGCGCTGCCTGAACCAGATCGCCTTCACGCCGCCCGTAATAGTCTGATTTCTTCCGCTTTCCTTCGCTTCATAAAGGTAGGCACTCGCCACCTTATACATGTGGTCCCAATCCGCCTCTCCTGCCGTCACGCCAAAGCTGACTGTCACATGTCTTGAGCCAAGTATGTCTGAGAAGTCCGTCGAACGAACAGCGATCCGAAGCCGTTCGGCGCAATTGTGCGCGTCATCGAGGCCAACATCTCTGAGATAAACGGCGAACTCTGAATAGCCCCGCGATTTGTAGACACCTTCTTTCCTGATTTTGAGGCAAGAACAGCATCAATAGCTGACAGCGATCAATCAATAACGACGTTATTGCCTTCTTCTGTTAACCGCGCGATTGCCTCTTTCATCCCCCGGATCTGTTCCGCCGAATGACCCCGCCAGTTCACGACCTCTCCGATGATCCGCAACGGGTCTCGCGATCGATATGAGAGCGTCGGATTGCCCGCAAATCTCTTGTCGGTCACGTTCGGATCGTCCGACCAAGCGCCCGTGGGCTCGACCACATAGATCCGTTCCGGTCCTTCACCCGCCGCCAATTCAGCCCCCCATATCGCCGCATCCATGGTGCCTGCGAAATATACCCACGATAACTGCGTGTCGACGAAATTGGATTGGTAACCGACGGCAATCATATCCCCGGGCCGCAGATCTGCGCGGGTACCGTGAAAGAATGATTGTGAAAACGCGGTTGCAGGTGCCGACATTGCTTTGTTCCCTTACGCATGACCCTAAAGATAACGGAGCGGGTGCCAACTGCCGGCTCGCACAAACGATAAATTGTCTGTCAGGTGGGTCAACCGACCCATCAGTGAAAAATCAAGAGCACCGATTTAGCGCGTCGTCGCCGCTGGACAATATAGTAGATATTGTCCACTATATTCTCTTCGGCGCATGACGCGTCGGCCAAGGCGAACAAAGTTACAAAAAACAAGGGGAACTTTATGTCGCATCCAACCACGTCGGCCGACGTGGTGCTTTCCGTTCGCAGTCTCACGGTGGATCTTCCGCCGGGAATGGAGCGCACTCACGCGGTCAAAGATATCTCGTTCGACCTGCATGCAGGTGAAATCCTGTGCATCATCGGTGAATCCGGATCCGGCAAATCCATCACCGCCAGCACGATCATGGGGCTTCTGTCGCCCGTAATCACCGTCAGTTCTGGCGAAATCCATTTCAAGGGAATGGATATACTAGCGGACAAAGAAGATAAAATTCGCCCGCTGCGTGGTCAGGCGGTGTCGATCATTTTCCAGGACCCGCTTTCAGCCCTAAATCCTTTGATGACAATCGGCGACCAGATCGCCGAGGTACTGCAGGCGCATGGCTATGGCACGCCGGAAACCCGCAAGACCAAGGTGCTGGAACTGCTTGAAGAGGTGGGTCTTCCCGACCCGCCGCTGATGCGGCTGCAATATCCGTTCCGGCTGTCCGGCGGGCAGCGTCAGCGCGTCATGATCGCCATGGCGCTGGCGCTCGATCCTGATGTGCTCATTGCCGACGAGCCGACGACGGCCCTCGACGTAACCACGCAGGCGCAGATCCTTGATCTCATCCGCAAGATACAGAAGCGGAAGAACATGAGCGTCATGTTCATCACCCATGATTTTGGCGTGGTCGCCGAGATTGCGGATCGCGTCGTGGTGATGGAAAAGGGATATCTCGTGGAGCAGGGAAGGGTAGATCAGGTTCTGGTCAATCCAACGCATCCCTATACCCAGCGGCTGGTTGCCGCGGTTCCGCGGATGCGCAACGCAGAGCGTCCGCTCAGTGAGGAAGCTCCCATCGTTCTCGAGGTTGAAAATCTCGAGAAGGAATATAGCAGTTCCGGCTCGTTTTTCCGCAAGGCCCGCATCGTCAAAGCGGTAAACGGTATCAGCTTCAAGCTCCGCAAGGGTCAGACGCTCGGCGTCGTCGGGGAAAGCGGGTCGGGCAAGTCTTCGCTCGGACGTGTCCTGCTCAAATTGCTGGAAGCGGATGGCGGCTCCATACACTTTGACGGCCGCGATATCGCTTCGATGGACGAAACGGCGTTTCGATCGTTACGGCCCTATATCCAGATGATCTTTCAGGACCCCTTCGCGTCGCTCAATCCACGCCACACGATCGGCAGGATTTTGACGATCGGTCCCATTGCCCACGGCATGGCTGTGCACGAGGCAAGAACCAAGGCCCTTGGAATGTTGAAGTTGGTGGGGCTGGATGAGCAGGCCTATGACCGTTACCCGCATGAATTTTCCGGCGGCCAGCGCCAGCGCGTCGGCATTGCCCGTGCCCTGATGTTCGATCCAGTCGTGCTTGTGGCCGACGAAGCGGTTTCTGCTCTCGACGTTTCCATACAGGCGCAGGTGCTGGAGCTTCTGGCACGCGTCCAACGGGAAATGAAGGTGGCGATGATCTTCATTACCCATGACCTGCGCGTTGCAAGCCAGATTTGCGACGATGTTCTTGTCATGCACAAGGGAACGGTGGTCGAACAGGGCCCACCGGCGCAAATCTTCCGCTCGCCGGCCCACCCTTATACCCAGAAACTCGTTGCCGCGATCCCGGGCGCGGACTGGGAGCCTGCGGCAACCGCCGTCGGCACTTAAGATCACAGTCTGACGAGCCGGGCCGGTTTGTCAGACTTTCGCATTGCGCGACATCAAAGACCGATTGTACCGCCGGATCATCCTGGACATCCGGCGGCGAAACGTTTTTGTTTTAAGTAATTGATATAAATCGAAAAAATCTGTTTTTTGCAGTAAAAAATAGTTGCGTTTGTCCACTAATTATTCTTTCATTAAGTCACAAAACTGAAATACGACATGGCCGAAAACCTGTATTGCGGCACGCCGGGAACGCGTGTGCGCCGATGCTGATCCTTGACCATGCGAACGGAAACTCCATGTCGAAACCATCTGAAAATCCGCCGACATCGCCCACCGACATCAATCTCGATGTGCTTGAAGACACGCTGAGCTTTTACATCCGCACGATCAACCTTGCCGTATCGCGTGATCTCGATGCCCGGCTGGACGGGCTGGATGTGGCAAAGGGAACCGGAAAGATCACGACGCTGCTGCTCGTTGATGACTACCCTGGCATCCGTCCGTCGGTGATCGCCCATCTGACTATGCGGGATCGGTCTGCAATGGGCAGGATTATCGACCAGATGGTGTCGCACGATCTTATCCGCCGGGAAGTGTCGCCGGAGGATAGTCGCGCCCAGGAGCTATACATCACAGAGGCCGGTTCGGCACTTGCAATAAAAGTTCGCGAAATCGTTCCGCAGCAATCGCGCGATTTCTTCAGTTTCATTCCGGAAGACGAGCAGAAACAGGTCATCGACATTCTGCGTCGTGCCTACCGGCATATTGTGGGGCTTCCATGATGACAAAAACGACGGGACGCGTGGCTCTCATATCAGGGGCAAACAGGGGGATAGGAGACCATGTCGCCGCTACGCTTCTCAGCGAAGGCTGGTCGGTATCGCTGGGCATGCGCAGCCCATCCCTGCCGCAATGGGCCGTGGGTCATGAGGCACGGGTCCATCTTGCGCATTATGACGCCTTTGACGTGACTTCCGAGGAGCGCTGGGCGGATGACGCCTTGCAGCGTTTCGGGCGTATCGATGCGGTCGTCGCCAATGCCGGCATCATGATCCCGAAGACAGTCATCGAAGCAGATGATGACGACATCGACGCCATGCTTGCGGTCAACGTCAAGGCGCCGCGACGGCTGGTGAAGGCCGCCTGGGATGCCTTGAGCGAAAGTGGCCGTGGCCGGGTCATCATCCTCGCTTCCCTCTCGGGCAAGCGGGTAAAGTCCGCATCGGCCGGTAGCTATTCTCTCTCCAAATTTGCGGCGGTCGCACTTGCGCATGCCATCCGTCAGGCGGGTTTCGAAAGCGGTGTGCGCGCGACAGCGGTATGCCCCGGTTTCGTCGCCACCGATATGGCGACCGCCCTGTCCGAACGGCCGGCCGACCAGATGACCCAGCCTGCCGATCTTGCCCGCATTATTGCCATGCTGCTGTCCCTGCCGAACGAGGCTTCCGTTGCCGAATTCGCCGTTAACTGCCAGCTCGAGGAGTTTTTCTGACATGCCCGGTCCTTATGTCGTTCCCGTCCATGGCGATGCGGAATTGCCGAAAGAAGTCGATGTCGTCGTCATTGGCGGCGGCATTATCGGCACCTCCACCGCGCTCGAACTTGTCGATCAGGGGCTGCGTGTCGCACTGTGCGAAAAGGGCGGGATTGGCCATGAACAATCCAGCCGCAACTGGGGCTGGGTGCGGATTTCCCGCCGCGACCCGCGCGAAGTGCCTTTGATGGCGGAATCGCTGCGCATATGGGCGGATCTCAATCGCCGCACGGGGCGAGAAACCGGTTTTAAGCGTTCCGGCATCGTGTTCACCTGTGCAAACGAAAAGGAATTTTCCGAGCACGAGCGCTGGAACCGCAATCTGGAAGGCTACCAGATTGAAAGCCGCATGCTGAGTGCAAAGGAATTCAAGGCGAAATATCCTGACTCCAACATGGATGTTGCCGGTGCGCTCTATACTGCCGGCGATTGCCGGGCCGAGCCGCAGCGCGCCGCCCCCGCCATCGCCGAGGCTGCCCGCGACCGTGGCGCCTTCATCCTGACCGAATGCGCCGTGCGCGGCCTGCAGCTTTCTGGCGGCAAAGTTTCGGGTGTCGTGACGGAGCGCGGCGAAATCGCCTGCAAGGCGGCAGTGATGGCGGGAGGGGCCTGGTCCAGCCTGTTCCTCGGCAATAACGGTCTCGACCTGCCGCAGCTCAAGGTCATGAATTCCGTGCTGCGCACCAAACCGCTGGAGGGCGGTCCGGAAGAGGCGATCTGGTCAAACGGTTTTGCCGTCCGCAAACGTCTGGACGGGGGATATACGATCGCCAACGGCTTCCAGAACATCGTCGATATCGTGCCGGCGTCGTTCCGTTATGCGCTGAAGTTCCTGCCGGCTCTGCGCCATGAATGGCGCTCGCTCGACCTGCGCCTCACCGGCCGTTTTTACGATGAGTGGCGCATCCCGCGCCGCTGGGCGCTCGATGAGGCTTCGCCCTTCGAGTATAACCGCGTGCTCGATCCGGTTCCGGCCATGGGCATGACGGACGGTGCCTTTGCCAAGCTGAAAAAGGCTTTTCCGGTCTTCGAAAAGGCCGAAATTTCCCAGCGCTGGGCGGGCATGATCGATGTGACGCCAGACGCCATTCCGGTCATCGACAGTATCGCCGCCATTCCAGGCTTCCATGTCGCAACCGGCTTTTCCGGCCATGGCTTCGGCATCGGCCCGGCGGCGGGAAAACTCATGGCTGATATCGTCACCGGCCGCGATCCGATTGTCGATCGTCGCGACTTCCGTTTCAGCCGCTTCAGCGACGGTTCGAAGATCGAGCTGGTCAGCGGCTTTTGACGTGACAAGCCCGGCGGCTTCGTGCCGCCGATCCTTTTGAAGCATGAGGCAGGCAACTGCTGATGGGAGTAGTAACCGTCCAGAGAGGCGGAAGCAAAAATAATCGTCGTGTTCAACCATCGGAACAAGGGGAACTAAAAATGTCCGACAAGAACAAGCCGCTTATGAATACCACCCGCCGCCAGGCGCTCGGCCTTTTGGCGCTCGGCGCATCCGGCGTCGTCCTTTCCGGCCTTCCGGGCTTCTCCCGTGCCATGGCGCAGGGCAAGGACGCCAAGGGCCAGTTGACGGTCGGCTTCTCGCAGGAGCCCACCGTCTTCAACCCGCATATGCCGCATATTGAAGTGGACGAAGGTATCCATTTCAGCATCTTCGACCCGCTGTTTTATGTTGACGAGAAGGGTGCCTTTGTCGCAGCTCTTGCCGCCGAAGTGCCGACAGTCGAAAACGGCGGCATTTCCGCCGATGGTCTCAACTGGAAGGTCAAGCTGCGCGACGGCGTGAAGTGGCACGACGGCAAGCCGTTCACCGCCGAAGACGTGAAGTTCACGCTTGAACTTCTGGTCGATCCCAATTTCCGGTCTTGGCGCAAGACCGGGCATGAGTTCGTGCGTGATCTGACGGTGGTTTCGCCCACGGAAATCACCTGGAGGATGGAGAAGCCCTTCGCTCCCTATCCCTCGATCCTTGCCTCCACCTTCATCACGCCGAAGCATCTTCTCGGCGCGGAAGCCGACCGCAATACAGCCGCCTATAACAACGCACCGGTTGGAACGGGCGCATTCAAATGGAAGGAACGCGTCGCGGGCGACTACATTCTTCTCGACGCCAATAAAGACTACTTCGGCGATGGTCCGCATATCGAGCGTCTGATTTACAAATATGTGCCTGACCTCAATGTCATGTACACCCAGTTCAAGACCGGCGACATCGACGTTGTGGGTCTGCAATGGATCACGCCCGACCATTATGACGAGGCGAAGGACCTTGCCGGCAAGGTGGTCAATGTCGTGCCGGGTTCAACGATCGAATCCCTGTCGTTCAACATGGAGCGCCCGCAGTTCAAGGACCCGGCGGTCAGAGAGGCGCTCTATGCGGCGATCGACAAACAGTCGATCATCGAGGCGCTTTATTACGGGCTACCGACACCCACCGAAAGCTACGTTCCTCAGCAGTCTTTCTATTACAATCCCGATCTTCCCAAGCATGAATACTCCATCGAGAAAGCCAAAAAGCTGCTCGATGATGCGGGCTGGGCTCCTGGCGCCGATGGCGTGCGCGCCAAGGATGGTGTGAAGCTCGCCTTCACCTGCTCCACGACGGCCGGCAACCATATCCGCGAGCAGGTTCAGCAATATATGCAGCAATCCTTCAAGGATATCGGCGTGGAAATGACCATTTCCAACCTGCCGCCGGCCGTCATGTGGGGTGACTACTGGATGCTGTCGAAGTTCGATTCGGTTATCGTCGGGCTCGACTTCCTGACCGGCCCGGACCCTGATACTTCAGACTTTTTCCGCTCCACCTCCAGCGGCGCGAAAGGCGGCTCGGGCCAGAACACCTGGCAATTCGTCAACAAGGACGTCGATGATCTCCTGGCCAAGGGCGGCAGCCTCTTCGTGCCGGAAGAACGCAAGACCGTCTACCTGAAGATCCAGGAGATCATGCGCAAGGAACTGCCGCTATTGCCGCTTTTCCAGTATGCAACGGTGCGTGGTCACAAGCAGGGCGTCGAAAACGTGACGCCAAACGTCAACACCCGCATCGATACGTGGAACGTTTCCACCTGGCGGGTGGCATAAAGCCTGCCGCACAGGGTTTCCCACCCGATCGAAGCGACGGTGCCGGCTTTGAAACAGCCGGCACTCTGACGGCTATTCGTGGATGGTTCTGAGCCAGTTCACGATGCGACCTGGAGCCTCAACATGCTGACCTTTCTTATCCATCGGATATGGCAGAGCCTCGTGCTTCTGCTGCTCGTCTCGATCATCGGTTTTGCGATCCTCAATCTGGCACCCGGCGGGCCATTGTCGCAATTTGCCCTGACGCCCGGCATGACGCGAGAGGCGCTCGACCGTATCGCCCACCAAATGGGCCTCGACCGGCCCCTGCCGGTGCAATATCTCGAATGGGCCTGGCGTCTCCTGCAAGGCGACTGGGGGAAATCCTATCGCGACCAGCGACCGGTTCTCGACATTATCTCCGGGCATCTGTTCGCGACGCTTCTGTTGATGGTCTCATCCACCGTCATATCCATCCTTGTCGGCACCTGGCTCGGCATCAAGGGGGCGACCAAACGCTATACGCTGTTCGATTACACCGCGACGGTCGGGGCAATGGTGGCGCTTTCCATTCCCACCTTCTGGTTCGGACTGGTGGCTATTTATGTTTTTGCGCTCAGGCTGAAATGGCTGCCGGCGGGCAACATGTATACGATCGGTGATCAGTCTTTTTATGATTATGCAATCCACTTGATCATGCCGAGCCTCGTGCTCGCCCTTGTCAACATCGCCGTCTGGAGCCGCTATATGCGCACCGCGACGCTTGATGTCATCAATCAGGATTTTGTCCGCACCGCCCGCGCCAAGGGGCTGACGCCACGCAGGGTGCTGATGAAACACGTCGTCGGCAATGCGCTTTTACCGATGATCACCCTTGCCGGTCTCCAGCTTCCGACGATCCTCGGGGGCGCGCTTGTCACCGAGACCGTCTTTACCTGGCCCGGCATGGGCCGCCTGTTCCTCGATAGCCTCGGTTATCACGACTATCCCGTCGTGATGGGACTGCTGATGTTTTCCGCCATCCTCGTGCTGCTGGGAAGCTTGCTCGCCGACCTCCTGGTCGCTCTCGTCGATCCCCGTATCCGGCTCGGATAGGGCCGGATCGAGGAAACGCCGCACCCAATCGAAGGAAAGACCATGTCCGCTGCAACACTTCATCCCTCACCGGCCACACCGCAATTCCGCTGGTGGCAGAACCGCACGCTGCGCCGTTTCGCCCGCCACAAGCTTGCCGTGCTCGGCCTCATCATGATCACCGTGATGATTTTCGCCTGCGTGGTCGGGCCCTATCTTCTGCCCTATGATGAACTTTTCATCGATCTGCGCGCCCGCTTTGCCCCACCGATGACCGGCTCCCATATTTTCGGTACCGATCCGCTCGGGCGTGACATCGCCGCGCGCCTATTCAACGCCGGCCGCATCTCGCTGCTGGTCGGGTTCTTTGCCATGGTGCTGTCGACGCTGATCGGCACCATCATCGGCGTGGTTGCCGGTTATTATGGCGGTCGCATCGGCGCAATATTGATGCGCTTCGTTGATGCGTTTCTGTCGTTTCCCAGCATCTTCCTGCTTCTGGCGCTTGCCGCCTTCGTCAAGCCCAGCCCGTTCATGATCACGGTCATCATCGCCGTCACCAGCTGGATGGAGATTGCCCGTCTGGTTGAGGCCGAAGTGCGGTCCTTGCGCGAGCGGGACTTCGTGATGGCGGCCCGCATGCTCGGCCTGCCCAATGGCTGGATCATGTTCCGCGAGCTGCTGCCAAACGCCGTTGGCCCCATCATTGTCGCCGCCACGCTCACGGTTGCGCGCGCCATTCTTCTCGAAGCCTATATCAGTTTCCTCGGCTATGGCATCCAGCCGCCGCTGCCGAGCTGGGGCAATATGCTGAACGGCGCGCAGCAATATCTCGACAAGGCGCCATGGCTCGCCATCGTGCCGGGCGTTGCCATCACCCTTGCCGTCACCAGCTTCAATTTCATCGGCGACGGCCTTCGTGATGCGCTCGATGCGCGCAGCGACCTGAACTGAGGGCATGGGCGAATGGTCTCGTTCTCACCCTTTGACGTGACGCTGTGGTATGCGACCGCAGCGTCCGCACCGCATACGGCGCCTCTTTCCGGTCGCATGCAGGCCGATGTCTGCATCGTCGGCGCGGGGTATACCGGCCTGACGACCGCGCTGGAGCTGGCGAAAACCGGCGTCAATGTGGTGCTTCTGGAGCGGCAGGAAATCGGCTTTGGCGGGTCCGGCCGCAATGCCGGGCATTGCACGCCGACCTTTACCCATTACAGCCTGCCCGAGCTGCGCAGCATGCTGGGTGAACCCTTTGCGGAACGATTGATCGAGCGGCAAACGCGAGCGAATGACCGCGTCTCAAGCATGATCCGCGACTATCAGATTGACTGCGAATGGGTGCAGAACGGTTATGTGATGGGCGCGCCACATAAGGGCGCTATGGAAGAGATCAGGCACAGGGTCGAGACCTATAATGCAGTGGGCGCTAAAACCCGGCTTCTCGATCGTGACGAGGTGGCGGCCATCACCGGCAGTCCGCGTTTTCACGGCGGCTGGCTGCATGAGGAGGCAGGCCATCTCAATCCGCTCGGTTACGCCCGCGGTCTCGGCCGGGCTGTGATCCAGGAACGCGGGAAGATATTCACCGGTACGACGGTAACGGGTTGCGAGCGCGACGTGAGCGGCGGCTGGAAGGTCAAGACGGAGGGTGGAGAGGTGATCGCGTCCAAAGTGATCTTTACCACCGGCGCTTATACGGTTGGCGGCTGGCCCAAGCTCGATCGCACCTTCAAGATCCAGCGCGTCTTCGTTGCCGCCACGCAAATCCTCTCCGAAGAGACACGCCGGACAGTCCTGCCGCAAAACACGACGATCCACGATGGCCGCGGTGACATCTATGTCTATAAATACAGTGCCGAAGGTCGGATTGTCGCATCAATGTTCCCCATGGGACGCCGTGGCCGCGACATGGCCTATACGCGACAAGTCATGAGCGAAAGGCTCAAATGGCTGCATCCCGAGCTTCGGGAAGAAATCCGCTGGGATTATTTCTGGTTCGGCGAACTCGACATGCAATATCGCACCGTTCCGCGCTTTTACGATCTGGCGCCGGGCGTCGTGGCTTTGACCGGTCTTTCCGGCCGCGGTGTGCCGACAGGCTCCATGCTCGGTTCCATTCTTTCGGAATGGGCGCTGGGCAAGCCCGAAAACGAGCTTGCCCTGAATTTGGAGCCCCTGAAGGCTGCGCCCTTCTACATGGGTTTCGCACCTAAAATGATGCTGCGCTACTACCGGCTGCGCGACAACATATCCACGAAACTGGCTGGGGCGGACCTGCCACCCCATGCCTGAACCAGCACAACCATCAGGCTCATGCCAACATTATACACAGCAAGGAGAATTACCATGACCATGCCGATTTTCAATATTTCCGATGACGTGGATCTTGTTCCGGCCATGCCGGCGCAAGGCCGGGACGGCGGCTCCTATCGCCGCCAGATATGGCAAGACCAGATCGAAAACGGCACGATCGTCGCGGTTTGGAAAGCCGAGCCCGGCATCTACAACTATCCGGGTCGCGACCTTGAGGAAACATTTGTCGTCATCGAAGGCGAGGCCATGTATTCGCAGGCTGAAGCCGAACCGGTGAAGATCGGTCCTGGATCGATTATCAGTATTGCCAAGGGCGTGCCAAGCCGTCTCCAAATCCTATCGCCGTTTCGCAAGCTCGCAACGATCGTGCCAAAGCCCTGATCTATTATTGGGGGGCGAACCAGAGCGTTGATTGCTTTCCATCGATGCTAATTGCCACGTTCGTGCCCCCGATTATGTGTCTCAACTGAACTCGAGGCTCATTCGGACAAGATCGTCCCAGAGACTTTCCGCGAAACCGCGCAGCACAATGATTTCAAAAACCTGTCCGTCGACGCGGGTGAGGTGGGCGGCGATGTGGCCGATTAGCGTCGTGGCGGAGTGTCCCACCGAGAAGGCGGCGAGAGATAGGTCGACCGCAGTGCCTTTGGCAAGAACCCGCTCGGCCATCTTGCCTTCAATGCGGATGCGAACCCGTCCTTGGCTCTGGTCAACACCCGTTGCCCGGGGCTCAAGGATCGCGAAAAGCGCCTTCATATCGGCGTGAGACAAAGGGTGTTCACCGACGATGAACCATTGGCCCGGTGAGACCGCGCGTACATCGCCTTTGGCAAGGTCGCGAAGGCGAAACTCCAGATCCGTCGCGTCGGGTGCGGCCAGAACGTGGATGATAGCGCTCTCCAGCAAAGGAGAGAGCTTGATGGCGGTGGAGGCAATCGCTCGCTTCGCGCCCAGCACCGGACGGAGCGTCGGCCGGAAGTCAGACTTAAAATCAGACATGGAGTTTCTCGTTTTGAGGATCGACAAAAACCGGGTTGCAAAGGCGGGCTTGGGTAAATTCGTTGCGCAGACCGTTCCAGACCATGATTTCCTCGCCATGCCGCGCAGCGCCATTCTTGACGAGTGCGAGACCGATGGTCGAACCTAGATGCGGTGAGAAAGCGCTGGAGGTCACATAACCCTGATCGTTCTCCAGCGTTGCCGCGGCCTCCTTCGCAAGAATATGCGAACCGGTGCGAAATGACTGTTTTGGATCAAGCGGCACGACGCCGACAAGGCTCGGACGGTCTGCGTCGGAGAGTCCCTCGCGCTCCAGCATCTGCCGGCCGATGAAATCGGCCTTCGTGGTCGAGACCATTTTACCGAAGCCGAGATCCGCCGGCACCACCGTGCCGTTGATTTCATTGTGGGTGACATGGCCTTTTTCGATGCGCAGCACACCAAGCGCCTCGACGCCATACGGCATGATACCCTGGGGCTTTCCTGCTTCCATCAGCGCATCGGCGACGCTTTCACCATAGCCGGCCGGGACGGCGAGCTCAAAGGCCAATTCACCGGAGAAGGAGATCCGGAACAGGCGTCCGTGCAGTTGCCCGCCAAACAGGGAGACTTCCCGCGCTGCAAGGAAAGGAAAAGCTTCATCGGAAATATCTTCATCGACGATTCTTTGCAGAATGGTGCGTGCCTTCGGTCCCGCAATCGCCATCTGCGCCCATTGGTCGGTGACGGAGGCAAGCCGCACGTCGAGATCAGGCCAGAGCGCCTGCGCACAGAATTCCAGATGGTTCATGACGCCCGCCGCATAAGCGGTGGTGGTGGTCATGAAGAAGCGGTTTTCCTCCAGCCGGCTGGTGGTGCCGTCGTCATAGATCATGCCGTCTTCACGCAGCATCAGGCCATAACGCGCCTTGCCGACCGGCAGTTTGAGGAAAGCGTTGCAATAGACCCGGTTAAGGAATTCCGCGGCGTCCTTGCCACAGATTTCGATCTTGCCGAGCATCGACACGTCGCAGAGCCCGGCATTCTTGCGCACATTCAAAACCTCACGGTCGACGCTTTCCCGCCAGCCGTTTTCGCCTTCGCGAGGAAACCAGGAGGAGCGATACCAGAGACCGGTTTCGACGAAGACCGCACCATTTTTTTCGGCCCAGCCATGCAGCGGCGATTTGCGTACCGGCTGGAAGTGCTGGCCATGATAGGCCCCGGTCAGTGCCCCGAAGGAGACGGGCGTATAAAACGGCCGGAATGTCGTGGTGCCGACCTCCGCCGGGGAGATACCACGCGCTTCGGCCAGCAGCCCGATGGCATTGACGTTCGAAAGCTTGCCCTGATCCGTCGCCATGCCGTTCGTGGTGTAGCGTTTGGCGAGTTCGACGTGGCCATAACCTTCACGGATGGCAAGGCCGAGATCCTTGCGGTGAACGTCGTTCTGGTAATCGACAAAGGCTTTCGCCTTGATGCCGGGAATCGTCCAGAGCGGCTTTGCAGGCGGGGCCACGATATCGTTTTCCACCGTGCCGAATGTCGGTGCGGTTGAGGCAAAGCCGAGGCCTTCTGCCAGTTCCGCACCTTTTCGCGCGCCATTATCCAGGCAGGCGGCGATACCGTTTATTGCAGAAACCGAGCCCGCGAGTTCCAGCCCCTTGAGATTGCCGGGCGCCAGGAAAGCGGCATGGTCTTCCGACCAGACCGGCTTGCCGCCGCGATGGCAGGCGAGATGGATGATGGGGCTGAAGCCGCCCGACATGGCCAGCGCATCGACATTTAGGCTCTCCGCGCGGCCATTCGCATAAACCTCGATGGCGGAAAGCGCCTTGCCACCCTTCGCATTCGAAACGACGCCACCCTTGATGACGCGTGCCTTGCCGTCATAGATCGGATTGCCCTGCTTACGGCTGTCGATGATGGCGGTAATCGCGACGCCCTGCGCCTCCAGATCGCGGGCAAGCGCATAACCGCTGTCGTTCGTGGTGAAAATTGCCGTCGCCGTGCCGGGGCTTACGGCATAACGGTTGAGATAGCTGCGCATCGCGCCGGCCATCATGACGCCGGGAATATCATTGCCGCCGAAGACAAGCGGCCGTTCTTCCGCACCGGTGGCCAGCAGGGCTCGTTTGGCGACGATGCGCCACAGGCGTTCCACGGGCACGTGCGCTTTCGGATCGGAGAGATGTTTTTGCACCCGCTCCACCGCGCCAAAGACATTGCCGTCATACCACCCGAAAGCCGTGGTTCGCGTCAGCACCGTGACATTGGACAGGGTTTCGAGCTCGGCAACACATTGCGCCGCGAAATCCGCAGCGCTTTTGCCACCGATGGTGGCGGTTTCGGAAAGAAGACCGCCGCCAGCCGAAGAATGTTCATCGACCATGATGACGCGCGCCCCGGCGCGGCCAGCCGCAAGAGCGGCGGCGAGCCCCGCCGGGCCGGAACCGATCACCAGCAGGTCGCAATGTGCCCAGCATTTGTCATAGGAATCCGGATCCGCCTCATAACTCGCCTTGCCGAGACCGGCTGCTTTACGGATGAAGGGCTCATATATCTTTTCCCAGAAGGCGGCGGGCCACATGAAGGTCTTGTAATAGAACCCCGCGCCGAGGAACGGGGAGAGAAGACCGGTCAATGCGCCTATATCGAAATCAAGAGAGGGCCAGCGGTTCTGGCTTCTGGCTTCCAGCCCGGCATAAAGCTCCTGCATGGTGGCGCGGGTGTTCGGCTCCGTGCGCCCGCCGCTGCCGATCGTCATCAGCGCGTTCGGCTCGGCTGCGCCCGCCGTCAATAGACCGCGCGGGCGATGATATTTGAAACTGCGGCCAACGAGTTTCTGACCATTGGCGAGCAGTGCGGAGGCAAGGCTGTCACCCTCCAGGCCCGACATCAGCTTGCCGTCGAAGGTGAAGGGAAGTGGCTTGGAGCGGTTGATCAGACCGCCGGTCTTCAGACGGTGAGAGTTCATGCGCTTGTCACTTTTGTCTTGTCGGCGGCGTCGCGGCAGGCGGATATTTGGTGGGTGACGGTGTCGCGGGCGACGACCAGCCAGCGGCGGCAGCCGGATGTGTGGTGCCAATATTCGTCATAGGCCCCGCGCGGATTGTCGCGCAGATAGACATAATCGAACCATTCCTCCGTGCCGGCATCGGCGGCGGGCCTTTGAAGGACCGCGCCCTTGATGGTGAATTCTTCCTTCGGTCTTGGCCCGCAATGCGGGCAGGGGACGAGACTTGCCATTTCAGATGTCCTTGCTCCGCGAGATTTAGGGACGGCGAAAATTGTGAACGGTTTTCGCCTGAAATCCGCTACAGATTTAGTGAAGGTTAGGCTGTGCGCCCTGGCCCTTTTCATCAATGAGATAACCGCGCCGGAAGCGGTCCAGCCGGAAGGCGGTCGCCGTTTCCTGCGGTGTGCCGCGCGCCAGCAGATGGGCGAAGCAGAAACCGGAAGCAGGCGTCGCCTTGAAGCCGCCGTAGCACCAGCCAGCGTTAAGGTAGAGATTGTCGATCGGTGTCTGGTCGATGATCGGCGAACCATCCATGGACATATCCATGATGCCGCCCCAAGAGCGCAGGACCCTGACGCGGGAGAGAGCGGGGATCATTGCCTTGCCCGCTTCCGCCACATGTTCGACCGTGGCCAGATTGCCGCGCTGGGCATAGGAATTGTAGCCGTCTATATCGCCGCCGAAGACGAGGCCGCCCTTGTCCGATTGCGAGACGTAAAAATGGCCCGCACCGAAGGTGACGACGCCGTCGATGAAGGGCTTCAGCCCTTCGGAGACGAAAGCCTGCAGCACGTGACTTTCGATTGGCAGTTTCAGCCCGGCCATGCTGGCCACCTGTGAAGAATTACCCGCCGCCGCCAGTGCCAGCTTCCCGCAGCCAATAAAGCCCCGGCTGGTTTCCACACCCGTCACTTTGCCGTTTTCCCGGCGAATACCCGTCACTTCGCAGCCCTGAATGATATCGACGCCCCGGCTGTCTGCGCCGCGTGCATATCCCCATGCTACAGCATCATGCCGCACCGTGCCGCCGCGCTTTTGCAGCAGGCCGCCCTGAATAGGAAAGCGGGCATTATCGAAATCGAGAAACGGCAGCATGGCCTTTACCGAGGCGCGGTCCAGCAACTCGGCATCGACGCCGTGCAGACGCATGGCATTGCCGCGCCGTGTATAGGCGTCACGCTGCGCATCCGAATGAAAGAGATTGAGCACACCGCGCTGGGAAACCATGGCATTGAAGTTGAAATCCTGCTCCAGCCCTTCCCAGAGCTTCATCGAAAGCTCGTAGAAGGGATTATTGCCGGGCAGCAGGTAGTTGGAGCGGATGATCGTGGTGTTTCGGCCAACATTGCCGGAACCGATGTAGTTTTTCTCCAGCACGGCGACATTCGTTATGCCGAATTCCTTGGCAAGATAATAGGCGGTCGCCAGTCCGTGGCCGCCGCCGCCCACGATGATAACGTCGTAGTGCGGCTTGGGCGCGACATCCCGCCACGCGGGTTTCCATCCCTTGTTGCCGAATAGGCCGTTCTTGAAAATGGAAAAAGCGGAATAGCGCATCTGGCCTGCCTCGAAATATCTTGGTTCAAGCCTAACCCCGCCGACTGAATTCACATTGCAGAAAAGAGACATTATGAATTAGGAATGAGCCATGACGATTGCCGAGCAGAAAAGCACCCGGCGTGTTGGTTTTATCCTTGTGCCGAATTTTGCGCTGATGTCCTACGCTTCAGCGACAGAACCGTTGCGGGCCGCCAATCTCATCGCCGGGACCGATCTATATGAGGTCGTGCCTTTGTCCTTCTCTGGTGAAGCCATCAGAAGCTCGTCGGGAATTGTCGTCCACTGCCAGTCACTCGCCACGGTAGGCGATCGATGCCATACGATCTTCGTCTGTGCCGGCGGTGGGCCGCAGGACTGGGTTTTGGGGGAAGGGGCGTTTGGCATGCTGCGGCGGCTGGCGCGCCAAGGCGTCAGGATTGGTGGCATTTCCAGCGGTGCTTACCTGCTGGCCGCCGCAGGCCTGCTGGATAATCGCGATTTTACCATTCACTGGGAACACGCGCCAGTGCTTATGGAAGCATTCGCCCATCTCACGCCCAGACAGGCCCGCTTCGTCATTGATGGAGATCGCATTACCTGTGCTGGCGGTGTCGCCCCTCTCGACATGATGCATTCAATGATTTCGCAGAGAATGGGCGCGCATTTCGCGCGTCGTGTCAGCGACTGGTATCTGCACACGGCGGTTGCTCAGTCCGAAGCGCCGCAGCGTGGCTCCTCGGCCGAACGTCACGGCACCAATCATCCGGCCTTGCTGACCGTGCTTGAAAAAATGGAAGCGACCATTGAGAGCCCCCTCGACCGGCAGACGATGGCTAAACTGGCGGGAACCAGCATGCGCCACCTCGACCGGCTCTTCTCGACCCGTCTGAAGTCGAGTTTTCTTGCAACCTATCTCGCCATCCGGCTCGATCACGCGCGGCGATTGCTGGAGCAAAGCCCACTTTCGATAGCGGAAGTGGCCTTCGCCACAGGCTTTTCCAGTGCAAGTCATTTTTCCCGACATTTCAAGTCACGCTTCGGCCAGTCGCCCAACGCGCTGCGTCGCAAGATTTCCTCCGAATTAAAATAGATTTCCTGTAAGGAAGGAAATCTATGTAATTCCGGAGGACCCGATGGCCAAGGACACCACCATTACCGAGCAGGCGCAGTTCCTGTCACAGGACCCGCATGCCGTTCGTGAGCCGAGGGTCAACAATCTGGAAATGGCCATCGGCCACGAAGTGCGCGCCTATCGCAAGAAGCTGGGGATCACCGTGACCGATCTCGCCTCAGCCACGGGCGTCTCCGTGGGCATGCTTTCCAAGATCGAGAATGGCAATATTTCCCCCTCGCTCACCACGCTTCAAACACTCTCCAAGGCCTTGGGCGTGCCGATTACCGCCTTCTTTCGCGGCTTCGAAGAGCCGCGAAGCGCCACTTTCGTCAAAGCTGGTCAGGGCGTGAATATCGACCGCAGAGGCACCCGTGCGGGCCATCAATACAGTCTTCTCGGCCATATCGACAACAATACCAGCGGCGTCACGGTCGAGCCTTATCTCATTACGCTGACGACGGACTCGGATGTATTTCCAACCTTCCAGCATGAGGGAATGGAGTTTCTCTACATGCTGGAGGGAGAGGTGGTCTATCGCCACGGCGAACAGCTTTTCACCATGCAGACGGGGGACAGTCTGTTTTTCGATGCCGATGCGCCGCATGGCCCGGAAGAACTGGTGAAGTTGCCCGCACGTTATCTGTCGATCATTTCCTATCCGCAAAGGCGGGGTCCTTCCGATTGAAGATTTGCCTTAGAAGAAAAAAATATTCCTTATAGTTGACGCTCTGGAATTCCATATGTTAAGCCTTGGTTCAGAAACGAACGGAGGTGCCTGTCGATGTGCGGCATTGTTGGACTATTCCTGAAAGACAAAAGCCTTGAACCGCAGCTGGGTCAGCTGCTCTCGGACATGCTGGTCACAATGACCGACCGTGGACCGGATTCGGCCGGCATCGCGATCTATGGAAATGCTGCTGATGGCCGGGCAAAAGTGACCATCCAGTCGGCCGATCCTGCGGCGGATTTTTCAAATCTTGCCGAGACGTTGAAGGACAACGGCGTTGAAGCCTCGGTTGCGGTTAAAAGCACTCATGCGGTTCTGGATATCCCTGCGGACAAGCTCACGGAAATTCGCTCGGTCCTTTCTGCCATTCGTCCGAATGTGCGCGTCATGGGCTCCGGCGACAGCGTCGAAATCTATAAGGAAACTGGCCTGCCAAAGGACGTGGTCACCCGCTTTGACGTGCGCTCCATGGCCGGCACCCACGGCATTGGCCACACCCGCATGGCGACAGAATCGGCAGTGACGACGCTTGGCGCGCATCCCTTCTCCACCGGCGCCGATCAGTGCCTGGTGCATAATGGTTCGCTCTCAAACCACAACAATCTGCGCCGAGAACTGGTGCGCGAAGGCATGACGTTCGAGACCCAGAACGACTCCGAAGTGGCGGCCGCCTATCTCACGGCGGAAATGGCCAAGGGCAAGGATCTGGGCGAGGCGCTGACAGGCGCGCTTGATGATCTAGACGGCTTCTTCACTTTTGTCGTCGGCACTAAATCCGGTTTCGGCGTGGTGCGTGATCCCATCGCCTGCAAGCCGGCCGTCATGGCCGAGACCGACCAATATGTCGCTTTCGGTTCGGAATACCGCGCTCTGGTGAACCTGCCGGGCATCGAAAATGCCCGCGTATGGGAGCCGGAACCGGCGACCGTCTATTTCTGGGACCATGAAAAGGCCGCCTGAGACCCATCATCGGCGCCCGTTTTGAAAGTCATAATCCATGCCAGTCTTCGATCTCTCCCACACGCCTTTGCGTGAACTGAATAGCGCACTTCACGGCCTTTCCTCCGGTGTCAACGATACCGAATTTGAAGTCGTCAATCCGCGCGGCCACCATGCCGTCGCCGTTGGTATCGACAGTCCCGTGACCGTCGATGTGCGCGGTTCGGTCGGATATTATTGCGCCGGCATGAATGATGGCGGTACCGTCACCGTTCACGGTTCGGCCGGCCCGGGTGTGGCGGAAAACATGATGTCCGGCACCGTCGTCATCGAGGGCGACGCCTCTCAATATGCCGGCGCCACCGGTCGCGGCGGGCTTCTCGTCATCAAGGGCAATGCCGCTTCCCGTTGCGGTATTTCCATGAAGGGCATCGATATCGTCGTGAAGGGCAATATCGGCCATATGTCTGCCTTCATGGGCCAGTCCGGCCATCTCGTCGTCTGCGGCGATGCAGGCGATGCGCTGGGCGACAGCCTTTATGAGGCGAAACTGTTCGTGCGTGGATCGGTGAAGAGCCTCGGTGCGGATTGCATCGAAAAGGAAATGCGCCCGGAACATCTCGAAAAGCTTGCCGAACTCCTCGAAAGGGCCGGCGTTACGGATGTCAGCCCCGCTGAGTTCAAGCGCTACGGCTCCGCCCGTACGCTCTATAATTTCAACATCGACAACGCCGACGCGTATTGAGGCGAGGGATATTCAGATGAGCTATCACAACCCCTTAACCCCGCCGCGTAAATCCGCAACCTTTGACGATCATACGCTGGCGGAAATCCGCCGCGCGGCGGCGACCGGAATTTACGACATTCGCGGGGCGGGCACCAAGCGCAAGGTGCCGCATTTCGATGACCTGCTTTTTCTCGGTGCTTCCATCTCGCGTTACCCGCTCGAGGGGTATCGTGAAAAATGCGATACCACCGTCACACTGGGAACGCGTTTCGCCAAGAAGCCGATCACGCTGAAAACGCCGATCACCATTGCCGGCATGAGTTTTGGCGCGCTTTCGGGCAACGCCAAGGAAGCCCTTGGCCGTGGCGCGACCATTGCCGGCACGTCCACCACGACGGGCGATGGCGGCATGACGGACGAGGAGCGTGGCCACAGCCAGACGCTGGTTTACCAGTATCTGCCATCCCGTTACGGCATGAACCCGAAAGACCTGCGCCGTGCGGACGCCATCGAGGTCGTGGTCGGCCAGGGCGCGAAGCCGGGCGGTGGCGGTATGTTGCTTGGCCAGAAGATTTCCGATCGCGTCGCCAATATGCGCAACCTGCCGAAAGGTATCGACCAGCGCTCCGCCTGCCGTCACCCTGATTGGACCGGCCCTGACGATCTGGAAATCAAGATCCTCGAACTGCGCGAAATTACCGACTGGGAAAAGCCGATCTATATCAAGGTCGGCGGCGCGCGCCCCTATTACGACACGGCGCTCGCGGTGAAGGCCGGTGCCGATGTGGTGGTGCTTGATGGCATGCAGGGCGGCACGGCGGCCACGCAGGATGTCTTTATCGAAAATGTCGGCATGCCGACACTCGCCTGCATTCGCCCCGCCGTTCAGGCGCTTCAGGATCTCGGGATGCACCGCAAGGTGCAACTGATCGTCTCCGGCGGCATCCGTTCGGGTGCTGATGTTGCAAAGGCGCTGGCGTTGGGTGCGGATGCGGTCGCCATCGGCACGGCGGCGCTGGTGGCGCTCGGCGACAATGATCCGAAGTGGGAAGAGGAATACCAGAAACTCGGCACCACGGCCGGCGCTTACGATGACTGGCACGAGGGCAAAGACCCAGCCGGCATCACCACGCAGGATCCGGAACTTGCGGCGCGCCTCGATCCCGTCGCCGCTGGCCGTCGGCTTGCCAATTATCTGAAGGTCATGACGCTCGAGGCGCAGACCATCGCGCGTGCCTGCGGCAAGAACCATCTCCATAATCTGGAGCCGGAAGATCTGGTGGCGCTGACGATGGAGGCTGCCGCCATGGCGCAGGTTCCGCTGGCGGGAACCAACTGGTTCCCGGGCAAAGGCAGCTTTTAGGCCATAAAGAACGGGCGGGCGCATTTGGGAGGATGTGCCCGTCTTTTTTCAATGAAGTGTCTGATACCAAAAAAAGGGGAATGACGTGACACTGGACCTCTCCAAATTTGCTGCCGACAAGGGCATCAAATATTTCATGATCAGCTATACCGATCTCTTCGGTGGCCAGCGCGCCAAACTGGTGCCGGCAGAAGCGATCGCAGACATGCAGAAGGATGGCGCGGGTTTTGCCGGTTTCGCCACCTGGTTTGATCTGACGCCTGCCCATCCCGATCTTTTTGCCGTGCCGGATGCCTCTTCGGTCATCCAGCTTCCCTGGAAGAAGGATGTCGCCTGGGTCGCTGCCGATTGTGTCATGGAAGACCAGCCGGTGGAGCAGGCGCCGCGTGTGGTCCTGAAAAAGCTTATCGCGGAGGCGGCAGGCGAGGGGCTGAGGGTCAAGACGGGTGTCGAGCCGGAATTTTTTCTGATTTCGCCTGATGGTGCGAAAATCTCCGACGACTACGATACGGCGGAAAAACCCTGCTACGACCAGCAGGCCGTCATGCGACGTTACGATGTGATCGCCGAGATTTGCGATTACATGCTCGAGCTTGGATGGAAGCCCTATCAGAACGACCATGAGGACGCGAATGGCCAGTTCGAGATGAACTGGGAATATGATGACGCGCTGCAGACCGCCGACAAACATTCCTTTTTCAAGTTCATGGTGAAGTCCGTTGCCGAAAAGCACGGACTGCGTGCCACCTTCATGCCCAAACCGTTCAAGGGGCTGACCGGCAACGGTTGCCATGCCCATATCTCGGTGTGGGACCTCGACGGCAAGGTCAATGCCTTCGCTGACAAGGAAATGCCCTTTGGACTGTCGGTCAAGGGCAAGACCTTTCTCGGCGGCATCATGAAACACGCGTCCGCGCTTGCGGCCGTCACCAATCCGACAGTCAATTCATACAAGCGCATCAACGCCCCCCGCACCATTTCGGGCGCGACCTGGGCACCGAATACGGTGACCTGGACCGGCAATAACCGCACCCATATGGTGCGCGTGCCGGGGCCGGGGCGGTTTGAACTGCGCCTGCCGGATGGTGCGGTGAACCCCTATCTGCTGCAGGCCATCATCATCGCTGCCGGTCTCTCCGGTGTCCGTTCCAAGGCAGATCCTGGCCGGCACTACGATATCGACATGTATCGTGAAGGCCATACCGTCACGGACGCACCGAAGCTGCCACTCAATCTTCTCGATGCGCTACGCGAATATGAGAAGGATACGGTGTTGCAGCAGGCGCTCGGCATGGAGTTCTCGAAGGCCTATCTGAAGCTCAAGCAGAGTGAGTGGAACAGCTATTGCGCGCAGTTCACCGCCTGGGAGCATCAAACCACGCTCGACGTCTGAGCCCGGTTTTTCCCCGCCGCCCTTGCGGCTTTTCCCGCGCGCGTCAAAACCGCGCGGGCTTTTCCCATATCGATGACAGAGAGATCGCGAGATGACGAACTTCGTCCTGACCGTAACATGCAAATCCACCCGTGGCATCGTTGCCGCCCTTTCAGGTCTTCTGGCGGAGAAAGGCTGCAACATCGTCGACAGTTCGCAGTTCGACGATCTCGGCACCGGTCGCTTTTTCATGCGTGTGGGTTTCATCTCCGAGGAAGGTGCGACGCGGGATGAGCTGATGGCGGGGCTCGCGCCGATTTCGAAGACATTCGGCATGGAAGTGGCGCTGCATAATCAGGCTGAGCGAATGAAGGTTCTGCTGATGGTCTCGCGCTTCGGCCATTGCCTCAATGACCTGCTCTATCGCTGGCGCATCGGAGCCTTGCCGATTGACATCGTCGGTGTCGTCTCCAACCATTTCGATTACCAGAAGGTGGTCGTCAATCACGACATTCCCTTCCATCACATTCCGGTGACGAAGGAAAACAAGCCGCAGGCGGAAGCCCGGATCATGGAGATCGCGGAAAGTACCGGCACGGAACTTGTCGTTCTGGCGCGCTACATGCAGGTGCTTTCCGACACGATGTGCGAGGCCATGTCTGGCAAGATCATCAATATACATCATTCCTTCCTCCCGTCGTTCAAGGGCGCAAACCCTTACAAGCAGGCCTATCAGCGCGGTGTGAAGCTGATCGGTGCGACGGCCCATTATGTGACCGCCGATCTGGATGAAGGGCCGATCATCGAGCAGGACACCGTTCGCATCACCCATGCCCAGTCGGCCGATGATTATGTCTCGCTCGGCCGTGACGTGGAGGCGCAGGTGCTGGCGCGAGCCATACACGCCCATATTCATCGACGCGTGTTTTTAAACGGCAGCCGGACGGTGGTGTTTCCGCCCAGTCCCGGTTCTTATGCGTCGGAAAGGATGGGATGAGGCCTTCCGGCCGGTCAGGTTGACGGCCGCGCGTGGGCTGTTGCCATAAAGGAGATGCGCAGCTAAATAAGTTGGTACGCCATAATATCAAGAGCCAGAACCTGCTTCTGCGCGCGAGCGCAGGCGGGAGGTGCCAAAACGGGATAATACCATGACCGGTGCTTTGCAGGGAACTGCCATTCGTGTTGAGCGTCCGACAAAGACGCTGAGGGAACTCGCGCTCGACAAGGTGCGGGACGCGATCGTGAATGGTTATTTCCGCCCCGGCGACCGCCTCGTGGAGCGCGATCTCTGCGCCCAGCTTGGTGTTTCCCGCACCATTGTTCGCGAAGTTCTGCGGCATCTGGAATCCGAAGGGCTGGTGGCGAACCTGCCGAATAAAGGCCCGATGGTCGCTCTGCTCGATCTCGACGAGGCCAAGCAGATTTACGAAATCCGCGGTGCGCTGGAGGGAATGGCGGCGCGTCTTTGCGCCGAACGCCGGGACCCCGCCATTGTCGAGGCACTGGAAGTTTCACTCAGGCACATCCGTGAAAGTTATGTCGCGAAGGATATGCCGGGCGTGCTGGCCCATACCTCGTCCTTCTACCAGACGCTGTTCAGCAAGATCGACCGGCATGTCGCCTGGGGCGTCGTCAATCTGTTGACGGTGCGGATCAATCATTTGCGCTCCATGACCATCAAGACGAAAAGCCGCGATACCGAAGGTCCGGCGCAGATGGAAAAAATCGTCGAGGCCATCCGAAATGGCGATGGTGATGCCGCTTACAAAGCCGCGCTTGATCACGTCACGAGCGCCTGTGCCATTGCCGAAGCCGTTCTGACGGCACAAAAAACCGCCGACTAACGGTTTTCGGCGATCTGACCATCTCCGCCCTTGCGGTTTCCCCGGTGGGAATCGCAAGCGCGTGATTATTGCTTTTATCGTTGTTTTTCAGTAATTTAGAAAAATACTTGACCGCTTCTTGACAGGGCAAACCGTTTGGTGTGATGGTATGCCATAATAAATAATATAAAGAGCGGAGCTTAATATGAACTGGAATCCGATTTCCCGGAAATGCACAGCCGTGCGCGCCAAAACCTTTCTGACGGGCGTTGCCATCACTCTTTTTGCCGGTGCTGCTGTTGCTCAGGACTGCACCCCGAAAATATCCGACGATAATCTCATCAAGCCCGGTCATCTCGTCATGGCCACCAGCCCGACCCTGCCGCCCATGGCCTATGCCGATCAGCAGGGTGTCCTTAAAGGGCTGCGCATTGAGCTTGGTTATGAGATCGCCAAACGTCTGTGTCTGAAGCCGGAATATATCAGCACCGAATATGCGACCATGGTGCCGGGCCTGCAGGGTGGCCGCTGGGACATGATCAATGCCGGCCTGTTCGTGACGGCAGAGCGACGCAAGATCCTGTTCATGATTCCCTATGAAAACCTCGCCATCAGCATTTCGACGGCGGTCGGCGCCTCTGATCCCATCACCAAAGTAGACGATCTCGCCGGCAAGGCCGTCAGCACCGATATTGGCGGTTATGCCGAGCGCAAGATCAAGGAACTGAACGAGGACTTCAAAAAGCGCGGTCTCGCGCCGATGACGATCAACCTCTTCGACAATTACGCGACCGTTTATCAGGCATTGCGCGCCGGCCAGGTGCAGGCGGCTGTATCGATCGATCCGGTTGCCAAACAGTATCAGGATCGCGGTGAATTTACCCACGCGCTATCAGGCATGTATCCCACACCTGGCTCGCTTTCCTTCGGCAGCAAGGACGTGGCCGACGCTGTCTCCGTTGCGCTGAAGGAGATGAGGGCCGACGGTTCCCTCGAAAAGCTGATGGGCGATTACGGCGTCAGCATGGCGCCCGGCGACCTCGCCGTTCTCGGCCCGGAAGGCTGAATTCCATCCATCTGAACTGTCATCGCGGCGGGAAAGCTCTCGCCGCGACCGCTCCCGCTTGAATTGGAGAAAGACGTGAAGGGTTGGAACTGGGAAGGTTTCTTTGAATATCTGACGAATTACTATCTGTTCGAGGGCGCGCTTGTGACGCTCGGCCTCACGGTTTTCGCCATGACGGCCGGCCTTGCGCTGGGCTTTGTCATTGCTGTTATGCGCATGTCGAAATACCGCGTCCTGTCAGGGCCGGCCTATTTCTACACATGGATCTTTCGTGGCACGCCGCTGTTGGTGCAGCTCATCATCATCTATACCGGTCTGCCGCAGATCGGCATCAAGCTGACTGTTCTGCAATCAACGCTGATCGGCCTGTCGCTCTGTGAAGCGGCCTATCTGTCGGAAATCGTCCGGGCGGGCATTGCCGCGGTTCCAAAGGGCCAGATCAGTGCGGCGCGTGCCATCGGCATGACCGAGGCGCAGGTGATGCGATACATCGTTGCGCCGCAGGCTTTCCGCATCATCATTCCGCCGCTTGGCAATTCCGTCAACGGCGTGCTCAAGACGACGTCGATCGCCTCGATCATTTCCATGGAAGAACTTCTGCGCCGCACGCAGGTGCTCATTCAGGAAAAGTTCCTGGTTCTTGAGCTCTTCATGGTCGCAGCCCTTTATTACCTTGCCATGACGACCGCTTGGGAACTGATCCAGCGCCGGATCGAAAAGCGGTTCGGCAAGGCCTATGGCCCCATGATGACTGACGTGCATTAAGGAGCGGTCCGATGTCGCAAGTAACCAGCATGATCGAACTACAATCCGTCAACAAATGGTACGGCCCGAATTTTCAGGTCCTGACAAATTGCAGCCTGACTGTCTCCAAGGGCGAAGTCGTCGTAATCTGCGGGCCTTCCGGTTCCGGAAAATCGACGCTGATCAAATGCGTCAATGCACTGGAGACGATTGGCAACGGCGTCATCACCGTCAACGGTGTGGAGGTGACAAACCCGAAGACTGATATGCCGAAACTGCGCTCCAAAGTGGGCATGGTGTTCCAGCATTTCGAACTTTTCCCGCATATGACGATCCTTGAAAATCTCTGCATCGGACAGGAGAAGGTTTTGGGCCGTTCGCCGGCGGAAGCGCTGGCCAAGGCCAATACCCTTCTCGAACGGGTGGGATTGACGGCGCATTCCAGGAAATATCCCGGGCAATTGTCGGGCGGTCAGCAGCAGCGCGTCGCCATTGCCCGTGCGCTGGCGATGGACCCGGTCGCCATGCTGTTCGATGAGCCGACATCGGCGCTCGATCCGGAAATGATCAACGAGGTCCTCGACGTCATGGTCTCGCTCGCGCAGGAGGGCATGACGATGATGGTGGTGACGCATGAGATGGGTTTTGCCCGCAAGGTGGCGGACCGTATCGTCTTCATGGATGGCGGCGAAATCGTCGAGATCGGAGAGGGCGACGATTTCTTCACTCGTCCGAAAACGGAACGAGCTCGCTCCTTCCTGTCGAAAATCCTGGCCCACTAGGTGCATGCATGCCGGAGCAGGTGTCTAAACCCGCTTCGGCCATTTCGAACAACACAGTCCGATATTGGCGGAGAACCGCAATGATAAACCGTGTCCTGATGCCTCGCGAAATGCTGATCGGCGGCGGCAGCCGTTTTCGATTGCCGGCCGTGGTAAAATCGCTGGGAGTCATTCGGCCGCTGCTGGTCTGCGATCCTGTGATGCAGAAGCTAGGCCACGCCGAGGCGCTTTTGCAGGCGCTTGCCGGGGAAGGTATCGAAGCCGCCGTGTTCTCCGACGTCGTGGAAGACCCGACAGATATATCCATCTCTGCTCTGGTGAAACGAATTTCCGATGGCGCCCACGATAGTCTCGTCGCACTCGGCGGCGGCAGTGCCATGGATACTGCCAAGGCGGGCGCGATCGTGGCAACAAGTGGAGAAGATTTGCGATCCCTGAAAGTGCCTCGGATCGTGGATTTCGCCGTCATGCCGGTAATCGCAATTCCAACGACGGCCGGAACCGGATCAGAGGTGACACGCGCCGCCGTCGTGACCGATACGGGGGCAAGCGAAAAAATGCTGATCCTTGGTACCGCCGCTTTGCCTGTCGCCGCCATCATCGATTACGAACTGACGCTGAGCTGCCCCTACCGGGTCACGGTCGATACCGGCATTGATGCGTTGACCCATGCACTGGAGGCGCTGGTCAACCGTAATGGCAACACCCATTCCGAAGCGCTGGCGCTTTCCGCGCTGAAGCTGATCGGCGCAAATCTCCAAAAGGTGGCAGATAATCCCGATGACCGGGATGCGCGTGAAGCGATGATGCTGGGCGCAACCCATGCCGGGCTTGCCGTCTCCAACACATCGACCGCCCTGATCCATGGTCTCAGCCGGCCGGTAGGTTCTTTTTTCCATGTGCCGCATGGCATGTCGAACGCGATGGTGCTGCCACTGGTCACGCTGTTCTCGCTGAATTCCGCTTTACCGCAGTATGCCGCCGCCGCCCGTGCACTGGATTGTGCCAGTCCGGCGGATAGCGACCAGATTGCCGGTACGAAGCTCGTGGAGGCCTTCATCGGCCTGAACAGGAGGCTGAAGGTGCCGACCCTGCAAGAGTTCGGCATCGACAGGAGCCGTTATCTCGAGCTTTTGCCGGAAATGGTGCGTCAGGGCCTCGCCTCCGGCACGCCGGCGAATAACCCCCGGGTGCCGACAGTCGCGGAAATGACGCGTCTGTACGAGCTCGCTTATGACGGGAGTGTCGCGAAATTTTAGCCCATAAATCCCTGCTAAAATTGATGATTTTCGATTTCCAGGCGAAAAATCGTACGACACTTGACAGTGATATATTATGGCATACCATAAGACATCATATCCATGGAGAGAACTTTCATGTCCATCCAGATCCGCAAGACCCTGCTGCAGGTCGAAACGACGTTGATTGAGGGGGGTAAGGCCGCAGCAGTGCCTCTGAAACTGTTCAGCGCTATCGCGGTGGTAAAAAACCCCTGGGCGGGAAAAGGCTTCGTGGAGAATCTGAAGCCGGAAATTCATGCCGGTGCGCCCGTGCTCGGTGAGTTGCTGACGAAGATGATCCTCGATGCAGTCGGTTCCGGCGAAGCTGTAGAGGCTTACGGCAAGGCGGCGGTCGTCGGGCTGGATGGCGAAATCGAACATGCCTCCGCGCTCATTCACACGCTGCGCTTCGGTAACCACTATCGTCAGGCAGTGGGAGCCAAGTCCTATCTCGCCTTTTGCAACACCCGCGGTCCGGGCAATGCGCCGATCATGATCCCGCTGATGGACAAGAACGACGAGGGCCGTCGCTCGCATTACCTCACCATCCAGACCGCCATTCCCGATGCACCGGCTGCCGATGAGATCGTTGTGGCGCTTGGCGCCTCCGTTGGTGGCCGACCCCATCACCGCATTGGCGACCGCTACCAGGATCTGAAGGATCTCGGTCAGGACGTTGCCAATCCGGCCGGCGTTTGAGGGCGACGTCAATGCAGGAGGCCGCGATCCCGTCACGGGTCAATGTTGCAAAGGCAGGTGCTGCCGCGCTCCCTCGCAAGACGACAGAGGGTGGGGCGGCCTATTTTGAAGCGGGTGCCGGCGAGGACCTGATCCTCATCCACGGCGTTGGCATGCGGCTTGAAGCCTGGAAGCCGCAGATCGAGGCTTTTTCCCACACGCATCGCATCATTGCGGTCGACATGCCGGGTCATGGCGGCAGCGAACGGTTGCCTGCCGGCAGCACGCTTACGGATTTCGTCGGCTGGTTCGGCCGTTTTCTGGATGATATGCGGATCACCCGCGCCAATGTCGCCGGGCATTCCATGGGGGCGCTGATTTCCGGGGGGGCTGCTGCGAGCTTCGGCGATCGTGTCGCGCGCGTCGGTTACCTGAACGGTGTCTATCGCCGTGATCCTGCGGCGAAGGCGGCCGTGCTCGCGCGGGCTGAGGCCATCCGTACAGAGGGCGTCGACAAGGAAGGCCCGCTGCTGCGCTGGTTCGGTGATGACGCCAAGAGCCAGCATGCGCGGGAACTGACACGTGGCTGGCTGGAAATGGTCGATCCCGAAGGTTACGCGGTCGCCTATACGGCTTTTGCCGGTGGCGACGAGACCTATGCGGATCGCTGGCCATCGGTCACTTGCCCGGCGCTTTTTCTGACCGGCTCCGACGACCCGAATTCGACGCCCTTGATGGCCGAGCAGATGGCGGCGATTACACCGCGCGGTTACGCTCGCATCGTTGAAGCACAACGGCATATGGTCAATCTGACCGCACCTGAAACTGTCAATGCATTGATGGCCGAATGGCTGGCTATTGAGGAGGAGCCGCAATGACTGTTGCAACGCTTGACCCGCGCGCCTTGCGCGACGCCTTCGGCGCTTTCGTGACGGGAGTAACCATCGTGACCACGCGGGATGACGCGGGAAAGCCCGTGGGCTTCACCGCAAATTCCTTCACTTCCGTTTCGCTCGACCCGCCGTTGCTCTTGATCTGCCTCGCACGCACCTCGCGCAATTTCGCGACGATGACCGGCGCGAAAACCTTCGCCGTCAACATTCTGTCGGAGAACCAGAAGGACCTGTCCAATACCTTCGCACGCCCGGTTGAGGACCGTTTCGCCGCCGCCGAGTGGTCTGATGCGCCGCAGGGTTCGCCCGTCCTTGCCGATGTCGCGGCCTGGTTCGAGTGCTCCATGCAGGAAGTCATCGAGGCGGGTGACCATGTCATCCTGCTCGGCCGCATCGGTGCTTTCGACAATAGCGGCCTGAATGGTCTCGGTTATGCCCGCGGCGGTTACTTCACGCCGATGCTGGCCGCAAAGGCGGTTTCGGCGGCGGCAGAGGGTGAAATTGTCGTCGGCGCGGTTCTCGAACGGCGGGGCGAGATTTACCTTGTTGGAGATAAGATTCTTTCGTTGCCAGGCTGTGTCGTCGCGAGCGGTGATCCGGTCGCGACGCTGACGTCGCGGCTTGGGGAACTTACCGGACTGTCAGTCCGCACTGGCTTTCTCTATTCCGTTTATGAAAACAAGGCGGATGGACGCCAGCATATCGTCTACCACGCAGTTGCCGAAGGTGACGATGCACCGCGTCAGGGCCGCTTCCTGTCCCCCGGCGCGCTTGGCTCCGCAAAATTCGACTCCGGCGCAACAGCGGATATCGTCAATCGTTTCGCACTGGAAAGCTCCATCGGCAATTTCGGCGTCTATGTCGGCAACGAGACCGCCGGCAAGGTCCATCCCATTTCCATGAAGGGGGCAAACCCATGAAATTTTCGCTCTTCGTCCACATGGAGCGGCTGGACGCCTCGCAAGATCACAAGACCCTCTATGAGGAGTTCGTTAGCCTTTGCGAAATCGCCGATCGTGGTGGCATGCATGCCATCTGGACCGGCGAACATCACGGCATGGATTTCACCATTGCCCCGAACCCCTTCGTGACGATCGCTGATCTGGCCCGCCGCACGAAGACGGCGCGTCTCGGTACCGGCACGGTGATCGCGCCCTTCTGGCATCCAATCAAGCTTGCAGGCGAAGCGGCGATGACGGACCTCATCTGCGATGGCCGTCTTGATATCGGCATTGCCCGTGGTGCATATTCCTTTGAATATGAGCGGCTGCTTCCTAGCCTTGATGCCTGGGGCGCCGGGCAGCGCATGCGTGAGTTGATACCCGCTGTCAAAGGCGTATGGGCCGGCGATTACGCGCATGACGGCGAGTTCTACAAGTTCCCTGCCACCACGTCGGCTCCCAAGCCGCTGCAGCAACCCTTTCCGCCTATCTGGGTTGCGGCGCGCGATCCGAATTCTCATGAATTTGCTGTTGCCAATGATTGCAATGTCCAGGTGACGCCGCTGTGGCAGGGCGACGATGAGGTGGAAACCCTGATGGGCCGCTTCAACGATGCCTGCGCCAAGAACCCCGAAAAACAGCGCCCGAAAATCATGCTGCTGCGCCACACCTATGTCGGTTCCAACGAGGCCGACATCGCGCAGGCCGCCCATGAGATGAGCGTCTATTACAATTACTTCTTCGCCTGGTTCAAAAACGAGAAGCCGGTTCATCAGGGCCTTATCGAGCGTATTTCGCCGGAGGATATTGCCGGAAACGCCATGCTCTCCGGCGATGTCATGCGCAAGAACAACGTCGTCGGCGATGCCGATGAGGTCATTGCGCGCCTCAAGGCCTATGAGGCCATGGGTTATGACGAATATTCCTTCTGGATCGATACAGGTATGAGTTTCGAGCGGAAAAAGGCGTCACTGGAACGTTTCCTGTCCGACGTCATGCCGGCTTTTGCGGAGTAAGATGATGCGCCGTTTTCAGTGCTATATCGATGGACGTTTCGAGGACGGCGAGGGGCGCTTTTCCAGCCTTGATCCCGCGACTGGCCGACCCTGGGCGGAAATGCCGGAAAGCCGCGAGACGGATGTGGGCCGCGCGGTCGAGGCTGCGCATCGGGCGCTTTACGAGGATGTGGCCTGGTCGAAACTGACGGCGACGCAACGCGGCAAACTGCTTTACCGGCTGGCCGATCTGGTTGCCGAAAATGCGAAAACGCTCGCTGAGCTGGAAACCCGTGATACTGGCAAGATCATCCGCGAAACGTCGGCGCAGATCGCCTATGTCGCTGACTATTATCGTTATTATGCGGGTCTGGCCGACAAGATCGAGGGCGCCTACCTGCCGATCGATAAGCCGGATATGGACGTCTGGCTGCGGCGCGAACCGGTCGGCGTCGTCGCGGCCATCGTGCCGTGGAACAGCCAGCTGTTTCTCGCCGCCGTCAAGATCGGGCCGGCACTTGCCGCCGGCTGCACCATTGTCGTCAAGGCTTCGGAAGATGGGCCGGCACCGCTGCTGGAATTTGCCCGGCTGGTGCATGAGGCCGGTTTTCCGGCTGGCGTCGTTAATGTCGTTACCGGCTTTGGCACCTCCTGCGGCAATGCGCTTACGACCCATCCGAAAGTGGCTCATATCGCCTTTACCGGCGGGCCGGAAACGGCGCGTCATATCGTCCGCAACTCGGCGGAAAATCTCGCTTCCACATCTCTGGAACTCGGCGGAAAATCGCCGATCCTCGTTTTTGCCGATGCTGATCTCGAAAGTGCTGCCAACGCTCAGGTGGCAGGTATTTTCGCGGCCACCGGCCAGAGTTGCGTTGCCGGTTCGCGGCTGATCATCGAAAAAAGCGTTAAGGACCGTTTCCTCCAGATTTTGGCGGCAAAGGCCGAAGCGATTAGTATCGGTTCGCCGCTGGATATGGCGACGGAAGTTGGGCCGCTCGCAACGGAACGTCAGAGGAAGCACATCGTCTCACTGGTTTCCGCTTCGGTAGATGCCGGCGCGAAGATCGTCACGGGTGGTGCGCCTGTGGCGGGTGAAGGCTATTTCTACCGGCCGACCATTCTTGATTGCGACGGCATCCGATCCCCCTCGATGGAGAAGGAATTTTTCGGCCCCGTTCTTTCGGTCGTTTCCTTTGAGACGGAGGCCGAAGCCATCGCGCTCGCCAACGATACCGTCTACGGCCTCGCCTCCGGTGTTTTCACTCAGAACCTGACACGTGCCCATCGTCTGATGAAGGCAATCCGCGCCGGCATCGTCTGGGTGAACACCTATCGCGCGGTCTCACCGATCGCGCCTTTCGGTGGCTTTGGTCTCTCGGGTGATGGACGCGAAGGCGGGCTTGCTGCGGCGCTCGATTACACGCGTACCAAGACCATATGGCTGCGTACCTCCGACGACCCGATCCCCGATCCGTTCGTGATGCGGTGAGCCGATGTTTTACGAGATCCGTACCTACAGGCTGAAGAACGGCGCCATCCCGGCCTATCTCAAGGTCGTGGAGGAAGAGGGTATCGAAATCCAGAAAAGCCACCTTGGCGAACTGGTGGGTTACTTCTTTTCCGAAATCGGCCCTATCAACGAGATCGTCCATATCTGGGCCTTTTCCAGTCTGGATGATCGCGAAGAACGACGCGCCCGGCTGATGGCCGATCCGCGCTGGTTATCCTTCCTGCCGAAAATTCGCGACCTCATCGAGGTCGCGGAAAACAAGATCATGAAGCCGGCACGGTTTTCACCGTTGAAGTGAAAGCCACCGGCCGCGACGTGCATGCCAACGACAAGCTCTAAAACGGAGTAAGGGAACATGAGATCGAAACTGGTATTGAAGACATGCGCAGCACTTTTCGCCCTCGGCACGGTCGCGCAGGCGAGTGATCTGGTCTTTTCCAGCTGGGGAGGAACCACGCAGGATGCCCAGAAGGCGGCCTGGGCTGAGAAATTCATGGTCGAAACCGGCGTTAATGTGCTGCAGGACGGTCCGACTGACTATGGTAAGCTGAAGGCCATGGTCGAGGCAAACGGTGTGACATGGGATGTGGTGGATGTCGAAGGCGACTACGCCGCGCAGGCCGGGCCCAAGGGTCTGCTTGAAAAGCTGGATTTCAGCGTCATCGACAAAACGAAACTCGACCCCCGCTTTGTGACGGATTACTCCGTCGGCAGCTTTTATTATTCCTTCGTCATCGGCTGCAATGTTGATGCCGTCGCTGCCTGCCCCAAAAGCTGGGCCGATCTCTTCGATACAGCAAAATTCCCGGGCAAGCGCACCTTCTACAAGTGGTCGGCGCCGGGTGTGATCGAGGCAGCACTTCTGGCCGACGGCGTTGCGGCCGACAAGCTTTATCCGCTTGATCTCGATCGTGCTTTCAAGAAGCTCGACACGATCAAATCGGATATCATCTGGTGGTCCGGCGGCGCGCAGTCGCAGCAGTTGATTGCATCCGCTGAAGCGCCCTTCGGCAGCGTTTGGAATGGCCGCATGACCGCGCTCGAGCAGAGCGGCGTCAAGGTGGAGACATCCTGGGAGCAGAACATTACCGCGGCGGATTCGCTCGTCGTACCGAAAGGAACGAAGAATAAGGATGTGGCAATGAAGTTCATCGCCTTGGCAACGTCCGCGCAGGCGCAGGCGGATATGGCGACGGCGACGGGTTATGCCCCGGTCAATATCGAATCCGCCAAGCTGATGGATCCGAAAGTCGCCAAATCCCTCCCAGACCAGCAGACCGCAAGCCAGGTCAATGCTGACATGAACTACTGGGCGCAGCATCGCGATGAAATCGGCGAGCGCTGGTACGCCTGGCAGGCGAAATAAGATAACGGCGCGGGCTGCCACGGGCGTCCGCGCAATTTTCCTCGTCCGGGAGGTTTGGACATGGTCTCGCTTACCGATGAAACAGTCAGAACAGGGCCAAAGCCGCAGGTGACATTCCGGGCAGGCAATTTTGCCGCCACCCTGCCGGCGCTCGGTCTTCTCATTCTGTTCTTTGTCGTTCCTGTCCTCATCCTGCTGTCGCGCAGCGTGAGCGAGCCCATCTTCGGCCTTGGCAACTATGCCGAGCTCCTGGGCAGTTCCACATATCTGAAAATCTTCTTCAATACCTTCGCGGTGTCGGCGCTGGTGACGGTCGTGTCGCTGGCAATCGGCTTTCCGGTCGCCTGGGCGCTTGCCATCATGCCCTCACGGCTTGCCTCGATCGTTTTTGCCATCCTGCTTCTGTCGATGTGGACCAATCTTTTGGCGCGTACCTATGCCTGGATGGTGCTGTTGCAGCGAACGGGTGTCGTGAACAAGACGCTGATGGGGCTCGGCATCATCGACAAGCCGCTGGCGCTCGTCAACAATCTCACCGGCGTGACGATCGGCATGACCTATATCATGCTGCCTTTCATCATCATTCCGCTCTATGGCGTCATTCGTAAGATCGATCCGGCCATCCTGCAGGCGGCGGCTCTGTGCGGAGCAACCCGCTGGCAGGCACTCACGCGCATTCTCATTCCTCTTGCCGCACCCGGCATGATGGCCGGCGCCCTGATGGTCTTCGTCATGTCGCTCGGTTACTTCGTCACACCGGCGCTGCTTGGCGGCACGGCGAACATGATGCTGGCCGAACTCATCGCCCAGTTCGTGCAGTCGCTGGTCAACTGGGGCATGGGCGGGGCAGCCGCCTTCGTCCTTCTGGTGGTCACGCTCGCTCTTTATGCGGTGCAGCTGAAATTCTTCGGCTCGGCCGGGGCAGGGGGGCGCTGACATGCTGTTGAACTATAACAGCCTCGGCCTGTGGAAATGGCTGCTCCTCCTCATCACTGTGCTGACCTCGGCATTTCTGATCCTCCCGATCGTTTTCATCGCCGCTCTGTCCTTTGGCTCGTCACAATGGCTGATCTTTCCGCCGCCCGGCTGGACGCTGAAATGGTATGCGGATTTCTTCGCTGACCCCAGATGGCTGGAGGCCGCCTGGACGAGCCTGCGCATTGCGCTGATGGTGACGGTACTCTCCGTGCTGATAGGTCTCGTGGCTTCTTTCGGGCTGGTGCGTGGCCGGTTCATCGGGCGCGGCACGCTGCGTGCGCTGTTCATGACACCGATGATCCTGCCCGTTGTGGTCCTTGCGGTGGCACTTTATGCCTTTTTCCTGAAACTTGGCCTTGCTGGCACGACGACCGGTTTCGTCATCGCCCATCTTGTCGTCGCATTGCCTTTTTCCATTCTGGCACTGACCGGCGCACTTGAGGGTTTCGACAAGTCGATAGAGGATGCGGCGGTGCTGTGTGGCGCGAGCCCGTTGCAGGCGAAAATCCGTATCACGCTTCCCGCCATCAGCCACGGGCTGTTCTCGGCGGCGATCTTTTCCTTCCTTACCTCCTGGGACGAAGTGGTGCTGGCGATCTTCATGGCAAGCCCGACATTGCAGACTTTGCCGGTGAAAATCTGGGCGACGCTGCGTCAGGATCTGACGCCTGTCATCGCTGCAGCCTCCACGCTTCTCATCGCGGTGACCATCATTCTCATGCTGCTTGTCGCGGCTGTGCGAAAAGGACTGAAAACATGACCAAACCGCTCCTGCAAATCCGCGGCATCCGCAAGCAATATGGACCGGTCGTCGCCGTTCAGGATGTCAATCTCGACGTGCAACCGGGCGAGTTCATGACCTTTCTCGGTCCATCCGGTTCAGGCAAGAGCACGACGCTTTATATTCTGGCCGGCTTTGAGCAGCCGACGGCTGGCGACATCCTGCTGAACGGCGAGAGCCTCCTGGAGACGCCGTCGCACAAGCGCAATATCGGCATGGTTTTCCAGCGCTACACCCTGTTTCCCCATCTGTCGGTCGGGGAGAACATCGCCTTTCCGCTGAAGGTTCGCCGCAAGGGCAAGGCAGAAATAGATGCCAAGGTGAAGGAGATGCTGCGGCTTGTGCGCCTCGAAGGTTACGAGGACAGGAAGCCCGCGCAGATGTCTGGTGGTCAGCAGCAGCGCGTGGCGTTGGCGCGCGCACTTGCCTATGATCCGCCGGTACTTCTGATGGATGAGCCGCTGTCGGCGCTCGACAAGAAGCTGCGCGAAGAAATCCAGTTCGAAATTCGCCGTATCCACCAGCAGACGGAAGTGACGATCCTTTACGTCACCCACGATCAGGAAGAAGCCCTGCGCCTTTCCGACCGTATCGCCGTGTTTTCGAAAGGCGTGATCGACCAGATTGGCACCGGGCCGGAGCTTTATGCCCATCCCACTACCCGTTTCGTGGCCGAATTCATCGGCGACAGCGATTTCATTGCGTGCGATCTTCTGGCCGCATCGGGTGGCAAAGCGACCGTTTCACTAGGGCAGGATGTCGTCTTCGATCAAGTTCCGATGCATGGCGAGGCCGCGCCGGGGAAGAAAGCAGCGCTGATGCTGCGACCCGAGCGCCTACAGCTCAGCCGTAACCGTCCGGGTTTTTCCGCCGGATTTCAGGCAACGGTCAGCGACATAACTTTCCTTGGCAACAACGTCCACGTGGTGGCCCATACCGGTTCAGGTGAGCCACTCGCGGTCCGTCTGCCCTTCGGCCACGAAGCGATTCCCGGTCTCAGCCGAGGCGATCTCGTACATCTTGCCTTCGATCCGGCATCGGCTCAGGTTTTCTGTTGAAGGATCGACCCATGCATTTGAATGATCCCACGCTCCTGGGTGAAAAAGTGCCCGTTGCAGGCCGATGGATCAGCTGCGAAAGTCGCGAAACGGCGACGATCCGCAACCCAGCAACCGGGGCGATTGTTGGAAAGGTTCCCGAACTCGGCGCAGCGGAAACACAGGAAGCTATCGCTGCCGCCTTGACTGCCCAGAAGGCATGGGCGCGCCGCACCGCAGGAGAGCGTGCGAATATCCTGAAGGAATGGTTTCGGCTCGTCATGGAAAACCGTGACGATCTCGGCATGATCCTGACGCTGGAGCAGGGGAAACCGCTCACTGAGGCCAAGGGTGAGATCGTCTATGGTGCAAGCTTCATCGAATGGTTCGCGGAAGAGGCACGCCGCATCAATGGCGAGACGGTGCCCGGTCATCAGCCGGACAAGCGCATTCTCGTTCTGCGCCAGCCGGTCGGCGTGGTAGCGGCGATCACCCCGTGGAATTTTCCAAATGCCATGATTACCCGTAAAGTCGGACCGGCGCTGGCTGCCGGCTGCGCGGTGGTCTTGAAGCCGGCGCCACAGACGCCTTTTTCAGCTATCGCTCTGGCCATCCTGGCCGAGCGCGCGGGCCTGCCACTTGAACTTTTCAGCATCGTGACGGGACCTGCCGCAGAAATCGGGGGCGTGCTGACCGCAAGCCCGGACATCCGTCTTTTGACCTTCACCGGCTCGACACGCACGGGAGAATACCTTTATCGGCAATGCGCGCCGACGATCAAGAAACTGGGCCTGGAACTTGGGGGCAATGCGCCCTTCATCGTGTTTGATGACGCCGATCTCGATGCAGCCGTGGACGGAGCGCTGATTGCCAAGTTTCGCAACAACGGCCAGACCTGCGTCTGCGCCAACCGGCTTTATGTGCAAAGCGGTGTTTACGACGCTTTCGCTGCAAAATTTGCGCAGGCGGTATCAAAGCTGAAGGTTGGTAACGGGCTGGAAAAGGCAAGCAATCTAGGCCCGCTCATCGATGGTAACGCCGTTGCCAAGGTGGAAGCGCACATCGCCGATGCGCTCTCGAAAGGTGCAAAAATTGGAGTGGGCGGGAACAGGCACGCAATCGGGGGCAATTTTTTTGAGCCGACGATCCTGTGCAATGTGACCGCTGACATGCAGGTCGCCCGCGAGGAGACGTTCGGGCCGCTCGCACCACTTTTCCGTTTTGAAGACGAAAAGGATGTGATCGCGCAGGCCAACAATACGGATTTCGGCCTTGCCTCCTATTTTTATGCACGTGATTTGTCCCGTGTGTTCAGGGTTGCAGAGGCGCTTGAATACGGCATGGTCGGGGTCAACACAGGTGCAATTTCGACCGCTGAGGCACCTTTCGGTGGTGTAAAAATGTCAGGTCTGGGCCGCGAAGGGGCACGCCACGGCATCGAGGAATACACAGAACTCAAATATATCTGCATTGGTGGTATCGGCTGAGGCCCGGCGAAGCTCACGGTTCTCTCGCTCAAGAGCCTTCATCTTCTCGGCCGCATCACTTGTCAGGTCTGCTCGTTTGCCGCTGTCGACCTCATTCTTCTTCACCCATTCGTGCAATGTAGCTGCCGAGCAGCCGATCTGGGCCGATATAGAGGAACTGGAAGGCCATCGCGACCGGTGTTCTGCCTCGTGATCCAGCACCGCGCCGATGGGCATGTGCGCTGACTTCGAGTAAAAACTTGTTCGTTGTCTTGCTCTTGTCGGGTCCATTTTCTAAGAGGTTGGAGCCTCCGGCAAACCCGGTGCGGTTCACTCTAAATAAACGGTCTTGATGGACGTGGAAATGCCATCGGCAAACCACAACTTCACATTCAGCTGCAACCAAAAGGCGCGAAAGCGTTTTATGGAAAATTATAGGTTGACGTCTCGGGCGCGGTCCGCTATATATCAATCATCGATCTTTTGCTTGCCGAGCTTTGTCTACCGCGTGATTGGCACCGCGTTTTAAGCGAACTTCTCTTTCAAAAATAGTCGGTTTTTCATCTGCGTGGCACCCGCTTCGCGGTTCCTCAATCTATGCTTTGAAAGGGTTCATCATGACCACTGGCACAGTAAAATGGTTCAATTCCACCAAGGGCTTCGGCTTCATTCAGCCTGACAATGGCGGCGCTGACGCCTTCGTTCATATTTCTGCCGTCGAGCGCGCCGGTATGCGCGAACTCGTCGAAGGCCAGAAGATTGGCTTCGAACTCGAGCGCGACATGAAATCGGGCAAGATGTCGGCCTGCAATCTGCAGGCCGCTTAATCGATATCTGCTTCCCCTTGACCACGGATGTACTGGCACTGCCGGGAGCAATTATCAGTTTGAGGCCAGGCAGTTCGCCTGGCCTTTTTCGTTTCGCCTCACAGCAAACGTCGAGGAAATTTAATGACAAACACATATAGTAAATCTCGCCAGCAGGCCGAGGCAGCCTTCGGCAGTCTTCAGGCAGCGTTCTTCGCCAAGAACAATGCAGCGGAAGAGCTTGAATCCGTGGCTCAGGCGCGCGATGCCAAGACCGCCAGGCTGCGCGAAGCGCGCCTCGCAAAGGAGGAAGCGGACCGGATATCTGTCACATCCACGCTTCTTGCCAAACGATCGAAGGCCAGCTGATCATCCCAAATGCCATACTCCGGATCGAAACTTGAGATATGCCAGAAACAATGGCGGCCGAGCCATCTCCGGGGCGACCGTCGCTGAGGTCACGCGACCGCGATACCTCTTGTGGCGGCCATTGCCCGCGAAAAGGCACCTGGCGGCATTCCCACGTGCCGATTGAATGCAACGCTGAAGGCACTTGTCGACCCATAACCAACCCGCTGGGCAATTTCCGCCATTGCGACATCCTCGCGGATCAACTCTTTCGCCAGTGCCATGCGCCAGCCCGTTGCATACTCCATCGGCGCCACGCCAACTTCTTTGCGGAAACGATCGAAGAAGGTTGAACGAGACATGGCGGCTTCGCGAGCAAGCGTCTCCACCGTCATGCTCCGACCCGGATCTGCGTGAATGCGACGCAAGGTGGGTGCCAGCATTGGATCGGCCATCCCACGCAGGAGACCGGGCGGCGCCTTGGCACTTGCAGCCGATCGTAATGCGTCGATGAACAGGACTTCTAGCAGCCGGTGGAGAACCATCTCACGAGCGACACGGTCAGCTCTCGTCTCCTCGTTTATCATCCGAACCAAAGCCATCAGCCGCTCTTCACCGTGAACATGGATGACTTCCGGCAGCAGGGACACGAGAAGCGTCTTGTCATCTGAGCCGAACGCACAATGTCCGACCAGTGCCCTTATTTCCGCCGGCGCTTGCGGGTCGCCCAGGAGGAAGACCCCGGGGCTGGTTTCGAGGCGCTGGGCAACTGCGCTGCGGGGCGGAGCCTCCATGCTGCTCATCGTGAACGAGAAGATCTTCGGGACAAGCACGAAGTCGCCCGCGGTCAGTACAATCGGCTCACGACCGGCAATCGTCATCAGGCAGCGGCCTTCGACCACGGCGCAATAGAAAGGACTTCCAAGCTCCGTTCGCTCAACCAGCCACTGCCCTCCGCCGGTGACCATCTTTGAGATCGACGGGCTTGGTTTCAGCAGGGAAACGACTTCCGCGACTGGATCGGTCATAAATTCGGACTTCCGCTAAAAACTCCTGGACATCCTGATATAGTAAGTCCGAGTTAGTAAGTCCATCTTCAGGCGAGCTAATCGTCAGGAGACACAACATGCCAAAGATCCTCATTACGGGTTGCTCGTCCGGTTTCGGCCTCGCCATCGCGCAGAGATTCATGAACGCAGGGTGGGAGGTGGTCGCCACCATGCGCGTGCCGCGCTACGACCTTCTTCCATCGATAGACAGACTTCAAATTCTGCCACTGGATGTCACGAGCGCGGACAGCGTGGCGACGGCGATCGAAGCCGCCGGCACGATCGATGCTCTGGTGAACAATGCTGGCGTCGGCATGCTCAATGTGCTCGAAGGCACGGAGATGCCGAACATCCGTGAACTGTTCGAGACGAATGTCTTCGGTGCGATGGCGATGACGAAAGCTGTCCTTCCGCAGATGCGGGTCCGTCGCTCAGGTGTCGTTGTCAACGTCAGCTCCACTGTCACGGTGAAGCCGCTGCCCGCGCTCTCGGTCTATAGCGCGAGCAAGGCAGCGCTGAATGCCTTCACCGAGAGCTTGGCTATCGAGGCGGCTCGTTTCGGCGTCCGTGCCAGACTTGTCCTGCCCGGTTCGGCGCCCACGACTGGGTTCGGCAAGAATGCCGTCGCCCGCATGGGGATGGAAATCCCAGAGCCATATGCCGCCTTCGTCCACGACTACCTGACGAAATTGCGCTCCAGGACTGAAGTTACGACGGCGGATGAGGTCGCAGAGGCCGTCTGGTGGGCTGTGACAGAGATCGATGCGCCGATGAAGATCCCGGCCGGAGCCGACGCGCAAACTTCCTTCCGCGAGGCGGGCTATTCGCTCGTTTGAACCACGAAATTCAACATCGGAAATCCGAACCATGAACAATCTCATCAATCTCGCAAAACATATCCCGACACCCGAGGCAGCTCTAACCGTGGCCTACACGCCAATCCGTCTTTCGATGCCGGGCCGCCAGCCGCTTGAATTGCGTCTGACCGCTCCGGCAACCGGCAATAACCTGCCCATCTTGTTGCTTTCGCATGGGTTCGGCCCATCCAACTATATCCCCTCAAAGGACGGTTACGCTCCACTCGTTCAGTTCTGGGCAGAGAGAGGGTTCGTCGTAATCCAGCCGACGCACGCCAGTTCGCGGGTCGGTGGCCTGCCTTTGGATGCAGTCGGCGCGCCGTTCTTCTGGCGCGAGCGCGTAGTGGAGATGAAGTCGATCATTGACCATTTGACCGAGATCGACCGGCAGGCGCCAGCCGTCGCGGGCCGGATGGATCATTCACGCATCGGCGCAGTCGGTCACTCCCTTGGCGGTCATACCGTCGGGCTGCTGCTGGGCGCACAGCTGGACGGCGAGGATTTCTCAGACCCTCGCGTTTCTGCAGGCGCTCTCCTGACAACGCCTGGACGTGGCGGCAAGGACATGACCGATGAGAACGCTGCCCGATTTCCGTTCTTTGATGTTGATTTCTCGACATTGACGACGCGTAGCCTGATCGTTTGCGGTGATATGGACAACCCGCGGTTCACAACCCGCGGCCCCGAATGGCATGCGGATGCGTTCCATGACGCGCGCGGCGCAGAGGCTCTATTGACGATGCACGGCGTCGGACACGGTCTTGGTGGGATTGCCGCGCTGGACGCGAAAGAGACGGAAACCGAAGCGCCAGACGTCCTGGAAGCGACACGACGTCTCACGCTCGCCTGGCTTCAGACGGCGCTTGGCGTCGACGGTAGCGCATGGCGCCGGGCCTGCCTTGCGCTTGAAGGCGAAGCGGCACCGCTTGCGACTTTCACAGAAAAGTGGCCCCAATTGCGGATGTCACCCGATAAAAGCATCTGATCTTGGCGAAGAGATAGCGCCGATCTTCATCTTCGAAGACGTGAGTCGAGCGCGAGAAACGCGGCAGCGCGCCCGGCATACCTACACGCGATTGTTGAATTTGAGGCAGCGGGCTGATGTTGTGGCTGCCTTGTAGGCCACATTATTTCAGTCGTCGAGTGGAGCGTTTGCTTTCGGTGTAATAATCTTAGGCCTCTTGCGCACGATCTGGCTTGGTTGATAAAGTTACGAATTGGATGTTTCGTAGGCGCTGGTGGCACGCAAATGAAGTGAAAGGCCGGCTCTGGCCAAACGACATGGGCCACGGTCCAGAGAGACGAGAAACGTTGTCAAAGTTCCTTGCTGGTGCAAGAGGCCGGCCATGAAGCACTTCAAAATCGATGTCTCGCAAGACAAGGTTGATGATCTTGCTCGTCGGCTGGTCGCCACGCGCCTGCCCGATACTATTTTCCAGCCTGGCTCGGACGACGGTGTCGACTTGTCGTTCATGCAAAGACTTTTGGACTATTGGCGCGACCAATTCGACTGGCGTGCGCAAGAGAAGCGTCTCAACGCGCTGCCGCAGTTCATTGCGGATGTAGGGGGCTTCCGGGTTCATTACATCATCAAGCGCGGCGTCGGCCCGTCGCCCGCTCCTATAATTCTCACACATGGCTGGCCGGGATCCTTTGTCGAGTTTGAAACTATTTCCGATTGCTTGGCCGACCCCGCCCGCCACGGCGGCGACCCGGAGGATGCTTTCGATGTGATTGTACCCTCATTGCCGGGCTTCGGCTTTTCCTCCGCTCCAGACGCTGCTGGCACCAGCAGCCGTCGCATTGCCGAGCTGTGGCACACGCTAATGCAGGAGCTCGGATATCGCGAGTACTTCGCGCAGGGCGGGGATATCGGCGCCGGCGTTTCTACGTGGCTCGGCGCTCTCTATCCCCACAATGTCCTGGGCGTGCATCTAAACTATATGTCGGCAGGGTTTCGCCCGCCGCTTGGGCCTGGCCTGCCGCCCCAAACCGAGGAAGAAGCGGCGTTTTTCCAGCGTGTTGCGCAATTTTCAGCGAAAGAGGGGGCCTACGCCCTGCTTCACGCGACGAAGCCACAGACCTTGGCTTTCGCGCTATCCGATAGCCCGCTCGGTCTCGCCGCCTGGATATCTGAAAAGTTTCAAAGCTGGGTCGATCACGATGGCGACCTCGAAGCCGTCGTACCACTCGATACGCTGCTGACGAACATTTGTATCTACTGGTTCGGCAACAGCATCGATGCATCCCTGCGTCTTTACAAGGAAAATCGGCTCAACCCTCTTGTGCTGGACAGCCTGTTGCCTTGTGACGTCCCCTTTTCGATCGCGCATTTTCCAAAGGAACTGCCCATCCCTCCGCGCTCCTGGATTGAGCGGGGACTCAGGGTCGAGCGCTGGACAGAGTTGCCTCGCGGCGGACATTTTGCTGCTCTTGAGCAGCCAAAACTGCTAGCCGAAGACATCAGGGCGTCGTTTCGCCCATGGCGGGGTCGGATCGCGGGAAATGGTTCTCAAGGTCGGGCGGCTCCAAAACTCGTTTGAATTGAGCTGGCAGCGTCAATTGCAATCTAATAGGACTATCGGGGTTCCGCTCCCATCAAGAGCGTAAAATCGCGCTTCTTATTTCGACCTATCCCTCGAGCGTTATACTGTTTTTGAAAAACAGTGTAACGTCGGAATCGAGCTTATGAAATCCGTTGATCTCATGCAGTCTCCGATCGTCGAGTTGCTTTTCTACTGAAGTGCTAGACGATCAGACGTGGCGGTTCCCCAACCACTGAAATAGACGCTTTATGGGCTGTTCATCGACCATCTCGTTGATTGACGATACCCCCAACAATCCCATGTCACGCTGGAGTTCGTCATGCAAAATTGCGGCAGCTTTGGTTACGCCAGCGTCGCCACTGACCACGGCGGCATAGAGGAACGGTCGTCCGACAAAAACGAACTTCGCTCCGAGCGCTAGCGCCTTGACGATATCCGTGCCTCGCCGAATCCCACCATCCAGCATAACAGGAAGGGCATCGCCAACCGCATTGACGATATCAGGCAAAGCGACGATCGGTGCTATCGCGCCGTCGAGTTGACGTCCTCCGTGATTTGATACGATGATCCCGTCTGCGCCTCGCTCGACAGCCAGCTTGGCATCATCCGGATGCAGAATGCCTTTGATCACCAGATTTCCGCTCCAGCGGTCACGTATCCTGTTGACGTGACTCCAGTTGAGGTGATCCTTTTTTCCAAAATCCCGCATGACGTTGGATGCAATTATCGGAGCGCCGCGTGTGGCCAAGGAATTTTCGAAATGTGGAATGCCGTAATTTACGATCGTCCGCAGAAATGTTCCGATCGTCCATGTGGGATGGCTAAGCCCCTGCCATGCAAGTTGTACGCTGGGGCGCAATGGCGTCGAAAAGCCTGCTCGGACGTTGTTTTCGCGGTTTGCCAAGACTGCCGTATCGACGGTGAGCACCAATGTCTTGAAGCCCGCCGTGGCAACACGATCGATAAGAGCATCGATTTTTTCAGGCTCTCCCGGCAAATAGGCTTGAAACCAGGAACGGGGCGCTGCAGCTGCGATCTCCTCGAGCCGGATCAGTGAAGACCCGCTCATGATCATCGGAATGCCCGAGGCCTGCGCTGCCTTTGCAAGCACCAGGTCACCTCTATAGGCCATCAGGGCGCTGATGCCCATTGGCGCGATACCGAATGGTGCTTCCCACTCTTCTCCAAGCAGTACGGTTGCGGTCGTGCGGCCCGAAACGTTTCTGAGAACACGTGGCTGAAAGCATATACTTTTGTATGCCTCCTCATTCATTCGACGCGAGGCATTCGTTTCGCTTCCGCCCGCGATATAGCCGAACAAGGGCTTGGGAAGGTGGCGCTTCGCCAGAGCTTCAAAATCGTCAAGCGAAAGGACGCTGTTCAAGCGTCGAACTGATCTTGTCGCGAAGATGGGAACTGTCATCTGCTAGGTCTCAGGCTTAAAGGAGCAGGAAGCCCCGGGACTTTTCCGAAAGGATCAGGGCGCCCTTCGGCGCCCCTGCGTCAGTCTTCACTTGCCTCGAAAGCGGCTTTTCTGTTTTTGCGGATCGTTGGCAGAACCAAGGTCAGCAACATGAGGGCCGTCACGGCCAGAAGTACGGCGCTTATCGGTCGCTCGAAGAACACGAGCCAGTCGCCTTGCGAAAGCAGCATGGCGCGGCGCAGGTTCGTTTCAAGCAGGGGGCCGAGGACAAAGCCCAGTAGAAGCGGACCCGGTTCGCATTTCGCCTTGCGCAAAACGTATCCCAAGATGCCAAACAGGATGACCAATGCGACATCGAAGCCACGATTGCTGACGCTGTAGACACCCACACAGCAGAATAGCAGGATGGCCGGGTACATGATGCGGTATGGGATTTGCAGCAACTTCACCCACAGCCCGATCAACGGAAGGTTGATGACGAGAAGCATCGCATTGCCGATCCACATCGAGGCAACCAGACCCCAGAACAGGCCGGGCTGGTTCTGGATGACGGATGGGCCGGGCGTAATGCCGTGAATGGTCATCGCGCCAAGCATCATTGCCATGATGGAGTTGGAAGGAATGCCCAGTGTGAGGAGTGGAATGAAGGAAGATTGCGCACCGGCGTTGTTCGCTGCTTCCGGGCCGGCAACGCCGGCTATGGCGCCGTGACCGAACTTCTCCGGGGTCTTTGACATGCGCTTTTCAACCGAATAGGCACTGAACGCACTCAGCGTTGCGCCACCGCCTGGCAAGACGCCCAGAATAGTGCCGACGCCCGTACCACGAAGCACCGCCCCCCAGCTTTCTTTGAATTCTTCACGTGTTGGCCAAAGGCGACCGATCTTGCTTTGGAGAACGCCCCGAACTTCTTTCGATTCCAGATTGGTCGCAATCTCCGCAATACCGAAGAGACCGACTGCGATAACGACGAATTCTATACCGTCGTAAAGATCGGTCGATCCGAACGTCATCCGTGGCGAGCCACTATTGACGTCTATACCGACCATACCGAGCACAAGGCCAAGGCAAACCATGCCGATCGCCTTGACGACCGAGCCATGCGCGAGAATTGTTGCCGCAAGCAGGCCGAAAATACACAGCGCGACGTATTCCGCAGGCCCGAAGGACAGTGCGAAGGATGAAAGCGTAGGCCCGGCAACGGCCAGCGCAATCGTCGAGACAGTTCCCGCGAAGAACGAACCCAACGCCGCAATCGCCAGCGCCGCACCAGCCCTGCCTTTTCGGGCCATCTGGTATCCATCGATCGCAGTGACAACGGCCGATGCTTCGCCGGGAAGGTTGACGAGGATCGCTGTCGTCGAACCACCGTATTGCGCGCCATAAAAGATGCCGGCCAGCATGATCAGCGCGCCCAGTGGCGGCAGGAAGAATGTGACGGGCAGGAGAATTGCGACGGTTGCCGTCGGGCCTATACCAGGCAACACCCCGATCAGGGTGCCAAGAAGCGCCCCGATGAAGCAAAACATCAAATTGGTGGGTGTCAGTGCTTCGGAAAAGCCGAGCATCAAGACGTCGAGAAAGGCCATCGAATTAATCCGATCAGAACAGGGCGGCGATCACAGAGGCCAGATAGGCATCTGGACGCCAAGTCCGTAGATGAAGAGAAGCGCGCCGAGCGTGGTCAGGATCGCGGTCGAGATAAAGATTTCCCGCCATCTTGATTCAGGGTCGGCAAGACTTCCGACGACAAGAAGCCAGACGGTGGCGACCACGAAGCCAAGCCCTTCGGCAGCGAACGCAAATCCCGCTATGCCCACGACCAGAATGATGAGTGGTTTGGGATTGACGGCATCGAGTGCTTCGTGGGGCTTCGTTAAAGCCTTGATGAGAACAATCGCCCCGATCAGGGCGATTATGACGCAGAGCGACCTTGGCAGGAAGCCCGGTCCCATCATCGCCGGTGTGCCGTATGACAGGTCACGCCCGGCCCAAAGGCCAAGCGCTCCCAGAAACATCATCAGACAACCAGCAAGAATATCGGGAAAGTCCCGGCTATTGGCTGTAGGCTTCATGCTCATTGCTGCACCCATGGGGTCTTGTCCCAGATCTCCTGGAAGCGGGCGAGGCGGTTTGGCATTTCCTTTTCCCACTCTGGGCCGCTGAGATAAGCCAACGGCAGTGCCATCTGCTTGGCCTGCTTCTGGAACTCCGGATTGTCGAGAGTTGCCTTGACCGCCGCAGCAAAGCGGTCGGCGATCTCGGCCGGAACCTCGCGGGGTGCAGCAATGCCGCGTTCGGACGTCATCTCGACGTTGAGGCCGGATTCGATGGCTGTCGGCACGTCAGGAAGCTGTGGCGAACGTTCTTTGCCGAAAGTATTGATCATGCGCAGGCCGGAGGTGTCGTTGCCCGCAAATTCGCTGACGTTCAGGCCGCCGCCGGTGACCTGGGATCCGAGGATTGCCGTCCGCGTTTCGCCTGCGCCGTTGAACGGAATATGCGTGATCGTCGTGCCGGATTCGGCGCCAAGAATGATGATCGCCAAATGGTCGTCAGTCCCGATGCCGGAGGAGCCGTAAGAGACGGCGCCAGGCTTCGCCTTGGCGGCAGCCACGAAATCCGCAAGTGTCTTGATTTCAGATGTTGCCGGAACCACGATCGCAGCCGGGTCGTCAACGATGCGCGCAACAGGCTTTATCGTCTTTGGATCGTAGCCAAGCTTTCGCTGCACCTGCATCGAGAGGAAGCCGGGCGTATTGATGTAGGAGAAGGTGTATCCGTCAGGCTTGGCCTTGGCGAGCGCCGTATAGGCGATTTCGCCCGATGCGCCCGGGCGGTTTTCAATGACAATATCGGCGCCAAGTTCCTTTTCGAGGAACGGCTGCATCGCGCGCGCCATGACATCGGTGCTGCCGCCTGGTGCAAAGGCCACGATCATCTGGATCGGGCGATCCTTGGGCCATTCGGCGTGGGCAAGTTGGACCGAGGCGCTAAGCGCCGCAACGGCGAGCGAGAGAGCGAACAGGTTTCGTTTCATATCCAATCCTCCTTCGGATAGTGGCCACCAATTGGTGCGAAGGCGTGTTTCGCCTGCGGGCGCTTGGCGACCGGTCAAGAGCTGCTTTGGTAATGGTTGAACAAAGGAACGGGCGTCACGCGCGTGAGCACGGACAATCAGCGCCGATATTTTTGGAAGTTTCTCAGACGTTGTGCCGATCCGCCGAAGCTAGGCGCTGTGATCTGGCTTTGAGCGTTGTCGCTAGTCCAATCTCACGTTCCCTGGCCGGTTGCGACAGGATCGAAGAACACGTCTTGCCACTGGGCCAGTTTCGACTTCAACAGGCCCGTTTCAGTCATGAAGTCTGCGAAAATCATCACACCTTTAGGGTGGACACCCCACTCGTCCTTTACCGACTCCAGCATTTTTTGGATCTGCTCGGCATTCAGAGACGATTTTTCCGAACCGAGAAATATGTCGGCTGCTTCCTTCGGGTTGTCACGGATGAAGTTGTCGGCCTCCTCGATCGCTGCGACGATGGCGAGCGACGCGTCCTTGCGCTCGTCGATGAATTTGCCGGTCGTTGCGAGCAATCCGCTTGTGACCTGCTGCCCGAGATAGTCCGAGAAATTGAAAAGCTTGTGGATCTTGGCGTTGGCTTCAAGCACATCGCTGTAGGGATGTGGAGCAACATAGGCGCTAATGGTTCCACCGGCGAGAAGGCCACTGGTGGCGTCCGGATGTGGCAACTGTACCATCATCGTATCGAAATGCTTTGCATCCCCGAAGGCCTTTTTCGCTGCCATTCGCACCAGCAGGCCCTGCTGGCCGGTCGTCGATGTGACGGCGATCCGATCATTGGCCCCGAGATCCTTCAGGTCCTTGATTTCCGACTTGTTGGTGTAAAAACCGTTGTCACCTGCGACAAGAGCTGCAAGTCCGCGAATCTTGATTGATGATTTGGTCTTTTCCGCAGCGATCAGCATACCGGGCAGACCGTAGGCGCCGATGTCGATAGTGCCGCTGATCAGCGCGTCATTGATCGCCGGCGCGCCGCTGATTTTTTTGATTTCGACACTCGTGTCGATGCCTTTGGCAGCCAACTGCTTCGAGAAGAACCCCTTTTGATCTGCGACGACAACGGGCAAATAGGCATAGCCATACTGGATCGCAATCGAGATCGGCTTTTCTTGCGCGGCACTCGAAACCTTGGGCGAAACAGTGAAAATCGATAAAGCGGCGATGGCAGCGAGAGCTGCTCGCCGGTGAAGTTTCTGTTGCATACTTCCTCCCGAAGTGCTTTTTGAAACGGCGTTGCAAAAATAATGAGGTCATCTCGGCTACGCTGTCAACCGCTTTTTCAAATCACTGACGATTGCAGCGGCCAATATTGAATTCGAGGAGGATCGATGGCTGGAAATTCACCCCACATCGCCGTGCGTGAGGAGTGGCTTGCGTTGGAACAGGAGGAGGTTCTTTTCCCGGAGATGCCGATCATTGATCCGCATCATCACCTTTGGGACAGGCCCGGCCAGCGATACCTGTTCGAGGAACTACTGGCCGACGCCCGGCAGGGCCATCACATTCAGGCAACCGTCTTTGTTCAAAGCAGGTCGATGTACAACATCGACCAGCAGGATGATCTGCTGAAACCCATTGGCGAAATTGAGTTCGCGAACGGGGTGGCCGCGCGGTCCGCTTCGGGTCTCTATGGATCATTCAGGGCTTGCGTGGGGATCGTCGGGTCTTGCGATCTTATGGCTGGTGACCGGATCGAAGCGGTTCTGGATCGTATGATGGCTGTTGCTGGAGAGCGTTTTCGGGGCATCCGCAATCAGACAGCCTGGCATGGAGATCCGGCGATTGCGACTAATCCTGTTCCGCCGGTAAAAGGCATTCTTTTGGAACCGGCTTTTCGCGACGGCGCTCGACGTCTTGGCGCGCGCGGTCTGACATTGGACGTCTGGGCCTATCATACCCAGCTCTCAGAATTCGAGAATCTGGCGCGCTCCTGCCCGGATACAACGATTGTCCTCGACCACCTTGGCGGGCCGCTCGGTGCAGGACCCTACAAAGGACAGCGCGCCGAAGTGCTGGCCGAATGGCGCGCTTCCATGGAGAGGATCGCCGATCTGCCGAACGTCTGCGTCAAGCTGGGCGGCTTGGCGATGGGAGCGGGCGGATTTGACTTCCATCTTTCCAATCAACCGCCGTCCTCCGAGCTGCTCGTAGCGGCCTGGGACCCGTATATCTCCTTTGTTATCGAACGCTTCGGCACAAAACGCTGCATGTTCGAAAGCAATTTCCCGGTAGACAAGGGCATGGTTTCCTACCGCTCGCTGTGGAACGCCTTCAAGCGTTTGTCCCAAGATTTTAGTGCGTCCGAAAAGCAGGATCTTTTCTTTTCGACGGCTGCGCGGGTTTACGATCTTGCCATCGAACCCGAAGGAGAATTCTGATGTTCTTTGCACCCCCTCCAACCATTAGGACGGAAATCTTCTCTCGCATGCCGGATCGCTTCCGGCAACCGCGCAAGACGCGCTGGGCTGACGTCAACCGTTCCGGCGCGGCGATAGACTCGTTCCTCGAAGGGCCCTGTTTCGACGGCCAGGGTAATCTCTTCGTCACCGACATTCCGTTTGGGCGGATATTCCGCGTTTCGCCCGAAGGAGAGTGGGATCTGGTCAGCGAATATGATGGCTGGCCGAATGGCATGAAGTTTCACAGCGAAAACAAAATCTACATCACTGATTACAAGCGTGGAATTCTTCAGCTCGACGTCGCGACAGGTGGGGTATCGCCCGTCATCGAAGAGTATTTTTCGGAAGGGTTCAAGGGTGTCAACGATCTGGTCTTTGCCGCCAATGGGGATCTCTATTTCACCGATCAGGGGCAGAGCGGCCTTCATTCCCCAACCGGCCGGGTTTTCCGCTGGTCTTCGGCCGGGAAGCTGGACTGCGTCCTGTCAGGCATACCCAGTCCAAACGGGATCGTCATCGCCAAAGACATGAGTTATCTCCTCGTTGCAGTCACGCGTGCACAGCAGATCTGGCGTGCGCCTCTACATGAGGGTATCGCAACGAAAGTGGGCGTTTTTCTGCAGTTGCATGGCGGCATGGGCGGACCGGATGGCCTCGCGCTGTCGGAGGACGGTGAACTTTTCGTTGCCCACACTGGATTTGGCTCGATTTGGCATGTGTCCGGCTTGGCAGAACCGTTGCATCGAATTCAGTCCTGCGCCGGCATTTCGACCACCAACCTGGCATTCGACCCCAAGAACCGTCACGTCGTCTATATTACGGAATCCCAGACAGGCAGTATCTTGAGGGCAGAGCTACCGGTTCAGGGTGCGGAATTGTACATGGCCCGAGGGTAGGCTAACGATGGACTGAAGGGTTCATAAGGAAGATGGTGCACATGGACGACGAATATGAGCAACAGTTGCCTCGGGTGAAAGGCGTGGCCTCTGCCGATCGGCTTCTCACCGTCCTATCGGCATATCGTCGAGGCGACGATGCGCTGGAGCTGACGGAGCTTGCCGAGCGGACAGGACTGGTCAAAAGCACGATCATGCGCTTGTGCGTCTCGCTTCAAAGTTTCGGTTTCATTGAGCGGATGCGCGACGGCCGCTATCGGCTTGGGACCGAGATTGCCAGACTGGGCTCGGTTTACCTGCAATCCTACGCGCTTGAATCAGAGGTTATGCCCGTCCTCGAGCGGCTTGTTGCGATATCGGGTGAGACCGCCTCGTTCTATATCCGCCGCGGCGATCAACGTCTCTGCCTGTTCCGCCACGATTCGCCCTCACCGTTGCGCATGCATGTAAGGCCTGGAGATCTCAGGCCGATGGATGAATCATCGATTGCGCAGGTTCTGCGCGCATTCGAAGCGGGCCAGTCAGCCAGCGTCGAAGACATTGCTCTGCCTGTGTATTCCAACGGCGTCACGGACCCGCACGTTGCCTCGATGGCCGCGCCGGTGTTCGGAGCCGGCCAACGTCTGCTGGGAGCGCTCGCCATCACCGGTCCCTCTTCGCGGCTTACCGCTGAAAAGTCGGCACAAGTCGCTCAGCAATTGCTCAGTCTCGCGAACGGGCTGACGAAGTCGCTCGGAGGTGAACAATAAAAATTGAAACGGCGTTGCATTTTTTATTTGCAACGCCGTTTCGAAATGCTAACAAGTGGCTGCTCATCGGGAGGATGGGTACGCGCTCATAATTGTCGTGAACCCTCCGAGAGCCTGTCGCAGATGGCGAAACTCGTGGAGGAGTTCATGATCAACCTGACAAGACGCCAATCTCTGGCCTTTGCCGGAATTGGCCTGTTCGCGGCGTCCGGGGCGCCTTTGATTGCGCGGTCGCAAGAGAAGAAAACCATAAAGGTCGCCACACAGTACGGTACGAGCCACCTTGCGACGACCGTCGCGGAAAAGCTCTCGCTCTTCCACAAGCATGCAGAGAGTAACGGGATCGCTGGAACCGAATTTCAGATTCAGCGTGTCAGTGGCTCAACGGTGATCAACGACGGTATTTTCAGTGGTAGCCTTGATATCGGCGCCTATGGATCCACTGCGCTGATCGCGGCTTGGGCCAAGACCAAAGGTTCTTACGACCTTAAGGGGATCGCGGCGTGCAACGAAGCGGTCTTGACGCTTTACACGAACGATCCGTCGATCAAGTCGATCAGGGACATCAAGCCGACCGACCGTATCGCCGTGACCGGTACGACGTCGCCTCAGGCCATTATGCTGCAGATGGCAGCCGAGAAGGAATTTGGTAAAGGCGAAGCTAAACGCTTCGACAAGCAGATGGTCCAGTTGCCGCACCCCGACGCAACGACTGCATTGATCTCTGGAAACGGAGTTACCCTCTATTTCGCCGCACCGCCTTTCATCAGCACGCTTGAGGCCTCTAAGAAATGCTTCAAAGTCGTCGGTGGTGAAGAGATTATCGGTGGGCCTTACTCCGGCGCTCTCTATGCTTCGACCCAGAAGTTCGCTGACGCAAATCCAAAAGTGTTGGCAGCATTCGTGGGCGCGCTGAAGGAAGCGATGGATCTCATTCAGGGCGATCCGGGGAAAGCTGCCGAAATCTACTTAGCGGCGGAGAAAACGAACCTGTCCCCTGTTCAGGTCGAAGAGGCGATCCGTGGTCAGGTCTTCACCATCGAGCCTCGCGGAATGCAAAGCTTTGCGAATTTTCTGGCCGGGACCGGCGCTATCAAGCAGGCGCCCGCGAGCTGGCGAGACATGTTCTTTGAGCCCATAAGCAAAGGGAACGGCAGCTGATGGATATGAACAACCAGTTTGCAAAAGGCACACCGGGCATGGATACGTCCAACCCCTTGCTCTCGGTCAATGGCGTTACGCTCCAGTACAGGACTGGCGCAGCCATTCTCACAGCAACCTACAAAGTCAGCTTCAACGTCCAAAAGGATGACCGTTTCATTTTGCTTGGCCCGTCGGGCTGCGGAAAATCGACGCTTCTGAAAAGTGTTGCCGGCTTTCTTGCGCCGGTCGAAGGCGACATCAAGCTCGCGGGCAAGCCGGTTCGAGGACCAGGCCCCGATCGCATGATGGTGTTTCAGGAATTCGACCAGCTGATGCCGTGGATGACGGTGATCGACAACGTGATGTTCCCGATGCGCCGTTCGGGACGCTTCCCGAAAGCCGAAATACGCGATCGGGCACGGCGCGTGATCACCAAGGTGGGGCTGTCGAAGTTCGAAAATTCCTATCCCCACATGCTGTCGGGCGGCATGAAGCAACGCGTGGCAATTGCACGCGCCCTCGCTATGGAGCCGGCGATGCTTTTGATGGACGAGCCCTTCGCCGCGCTCGACGCACTGACGCGCCGACGCATGCAGGAGGAGCTCCTGGAACTTTGGGACGACGTGCGTTTCACGCTTCTGTTCGTGACCCACTCCATCGAAGAGGCGATTATCGTCGGCTCGCGCATTCTTGTCCTCTCTCCACATCCCGGCCAGGTTCGCGCCGAACTCGATGCGACGGCCTATGGGCATCAGCATCAGGGCGATGCAGACTTCATGGCCTTCAATCGAAAGATCAACCAGATGCTCTTCGGCGATCAGGAGGTTGCTCATGACTAAGGTTCTAACGGTGCCGGCGACCCTGCCGGCCAGACCGGATCTGGAATACAAGACCCTCGACATAGCACAGATCGGCAGCATCAAGCAGGATGTCGGCTTTCTGGAAGGCCTCTTCAACATAACCGGATTTCGCCGTGCGCTGGTCCTGATCGGCCTGTGCATTATCTGGGAGGTTTATGCCCGCTTTCTCGGCAATCCGCTGATGTTTCCGTCTTTCAGCGATACCGTCACCACACTCTGGGCCGACATCCTTTCCGGCCGGCTGCCGTCAGCGGCAATAACCTCTCTGCAGGTTCTCGTGACCGGTTATGCGACCGCAATTGCTCTTGCCGCGGTCATGACAACGCTCGCGATCTCGACGCGTTTTGGGACTGATCTTTTGGCCACGCTGACAGCTATGTTCAATCCGCTGCCAGCCATCGCCGTCCTGCCCCTCGCACTCCTGTGGTTTGGCCTCGGCACAAGCAGCATTGTCTTTGTCATTGTCCATTCCGTTCTTTGGGCGGTATCGCTCAACACGTTCACGGGTTTTCTTTCCGTCAGTCAAACTCAGAAGATGGCGGGCCGGAACTACGGTCTCGGCGGCTTGCGCATGGTGTTTTTCATCCTCATTCCCGCAGCCTTCCCATCGATCCTGTCCGGTTTGAAGATTGGTTGGGCTTTCGCTTGGCGCACCCTCATAGCCGCCGAACTGGTCTTTGGTGTTTCAGGAAATGCTGCCGGCCTCGGCTGGTACATTTTCGAGGCCCGTAACGCGCTCGAGACCTCCGGCGTGTTTGCCGGCCTGCTGACCGTCATCGTCATTGGCCTCGTGGTCGAAGGGCTTGTCTTCCGAACCATTGAGCTTTTGACCGTCCGTAAATGGGGCACCCAGAACGGCTGACGGCAACGCAAAGCCTAGCCGGCGCGGGAATGGATTGGTGACGGCTGCCGGTCTCAAGGAGATCGCTATGGCACTGAGCCTGAGAGAAGGCCGGGTGCATGTTCCAAAAACACCACAAATTTTTAGAGACGAGGCGCACAAATGACTGCGACTGAAATGACGGATAAGCACTTAAAGGGCCGGGTCATGGTCACGGGGGCCCAGCTGGTTTCCGAAGCCATGCAGCTCCTGGCAGACCATCGGCTTGAGCCGATTTTTGCTCCAGCCTATTCCACACCCGAAGAACTTGCCGCCATTGCGCGTGACAGTCAGGTCGACGCAATACTGGTGCGGCAAGGATCGATTAATCGCTCGGTTATCGTAGCATCGCCGAGGCTGAAGGTGATCGCCAAACACGGTAGTGGCGTCGACAATATCGACCTTGTGGCGGCAACCGAAGTGGGTGTCCCGGTTCTCAGGGCGCTAGCAGCCAATGCCCAGTCGGTCGCGGAACTCGCAATCAGCCTTACCGTCAGCTTGATGAAGGATGTTCTCCCGCTCGACACTCAGGTCAAGGCCGGCGGTTGGCCCAAAACCAAGTATGTGGGACGCGACCTTTCTGGCGCCATATTCGGCGTTGTTGGTTTCGGAGAGATTGGTCAGCGCGCAGCTGCCCTTGCTCGTGGCCTCGGTATGAAGGTTATCGCCTATGATCCCTTCGCGGCTGACACGTCTGAGGTGACGGTCAGTCGTGATCTCGGCGAGATACTGAGGGTCGCGGATGTCGTCAGCCTGCATTGCCCGCTGATGCCCCAAACTCATCACCTTATTAATACCGAGCGTCTGTCACTGATGAAGCAGGACGCCTTTCTGATCAATACGGCCCGTGGCGCTGTGGTGGATCAGGCAGCACTTGTCACAGCGTTGCAGTCCAACTCGATTGCTGGGGCCGCACTGGACAGTTTTGAGGAGGAGCCGCCGCCGGCCGACAGCCCGCTTTGGACGCTCCCCAATCTGATCGCCACGCCGCATGTCGGCGGCGCAAGTCGCTCGGCCCTCCGCAACATGGCCGTACAGAGTGCCACCCATATCATCAGTGTCCTTGAGGGCCGGGGTTATGACGCCCAAGCGCTTGCCAACAAGAACCTCGCTTCTGCCGCCTGAACCTATCGATATTAAGGAGAATTGACATGATCGGATTTCGAATCTGCGCGCGTGAGCGCAAGGTGATGGCAAAGTGGGTAGATGCATTCCGCAGTCTGCCGGTCGCCAACATCAGCGACGTGATGAGCCGCATGACAGCAGGCGGCGCCGGGCTGCGTCCGTATTATACCGGCGGCATGATGGTCGGCCCGGCGATCACCGTGAAGGCGCGACCGGGCGACAATCTGATGGTCCACAAGGCGCTCGATATCGCGGAGCCAGGTGACATCGTCGTCGTTGACGCCGGCGGTGATTTGACAAATGCGATCATCGGCGAACTGATGGTGGCGCACGCTATTCAGCGCGGTCTTGGGGGAATCGTCATCAATGGCGCCATCCGCGACAGCGCCGAGCTTTCGGCCGGCGCCTTCCCGGTTTTCGCGCTCGGTGTTACCCATCGCGGTCCCTACAAGGACGGTCCGGGTGAAGTGAATGTCCCGATCTCGATTGGCGGTATGGTAATCAACCCTGGTGACCTCGTCTGCGGCGATGCGGATGGCTTCCTCAGCGTCCCGATGGACGATGCCGAAAGCATTTTCGCTGCGGCGACGAAAAAGCATGATGCCGAGACGAAGCAGATGGAAGCAATCCGCGCAGGCAAGAACGACAGGGCTTGGGTCGACGCGACGCTGTCGAAACTAGGCTGCATCACCGCCTGAGGATTTGATGGCCGCCGTAAACTTTTACGGCGGCTAAGGCCCGAAGTCGCAGCGATTACCCTTTCATCGCAGTTGTCAATCGGAGCAGGCGGGTCATAAGTTCGATAGCCATCAAGAGCAGGTTGCTTTCATCGCTCGAGGGGGAGTCAACCATTTCGAATGTTTAGGGGCAGGGCCCGATGAGCGCCGCTCGATAAAGGCCGAGGCGATAAGAATGCGTTTTGCGACGACCGGCTGCCCTCTTGTTTCGATGCGTTCCAACAATAGCCGCATCGCTGTAGCGCCCATTTCCCCCCCTTCTACTCTGATGGTCGTCAGGGGCGGAGATATTTGGGTCGCGGCGGAAAAATCACCGAATCCGACAACGGACATGTCGTCTGGTATGCGGTAGCCACGTGCTAAGAGTTCGGAAACAGCGGTGAGCGCCAACCCATCGTGAGCGCAGAACAGGGCTGTTGGTGCGATTCCGGCAGTTTGAAGGGTTTGCAGCGCTGGGATAAAGCCTCCATCTTCGTCAAAGCGCAGGACATGCAGTTGCGCATCGGCATGTTGCTCTAAACTTTCGCGCAGACCGTGATATCGTTCCATACGACCGCGATAGCCTTCCTTTCCTTGCACAAAGGCGATGTCGCGATGGCCGAGCCCAAACAAATAATCGCCGACCGCTATCCCTGCTTCGTGGTCCGTGCCACCGACATGATCGGCCTGTTCAAGTGGAAACACCCACCCCAGTCGAACCGAAGGCAAGCCCGACGCTTTGACAATGTCCAGCGTCTTTTGTTCGTGCGGTCCAACAAGAATGATACCTGCGCTATCTTTCACCATCGCCTCGACCCTGTCGGCGTCATGCGTCCACTGCAACCGTACAGCTTGACCTAGTCGATGCGCCTCCTTCTGCATGCCGTCCTGCAGCATCGTCCGCAACTCGTAACTCACGCTATCGACCTGATCGTGAAAGATCAGAGTGATTTCGCGTTGCTCGTCGGCGGGCTTCGGGCGCTGGTAGCCCAGCATCGCGGCAGCGTCCTCGACGCGCTTGCGCGTCGCCTCACTGACCCCTGCTTTTCCTGAAAGTGAACATGAGACGGCAAATTTTGACAGGCCGGTGTGATTGGCGATGTCCTGCAATGTCACTTTGCGCATAACGCATCCTCCCGCCATGAACCGACGTACCGAAATAAATTAAACATAACGCTTTACCTAACAAATTACATAATACAAGCTAAACAAACACGGACATGCAAGCTATCTTTTTCTGGCGTGGCATCCGTCCGAAAAATCGCGGGATCGATCCTGAGGAGGAGAGATAATTCCGCGATGCGTGACTGGAGGAGGAAAACAAATGCAAGGATTCAATCGCCGCGCGTTTCTCGCTGCGAGCACCGCTGCCGTCATACTACCCGCTTTGCCAGCGTTCGCGCAGACGAGCACCCTCAAAGACCCCGCCATGCTGGACGCGTTGGTCAAGGAGGGTAAGCTGCCTGCCGTCGTTGACCGCCTGCCGCTCAATCCGCTTGTCATCACGCCGCTTGACCGCGTCGGAACACACGGTGGTGACTGGAACAGCGCAATCGTCGGTGGGGGATCCCTGTCGATGCTGTTTCGATACCAGGCGTACGAACCGCTGCTGCGATATAAGCCCGACTGGTCGGGTGTGGTACCGAATGTCGCGGAGCACTACGAGAGCAATGCCGATGCCACGGAGTTCACCTTCAGATTGCGCAAGGGCATGAAGTGGTCTGACGGTCAGCCGTTTACTACCGAGGACATCATGTTCTGGTACGAGGACATCTTCAATTACGAGGGCCTTAACGACATCGGCCAGAACCATCTGCGTGCGGGCGGAAAAAAGGCCCGCTTCGAGGCGTTGGACGATGTGACGTTCAAGGTGATTTTCGCCGCGCCCAACGGTCTTTTCCCTCTGCGGCTGGCATGGGCGAACGACGATCAGACCACCCGTGCGCCGAAACACTACCTCAAGCAGTTCCACATCAAGTACAACCCAAATGCTGAACAGGAAGCCAAGACCAAGGGCGCGTCTGGCTGGATTCAACTGTTTCAGCGCGAAGCAGGCCTCGTCGTGGACAACGAGTTCTTCCAAAACTCGCAACGTCCCGTTATCCACGCCTGGAAAATGGCGGTTGCGCCGGGACAAAGCACCGACCGTGCGATCGCCGAGCGCAACCCGTTCTACTGGAAGGTCGACACCGAGGGAAATCAACTGCCCTACATTGATCGCATCGTCTACCAGATGGTCGCCGATGCACAGGTATTGTTGTTGAAGGCGATGCAGGGCGAAATCGATCTGATGGATCAGTATATCGCCACGCCGGCAAACCGGGCAGTGCTTTACGACTCCCAGGACCAGGGCCAGTTTGGCTTATATACGCTGACCTCGACCGAGACCAATGAGATGGTTTTCCAGCTCAATCTCAATCATCCGGACGAAGCCAAACGCAAGCTTTACGGCAACAGGGATTTCAGGGCCGCGCTGTCGATGGCGCTGGACCGGCAGGCGATTATCGACACTGTTTTCATCGGTCAGGGAACGATCTCCCAACCGGCCGTGCGAGCAGAGGATCCTCTCTATAACGAACGTCTGGCCACGCAATTCACCCAATACGACCCCGACGCGGCCAATGCCCTGCTCGATGCGATCCTCCCCGCCAAGGATGGTGAGGGTTTCCGGCTGGATGAAAACGGCAAGCGTGTGACGGTCATATTCGAGATCGACCAGGCTCGAACCACATTCCTTGACATTTTCCAGCTGGCGCTGCCGATGTTCCACGCGGTGGGTGTGGACGTGCAGATGCGAAGCATGGACCGTTCGCTTTGGGAGGTGCGGGTGCGTCAGGGCATCGACTATGATGCCACTGCACACCGCTTCGGCGGCAATGGCGGCATCGCGGCTATCCTCGATCCGCGCTATTTCATTCCCAACACGACCGAGGCGCTCTACGCCAAAGGGTGGCAATTGTGGTACCGCGATCCTGCTTCCAAGGGTGCGGTCGAGCCGCCTCAGCCGGTCAAGGACGCGTTGGCGCGGTATGACCGCGTGCTGGGCTCGCCGGACCCGGACGTGCAGCGCAAGCTGATGTCCGAAATACTGGAGATCGCGGCCGACCAGTTTTACGTCTTCGGCGTTTGCCTGCCCAGCGACAGTTACGGCGTGGTGAAGAACAACATGCAGAACGTTCCCAAATCCATGCCGAATTCGTGGGGATATCCCACACCCGGGCCAGCCAACCCGGAAACATTTTTCAAGGCCTGATCCCACCGTTCCATCCCGGCATCAACCGAACGCGGATGGAAACATCGAACCTTTTCAATCGCCCCTGAAGGGCGTGATGGCATCCTATTGTAATTGGAGAACACATGTTGCATCGACCAAACGCCATTTCCGGAGCTGCCGTTCGTTCTCCAGACTGGTTTAAATCCGCCACTCGCTGGACCCAATTGACCTTTGCGGAGGACGACCCGGCGAAATATGATCCCGAATTCTGGATCGACGTCTTCAAGCGCACCAAGTCGAATGCAGTCTGCCTTTCTGCTGGCGGCTATATCGCCTACTACCCAAGCGAAATCCCCCTGCATTACGTGTCCAGCTTCATAGGCGATACCGATCCGTTCGGCACGATCGTGGAAGGGGCGCGCAAATTGGGGATGCACGTCATGGCACGAGTCGACCCGCATGCGATCCACGCGGATGCAGCACGGGCCCATCCCGAATGGGTGGCCATCAATCAGGATGGAAGCCCGCGTGAGCACTGGGCATTTCCCGGTATCTACGTCACCGATGCGCTGGGAAGTTACAACCGCGACTTCACCACCGACGTCATTCGCGAAGTCGTGACCAAATATGACGTCGATGCCGTGTTCGCCAACCGCTGGCAGGGCCATGGCGTCTCCTACAGCGAAGACAATCGCAAACGCTTCAGGCAAGAAACTGGTTTTGATCTGCCGATGCGACCGGATGCGACGGATCCAGCATGGCAGGCGTGGGCGGCGTGGCGCAGACGCATACTTACCGAGCTCGTGGTCTATTGGGACGAGACGGTCAAATCCATCCGTCCCCATGCCAGCTTCATTCCAAATATGAGCGGTTCGTCACTGATGGAATTCGACCTTTCGCTCATCCAGAAACATTGCCCGATCCTGTTCGTGGACCACCAGGCGCGACAAGGCGTGGAGGTTGGCTGGTCTGCTGGACGGAACGGCAAACGCATTCGTGGAACGTTCCGCGACCGGCCCGTTGGCCTCATTACCTCCATTGGACCAGAGGAAGAGTACCGATGGAAGGATTCCGTCCAGAGCGGGGAGGAAATCAAGCTCTGGATTCACGATGGCATGGCGCAGGGCCTTTTCCCATGGTTCACCAAATTCAACGCCTGCGTTCCTGATAACCGCTGGGTGCAGCCCGTTGCAGAAGCCTTCAATCTTCATGCGGACATTGAGCCGTATCTGGAGGGCATGCAGCCAACTGCCGAAATCGCGATCATCGATCCGTCCACGACGTTGCGGCACTGGGCCCCGGAGCAACGTCATATCGCCGAACATAATGATCTCGGCTTTTATCATGCGCTGGTGGAAGCGCGCATTCCGTTTGAATTTCTATCCGATCAGGTCATGACCCCGTATGCGCTTGATCGCTTCAAGCTCATTATTCTGGCCAATGCGACCTATCTTTCCGACGAACAATGCGCGGCCATCGAACAGTATGTACAGCGCGGCGGGTCGGTCGTTGCCGCGCATGAAACCTCGCTCTGTAATGAAGTCGGCGAGCGGCGCGGTAATTTCGGACTATCAAATGTCTTCGGTGCCTCGCTGGCATCGGCGCCACGTGGCCCGGTCAAGAATACCTATGTTGCACTGTCCGATCCGCACCCCGTGAACGAGGGCTACGAGGGCGCCGCACGCATTATCGGCGGCACACACCTGATTGCCGTCGATGCCAATCCGGACGCTGAAACGCCGTTCCTCTACGTCCCTGATTTTCCGGATCTGCCCATGGAGGAGGTCTACCCACGCGAAGCCCCGAGCGGCGCTGCGGTGATTGTGCGTGAGACCGGCCATGGAGGTCGTGTGGTCTACATTCCATGGAACATTGGCGAGGTCTTCTGGAAAGTGCTTGCACCCGATCATGGCAAGCTGATCTCGAACGCCGTGAACTGGGCTCTTGGCCAAGACCATCGTGTGACGGTCGAAGGGAAGGGTATCATAGACATCGCCGTTTACGAAAACGAGGCCTCTATGGCGATCTTCCTCGTCAACCTTACCAACCCGATGATGATGAAAGGTCCTTTGCGGGAGGTCTATCCTATCGGTGAGCAGACGCTATCGATCAAGCTGCCGAAAGGTCGCTCGTCTGCCACCGTGAAACTGCTTGTGAAAAACGAGGAAGCGTCCTGCAAGATCGTTGGCAACCGTGCAGAAATCACCGTGCCTTCCATCCGGGACCTCGAGACGGTTCATCTGATCTGGCATTCATAAACCGGATAGCGTGTAGCGGGAGGAACCCATGCTGACATATGTGGCAAAGCGCGTTCTTTACATGATACCGACCCTGTTCGGCATGTCCTTGATCGCATTCATGATCATTCAATTGCCACCCGGCGATTATCTGACCTCGCTTCTCTCCACCATGGCCGATGGTGGGCAGAATCTGGACGAGGCGACGATTACGCGCCTGCGCGCGCAATACGGTCTCGATCAACCTGTCTATGTCCAGTATTTCGTGTGGATCAGCGGAATATTGACCCGGGGCGATTTTGGATATTCCTTCGAGTGGAACCAGCCGGTCTCGACCCTGATCTGGGACCGGATGGGATCGACGCTGCTGATCTCGCTTGCAAGTCTTTTGCTCGTTTGGGCGATATCCCTCCCGATTGGGATCTATTCTGCCGTCAGGCGCCATTCCTTCGGCGACCACGCCTTTACGCTTCTCGGCTTCATCGGGCTGGCCGTTCCGAATTTCATCATGGCGCTGACGTTGATGTATGCGAGCTACCGGTTTCTGGGACAAAGCGTTGGCGGCATATTTTCTCCCGCTTTCGTCGATGCGCCGTGGAGCATCGCAAAATTCAACGACATGCTCAGCCATATGTGGATACCTGTGATCGTCATCGCCATGTCGGGCACTGCGGCCATGATCAGAATCCTGCGGGCAAATCTGTCGGATGAATTGAGCAAGCCCTATGTCATCACGGCGCGTGCCAAGGGTTTGCCCGAGCGCAAGGTCATCGTGAAGTATCCCGTCCGCATTGCGCTCAATCCTTTCGTCAGCTCGATCGGCTGGGTGCTGCCGGATCTCGTTTCTGGCGTCACCATCACCGCCATCGTGCTGAACCTTCCAACGGCGGGGCCGCTTCTGCTGCGAGCGCTGGTCGGTCAGGACATGTATCTGGCCGGAAGTTTCATTCTCTTAATGGGCGTGCTGACACTGGTGGGCATGCTGATTTCAGACATATTGCTTGCGGTGCTCGACCCCCGCATCCGGTTCAATTGAAGGGGTGGCCATGTCGATCAACCAGAACCCCACCATCGCGCTGGAAACCGGCCCCGCCATCAGCCCTCTGAAGTCCGGGCGCAAGGTAGTAAGTCTCGAGGCGGCAGGGCAATGGACGCTCATTCGCCAGCGCTTCTTCCGCCACAAGGTCGCAGCATTTGCTGCGGGCATCATTCTGTTGCTCTATTTCATCGGTGCCTTTGCCGAGTTCCTTGCTCCGGGCCTGCCGAACACCTCGCGCCCGCAATACACGTTTGCGCCGCCGCAAAGCATCGCTTTATTTGCGCCGGCTGCCGATGGCGGTTCCCGCTTTCTGCCGCACGTGAAGGGCTACAAGATCGAGATCGAGCCCAAAGCCCTCCGCCGCAGCTTCGTCGTCGACGACACGAAAATCATTCCTATCGGATTTTTCGTCAAAGGTGCGCCTTACAAGCTGTGGGGCATCATCCCGATGGAAAGGCATCTGGTCGGGCCGCTTGACGCCCGCGATCCAATGTACCTGTTGGGTTCGGACCGGCTCGGACGGGACCTCATGAGCCGCCTCATCTATGGAACCCGCGTCTCCATGTCTATCGGCCTTGTGGGGGTTGCCATTTCGCTGACGCTCGGCGTCGTGATGGGTGCGGTCTCAGGTTATTACGGCGGCTGGGTCGATACTCTCATCCAGCGTATCATCGAGATTGTGAGCGCCATGCCGACGATCCCGCTTTGGCTGGGGCTGGCCGCTGCCATCCCCCTAAACTGGTCGCCGCTTTCGGTATATTTCGTCGTGACCCTGATTGTTTCGCTGCTGAGCTGGACGGGTTTGGCACGCGAGGTGCGGGGACGATTCTTCGCGCTTCGCGGCGATGACTTCGTGACGGCTGCCCGGCTGGACGGTGCAGGGGAAAGGCGGATCATATTCCGCCACATCCTTCCATCACTAACCAGCCACATTCTGGCGGTGGTGACACTTGCCATTCCGACCATGATCGTCGCTGAAACCTCGCTGTCGTTTCTCGGGGTCGGTCTGAAACCGCCGGTCGTCAGCTGGGGGGTGCTGTTGCAGGATGCCCAGAACGTGCGCACAGTTGCCACCGCACCATGGCTGCTGATCTGGCCGAGCCTTGCGGTGGTCCTGGCGGTGCTGTCCTTCAATTTCTTCGGCGATGGCTTGCGCGATGCAGCCGACCCTTACGATAGCTGAAAGGAAGTGAGATGACGAAGCACGAAACCTTGCTGGCGGTCAAAGACCTCTCCATCGATTTCCATCTCAGAACCCATGTGCTCCATGCCGTCCGCAATGTCAGTTTTGACCTTGAACGCGGAAAGACGCTTGCACTGGTGGGAGAAAGCGGTTCAGGCAAATCCGTGACCGCCCGTGCCCTGATGCGGATCATCGACAAGCCCGGACAGATGACAGGCGGCCAGATCGTTCTCGATGGGCCCAACGGACCAGTCGATATCGCGAAATTTGCCGCGAGCAGTCGCGAGGTCCTGGCCATTCGCGGTGGACGGATCGGCCTGATTTTTCAGGAACCGATGAGTTCGCTATCGCCGGTCCATACCATCGGCTCACAGATCATAGAAGCCGTGCGTCTGCATCGCCGCGTGTCGAAGAGGCAGGCTCGGGAGCGCTGTATCGAACTGCTGCACCAGGTGGAGATACCGCAGCCGGAAGTGATGGCTGACAGATACACCTTCGAGTTTTCCGGCGGCATGCGCCAGCGGGCGATGATTGCCATGGCGCTGGCCTGCGACCCGGAAGTTTTGATCGCCGATGAACCGACGACGGCGCTGGATGTGACGACGCAGGCCGAAATACTCGATCTCATCAAGCGGCTGCAGGTGGAGCGCGGCATGGCGATGCTGCTCATCACCCACGACATGGGCATCGTTGCCGAAGTGGCCGACGAGGTCGCCGTCATGCGCTTTGGCAAGATCGTCGAAAAAGGGCCGGTGGACGAGATTTTCCACGCCAGCAAGCATCCCTACACGCGGCAACTTCTGGAAGCGACGGTCAAGCTTGAGAGCGGCGCAGCGTCTCGCATGCTGCCGGCGTCGCTCACGGCCAACGTGGATCCGATCTTGTCAGTGCGCAATCTGTCCAAAGTCTACGGCGCGCCGTCCGGACTGTTTTCGCGCGGCGGTGGTCGTGGGCTGGTGGCGGTGGACGATGCAAGTCTCGACCTGTTTGCCGGCGAAAATCTCGGCATTGTCGGCGAAAGCGGATCAGGCAAAACCACACTAGGACGAATGATACTGCGGATCGTTGAGCCGAGTTCCGGCAAAATTGCGTATCGCGGACGCCCGGATGCGGCCCCGATGGACGTCACCACGCTGAACAAAGTGGACTTGCGCCGCTACCACCAGGATGTGCGTCTTATCTTTCAGGACCCATTTGCGTCGCTCAACCCCCGTATGACGGTGAAGCAGATCATCGGAGATCCTCTGGTCATCGCCGGTGGCATGCCCGGCAAAGCGGTGGAGACCCGCGTTGCCGAACTTTTACAAAAGGTCGGGCTCGATCCCTTGGCGATGGAAAGATACCCGCATGCCTTTTCCGGTGGCCAACGCCAGCGGATCGGGATTGCAAGAGCGCTCGCCGTCAACCCGAAGGTCATCGTCGCCGATGAGGCGACTTCGGCTCTCGACGTGTCGATCCGAAGCCAGATCCTCGACCTGCTGCTCGACATTCAAAAGCAGCTCAATCTAAGCTTCATCTTCATTTCGCACGATATCTCGGTGGTGCGCTATTTCTGCGACCGCGTCGCCGTCATGCACAAAGGGAAGATCGTCGAGATCGGAGATGCGGAAACCATTTGCACCACGCCCTCGCAGCCCTATACCAAGCGACTGATCTCTTCTGTTCCGAACCCCGACCCCCGCAACAAGCGCATGCTGCACCGCCTGCGCGCAGACCAAGTTTGAGGTCATTCCCGATGCCGAAATTCGCCGCCAATCTGTCCATGCTTTATACAGAACATCCGTTCATGGAACGGTTTGCCGCTGCCGCTGCCGATGGTTTTGCGGCAGTCGAATATGTCAGCCCCTACGAGGAGGAGGCGGAGACGATTGCAGCGGAGCTCAGGAGGCACAATCTGACGCAGGCCCTGTTCAACCTGCCGCCCGGCAACTGGGCTGCAGGCGATCGCGGCATAGCCTGCCTGCCGGACAGGGTCTCCGAATTTGAGACATCCGTTGAAACGGCGATCCGCTATGCAAAAATTCTGGGATGCCGAAAGATCAATTGTCTGGCCGGTATTCAACCGCCCGGCGTCGATCCGCAGGTTCTGGAAGACACGCTCGTCGGCAATCTCGGGCACGCCGCGCAACGTCTGGCGGATGCCGGAATTGCCCTTGTCTTCGAGCCCATCAACACCCGCGACATACCCGGATATTTCGTCACCAACACCGATCAGGCCGAACGGATCATGGACCGTGTCGGGCATTCCAACCTGCTGATACAGTATGACTTCTACCACATGCAGATCATGCAGGGCGATCTCGTCACGACCTTCGAGCGCCTGCAGGATAAAATCGGCCACGTTCAGATCGCCGATAATCCCGGACGTCACGAGCCGGGGACGGGCGAGATCAACCACGATTTCATCTTCAAGCGTCTGGATGAACTTGGTTACGACGGATGGGTCGGCTGCGAATATCGACCGGCGTCGACCACCAGCGCGGGTCTTGGCTGGTTGAAAGCATATCAACAGGAGGATTGAGCCATGAAAATAGGATTTATCGGACTGGGCGTCATGGGCCGCCCGATGACGCAGCATCTGATCGATGCCGGACATGAGCTTTATCTTCACCGGGTCAAACCCGTGTCGAACTACCTCGTGGGAAACGGTGCGAAGGCCTGCGATTCAGCTACAGAAGTGGCGCGCAGCGCCGAAATCGTGATTTTGATGCTGCCGGACACCCCCGATGTGGAAGCAGTTTTGTTTGGTGATGATGGCGTCGCGCAAGGCCTTGATGCGGGAAAGCTCGTCATCGACATGAGCTCGATTTCACCGATTGCGACGAAGGATTTTGCCGCCCGTATTGAGGCGCTGGGATGCGATTATCTCGACGCGCCGGTGTCGGGCGGTGAAGTTGGTGCCAAAGCGGCGTCGCTGACCATCATGGTCGGCGGCAAACCGGATATTTTCGAGCGCGCAAGGCCGCTGTTTGAGAAGATGGGCAAGAACATCACCCTGATCGGTGACGTGGGAAACGGGCAGGTTGCAAAGGTCGCTAACCAGATTGTTGTCGCCCTGAATATTCAGGCTGTTTCGGAAGCCCTTCGCTTTTCGAAGAAAGCCGGAGCGGACCCCTCCATCGTGCGCAAGGCGTTGATGGGTGGCTTTGCCGCGTCCCGCGTACTGGAGGTTCACGGCGAAAGGATGATCAACGAAACATTCGAGCCCGGCTTTCGCATAAGTTTGCATCACAAGGACATATCGCTCGCGCTTGAGTCGGCGCGTCTGCTGGAGCTTATGCTGCCCAACACTGCGATGGTTCATCAGTTGATGAATGGCGCGCTGGAAAAAGGCCTGGGCGACAAAGACCACTCGGCGTTGATCAAAGCCTTGTAGTTCGAACGAGACCTCCTGATTGACGGTCGTCAATCCAGGGTAAAGCGCGCAAAATCAGTATATTAGTCCCTCGGTTAGGCCGCAAGAACGTTGGCGAGGGACTGTATGTCGTCATTTCGGCTCTCCGTCCTGAAACGCAGTGAAGAACAGTGATAGTCCGGGGCCAATGAATGGGCGGCGGTCACCTGAGAGTGGGTGATCGCCAAGACGCGCGTCCGACAGGGATTTGCTCTTTCGACAGGTGTCGAACGCCGGTTCTGCGTAACTTCCCCGTAATTTTCGGCGGTCATACGTCTCTGCCTCAACGGTCGACGGATGGCCGCAGTGGCGGTGAACGAAAGGACAGACATGAAAAAGATCATTTCGGGCGTACTTGTTTGCGTGGCACTGACCGCCTGCAGCCAGACGGAAAAGGGCGCCGGCATTGGGGCGGCGAGCGGCGCCATCATTGGTGGGTTGGCAAGCGGTACTTGGGAAGGCGCCGCAGTGGGAGCCGCCGCAGGCGGCGCGGGTGGCGCTGTGATAGGCAACGTCAGCGAACGGAACGACAGGAACCGCCGCGACCGCTGGGAACGTCGGGATCACCGCGACTACAGCTGCAGATACCGGGATTATTACGGTCGCTGCCGCTAAAGATTGCAGCCGGCTGCCGCCCGTTAAAGGCGAGAGTGATGCCGAGGAACTCCGGCTCTTCTCCTTAGCGTCCACACCAGGTTTTTGACATCCGGTAATCTGACGGTCAGGACGTCCCGAACGTGGAGTTTATCTCGACCGCCGGCCGTCGTTTTGCTGTAGGAATATCGGAACGATAGTCCGACTTGACTGAGTAGGCGCCTATGAAACTTCTACTTATCGAAGACGATCCAGAAATGACCGATGCCTTGAGGGTGGCCCTCTCGCAGCATGGCATTGTCCTTGATGCCGTTGGCGATCTGGCAACGGCGCGCGAAGCAATCGCCATGGCGGACTACGATATCGTCCTTATCGACCGGCAACTGCCTGATGGTGATGGCAGTACCTTCCTTGCGGATTTGCGTGGCGCAGGTTCAAACACGCGATCGATCATCATCTCGGCTCTGAGGTCCACCGACGAGCGAATATCCGGGCTGAATGACGGCGCTGATGATTATTTACCGAAGCCCTTCGAAATTCCCGAACTGGTCGCGAGAATGAGCGCTGTGCTGAGGAGGGCTCCGACAACGGGATCGTCCCTCCTGGCTGCCGGCAACGTTACCTACAATCGTGTATCATGCGATGTACATGTCGATGGCGTCCGGCTTGCGCTCACCCGCAGGGAACTGCTGATCATCGAAACGCTCCTGAGAAACCGTGGGCGGACCGTGTTGCGCTCGTCCCTTGAGGGTCAGGTCTACTCCTTTGACGATGAGATCCAGTCGAACTCACTGGAATCCAACATGTCGCGTCTGCGCCGAAAGCTTGGCGAAGCGGAGGCCAACATCGTTATCAAAAACATTCGAGGCATAGGCTACTACCTTCATGAGCAGAAATAGGATGACCAGCACCTCCCTTCGCTGGCGTTTCACTTTCGGTTTTATTGTCCTCCAGCTCTGTGCGGTCATCGCCTCGCTCAGCCTGGTTTTCTATCTTCTTTCCGGCCTCAAGCCCGATGTGGCGATCACGTCCATCTGGCTGTCTCAGGAAATCGCAGATTCAGTCCGTCTCGAGGCGAATGGCCGAGCGAGTCTGAAGCCCACGGCTGAACTTCAAAAGATTATGGAAGACTCGCCTAACCTTTGGTTCGTGGCAGACCTGGGCAAAGATATCGTTCTGGCACATGGCGTGCCTCCAGAGAAAATTGCCGACAACATGCCATTCTTGCGGACGTTCAGAAGTGTCGAACTGCATGGCGATCTAGATGATCCGTTGAGTGTGGGCCGCATGGAGCGCTTCGACACCCAGGCCGGTGAGGCGACGATCTTTGCTGGCGGTGTTTCGATGTCTCAATATGGTGTGACCGTACTCTTGGGAAACCTTGCCATCGGTATTCCGGCGCTGATCCTCGTCGCCATTTCGCTCATTGGCACTCCGTTTGTCACACGCTGGGCTTTGCGATCCTTCAGCGATCTGACCACGCGCCTCGACAGGATTGATCTCGACACACGTGGCGCCCTGGTGGAAGAGCGGGGTCTGCCCAATGAAGTGCTTCGACTTGTGCGCGACATCAACAGGGCGCTGCGTCGTCTTGATAGTGGCTTCGAGGCGACAGAGCGCTTCTTCGTCAACGCGGCGCATGAACTTCGAACACCGATCGCTGTCCTGCAGGTCAGGATCGATACGCTTTCACCAAGTTCTGACAAGACCCACCTGCAGACGGCTATCAAGCGACTGACAGCGATCGCAAACCAGCTTCTCGACACCGAGAAGTACCGGCAGAAGCCCCAGCAGAATGCACCTGTCGATCTCAACAGCGTTGTGTCGAAGGTCGTCGCTGACCTCGCTCCCCTGGCGATCGCCGAAGGCTACGAGATTTCGTTCGATAGCGATGCGGAAGATCTGTTCGTTCCGGGTGATGCCGAAGCTTTGGAGCGTGCATTCGTCAATCTGGTCCGTAATGCAGTCCAGTACGGAGGTGGAAAGGGACAGATATCGGTCGGTATTGAGGCTGACGGCAGCGTGACCGTCGCCGATCAGGGTTGCGGAATTGCCAGCGATAAGCAGTCGCGGATATTCGAACCGTTCTACCGGGTCAGCCCTCACGGCTCAGGTGCGGGCCTGGGGCTTAGCATGGTCAATGAGATCGTGACGCGTCACGGCGGCTATGTTGAGCTTTCGTCCGCGCCAGGCAAAGGCAGCACATTTGCCGTGCGCTGGCGCGAAAAGCGCATTTTCCGGCAGCGTTAGGTCCGTCGCCTGCGTCAACAGGTCAAGGCGTCTTCATCCGTCGACATTGGCTGGGCACGGGCGCGATCGCTTGATGTATGGCGGGCAATCTCTGGCACGCCACCCACACTGCAGACACTCTCTGCCGAGCGGTTGATTTTGCGGTGCATGCAAAACAGAGCAGGCGCGACGACAGCTCCCCGTAATTTTCAGGTAACTCTCGTGACAGAGAAAGCCCGCAAATTTCAATAGCATGGGCCACGACTAAATGACACGACACATTACCCGCAAGCGTTTCATTCTGGCGGCGGCAACCCTTGTCGGTCTGCTTGTGGTCTGGCTGCTGTTTCTGCGTCCGCCGGCAAAGCCTGAGCTGGTGACGGCGCAGGCGCGAACGGGTGACATTGAAGAGGTGGTGCTGGCGACCGGGGTTCTCGAACCGCTCGAGCTGGTGCGTGTCGGCGCTCAGGCCTCGGGTCGCATTGAGCATCTGGCTGTCAAGATCGGTGACATCGTCGAGGCTGGCCAACTGGTGGCCGAGATCGATTCCCAGACCCGGCGCAACACCTTGCGGGACCGTGAGGCCGCTTTGGCCAACATCCGCGCCGTTCACGCCGCGCGCAGAGCCAGTCTGGTGAAAGCTGAGAAGGATTACGAGCGAGAGCGTGACCTGTTGGCGGGTGGTTCCACGCCGCGCGCCCAGTATGATGCCGCGGTGGCGATGCGAGACACCGCGCGGGCTGAGGTTCAATCGCTGGACGCTCAGGTCGCCCAAGCGCAGGTCGCGCTGGAGTCTGCAGGTATAGAACTGGACTATACGCGCATCACTTCCCCAATCGCCGGCACTGTGGTCGCGATCGTCACTGACGAGGGCCAAACCGTGAATGCCCTGCAGACTGCGCCGACCATCGTCATGATCGCGCGATTGGACACAATGACGGTGCGCGCGGATATCTCCGAGGCTGACGTCGTGCGTGTGCGGCGGGGCCTGCCGGTCTGGTTCAGCATTCTTGGCGATCCGAAGCGTCGTTTCGATGGGGAGTTGCGACAGGTGGAGCCGGCCCCCGCGTCTATTGCCAACGAAGGCAACGCTGCCGCGAGTGGAACGAGCTCGACAAAGGGCGCTGTCTATTACACCGGGCTGATCGACGTGGCGAACGCGGACGGGGTCCTGCGGCCCTCCATGACGGCGCAGGTGTCCATCGTCTTGAGCCGCGTCAGCGGCACCGTGCTGGTTCCGCTCAGCGCAGTGGAAGGGGCACCGCGGGCCGGCGATACGGCGCGTGTGCGCATACTGGATGCGATGGGCGAGGTCCAGATCCGGCAGGTCCAGGTCGGCATCGATAACGGCGCGGACATCCAGATTCTGAGTGGTCTTCAGGCCGGCGACACCATCGTCCTGGGAGCATCCACCGACGAACGCACGGATGGCCAGGCTCAACTGGCCGCGGCGAAGCGGTAGGGCGCGCTATGACGGAACCACTGATCCGGGTACGTGGGGTATCCCGCGCTTTCCCCTCAGGCGACGAGATGGTGCGGGTGCTGAAAGACGTCGACCTCGACATTGAGGCGGGCGAGATGATGGCCATCATCGGTGCTTCTGGCTCCGGCAAGTCGACGCTGATGAACATTCTTGGCTGCCTCGATCGTCCGACGGACGGCAGCTACTGGATCGAAGGGCGCGAGACCTCGAAGATGTCCGTGGACGAACTGGCCGCGCTACGCCGTGAGCGTTTTGGTTTCATCTTCCAGCGTTATCATCTGCTTGGCGATCTAAGCGCGGCCAGCAACGTCGAGGTGCCGGCTATCTATGCCGGACGCAGCCGATCCGACCGGCACAAGCGAGCGATCTCCTTGTTGACCCGGCTGGGCCTCGCCGAGCGGACGGGCAATATCCCGGGCAAGCTTTCGGGCGGCCAGCAGCAGCGGGTGTCGATCGCCCGCGCGCTGATGAATGGCGGCGAGATAATTCTGGCCGACGAACCGACCGGAGCGCTGGATACGCACAGTGGCGCCGAAGTCATGAAGATCCTGCGCGAGCTTCACGCCGAGGGGCACACCATCATTCTCGTCACTCACGACAAGAAGATCGCCGAACATGCGGATCGGGTTGTAGAGATCAGCGACGGTATTATCATTTCCGACGAGCGCAATGTATCCAAATCCGCTGCGACGGCGCGTCCCATCCGCGAGCACGCGCCGGGCGCTGGCTGGCGTGGTGCAATTGACCGGATGACTGAGGCCTTTCGTATGGCGGGCGCAGCAATATGGGCGCACAAGATGCGGTCGCTTCTGACCATGCTCGGCATCATCATCGGTATCGCCTCGGTGGCGGCTATCTCGGCACTGGGAGCCGGCTCGCAGCAACAAATCCTGAGCAGTATCAGTTCGCTCGGCACCAACACGATCGAGGTGCGGGCCGGTAAAGGCTTCGGCGATCTGGAAGCCGGCAAGATAAGGACGCTGGTTCCCGCCGATGCAGAAGCGCTGGTGAACCAGCCCTATGTCGACAGCGTGACACCAACCGTCACGACGAGCGTAACTGTCAAGCGCGCCGCCGTGGCCGTCAATGCGTCAGTCACCGGCGTTGGCGCGGACTTCTTTCGTGTACGGGGTCTTGAGCTGGCGCATGGACAACTGTTCGACGCCCAGGACGTTACCGCCTACAGCCAGAATGTGGTGATCGATGCAAACGCTGCGCGAGACCTGTTTCCAGACCGGGCAAACCCGGTGGGGCAGGTCATCCTTTTGGGCACAATGCCGGCGAGGGTCACAGGCGTGACGAAACAGGAAAACTCTTTCGGTCCGGCTGTTGATAGGTTGACCGTTTATGCGCCCTACACAACCGTCATGGGCCGCATGCTGGGTCGTTCTAACGTCGAGGGTATAACGGTCCGTATAAGAGACGATGTCGATCCGGGCAATGTCGAGGCCGCAGTTTCGCGCCTTATCGAGCGACGGCATGGCGCGAAAGACTTCTTCCTCACCAACTCGGCGACCATTCGCGAGACTATCGAGACCACCACGCAAACCCTGACATTGCTGATTTCGTCAGTCGCCGTGATCTCGCTGATTGTCGGTGGCATCGGCGTGATGAATATCATGCTGGTGTCCGTGACCGAGCGCACCAAGGAGATCGGCGTTCGTGTGGCCGTTGGCGCGCGCCGCAGCGATATCCTCTCCCAGTTTCTGATCGAGGCCGTCATGGTCTGCCTTGTCGGCGGCTTCATGGGAGTGATGCTCGCCCTCGGGATCAGCGCTCTTTTTAATTTGCTGAGCCCCGACTTCAAAATGATCTTCTCTTCTGGCTCCATCATTGTGGCCTTCGTCTGCTCCACCCTGATCGGAATTGTCTTCGGCTTCCTTCCCGCCCGCAACGCGGCAAAGCTGGACCCGATAGAAGCCCTTGCGCGCGAATGACGGCTGGAAGCATGCGTGATGGCGTAGTTCGGCGGTGTTCACAGTGTGGTCGAACGACACTCCTCGACCGACCTGTCGCCCCAATTCACCATGGCCGCGACCTGATCATAGGTCATGCCAGTGAGTATTTGCAGGAAGCGAACCCCATAGCCGTCATCCCTTGGCAATTGTAAGTGAAAGGGAAATCGAACTTGGCTGGGCGGGCACAGCGACATGGTTGAACTCTTTCATTCAAGCTGGCAGAGGTGCAGCGGAGTTCACAAGGCCTGATTGGCGCAATTCTTGCCAGAAATCCGCCGGGACGGTTTCTTGAAGAGCTGACCGGTCTTCGGCGATGCGGCTCGGCTGACTGGCGCCCGGAATGACCGCTGCCACGGCCGGATTGGCGAGCGAGAATTGCAGGCCTGCTGCCTTCATGCTGATGCCGTAGCGGTCGGCGATCGCCTTTATGCGAGCGATCTTTTCCTTCATCGGCGCCGTCACGGGCGCATATTCGAAATTCGGGCCACCGACCAGCGCGCCGGAACTGTAGGGACCGCCCACCACGATGCCAAGTCCCCGTTCGGAAACCATCGGCATGACACGCTGGAGGGCGCGATCGTGGTCGAGCAGGGTATAGCGACCGGCCAACAGGAAGCCATCCGGCCGGGGCTCCTGCAATTCGAGCAGAAGTTCGATCGGCTCGACGCGGTTGACGCCAAGGCCCCAGGCTCTGATCACGCCTTCGTCGCGCAGCTTGTCGAGTGCCCTGAACGCGCCCTTGCGCGCAGTTTCGAAAACATCGAGCCATTCGTCGCCGTAGAAATCCTGCGCGACGTCATGGACGAAAGCGATATCGATATGGTCGGTGTTCAGCCTCTTCAGGCTGCCCTCGATGGAGCGCAGGGTTGCGTCCGCCGAGTAATCGTTGACGATCTTGTTGGGGCGGCCGTACTTGAACACTTCACCCTTTCGCCGAGATCACGGGCGCTGACATCCTCAACCTCATCGAGGATGACGCGGCCGACCTTGGTGCTGATCACGTATTGGTCGCGCGGTTTGCCGGCGAGTGCCGCTCCCATGCGGATTTCCGCAAGGCCGGCGCCGTAGAAGGGTGCGTTGTCGTAATAGCGGATGCCATCGTTCCAGGCGGCTTCCACGGTCGCCCGCGCTTCCGGTTCGGGAATGTCGCGGAACATGTTGCCAAGAGGAGCTGCGCCGAAGCCGAGCTTGCCCGGCAGGATATCCTTGATTGCCATTGTCTTTGTCCCTTGTTTTTATCTGCAGATTATCAGGCGACCTTCACCGGGTCCAACACGAGAGCGGTCCGTTTGGCGATATCGTTGATCTTGGAGAAATAGTCCTGGAAATGCGGTGTCTCGCGATGGGCGGCGATCGCGGACTTATCGGTATAAAGCTCATCGAGCACGAAGCGGGTCGGGTCGGCCTGATCCTGCCAGACGTCCCAGCGAAGGTTGCCCGGTTCCGCTCGGCAGGCATCCACCATGCCAAACAGCAGGTCCCTCAGGTCGTCGGCCCGGCCGGGCCGTGCAGCGAGGATCGCCATGATCTTGACGGGTGCGGACATCTTTTCCTCCATTGAATTTGCCAATGATGTTTTTGATCGGCGGGGCGCCTTGCAGCGCCCCGTCATGCCGTCGGCGGTTCAGGCGGCTTTGGCCGTTCCGGCCGAACGGTCGAGCGCTGCGACCAGCCGGGCGGCCAACGGCTTGTCCGAACGTGGGTTCTGTCCGGTGATCAATTCGCGGTCTTCGATGACGTTGGGTTCAAAATTGATGGTCGTGGTGATTACCTCCCCGCCAGCGATCTCAAGGGCATCGACCACATTGAAGTAGAGCTTGGCGTGAAGAATATACTCTTCGACGATCTTCTCTTCCGTATTGGAAAATACCGTCATCTTGTAACCGGCATACGGCCAGTCCTTCGCCCATTCCTTGGCCAATTCAGGTGCCCCGGCCACGAGGGCGGCGCGGAATTCACGGGCATGTGGCATGGCCGAGGCAACCGCGATCGGACCGTGGCAGAGGAGTGCGGTGGGCTTGGCCTTGTCATGGAAGTGGCGGAGGATTTCGCCGAGATCGGCATCCTGCATCAGGTCGACAACCGGAGCCTGGCCACCGGGAACGAAGACGCCCACATAATTGTCGAGGCCTTCGTCGATGACCGAACGCAGCGTGCGCGGTGCGTTCATGGCCGGGTCGTTGGCATAATAGGCCTTGCCTCGGCGATAGGCAGCCTCATCGCCCTCGAAATGGTCGACGCTGTCGGATGCCTCGTCAATATGCGGCTTGGTGCCGTCGGGCGTTGCGAGAACAATCTCGTAACCGGCGTCGACCGCCGCCATGGCCGGCACGACAGTTTCGTTGAGGTACTGGCCCGTGGCGCCGGTGCGTCCGCCCTGGACTTCGATGCGTGTGGCGTTGGAGCCGATCAGAAGAAGTTTACCCTTGCTCATTTTAGTCTCCATCAGGTTTGCCATAAGGCTTGGTTTGCCATCCTTTTCGGATGTGCTGACTATGCTCCAGGCCAAAACATTTCGGAAATTTATTTGTTTTATTTCAGATATTCACATGGCATTATAACTGAATGCGATATGACCTGAACCTGCTGCCAATTTTCGTTGCGTTGATGGAAGAACGTAACGTCACCCGCGCCGCCGAGCGGCTGGGGATCACCCAGCCTGCGCTGTCGAACGCGCTCAACCGACTTCGCGAGACGCTACGCGATCCGCTGTTCATCCGCGAGCGCTACGGCATGCGGCCGACACAGCTCGCCGAGGAAATGGCGCCGATGATCGGCGGGGCACTCTCGCAGTTCGACGCCCTGATCACCGGCCAGCAGGATTTCGATCCTGCCAAGGCGACGCGGTCGTTCACATTGGCCCCAAACAGCTATGTAGAATTCGTGCTCATGCCAACGGTGGTCGCCAGATTGCGGGAGCGGGCCAGAGGAATTAAGCTCCGGCTCGTACCCTATGGCAGCGATCTTGCGGAAACCGGTGTGGTATCTGGCACCACGGAAATAGTCTTCGGCCGGATCATCGATCCACCGGATAATCTCGTCGTGCAGCACCTGATGGATGACGGACTTGCCTGTGTGGTCCGGGCAGGTCATCCGGAGATCGCCGACAGCATTTCCCGCGAGCAATATGAAGCGATGATGCATGTGAACGTCCTGCCACCCGGCAGGCTTCGTGCAGGCCTGTTCCAAGCACTCGATCGGCAGGGCCTGAAGCGCGACGTGGCCGTTTCGGTTACCCATTTTCTCGCCGTGCCGGAAATGATTGCGGTGACGGATTACTGCGCGACGCTGCCGCGCCTCATCTGTCGCGGGCTTGCGCGGGACACGCGCCTAAAGGTGGTGCCGGCACCGGTCGATCTTGGCACGTTCCCCGTCGAAATGGCGTGGCATGTCCGTTACCGCAACGATCCAGCTCACCGCTGGCTGAGGACATTGATAGCTGAAGTTGCGAAAACAGTGTCAGCTGATGCGGCGTGAGAGCGTGACTCTCGGCGGCTTCAAGCCGTGCGATGAAATGCCGTTATGCCGCAAGCATAATTCTCAGACATTTACGCAATTTGGCTACTCTTCGTCGGTTTGAGCTAAAAGTGCTTTAGGGTTAGCCACTCACCGCAAGTCGAAGCCGTGAACGAGAGGTCGCCGATCATTTTAAAAAGCTTGGGGCATAGTTCGGATCTTGGCCGGCACCGTGATGCTTGCCGAAATGTTTGGTGAGGATGCCTACCACCGACGTCACGGCATACAGTACAGCAAAGGCGACCTATTTTAACAAAGCGCGGATGTCCTTCAGCGAGCGTCGCGTAAGATCGAATGCTCGCTTCCCATCGTTGTCCCGGATCGATTTATCAGCACCACGGTCGAGGAGAAGCTGTATGTCGGCCGCCACGTCGGTGTGCTCGACGGCAACATGCAACATCGTGCGGCCCAACCCATCCGTGGCATTGATATCAATGTCAGTCGCCAGGAGGTAATCGAGCATCGCAACCTCGTCGGCCATTGCGGCACGCACGCTGGTCATCGTCAGCAAATTATGGAGAAGCGTACCTCCATCCGGGAGGCGCTCCATAGGGTCCAGGCCATAAGCCTGTATCAGATTGATACCCTCGATGCGGGTGCAATAGCACAGGGTGCTGCGGCCTTTGAGATCGCGCACCTTCGGATCGGCGCCAAGAGCAAGCAGCGCTTTGGCATTGGTGTAATCGCCATTCCAAGCGCCGAGCAAGCTCGCCTGTAGCGGCGTATAAGCCAGAGAGGTGCTGCTTTCATCACCGGGTTCTGCCACCGCATTGATGTCGGCACCATGTTCGACCAGAACCTTTATCTTTTCGGGCGTACGGGCATAATGGAGTGGCGTCTCGCCGCCGCTCGCACGGGCGTTGACATCCGCCCCATGCTCCAACAACTCTAGGGCAGCGTCGGGCTCTGCCCAGTAAAGCATGGTGGTGCCGTTGTCCCACTTGGCATCGGGATCAGCGCCGGCATCAAGGAGAATTTGCAAGATCTCTAGGAAGCCAGCCTGGTCAATCTGGCGTTCAAGCTGCGGCTTGAGCATATCATCCATCGCTTGACGCATCAGCGCGACCGTTTCAGGATCCAGCCCCGGGGTGTGGAACGATCTCTGTTCGGCCTCCAGACGTTTTTTGAGGCTTTGCTGGTCGGACGCGATAAAACGGTTTCGCTGTGTCATCAGCCGATGGATCGGCCAATATCGCTCGTCCTTCCAGCCATTGACGCGGGCGCCATGAGCCACAAGCCAGCGGGCGGTGTCGGGCGTGCCCGTCGTTGCCGCTTCCGCCATAGCCAGATGACGGGTGTTGAGCGAAGCCCCCGCCTTTACCAGAGCCTCCAGAGCCGCAAAATTACCATAGCGCGTGGCGTAGCTAACAGCGTTTGAGAACTCATCTTCCCAAGGGCTGCTGTCCCCGCCCCAGGCCGGGTTCCAGACCGCATCGGCGGTTGCAGCATCCGCAAGTGCGGTCACGATACCCACCGTGTGATTTTTCCGCGCCGCCTCGAGCAGCGCCCGGTCCACGGGTGTTGTCCCGACGATGACAGGCGGCGGCTCATTTGCGTCGACGGCAGCCGGTTGCCGCTCAAGCCAGCTCCGCCAAGCCTTGCCGCCTTCGCTCTGTGCAGTGAGATAATACGTATCGTCTCTCCAATCGCCGAAGGGCATCCACGACGCCCACTCGGTACCGGCAAAACCGAGCTTGGACATTTCGGTAACGAAGGAAAAGAAGTCGGGCGCGAGCGCCATTCCGTGCAGGACCTGCAACTCGTGGCTAAAATAGCGAACCGGATGCGGCCCATCCGCATTGCGCATGTCGATCGTCAGCATGTCGCCATTGATCAGGGAGTAGAACGGAAACTGTTTCTCCCACATCTCAGGGGTATTCGGCGCTTCAGACGCATCAATGTCTGCTAAAGACCTTTTCCAGTTCAAGAAGTTCGGAATGGCGTCAAATTCTATATGATCGATGTCCCAGATGGCGTCCCGGTTGCAGCTCATCGACGGCAGGTTCTGTCTTTCGAGGGCCTGCAAATGGCTCGGAATATGCCATCCCAAAACGATGCGTCCGGAAAACTTAGTGAGCATCTGGCGCAGTTGTTCCGGTATTGCCTGGCCGTAATTGGTCTCGATACGGTTGATCGCTGCAATCGAGGCCGGCGGCGCAATCGAAAGCGGCGTTACGTCCCATCCCCGCCGCTCGGCGATAGTTTGCATCCAGCGCCAGTCCTGCTGCCAGCGTTTAAACATCTCTTCCACCATGCTATCCCTCTGCGAGCAACCCGTCATTATCGAAGATGCGGCTAAACTCGCGCTAGCCGTCAGGAAGCGCCGGCGCGATAGTCTCCGACTTTGCAACATTGATTTCAGCACCGTTTAGCACGTCCAGATTGTTAAGTAGATTCAAGCACCGGCCGTACAAGAGTTAAACGGAGTGAATCTGCAATAGCAAGGTTAGGGGCCAAGCTGGTTACGGGATAGCAAACATCAATTCCGCCTTCTTTGTTTCGTCAGCCTCGGCTCCTTCGTCATCGCCTGCCTCCCGCCGAGCAGCCGCCCGAAGGCCATAAAGTCCGGCGTCCGTCGGCGACAGTCTGAGGGCGGCGTCGAAGTCAGCGATGGCGTGAGACGTGTCCCCCGGCCCCGCGACGCCAAGCAGGAATGAATAGGATTAGTTGAAAATCTCAGCGGCCTGCGTCGTATTCCGGTTGTGCAGCTTGCGTAAATCGATTGACTATACTAGATTTGAGGAAATGTTATAAGGCGTCTCACATGAAGCAGATCGACCTCATGTTCCGGACAATGGTCGCAGAGTTGCAGCAACGGATTTTTGATGCGCAGTGGTCGGCCGATTTCCCGCCCACTGGTCGCTTTGTCTCGGTCAAGGTAGACAACCGCTCATACTGGTATTTCGACCAACCGGATGGCAAAGGTGGTCAAAAGCGGCGCTATGTAGGCCCTGCTGATGATCACGAGATCACAGCTCGGGTTGAAGCATTCAGGGGCGAAAAGGACGATTACCAGAACAGGCGAAAGATAGTGGCGGCATTGACGCGCGAAGCGGGTCTGGCTGCTCCGGATCGCTTCACAGGCACAGTTGTTGAGGCCTTGGCATCGGCCGGTTTATTCCGGCTCCGTGGTGTCCTCGTCGGCACAGTCGCATTCCAATGTTATGCGGCGTATCTCGGTATCCGCCTGCCTATGGCTGCGATCCTCACAGGTGACGCGGATCTGGCTCAAGATTACGCGATCTCGAGCGAGGTCGAAGATTCAATTCCGCCGATTGTCACTCTCCTTCAGTCCATCGATCCGTCATTCCGGGCCGTACCTCATGTTTCTGGTTCCCCTCGCTCCAATGCTTTCTGCAACTCGACGGGTTACCGAGTAGAGTTCCTGACGACAAATCGGGGATCGGAAGATTACGCTGATCAACCAGAGCAAATGCCTGCTCTCGGCGGCGCGTCTGCCGAACCTCTGCGATATATGGACTTCCTCATCCGTGATCCGGTGCGGACGATCTTGCTGCATGGTGCCGGTGTCTCTGTCGTGGTGCCCGATCCATCACGGTTCGCCGTTCACAAACTGATCGTGGCCGGCCGGCGTCAAGATGATGCCGGTGGAAGGGCAAAGAAGGAAAAAGACTTACGTCAGGCCGGAATGCTGTTTGAGGCATTGCAGGAAACCGGAGGCGGCCGCGATCTGGCCGATGCTCTTCGCGAAGCATGGGGCAGAGGCCCATCTTGGAGGAACGCGATCATAACCGGCGTTGATGCCGTCAACAGGCAATATCAATCGGCTGTCCATCGCACGCTCGATATTCTACCAGTCGATGAGATAGAAGGATCCCGTGGCCTATAACGGGAAAAGAACGCTACCGCGAGCCTTATTGCATCTTTTTGCTTTCGCTTCGTTCCAAGAAGAGAAAACAGACGTGCTCTGTAGCTGGAAGCGGTCCTTCAAGATGATTGGTCGAATGCCGAGTGATCAGGCACGCACCATCTATCGAACGCAGGAATTGAGAGCCTGACTTCTTCGGGTCAAAACATGTGTCTGTCGACGCTTGGCTGGCTCGGCCAGGCGTGCAAGCGTCCCTGCGATCAAACGGTCGGGGCGCCGTCAACGAGGTCAAAATTTTTCGGCCGGTGCTCTTGAAACCGAAATTTTCGAAACCAAATCGATTGCCGCCAACTGCTGAGACAGAGTTGGACTTGCTGGAGCGCTGCCTTTCGGCGCCCCGTACCCATGTTGCTTCAAGGAGGATATGGCTATGGCAACATCTTACGACTACACACCGTTGTTCCGCTCGACCGTCGGCTTCGACAGGGTGTTCAATCTTCTCGAAAACGCCCAACGCGCTCGCTCGATCAGCGATTGGCCGCCTTATGACATCGTCAAGACTGGCGATGACAGCTATCGCATCTCGATCGCGGTGGCCGGTTTTGCGCAGGATGATCTCGACGTGACCTTCCAGTCAAACCTGCTGACGGTCACTGGCAAGAAACAGGAGGCCGCCAATGAAGGCTACCTGCATCGCGGCATCGCTGGAAGACCGTTCGAGCACCGCTTCGAGCTTGCCGACCATGTCCGGGTAAACGGCGCCGATCTGCAGAACGGTCTCCTGTCGATCGATCTCGTGCGTGAGATCCCGGAGGCTCTGAAGCCGCGCAGAATCGATATTCAGACCAACACGGCTTTCGCACAACAGGTCGGCCCGGCGCAGATCGAAGCGCAGAAGGCGGCCTAATCGAAACCTTGGAGAACGGGCGCCGTTGTGGCGGCGCCCATCGATATCGCGGGTTGGGAAGGAGAGTGTCATGAAATCCGATACGTTCAGAGAACCTGTTACCATTCTAGTCGGCCTTGGCTTTCCCGCAGAAGTACGGTCCGTCATGGACGCGTACCGGCATTTGGCCGAATGGCCAGCATCATTGCGCGATACGGCGCATTCGGTGGCACTCAAGGCATGCAGCGCCGCGCTACGCGACGAGATCGAAGCCGAGACCGCGCGCGGCCTGTTCGCTGCCTTTGCTGAGAAGCACGATCTGCTGGCGCCGGAAACCGACGTGATCGTGGCCTCCCGTCACCGGCACGACAAAGATCCCCACGTTCGCTAAGCACGCCGCGGCATTCTGATCGGGGTCGGTTACGGATGGTGAAAACGGGGTGATATTGCGCGTCCGCCATAGATAACACCGGAAAGCGGGTGGTGTCACGTTGCTCGCTACCCGCTGCCTTATATCGGCGATACTCTGTCTATACGGAAAAGATCACCGATGCGCCGCACTTTCCGATCGTGTCGAGCTCACCCCCGACGTCGACCCGCGTGCCGCTTTCGGTGACACCGACTATGCCAGGACCAGTCGGCACGGCGCGCTCACGCGGGATCATCCCGGTCATTCCAAAAAAGGCCAACAATAAAGACATGGCCCGCTTCCTCGTGCGTTTGTTCAGCGCAGCTGGTCAGTTCCTATTCTGGGCTCTATCTCCAAAACCGGCTCGATTCTGCGTGGCCAACACAACTATTGACCGACTTTCAAAGTTCGGCTGGATCGGCGACGCCATCAGTTTGGGTGCAGTTGAGGTTACGGTGACGGAAATGACAAAACGCTGGGGCATAACGCTTATCGCCCAGCCAGAGCGGCAGGAGCAGCCGGAAATCCTCCGGACGATGCCGAAAAACACCAATTCCGCGCGTGGCACTTATTGTGATCCCAAGGCAATAAGCCGTATTGAGATCGGCTGTGTTAGGGAAAAGCTCGTCGGGTAGCGAGTTGGCTGCTGTTACAAGGGTCACAGTTTTCGAAATGTTTTTCTAAACGTCCTTCTCAGCGACAGACGCATAGGCCAGTGCCAGCCCGCCACCGCCGATGACGTTCCCAATCGTCGATGCGATGATGTTGGCAATGACGGCATATCCGGTGATGGCAGAGGACATGTCTGAAACGAGATAGGCATAAGGCATCAGAAACATATTGGCGACGGAGTGCTCAAGCCCGAGAGCGACGAAGGCTGTGACTGGCAGCAAAAGTCCCGCGAGCTTTCCCTCGGTTGTTTTGCCGCTTGCCGCCAGCCAGACGGCAAGGCATACGAGGAGGTTGGCGAGGATGCCGCTTACGACAGTGGCGATGAAGGTTTTTTCGCCTTTGACCGTTCCCAGTTCCACCAGCGCCGCACCAACTTTCCCGTCGCCGGAACTATGAAGGTCTGCACCAAGCGCGACCACAACCAGAAGTAGGGAGCCGCAAAGATTGGCGACATAAGCGAGCACGAGCGCGGCTGTCGCCTCCTTCCCGCGAATACGGCCAAGTGCGCAGGCGCCGATCATAAGTGTGTTGCCCGTGAATAATTCCGCTCCGGCTACTAAAACGGCGGCCAGGCCAAGCGTGAACACCACGCCCGCAAGGAGTTGGGCCACGCCGAAGGGCAGAACGGAGGCTCCGGCAAGAACGGTGATTGAAAAAAGCCCTGCGAGCCCGATGTAGACACCGGCAAGGATGCCCAGCGTGATTATCGTTCTCGCTGGCATGCTGGCCTTATCCCGCATGGTCTCAAAGACGTCGTCCGTCAGCTCGGCTGGCGCAGGAAAGGATGTCATGGGCCGAGAACCCTCACCGGAATTGATTTCGCCGCCGGGGTCTTGGCGTCTTTTTCATGATGCGAGAGCGGAATGAGGACATTGCATTCCGGGAAGTAGGAAGCGCAGGTTCCTGACGGAATGTCGTAGTCGATCACCTGGAGATTACGGATCACCCTTGCAATTCCATCATCAGTAACTGTCTGAAGCCCGATAAATGCGTTCTCCTCGATGCCCAGTCGGATACGGTCGTCACGGTTCATCATCACGATCATCCGCGACTTGTGTATACCGCGAAGACGGTCATCATATCCGTAAACCGTAGTGTTGAACTGATCGTTGGAGCGCAGGGTTATCAACCGAAGGACCTCGTTATCCTCATCGCTAGGGAAACCCGCGAACAGCGAATGGGGCAGCTTGAAATTGGCTTTCCCCGTTTCGGTTTCCCACTCACGATGACGCGCCGCGACAGGACGCGGAAATCCGCCCGGCGTATCGAGCCTGCGGTTGAAATCCCTGAACATGTCGGGATAGGTCGCCTCGATCGCATCTCTGACCACGGCATAGTTTCCGACCCATTCCGCCCACGGAACGGCGGGATTTGGCGGGAGTGAATGCCTGGCAATTTCTGCCACAATGCGAGGTTCGGAGAGAAGTGTATTGGCAGCCGGTCTGTATTTGCCGCGCGATGCATGGATGCAGGTGGTTGAATCCTCCATCGTCACGATTTGCTGGCCGCTTGCCTGCTCGTCGATTTCAGAGCGTACCAAAGTGGGCAAAATATACGTCGTGCCGGCTGTGACGATATGCGATCGATTGAGCTTTGTTGCGATCTGCACGGAAAGATCGAGGCCGCGCCATTTTTCTTCCATAAGACCGCGTTCGGGAATTGCCCGAACGAAGTTGCCGCCCAGCCCGATAAACGCGCTGATATTACCCGCAACAATCTCCTCACAGGCTTCTACCGTGTTCAACCCGTCATCGCGCGGTGGCTCGAATCCGTAGAGTTCGGCAAGCCGATCAAGCGGTACGAGGGCGGTTTTTTCGGCGATGCCGACCGTGCGCTGCCCCTGCACATTCGAGTGGCCGCGCACTGGACAGATACCGCTGCCCTGGCGTCCGATATTGCCGCGCATCAACAGCAGATTGATCAGCATCTGGACGTTGGAAACGCCGTAGCGGTGCTGAGTGAGCCCCATCCCGTAGATGGCGATGACGGATTTTGCCTTTGCATATGTCCGTGCGGCCGCCTCAATTGCCGTTTTTGGCACGCCGGAAATCCGGGTTATGTCCTCCCACGGCGTGGAGCGGACCATCGCCGCAAAGGCGTCGAAGCCGGATGTGTGGGATGAGATGAAATCTATATCGAGTACGCGCGCACGGCCTGCCATCTCGGCGTCGGCATCCCACTCCAGCAGGAACTTTGCCATGCCCATCATGACGGCGATATCGCCCCCTGCGCTGACCTGGTAATATTGCGTGGCGATCTGTGTTGGTTTGCCGGCCAGCATCTGGGACGGCCGTTGCGGATTGGTGAACTCCTCCCAGCCCCTTTCGCGCAAGGGGTTGAACACGATAATAGGAACGTCGCGTTCGCGAACCGCCTGAAGGGAATGCAGCAGGCGAGGGGCATTCGTCCCAACATTCTGCCCGAAGGACAGGATGCAGTCGGTGTGATCGTAATCTTCAAGAAGGACGGTTCCGACCGGGGTTCCGATACTCTCCGGCAATGCCACTGACGTCGTCTCGTGGCACATGTTCGAACTATCGGGCAGGTTGTTGTTGCCATACATCCGTGCAAGGAGCTGATACATATAGGATGTTTCAAGCGACGCGCGCCCGGAGGCGTAAAAGACAACGCACTTGCGGTCGTAAACCTCCAGTCTCGCGCCGATGTCGGCAAAGGCCTCCTCCCAGCTGACAGGCAGGAAACGGTCACTGGCAGCGTCATAGCGCATGGGATGCGTGAGGCGTCCGGCGTTTTCGAGATCGAAGTCCGGCCATTCCAGCAACTCTGTCACGGTGTGCTTCGCGAAGAACTTCGGATCGGCCCGCTTGGATGTCAAATCCCAGAAGGTGGCCTTGGCGCCGTTTTCACAGAACTCGCCAAAATGAGCTTTTGCCGGCTTTGCCCATGCGCAACTTGTGCACATATAGCCACCGGTTTTGTTGTGGTCGGTGACAAGGCCCGGCACGGTTTTGACCGCATGCTGTGGTATGACGTTTTTGACAAGTGACTTGACTGATCCCCAGCCACCCGTTGGCGCCTCATATTTGTTGTAGCGAACTGTCGGCTTCACGACGATCTCCTTGTTGTTAGGCATCACTTTTTGCGCGCCAGATTGAGAAACGCTTCGGAAGCCCTGACCAGATCTTGCTGTGGAACGTCGGCGCGGACGATTTTTCCCCGCTCGATGCCGCCCTTGTCACCGTCTTCCGGCGTGTGGCCAGCGTTTTTTTCGGCGGTATCATCGTAGATCTCGACTTCTATAATGCGGAGATCAACCCCAATTTCCTGCAAATATGCGATAGCGCGTCTTGCGCCTTCCTCATGTTCGAAGAGCCCAGTAACGATAGGCATCGTCTCGTCCTTTCTCGGTTCCCAGTCCTATGGTCAACCACGCGCGCGCCGCATCGTTCCTTCACATCGGGGATCACGAGTTGTTGTTTCGAATGTGAGTTAGTGGGGGAACGCATGCTTCCAATTGGAGTTAGGCCTTTGACTTGATTAATATGGCGGGGGCCTGACACGTTGACCGAAACATCGGATCCGTATTGCGGACCAGCACCTGATATCGCCGACCTTGCCAATGCATGGAACCTTGATCCGGTTCTGATCGCAGCAATTGCGCTTGTGGCATTGTGGCTATTTACGACCGGTGCTCGAAACACCCCGATCATTTCGCGCGTAGCCATAATTCTTCTGCTCATCCTCGCATTCGTATCGCCGCTCTGCGCGCTGACCACAGCTCTTTTTTCGGCAAGGGTTTTCCACCATTTCATATTGATCGCTTTCGTGGCCCCGCTAATAGCACTGAGCCTCAAAGCAAGATTGGGCCTCCGCCCAGACTGGCTCTCGCGCTTTCCGGAAGCAGCTTTTCTTGCCCATACGATCGCGTACTGGGCATGGCATTTGCCGCCAGGCTATTCTTTTGCGCTTTCCGGTACGCTCAACTATTGGATGATGCAGCTTACCCTCATCGCCACAGCCGTCTGGCTCTGGTGGACGATCCTGGTTGTGGCGAGGCCCATTATGCGCATCTCGCTGGCGCTTGCCACGATGGCGCAAATGGGCTTTCTCGCGGCAATCCTCACCTTCGCGCCCTATCCGCTTTTTTCGGAACATCTCTTGACGACGCAGGCCTATGGGCTGACGCCGCTTGGGGACCAGCAGCTTTCGGGCCTCATCATGTGGACATTGGGGCTGGTTCCCTACCTCGTGGTCGCGCTCACCGCCGTCAGCGAGACGCTGCGTCGTAACGCAACGCGGGAGAGTGAATGATCGCGCTTGTGAAGTTCATCCACTTCATGGCTATCTCGATCTGGGTCTCGGGGCTTATCAGCCTGCCCAGCCTCTACGTGCAACGCGCTCGCGTTCAAAACGATGACGATCGTTTTCGTTTGCAGAAGATAGTCCGCTTTTCCTACGTGAAAATCCTGTCACCCGCCGCCTTCATAGCGGTTGCATCCGGTACGACGCTTATCTTTTTGCAGTCCACCTATCTGTCATGGTTCAGCGCGAAACTGGTTCTCGTCGCTGGTCTTGTGCTCATCCATGTTCTGACAGGACTTGTCATTATCCGCCTCTTCGATGAAGGCGAGGTCTATCCGCCGTGGCGGTTCGTCACGGTCACAGCACTCAGCATCATCATCTCCGTCGGGATCGTCTACTTGGCGTTGGCAAAACCAGAGATACCCGCGCTGCTACCGGAGTGGGTCTTAGAGCCGGGAGCGCTCAAGCGCATCCTCGATCCACTCATTCCTTGGAAGACACCATGAGGCCGATGCCGTGATCGAATATCAGCTTCCCGCCATGCCAGCCGGCGAGCGCCGTCAGTCCCGAAGCAATGAGCGACAAGCCGAGCCCGTGCGGCAGAATGTCGATCAGGCCAAATGCCCGCCCGCCCCAATTGGCACCCGCCACGGAAATGAGCGCGATTGCCGCCACGCCGTGCGCCCAGCTTGCAACCCGCGCGCGGATGCCGGCAACCAGAAGCAGTTCCGCCGTTCCGATGACGCCGGCTGCAACGCCGCTGAAAAAAGCGCCGCCGGACGCCCATATGCCGGCGCGAACCCAGAACTCGTCTGCCGACCACCAATAGAGGAGATCGCAGGCCAGTGTGGTGATGACGAGCGCGATTGGAAAGTGGACGGTCATCGCATGCAAGGGGTGGCCAGCAACGGCAATCGCAGAGTCCGTCGTCTTTTCTTCCACCTTGGAGATAACCGGATTGGGCTCGTCGCGTTTTTCCATCGAGTTTTTCCTTTTTCATCGCTAACCCGTTTGAGAACGGTGAGGTTCCCGTCGATCGCATTCATGCTTTCGCTTTTGCTGGTGTCGGGATGCTCCGGCGATCTCTCGGTCCTGGAACCTGCCGGCCCCGCCAGTCACAAGGTCGCACTTCTGTGGTGGGTCATGTTTGGCGGTGCCTGCGCTATTTTCGTGCTGGTCGCCGTTCTTCTGGTGCTCGTCTTTTTCAGGCCGGCGATGATGGCGCGGATCAATTCGCGTCAGTGGCTGATAGGCGGGGGCATCGGTTTTCCCCTGCCGGTTTTGATGGCGCTGGTGGCGTTTTCGTTCATGCAGGGAGAATCCCTGCTTCCGCAATCTGCCAGCGATCCACTTCGCATCGGCGCCGTTTCCCGGATGTGGAATTGGGAGTTCGTGTACCAGACGCCTACCGGAACTGTCAGCAGTACCGACGTTCTGCATCTGCCGGTCGACCGGGACGTCGTCCTTGAGGTCAAAAGTGCCGATGTCATCCACAGCTTCTGGGTACCAAGACTTGGCGGAAAGATAGACGCTGTTCCGGGAATTTCCAACAGGATCGTCCTGCGGGCCGACCAGACAGGCGCATTTGGAGGTATCTGCTCCGAATATTGCGGTACCGGCCATGCCGGCATGAGTTTCCGCGTCGTCGCCTACGACGAGAGCGATTTTTCAAGGGTGATCGGGGAATTGGGACAAAATTGATGGATGATGTGCGCACACCCAAGAGTCACTCACCTATCGCGCTTCACCGCGAACTCAGTGACGTCTGGAGTTCTGGAACGGGGCTTCAGCGTCTCGCAGCGGTCAATCACACCGTCATAGGCAAACGCTTCATGGTGACGGCGCTGGTGTTCTTCGCGATCGGTGGTTTCCTCGGCATGCTCATCAGGACACAGCTGGCCACGGCGTCGAATGCCTTCATGGACGCCGAGCAATATGCGCAGGTCTTCACGATGCACGGCACGATCATGATGTTCCTGTTCGCCATTCCTTTCTTTGAGGGACTTTCCATCTATGTCCTGCCAAAGCTCATAGGCGCCAGAGATCTCGCCTTTCCCCGCCTGTCCGCTTACGGTTACTGGTGTTATCTCTTCGGCGGAGGAATGCTGATTGTTGCCCTTTTGGGCGGCATTGCGCCAGCGGGCGGCTGGTTCATGTATACGCCGCTTTCATCGTCGCAATATAGTCCCGGGATCAACGCGGATATCTGGCTGCTTGGCATCACATTCGTGGAAATTTCCGCCATCAGCGCGGCCATCGAAATCGTCGTGACGATCCTCAGGCTACGGGCGCCCGGCATGTCTCTGGACAGGATGCCTGTTTTTGCCTGGTACATGCTGGTCGTTGCGGCGATGATGCTGGTCGGGTTTCCGCCCTTGATCCTGGGTTCGATACTGCTGGAGGCGGAGCGAGCCTTCGATATTCCTTTTTTCGATCCGGAAAGGGGAGGCAGCCCGCTTCTCTGGCAACATCTCTTCTGGCTGTTCGGCCATCCCGAGGTTTACATCATCTTTCTGCCGGCTGCCGGCGCATTGTCGACCATCATTCCCGTTCTGGCGGGAACCCGCCTGATTGGTTACAACATCATCGTTGCCGCGCTGATTGCCATGGCGTTCCTGTCCTTCGGGCTATGGGTTCACCACATGTACACCGTCGGCATTCCCCATGTGGCGCTTTCATTTTTCTCAGCTGCCAGCGCGCTGGTCACCATCCCGACCGCAATTCAGATATTTGCCTGGCTCGGCACCCTCGCGCGCGGCAAGCCGACGATGAGCGTACCCATGCTTCATATCATGGGTTTTTTCTGCGTGTTCATTATTGGCGGCCTGACGGGTGTCATGCTGGCCATGGTGCCGTTCGATCAGCAGGCGCATGATACCCACTTCGTGGTGGCTCATCTGCATTACGTCCTGGTCGGCGGGTTTCTGTTTCCGATGCTTGCCGGGCTTTATTACTGGGTGCCGCATATCAGTGGGCGTCAGCCAGTGCAGCACCTTTCCAAAGCCGCGTTCTGGATGATTTTTATCGGCTTCAATCTGACGTTTTTCGTGATGCATCTGACCGGTCTTCTCGGCATGCCGCGCCGCATTTTTTCTTATCCGGAGAGCGCGCCATGGCAATGGCTCAATCTTCTCTCCTCGATCGGCAGCTTCATCATGGCGGCTGGCTTCATGCTTGTCGTGTTGGATTTCGTTCTGCTGTTTCTGTACGGACGCGCCTTCAGGCGCAATCCCTGGAATGCCGGCACGCTCGAATGGGCCATGCCGACACCACCGACCGCTTATGCTTTTGCTTCACAGCCCGAAGTGACTGCGCGGGCGGATGGGCTTCCCATCAACCGGATTGCGGCCAAGCTTGCCGCCGGCAAGGGCTATCTCGGCTTCGTGCGATCCAGAAAAATGGAAACGATGGGGACGGACGCTGTCACGGGCGCACCGCTGCAGATCGTCGTATTGCCAGGCCCGAGCTTTCTTCCCCTGCTGACGGCAGTTTCCACTGCCGCGTTCTTTATCGCGCTACTTCTCAAAGCCTACCCGGTCGCAATCGTCAGCCTCTTGCTAACAGCATGTCTCTTCATTTCATGGACGCCGAACGAGGATGCGAGACAGGAGCGGGGGCCGGTTGTCGCGCGTGGTGACGAGCGTTTTCCCCTCCACTATGAAAGTGCGGATGCCCCGTCCGTTCTGGCGATGAAACTTGCCCTGATCGCGGACACTACCCTTTTCGTGTCTCTGCTATTTGGCGGGCTTTTCCTCTGGATTTCCGCCGGTGGTGAAAAGGTTGTCTGGCCGCAATCGATCTCGCTGCATGACGTTTTTCTGGTGAGCGCCTTTATAGCCGCTCTTTGCGGCGCCGCTGCCAGTCATTTCAGGATGACAAGCGTCATATTACTCGTAAGCGCTATCGCCTACGCGACGGCGATTGCTTGCGGTCTATTCGTTCTGCGCCAGCAATATGGCGAGGTAAGCCAGGCAGTCCACGGCGTTTCGGTTGCCGTCAATGTCTATCTCGTATTGCATGGATTTGTCGGCTTCATTCTCGCGGCATTCGGTTGCTGGCGTCTGTCCAAGGGCTACGTTTCCGACCGTCGCCGCAACGACCTGCGCATAGGGACCCTCTGGCACGCTCATTTTCTGGCGGCAACTGCCATTTCGTTTCTTTTCCTGCACACACTGCGGGCGATGACGGAGGGTGGCTGATATGCGGTACCGCACCGCTTTTGGCCTTGCTGGGCCATTCGTCACCTGGGCTTTATGCTTTCTGGCATTATATGCCGCGCAATTTGTCGGCTGTGCCTGGGGGTGGGACGTTCGGTCCTACGCCGGGGTTTCCCTGCTTCGATTTGTTCTGATCGGCCTGCTTGCCCTGTCTCTTTTCCTGCTCGTCATCTGGTGGAAAAAACTGAAACGCCGTCGGACGGAAGAGAATGATGTGCTTTCAGCAATAACCCACGTCGCGGCATTGGCAGCCCTTGCGGCAACTGTTTTTGTCTTTCCTGGCGTATTCTGGCTCAGTGTTTGTTGATGTGGGCCGACATTGCCATCAGCTGGCCGTTTCTCCGCGGGCACTCCAAATGTTTCGCCCACAGATCACAGGTCCGTTTGAAGGCTGCTCTGGTGATCTGGAACCCCAATTTAGCGCGACTTGATATTCGCTAGGCGAATGATGAATGGAAAAAACATTCATTTGATAAATCAGGTCGAGGCCGGAATAATACTTTCCGAGCCAATATGGCGAAGGCGATCCATCGCTAAAAGAAATCAATAAAAAGGGAACAAAATGAGGAAAAGTGCTGTTTTTTTATGGTTGGCGGCCTGCGCCAGCTTTTCGGTTTCTTCGGCTCTTGCGAAGGATATTACGGTAGGATTGAGCGGCACCGTAACGTCGGTTGATCCGCATTTTTATAATGCCTCTCCAAACAACAGCATTGCCATGCAAATATTCGATAGGCTAACCGAGCGGACAGCCGAAGGGCAGCTTGTCGAGGGTCTTGCAACGAAATGGGAGGCCGTTTCCGAAACCAAATGGCGTTTTACTCTTCGTGAGGGCGTAAAATGGCATGACGGAAAACCTTTCACTGCCGATGACGTTGTTTTCACACTCGGCCGCGCTGGAAATGTTCCCAACAGCCCCGGTGGGTTCGGCGGTTTCATCAGAAATGTCGCAAGCGTCGAAGCCGATGGAAATCTTGCGGTCATCATCAACACGAAGGCGCCGGCGCCTACCCTCCCGGGTGATCTCGCCAACATCGCGATCATTTCCCGGCACGTCGGGGAGGGCGCGGACACCGCAGACTACAATTCCGGAAAAGCGGCAATCGGCACCGGCGCCTTTCGCTTTTCCACTTTCAAGCAGGGCATCGAAGTTGGGCTGGAGCGTAATCCAGACTGGTGGGGCAAGAAAGTGGCGTGGGACCATGCGACCTACCGCATGATCTCAAGCGCCAGCGCGCGCACCACGGCCATTCTGGCGGGTGATGTCGACATTATCGACGCTCCCGCCGCTACCGATATCGCGCGCTTCAAGTCGACAGCAAATCTTTCCTTCGTCTCTACGCCCGGTCTGCGTGTGATCTATCTGGCGCCGACGACATCGGGCGAGACCTGGAAAGCCAATGTGAAGGGACCGAATGGCGAAGCGCTGGAGACAAATCCGCTTGCCGATGCACGCGTCCGCAACGCTTTGTCCGTGGCGATAAACCGTCAAGGTATCGTCGATAAGATCATGGAAGGCACAGCCACGGCATCTGGCCAGTGGTTGCCCAAAGGTGCCTTCTCCTACACCGACGACATTCAACCACCGAAGCCAGATGCGGCAGCTGCCAAGAAGATGCTGGCCGATGCCGGCTTCCCGAACGGTTTCCAGCTGACGGTTCATGTACCGAACGACCGTTATCCTAACGCGCCAGCAGTCGTTCAGGCTGTTGCGCAGATGTGGACCCGCATTGGCGTGAAGACGAATGTGGAAGCGCTTCCATGGACCACGTTCTCCTCGCGCAAATCGGAATTCTCCATGAAGCTGCTGGGGCTCGGTAACGCCACCTATGATGCAAGCTCCATGTTGGTGAACGTCCTGGGAACCGTTGATCCGAAGCGTGGACTGGGTGCTTCAAATGACAGCGGATACTCCAATCCGGCACTCGATGATCTCGTCGCGAAGGCGATGACGATTTACGACGACAAGGCGCGCGAGACGGCCCTTGTGGAGGCGGTCAAGGTCGCGGTAAATGACGGCGCCATCATACCGCTTTACCAGCAGAGCAATGCCTGGGTTACGCGCAAAGGCCTGTCCTATGCACCGCGCATCGATGAGCGCACGCTCGTCAAGGACATCTTCGAATAAGGCGCGCTGGCGGATCGGACTGTTTTCGATCCGTCACGGTCACTTCCTGCGCGCAGAGGAGCGGCTTTTGCACAAGAAGGCAAAGCCTGAAATGCGGTATATCTGACAGCGCCCGCATGTCGAAAGCGGCGGGCCTGCGCCACATCATCAATGTTTTGAGGGTATCATGACCCTATGGATTATCCAGCGCCTGTTGCAAGCGATACTGGTCGCTCTGGCAATGGCCGTGATCGTGTTTATTGGCCTTCACCTGATAGGCAGCCCGATCGAAACCCTGCTTCCGGCGGAAGCCACCCATGAAGACCGCCTGCGGCTGATCGCCGATCTTGGCCTTGATCGCCCGCTTTACGAACAGTTCTTTCTGTTTCTGAAAGGCGTCCTCCAGGGAAATCTCGGCATCAGCTATGTCTACAAGGAGCCGGCCGTCGAGCTGATCCTGTCCCGCCTGCCAGCCACGTTGGAGCTTGCCTTTGCGGCCGTCCTGCTGTCGCTCGTCTTCGGCGTGCCCCTCGGCCTCATGGCGGGTTGGAAGCCCGAGAGCCCATTTTCCCGCATGATCATGGTCGGTTCGATCTTCGGTTTCAGTCTGCCGATCTTCTGGATAGCCATTCTTCTCATCATGATATTCAGCGTGCAGCTGGGCTGGTTGCCGAGTTCCGGGCGCGGTGCAACCGAAACCCTGTTTGGTATTCCATGGTCCTTCGTCACGCTGGATGGCCTCAGGCACATGGTACTGCCGGCAGTCAGCCTTTCGTTGTTTAACATTTCCATGGTGACGCGCCTGACCGAAGCCGGTGTCCGCGAGGCCATGTCCAGCGAATATGTGCGGTTTGCCAAGGCCAAGGGTCTTTCTCCACGGCGCATACTCGGCATCCACGTCCTCAAAAACGTCATGATACCGGTCGTTACCGTCGTCGGGCTCGATATCGGTCAGACAATCGCTTTTTCTGTCGTCACCGAAACGATTTTTGCCTGGCCCGGCGTCGGAAAGATCATCATCGACAGCATCGCCGCCCTCGATCGCCCCGTGATCGTGGCCTATCTCATGCTTGTGGTCATCATGTTCGTCATCATCAATCTCGTCGTCGATGTCACCTACAGGCTGCTCGATCCACGTATCCGACTTCAGGGAGAGTGACGTGCAAGCTATCCCCGTCTCCGTAAAATTCCGACCCGGGCTGCAATTCCTGCGGCAGTTCTCACGCTCGCCGCTTGCGTTGATCGGCCTCATCCTGATTATACTTATTGCCCTTCTGGCGATCTTCGCTCCGATATTGTCGCCTCAGAACCCCTACGACCTGATGCAACTGGACATCATGGATGGCCGCATGGCCCCGGGATCGGAGGCGTCCGCCGGCTTTACGTTCCTGTTTGGCTCTGACGATCAGGGGCGCGACATGCTCTCCGCCATTCTCCACGGTCTGCGGATCAGCCTGATTGTCGGTCTGGGATCGGCAGCCATCGCCTTTGTCATCGGCACCGCTTTTGGCCTGACGGCCGCTTATGTCGGTGGCAAGGTGGAAACGGCGATGATGCGCATTGTCGATCTTCAGCTCTCCTTTCCCACCATCCTTTCAGCGCTCCTCATCCTTGCGCTGCTCGGGAAAAGCGTCGGCAACGTCGTTTTCGCAATCGTGCTGGTGGAATGGGCGACCTATGCCCGCACCGCCCGCGGCGCCGCACTGACGGAACTGCGCCGCGAATATGTTGAAGCCGCAAGGTCGTTGCGCCTTCCCCACCGGAATATTCTATTTCGCCAGCTTCTGCCGAACTGTTTGTCGCCGCTGGTGGTCCTGCTGACCATGCAGGTCGCGCGCGCAATTACTCTTGAGGCGACGCTCAGCTTTCTTGGTCTAGGCGTGCCCGTTACCGAACCGTCGCTCGGGCTCCTCATTTCCAGCGGCTATGAATTCATGTTGTCGGGCACCTACTGGATCGCGCTTTTCCCCGGAATAGCGCTGCTCGTCACCATCTTTGCGATCAACCTCGTCGGCGACCGCCTGCGTCAAATGCTCGATCCGAAGGCTGCACAGAAATGACCGCCATGCTCGAAATCAAAGGTTTGAAGACCGAAGTCGTGACCGCCGAAGGCCGCGTCACTCTTATCGACGACATCAATCTCGACCTCGCGGCCGGTGAAGTGATGGGGCTTGTGGGAGAATCGGGATCGGGTAAATCGGTAACCGGACTGTCGATCATGGGATTGATCGATAAGCCAGCCCAGGTCACGGGTGGACAGATACTCTTTAAGGGCAGGGATCTGCGGACGCTCTCTGAGCGGGAGTTTCGCTCCATTCGCGGCAACCGGATTGCCATGATTTTCCAGGATCCGATGTCCACGCTCAACCCCGTCCTGCGTATCGATACGCAGATGATGGAGGTGGTGCGTGCCCATGAAACGATCAGCAAGCAGGCCGCCCGCGAGAGGGCACGTGATGCCCTGGGAATGGTCGGCATTCCAAGCCCTGAGGAGAGGCTGAGCGCCTATCCGCATCAATTCTCGGGCGGGATGCGGCAGAGAGTGGCCATCGCCATCGCACTCCTGATGTCGCCGGATCTCATCATCGCCGATGAACCGACCACGGCACTTGATGTCACGATCCAGGCGCAGATCCTCTCGATCGTGCAGAAGCTCGCTCGCGAAAAGGGAACTGCCCTCATCTGGGTTACACATGACCTCTCGGTCGTCGCTGGCCTCGCCGACCGCCTTTCGGTCATGTATGCCGGCCGCATCGCCGAGCAGGGAAAGACGGCCGATCTGCTCAGCCGCCCCATGCATCCCTATACAAACGGCTTGATGGCGAGCCTTCCCGCGCACAACAAGCGCGGTTTCAGGCTCAAACAGATATCGGGCACGACGCCATCTGTCGCCAATATGCCGAAAGGTTGCGCCTTCCACCCCCGCTGTTCGTCAGCGACCGAGCTCTGTCTCAGTCCACCGCAGCTTGAACCCGTCGAAGGCCGACTTCTTCGCTGTTTTCACCCCGTCATGGAAGGAGCGCCAGCATGAGCAATCGACTTGAGGTCCGCAACGTCAGCAAGCGCTTCACCCGCAAATCCGGCCTGATCGAACGCGGCGCCGAATTTATCGGTGTGAAATCCCCCAATCCCGTCGTCCGCGCTCTGGATGATGTCAGTCTTACCGTCGCAGAAGGCGAAGTCGTCGGCATCGTCGGTGAATCCGGCTGCGGGAAGTCGACGCTCGGACGCGTGGTGGCCGGTCTGCTGCAGGCGTCAGAAGGAACCGTGCTCTTCCGGGACAAGCGCCTACAGGATATGCAGGGCGACGAGGCGGAGACGGCGCGGCTGAAGGTCCAGATGATCTTTCAGGACCCGTCCTCCTCCCTCAATCCCCGGCAGCGGGTGCGTGAAATCATTGGTGCTGCGCCCCTTCATCATGGGCTCACCACGGCGCGGGAGCTGGATGATTATGTCAACCAGCAGATGGCGCGCGCCGGCCTCGATCCCTCCATGGCATCCCGCTTTCCCCACCAGTTCAGCGGCGGGCAGCGTCAGCGTATCGGCATCGCACGCGCGCTTGCGGTTCAACCGGACATGCTGATCTGCGACGAGTCGGTCGCGGCTCTCGATGTGTCGATCCAGGCGCAGATAATCAACCTTTTTCTCGACCTTAGAGAACAGCTGGACCTGACTTACATCTTCATCAGCCATGACCTCTCGGTTGTTGAGCATATCTCCGATCGCGTCGTGGTGATGTATCTCGGCCGTGTCGTGGAAGAGGCGACCGTCGAGGAGTTGTTCGCCCATCCCAATCATCCCTATACCCGCGCACTCCTTCAGGAACGACCAAGCCTCGATCCTGTGCAGCGCAGTTTTACTGCCATCGAAGGGGAAATACCAAGCCCGCTTTCACCGCCGTCAGGATGCCACTTCCACCCCCGCTGTCCGCTGGCGATGGAGCGCTGTCGCGTCGAGCGGCCGGAACTACGTTCGGTCGGTTCGCGCCACAAGAGCGCCTGCCATCTGAACGACTGATGTCGGCAAATCCAAAACCAAAACCGCAAAAGGAAGAAATATGTCTGTTTCAGCACCTCTGGAACATTTGTCTGCCGATCAACGCCAGGAATTTCCGTCACAGGAATGGAAGCAGGTGGATAATCCTGCCGATCACGGTCTTTCCGCCGATGTTCGCTCGAAAGTCGATGCGGCTCTGGAAGCTCTGCCAACCACATCGTTTATCGCGGTTGCCGGTGGCGAAATCCTCTATAGCTACGGTGATATTTCCGAGGTGAGCTATCTCGCCTCGACCCGCAAGAGCATCCTTTCGATGCTGATGGGGAAAGCCGTTGCCGAAGGAAAGATCGATCTCGATCTGACCATGGCAGAGCTCGGCATCGATGAGGATCACGGCCTGCTGCCTATCGAAAAGACGGCAACGCTGCGTGACCTTCTGATCAGCAGTTCCGGCGTTTACCATCGGCCTGGGAGCCCCGGCAGCAATACCAAGAACATTCCAGAGCGCGGCTCCAAAAAACCCGGCACGTATTTCCACTACAACAACTGGGATTTCAACGTGCTCGGGGCCGTTTTCGAACAGTTGACCGGCCGCAGTGTCTTCAAGGCCTTCGAGGAAGATTTCGCAGGGCCGATGGAAATGCAGGATTTCGATCCTTCCCGCCAGCGGATGATGGGTTACGAGGGTGCATCGCGGTACCTTGCCTATCACTTCTTCCTGTCCGGGCGCGACATGGCGCGGCTGGGGCTTGCGATGGTCCGACAGGGTCTTTGGGGCGACAGGCATGTGATGCCGACCGGATGGGTTGCAGAAAGCACTAAAATCCGCGTTCCAGCAGAAAGCATGAACGAGAGCGAAAAGTCGCGGATTGCCGGCTACAGCTATCTCTGGTGGATTCCCGTGGTCACGGATGAGACGCCGGAATGGCAGGGCGCCTGTGTTGCCGCTGGCCACTTCGGGCAGTTCATCCTGTGCCTGCCAGCGCTCGACATGGTTTTTGTCAACAGAAGAGCAATACCCGATGATCTGGCGATTGCGCGCAATGACGGAAGCTTCAAGGAAGAATTGCCGGCAGTGACCATGGAAAATTTCCTTGGCGTCGCCGATCATTTCATCCGCGCAAAGTTGACGATGCGATGAAGCGGCAAGGCCGCCGATCCATCAGGGCGCGTCCCCGGTGAAACAGTCGGAAATCTGTTCCCGCAGCCACTGACTTGCCGGATCGCGTTCCTTTTCGGCAAGCCAGATCATGCTGGTCGACTGTTTTTCTTCTGCAAAAGGAGATTCCAGCAGCAACAATTCGTGCGAACGTTCGAAGAGTTTCGCAACGCTTTCCGGCATGATCGCCACAAGATCGCTGCGGGCTATGATAGCGACTGCGGCAGAAAAATGCGGCACGACGGCAACCACTCTTCGCTCAAGACCCATGGCGTCCAGCCGCTCGTCGATCCAGCCACGACGGCTTGGCGCGGAGGTTACCTTGACGTGTCCAAGCGACAGCAGCGCATCCAGCGTCAGCGGCTTCTGCGCGGCCGGATTGGTGGCCGACATGATGCAGACGCGCCTTTCTGTAAAGAGTGAGGTACAGCGGTAACGGGCCGGAAAATTGTCCGCCGTCATGACGGCGACATCAATCGTGCCTTCATCGAGATGCTCCTGGACGACGGGAAGAAAGTTTCGATTGTTGGCCACGCCCGTGCGCGGCATGTGAATGACTTCCAGCACGCAATGCTTCGCCCGTGCCTGCACACGCTCGATCAGGCGAGGCATCAGGACAACGGAGAAATAGTCGTTCATTCCGATCCTGAAGGCGCGGTGGGATGTTTCCGGTTCGAATTTGAGATGTGACAGCATCACGGTTTCGGTATCTTCGATGATGCGCCGGACCGCCGGAAAAATCTCCGCACAGAACCGCGTCATCACGAAACCGCCTGACGTCTTTCGGAACAATTCATCACCCGTGATGGCACGAACGCGCTTCAGCGCATGGCTCATGGCGGGTTGGGAGAGACCGATATACTCGCCTGCTGCCGTCATGTTGCCTTTGACAACGAGGGCATAGATGACCTTGAGTAGATTGAGATCGATGGATCCCAATGAAAATCGCTGCATGCGAACCTGCCTTAGCCTTCAAAACGTACATGAACACAATGGCATGGACCGCGCCTTGCGAAAATAGGCGGCAGTCCTTCGCTTGTGATCTCAGTCGGTGCGGCCACCACAGCTGCTGCGATTTTGAGGACGTCTCCGACGGTGACTTACTCCGGCCCATGAGACGATGTCTCGATCCAAACAAGCAGGGTCTGTCGCAGGACTTTGTGGTGTCGATGCTGCTTCATGAACATTTGTCCGGCAGGTTGGCCAATCCTTGTGATCAGTGTTCGAAGTGTGGTTTTCTCATTGTCAGGAAGCTTGAGAATATAGAGGCTGTCGAAATCATCACTCGGCCATTTCGGAGCATCGCCGGGATTACCGCCAACCACTTTCATCAATGACTTCGCCGCCTTGACCAGCGTCTTCTGTTCCCAGGCGACAAAAGTCACGCGTGCTTCATGGTCGACCGGTGCCAAGGCTTCCACCAGCGCGTCAACACCATGGTAACCTATCGCGGTCTCCACCGGCGGCCCGTTGGCAATGACGGTGGGCTCTATGGTTGCAATCGGGCGGACATAGGCAAAAGTCTTCCCATCATCTTGCTTGAGATGGGATGGTAGGCCTGTCTGGACGTATTCGAGCACATCAAAATGATCTACAACCCAAAACGAAAGCACGCCGGGAACGTGAAGCTCTCGCCCGTCGAATTCGGGAAACGCTAGAATGCCCAACCCGAGGGGTGTCTTGGAAACTCGGGCCTATTCAACGAGGAATGCACCGTATGACAACGATCAAACGCATTGTGCTGGCAAGCCGCCCCTTGGCGGAGCCGACGCATGAAAATTTCCGACTTGAGGACGCCGAGTTGCGCGAATCAGCCGAGGGCGATGTCACGGTCCGCGTTCTCTACCTTTCGCTCGACCCCTACATGCGTGGGCGCATGAGCGATGCCAAATCCTATGCCGCGCCCGTACCCGTCAACGGTATCATGGAAGGCGAGACGATCTGCGAGGTGGTGAAGTCACGGCATAATGGTTTTGCGCCCGGCGACATCGTGCGCGGGCGGACCGGTTGGTGTACGGGCGCGGTGATCAGTGGGGACTTGCTTCGAAAGGTCGAGACGCACGGTGCACCGGTCACGACCGCGATCGGCGTACTCGGCATGCCGGGATTTACCGCATGGAGTGGTCTGAAGTTCATTGGCAAGCCGAAGCAGGGTGAGACGGTTGCGGTTGCTGCTGCCTCTGGGCCGGTCGGTTCGATGGTCGGACAGCTTGCAAAGCTTTACGGGGCGAGGGCAGTTGGTATAGCCGGTGGTTCCGACAAGTGTGCGTTCGTCAAGGGTGAACTTGGCTTCGACAGCGTGGTTGATCATCGCTCGGAGAATTTTGTCAGCGATCTGAAAGCGGCCTCTCCAAACGGGATTGATGTCTATTTCGAGAATGTCGGAGGACGCGTCTGGGATGCGGTATTGCCTCTTCTAAACCAGTTCGGGCGCGTTCCCGTCTGCGGCCTCGTTTCTCAATATAACGGTGCAAACTCGTCGCAGGCAGATCGTCTTCCGGCAACGATGTCGGTGATCCTGAGACAGAGCCTGCTTGTTCGAGGTTTCATCCAGACAGAGTTTGCCGCCGATCATTTCAATGACTTTCTCGCGGAGATCGGCCCAAGGGTCGCTAGAGGCGAGATCAGGTACCGCGAGGATGTCGTTGATGGATTGGAGAACGCTCCCGACGCCTTTATCGGCATGCTGAAGGGCAAAAATTTTGGCAAGCTTATCGTCAAAATCGACGGCGTCGTCTCATGAAACGTCATAACGTAAAACATATCGCGGTGTTGGATGACTACCAGAATGTGGCGATCAGCAGCGCCGACTGGTCGCCATTAAACGACCGTGCAGAAATCACGGTCTTCAATGACCATATCGCGGACGAAGAACGCCTGGTTGATCGTCTCTTGCCGTTCGACGCTGTCTGCGTCATGCGCGAACGGACGCCGCTGTCGCGACGTATTCTCGAGCGCCTGCCGAACCTGCGGTTCATCGCAACGACTGGAGGGCGCAATGCCTCAATCGACGTTGCAGCAGCCCGTGATCTCGGCATCGTTGTTTCGGCGACGGGTGCCAACGGATCGGGCGCCCCGGAGCTGACTTGGGCACTCATCCTTGCGGCGGCACGCCATATTCCCACAGAAATTGCCTCGTTTCGGGGTGGTGGCTGGCAAACCACGGTCGGGCGCGATCTTTCGGGCAGCACGCTGGGTGTTATCGGTCTGGGTAGGATCGGCCGCCAGATTGCAAAGGTCGGCCTTGCATTCGGTATGGAGGTGATCGCCTGGAGCCAGAATCTGACCGATGAGGCGGCAGAGGCTGCCGGTGTGAGGCGGGTTGAGAAAGCGATGCTTCTTCGCGAGTCCGAGTGGGTGACGTTGCATCTTGTTCTGTCCGAGCGAACAAAAGGCATAATCGGTCAGGACGAGCTGGCGTTGATGAAGCCAACAGCTTGGCTCGTGAATACGTCACGAGGTCCGCTTATCGATGAAAGAGCCTTGATCGCTGCCCTGGAAACCGAGAGCATCGCAGGTCTTGCAGTGGACGTATTTGATCGTGAGCCTTTGCCCGCTGATCATCCACTTCGGACTTTTGGCAATGTGATCGCGACGCCTCATATCGGGTTTGTTACCGAAAACTCATACCGAATTTTCTATCGAGATACCGTGGACAATCTCGCCGCATGGCTGAACGGCGCGCCACTGCGGGTTTTGTGAATTTCCGACGCGATCCTTGCTTCCTGTCTCACCGCCTGGCGGGGCCATTTGACCTTGCCTAAATAAAAATGCGGCCGGGTAACCGGCCGCATTCCCGTTTTGCAAGAAGGCTCAACCCTTGATGAAGGCCAACAGGTCGGCGTTCAGCACATCGGCATTGACTGTCAGCATGCCGTGCGAGAAACCGGGATAGGTCTTCAGGGTGCCGTTTTTCAGCAGCTTGATCGACTTGTGAGCGGAGTCGGCGATCGGAACGATCTGGTCGTCTTCACCGTGCAGAACCAGCGTCGGAACGCTGATATTCTTCAGGTCTTCCGTCTGGTCTGTTTCAGAGAAGGCCTTGATGCCGTCGTAGTGGGCCTTTGCACTGCCCATCATGCCCTGACGCCACCAGTTCTGGATAACGCCTTCATGCACGGTCGCGCCATCGCGGTTGAAACCATAGAACGGGCCGGCCGGGACATCACGGAAGAACTGGGCGCGGTTTGCGGCAAGCGCCGAGCGGAAGCCGTCAAAAACCTCCATCGGCAGGCCTTCCGGATTGGCCTCGGTCTTCAGCATCAGCGGCGGCACGGCGGAAACGAGAACGGCCTTGGCAACACGGCCGGCGGGCTCGCCATGCTTTGCGACGTAACGGGCAACTTCACCGCCACCGGTGGAATGGCCGATATGGACGGCATTCTTCAGATCGAGCGCTTCGACGACGGCAAAGGCGTCGGAAGCATAATGATCCATGTCGTGCCCTTCCGAGACCTGAGCGGAGCGGCCGTGTCCGCGGCGGTCATGGGCGACGACGCGATATCCTTTGGAAACGAAGAACAGCATCTGCGCATCCCAGTCATCGGAAGAGAGCGGCCAGCCATGGTGGAAAACGATCGGCTGGGCATCCTTCGGGCCCCAGTCCTTGTAGAAAATCTCAGTGCCGTCCCTGGTTGTTACGAAACCCATGTCAATTTCTCCTTGTGCTGAATGGTTAGTGGAAGGGGTCTGCGAGAAGGCGATCGTCGGAATGCTCACGCTGGCAAGCGCGATGCTACCGATGAGTACGCTGCGTCTCGACACGAAAAACCGATCTGCATCAGATGTCATACATATCTCCTGTCGAGCTTTGTCTTCGAATGCCCTTGGTGACTTGAACAAGCTAGCGCCATCCGCTATCACAGGCACGTGGCGCAAATGACTTTCTCAGAGGCAAAAGTGACAAATCTCAAGCGGGCTGACTTCATCGAGGTGGGATTACTGATCTATCCGGATTGTCAGCTGGCTGCGGTCTACGGACTGACGGACTTATTCCGTGTTGCTAGCGATTGGGCGACGGATTTGCAGGAACCATCAAGCCTTCGAAAAATCCGTGTCAGTCACTGGACGGTCGAGGATGGCGCGGTTTCCTGCACCTGGGATTCGGAAACTGGGGCATCGCATTCGTTGAGCTACATCATCGCGCCACCGAGCATCGTCATGCCGGAGAAGATGCAAAGCATGCGGCCGGCATCAAAATGGCTTTCATCCCAGCATGCACTTGGTGTGACTGTCTGCTCGATCTGCGCCGGCGCTTTCGTTCTCGCCGAAACGGGGCTCATCGATGGCCGGCGCGCCACGACCCACTGGGCCTTTGCCCAGAGACTTGCCGAGCGGTTTCCCAAAATAGACGTTTCGCCCGATAATATGATCATTGACGATGGAGACGTGATCACCGCCGGAGGCATTTTGGCTTGGGCCGATCTCGGCCTGCTTCTCGTTGAAAAGCTTCTTGGGCAGACCACAATGCTGGAGACAGCGCGCTTTCTGGTCGTGGACCCGCCGCGGCGCAGCCAGAGTCAATACAAGACATTCATCCCGCGATTTGATCACGGCGACAAAGAAGTGCGACAAATCCAGCATCAATTCCACGCAGCGCCAGAGCTGCAAAAATCGATCGGTGAATTGGCAGACAGCGTGCATCTTTCAGAAAGGACGCTCCAGCGTCGCTTCTTGCGTGCGACAGGATTGAAACTGACGGAATATCTTCAAAACGTGCGCATCATGAAGGCGCGGCAATTGCTCGAGACGACGAATGGCTCGGTCGAGAGCATCGCCTGGGCGGTCGGCTATGCGGATCCGGCAGCATTCCGCAAGATATTTGGCAGGTTGACGGGAGCGACGCCGAACGTTTATCGCGGCGATGTGCGACTGTGATTAAGCTTGCGGGCGACTACTTTTCCTGTTGCGGGACGAGGCTGCCATCCCGTTGAAGCTAAATCTCCCGTTTCGACGCCGGCCCGTCTTCAGCCATATGCCTGTTCTGGCAGGTCTCATCTGAACGGCGCAAACGGATCAAGTTGAGGTAGCCTTTACCTTCTTCTGACGGAGCGTTTCTCCGAACTTCATCCGATAGGCACGCGCAAGCGTGGAGGGCGAGGAAAACCCTGTGCGAAAAGCAATTTCATAAAGCGACAGATTGGTTTCCACCGCGAGTGCGCGGGCATGAGATAGTCTGATCTGGCTGTAGTACTGGCCCGCGGACATGCCAAGATATTGGTGAAACAGGCGATCCATGCTGCGCTCTGAAACCGCAACACGGTCGGCAATGATTGGCAATTTGAGCGGCTGTTCGGCAGTTTCACGCATAACGATGATGGCACGCTGTAAGGCTGTGGGGAGGCCGTGATCGCTCATCCTGCCGGCGAACCCTCGCGCCAGCCCCCTTTCACCAGGTTGTTGGACACCGCCAAACATGTTGGCGACATCAAACCGCAGCGCCTCGCCCGCGTGTTTGCCGATGAGGTCGAGTGACCAGCTCAGAACACTCTGTGCATCTCCGCAAGTGACGATGTTTCCGTCTACGACATAGGGTCCGTCCGTGACACGGACCTCGGGAAAATTCTCCGAAAATTCCTTCGTCTCCATCCAGTGGATCGTCGCCTTGCGTCCTCCCAGAAGACCCACGCGCGCAAGTAGCCACGCACCGGTGTCAAGCCCGCCCACCACCGGCAATCCGCGGGCTTTTCTGCGCACAGCAGCCGCTGAATCGTGATCAAGGTGATTTCGCACACCGTAGCCCGCAACAAGGACCAGTGCATCGGTCGCTCCAACGCGGGACAGGGGTAGGTCAGCGCCAATCACCGCACGTGACGAGCTGGCGATGGGACCACCGTTCAAAGAGCATAATTGCCATGAAAACAGCTGACGACCCGATAGATCGCGGGCTGCCCGCAGAGGCTCAATGGCGCTGGCGAGCACCATGTTGGAAAAGCCTTCGAAAAGCACGAACGTCAGGTGAAACGGCGATTTTGGCGACATTTGCATAATTTAGCGCAAATCATGCACATTGCGACTAGAAATTTGCTGTCACACTCCCTTGGAATTTACCTCGTTTCCGGAGTTTTTCATGAACCGCGACGTCTTCATCACATGCGCTGTCACCGGTTCCGGTCAGAGCCATACGAAGTCAAGTCTCGTACCGATCACGCCAGCACAAATTGCCGATGCCTGCATTGAGGCCGCCAAGGCGGGCGCCGCCATCGCCCACGTCCATGTTCGCGATCCAAATACCGGGGCGCCCTCTCGCGATCCGGCTCTTTACCGGGAAGTTGTCGAGCGTGTCCGCGCTTCGGATACGGATGTCGTGCTCAACCTGACGGCGGGAATGGGTGGAGATATCGTTCTCGGATCGGCGGAAGCGCCTTTGCCGCTCGCGCCACAATCCGATCTGGTTGGCGCAACCGAGCGTCTGATCCATGTGGAAGAATTGCTGCCGGAAATCTGCACGCTCGACTGCGGAACGATGAATTTCGCGGAAGCAGACTATGTGATGACAAACACCCCCGGCACGTTGCGTGCCATGGCCCGGCGCATTCAGGCAGCTGGCGTGCGTCCGGAAATCGAGGTCTTTGATACTGGGCATCTCTGGCTTGCCAGGACACTCGTCGATGAGGGGCTCATCGACGATCCCGTCATGATCCAACTTTGCATGGGCATCCCCTACGGCGCGCCAGCCGATATCAACAGCCTCATGGCGATGGTCAACAACATCCCGCAAGGATGGACCTATTCGATGTTCTCGATTGGCCGCATGCAGCTGCCATATGTTGCACAGGCGGCGCTCGCGGGCGGTCATGTCCGTGTCGGGCTGGAAGATAATATCTGGCTGGACAAGGGTGTGCTCGCGCGCAACGGCGATCTGGTCGAACGCGCGGCCACCATTTTAACAGGAATGGGCTGCCGGATTCTTACCCCACAGGAGGTTCGCGACAAGCTCAAACTGCTTCGGCGCTAATCAGCATCTCATCAAACTATAATAAAGAGAGGAACTGTTGAAATGAGCAAAGCACTATTCGATGTAACCCGACGCGGCCTCTTGGCTGGCGCAGCTGGCCTTGCGGCTGCCGGGCTGATCATGCCATATGGCGCAAGAGCAGCAGAACCGAAGCGTGGCGGCACGTTGCGTATCGGCCATCTTGGCGGCGCGACCTCCGATACCACAGACCCTGCGACGTTTGCTGCCGGCCCGGTCGTCACCGCCATGCTGGCGGTGTGCAACAACCTCGTGGAAATCGACGCCGAGGGCAAAGCGGTGCCGGAGCTTGCGGAAAGCTTCGAGACCGACACAGACGCGCGCATCTGGACCTTCAAGCTGCGGCAGACCGCAACCTTTTCCGACGGGCGCAAGCTGACTGCCAAGGACGTGATCGCTTCATTCAATCACCATCGCGGGCAGGATTCCAAGTCCGGCGCGAAGGGATCTCTCTCGCAGTTGACCGACATTCGCGCCGATGGTGATCACGTCGTGATCTTCGAACTCAAATCAGGCAATGCCGATTTTGCCTATCTTACCTCCGACTACCACTTCGTCATCATGCCGGCCAACGAGGACGGAACGCTGAACTGGCAATCCAAACTCGGCACAGGTGGATACGTACTGGCCGATTTTGAGCCGGGCGTTCGCATTACCTTGAAGCGTCGCGATGACTACTGGAAATCGGATCGGGCCTGGTTCGATACCGCCGTTCTGTCAACCATCAACGACGCCACGGCGCGTCAGAATGCGTTGATCACCGGCGAGGTCGATGTCATCAACTCGCCTGACCTTGCAACACTTCCGCTTCTTTTGCGCCGACCAGGGATCAAGGCAACGGAAGTCACGGGCACCGCCCATTACGCAATGCCAATGTTCTGTGATGCAGCGCCGTTCAAGGACCCCAATATTCGCCTAGCCCTCAAACACGCCATCGACCGCAAGGCGGTGCTTGACAAGGTTCTGCACGGGCACGGTCGCATCGCCAACGACAGCCCCATCGCGCCCGCTAACCGCTACTTTGCCGCCGACCTGCCGCAACACAACTATGATCCTGATAAGGCAAAGCACTATCTCAAAAAGGCGGGCATGGATGCGCTCAAGGTGGAAATATCCGCATCGGACGCAGCCTCCGTCGGGGCGCTGGCCATGGTTCAGCTGTTCCAGCAGTCCGCCAAGGCGACTGGGATCGATCTCGGCATCAAACGGGAGCCGGACGATGGATATTGGTCGAATGTCTGGCTGAAGAAGCCGTTCTGTGTGAGCTACTGGAATGGCCGCCCGACCGAGGACGACATGTTCAGCCTCGTTTATGCCAAAGGTGTCGATTGGAACGAAAGCCACTGGGATAACGAGCGGTTCAACACGCTTCTTGTAAAGGCGCGTACCACTCTGGACGAAAAGCTGCGTGCAGAAATGTATCACGAGATGCAGGGCCTGGTCAGTGAGGATGGCGGGACGATCATTCCTGTCTTCGTGAATTACGTCGATGTCTCCAATGACAAGGTTGCGCATGGCCCCGTTGCCAACAACCGCTTTTTCGACGGCTGGAAAATCGTAGAACGGTGGTGGCAGGCATGAAAATCGCAGCAATTGGAGGCGGTGTCATCGGCGGCGGCTGGATCGCCCGCTTCATACTGGCCGGTCATGACGTTGCTGTCTTCGACCCGCATCCCGAAGCAAACCGTATTGTCACAGAAGTAATGACAAATGCGTCCGAGGCATGGGGGAGGCTTTATCAATCACCTCTGCCTAAGCCAGGGGCAATAGTCTGGGCAGGCTCGATCGCCGAGGCGGTAGCAGGTGCGGACTACATCCAGGAAAGCGTTCCGGAGCGGCTGGATCTCAAGCATCGTATCATTGCCGAAATTGAAGCAGCGGCTCCGCCACAGGCGATCATTGCCTCTTCCACCTCCGGGTTCAAGCCGTCAGAGCTGCGCGAAGGTGCAGTTCATCCCGAGCGTGTCATCGTGGCGCATCCATTCAATCCGGTCTATCTTTTGCCGGTCGTTGAAGTGGTGGGCAGCGGCATTGCTGCGCAAAAGGCGTCGGACATTCTGGTGTCGGTGGGCATGAAACCGGTGCAGATCGGCCGGGAAATCGATGCACATATCGGTGATCGCCTGCTCGAAGCGATCTGGCGGGAAGCACTTTGGCTGGTCAAGGATGGTATCGCCACCACTCAGGAAATAGACGATATCATCCGATACGGCTTTGGACTGCGCTGGGCGCAGATGGGTCTGTTCGAGACCTATCGCATCGCTGGCGGTGAAGCTGGTATGCGTCACTTCCTTGCTCAGTTCGGCCCGGCGCTGAAATGGCCATGGACCAAGTTGATGGACGTGCCGGACTTCAACGACGACCTGATTGACCTGATTGCCGGCCAATCGGACGCACAGTCAGGAGCGTACACCATTCGCGAGCTTGAGCGCATTCGCGATAGCAACCTGATCGGTATTTTCCATGCGCTCAAGGCAAATGATTGGGGAGCCGGACAAACCGTCAAAGCGATGGAAAATCGCTTTTATGCACGTCACGGTAAGATGCAGTCAGATTATCCGCTGCGTCTCCATGAAGCCCATGTGAACGGTGGCTGGGTGGATTACAACGGTCACATGACCGAATTTCGCTACTTGCAGGTATTGGGCGATGCGACTGACGCCTTTCTCATCCATATCGGGCTCGACGCCGAATATCGCGCCGGCGGTCATTCCGCTTACACGGTCGAAACCCACATCCGTCATCTGGCGGAAGTAAAGGCAGGTGCGCGGCTCACGGTGGAAACCAGGCTGTTTGGTTATGACGAGAAGCGCCTTCGCCTCCATCATGCGATCCTGAAAGAAGATGGCGAGACAGTCGCGACCGGCGAGCATATGCTGCTGCATGTCGATACCAAGGCAAACCGTACGGTGGCAATGCCGACAGCATTGATGCGCGCACTTGATCATGTCAACGCGCAGGAAAATGGATCACTTCCAGATCACGCCGGGGCCGGTATCCGTGCGGTACGGTTGAAGGAGACGTCGGCATGACGAGCGGACGAAAGCGCCCCATTCAGCATATGCTGGCCGTGCGGCTGGGTCTCGGCTTGTTCACTCTGATTTTGATTTCCCTCCTGATTTTCCTTGCCGTTGGCCTGCTGCCGGGCGACATTGCCCAGCAGGTCCTCGGCCAATCGGCGACGCCCGAAACCGTTGCAGCTTTTCGCCGCGAGCTCGGTCTCGATCAACCTCTGACATGGCGCTATCTCACGTGGATCGGCGGCATCCTCACCGGCGACTTCGGGCATTCGCTTGCCAACGGTCGACCTGTTGCTGAGCTTCTGTCGGCGCGGTTGGGCAATACGCTGTTTCTTGCTGCATACGCAGCCGCCATCGCGATACCACTGGCGGTGCTGTTGGGGCTGCTGGCGGCGATGTGGAGAGGGACGTGGTTCGACAGGGTCATCAACATCATGACCCTGTCCGCCATCTCTTTTCCCGAATTCTTCGTCGCTTACATCCTGATGTTTTGGCTTTCCGTACACATGGGATGGTTTCCATCGGTCGCCGATCCCGGTGCGGCACCCGACTTCTTCGACATGCTACGCCGCGCGTTCCTTCCGGCAATAACGCTCGTCCTTGTCGTGACAGCGCATATGATGCGCATGACGCGTGCTGCGGTGCTGAATGTGCTGGCCGAGCCCTATGTCACAATGGCGCGCCTCAAGGGCGCCTCCCGCTGGCGCATCATCACCAGGCATGCCCTGCCGAATGCGCTTGCGCCGATTTCCAACGTCATCGCGATCAATGTTGCGTGGCTTATTACCGGTGTCGTCATCGTCGAGGTTGTTTTTGTCTATCCTGGTCTCGGCCAGTTGATGGTCGACAGCGTTACCAATCGTGACATGCCCGTGGTGCAGGCCTGCGCTCTCATCTTTGCCTCAGTTTATATTCTCTTGAACCTTTTGGCCGACGTGCTGGCAATTGCCACCAATCCGCGCCTGCTGCATCCAAGGTGAGCTGATGACGAGCCTTACCCGGACAATCAGGACCATGCCTTTAACCGCGCTGATCGGTCTTATAATCATCGTCATCTATGTTGTTGTCGTGGCGCTTGCCCCAATGATCGCGCCCTACGACCAGGCCGAAATCGTCGGCGCGCAATTCGAACCCTGGAGTACGGCTTTTCCCCTCGGCACGGATGCGCTTGGTCGCGACATGCTCTCGCGGCTCATTTGGGGCGCACGCAATACTGTCGGAATTGCCGTCGCGACCACCGTGCTTGCTTTTGCGCTCGGTGCGGTAGCTGGTCTTCTTGCTGCTGCTCTCGGCAAGTGGTTTGATCTCGTTCTTTCCCGCATTGTTGACGTGATGATGGCGGTGCCGCCCCTGATCCTGACATTGCTGGCGCTATCAGCGCTTGGGTCGGGCGTGGTCAATCTGATCCTGATCGTTGCGGTTCTCGATTCAACACGCGTCTTTCGTCTGGCGCGCGCGACCGCGGCAAATGTCATGGTCATGGACTATGTGGAGGCGGCGAAACTCAGAGGCGACGGCATCGCCTGGATCATTCTCAAGGAAGTGCTTCCCAACGTCACCGCGCCCCTCATTGCCGAATTCGGGCTGCGGTTCTGTTTCGTCTTTCTGACCATTTCGGCGCTTGCCTTCCTGGGGCTTGGGCTACCACCACCGATGGCTGATTGGGGCGCGATGGTTCGCGACAACGCCGCCCTCATCACCTTCGGAGATATCACACCGCTTCTACCGGCCGCCTGTATCGCCGTGCTGACGGTTTCGATCAATTTTGTCGTGGACTGGATGTTACATCGCGCCTCGGGATTGAAAGACTAAAGCCATGTTGCTGAAGATCGAAAACCTCAAAGTTGAAGCTAAGAACGAGGATGGTTGGTCCCCGATCCTGCACGGCATAAATCTCGAAGTGAGGCGCGGCGAGGTCGTTGGCCTGATCGGCGAGTCTGGTGCCGGCAAATCGACGCTTGGCCTTGCAGCATTGGGTTTTGCCCATGCCGGCCTGCGTTTTGCAGGTGGGCGCGTTCTCGTTGAGAATGTTGATCTGCTGCGCCTGAGCGAACGGGAGAGATCGGCCTATCGAGGACGGCGCGTTGCCTACGTCGCCCAATCTGCTGCCGCCAGTTTTAACCCTGCCTGGCGATTGCTCGATCAATTCTGCGAAGGCCCGGCCATACACGGCACCGCGAGTAGACCGGATTGCGAAATCTTTGCGCGTCAGCTTTACGCCAGCATGCATTTGCCTGATCCGGCAAATTTCGGGTTTAGATTTCCGCATCAGGTGTCGGGTGGACAGTTGCAACGTGCCATGGTCGCAATGGCCATGGCCTGCAAACCCGATCTCATCGTCTTTGACGAACCGACGACAGCGCTCGACGTGACAACGCAGATCGGGGTACTGACCGCCATCCGCTCAGCCGTCGAAACATCGGGAACTGCAGCGATCTATATCACCCACGATCTCGCCGTCGTGGCTCAGATGGCTGATCGCATCAAGGTGATGCGTCATGGCCGGGAGGTGGAGGAGGCGCCTACACGCCAGATCATGCAGGCACCACGCGATGAATACACCCGCTCGCTCTGGGCCGTGCGGGAGTTCCGCCGCCCTGAGCGCTGTCTGGAGAGAAAGGACGCGCCTGTCATCAGCATCAACAATGTCACCGCATCTTATGGTCACTTCGATGTCTTGCGTGACGTCGCGTTTGAAATTCCGCGCGGTGCCACCGCCGCTGTTGTCGGAGAATCGGGTTCGGGAAAATCAACCGCCGCCCGCGTTGTTACGGGCCTCCTGCCGCCACGCATCGGCAGCATAGCGCTGAATGGTGAAGTACTGCCGCCGAGCCTTAACCGCAGATCGCGCGAGCAATTGCGCAAGATCCAGATGATCTATCAAATGGCTGACACAGCCCTCAATCCACGCCAATCCATCCGCCAGATTCTCTCCCGTCCGCTACAATTTTATCTGGGCTTGAAGGGAGCGGCGCTGGAAAGCCGCCTTGTGGAACTGATGGAGCAGATCGAGCTCGCGCCCAGCCAGTTTCTTCATCGGCGACCCGGCGAGTTGTCTGGTGGCCAGAAGCAGCGGATCGGCATCGCCAGGGCGCTGGCGGCAAATCCTGAGATTATCATCTGTGACGAAGTGACGAGCGCACTTGATCAACTGGTGGCCGAGGGCATCCTGCGTCTTCTCAGTCGCCTCCAGGACGAAACGGGCGTTTCCTACATGTTCATCACGCACGACATCGACACGGTGCGCGCCATTGCGGACGACGTTGTGGTGATGAAGGGTGGAACGGTGCAGGACAAGGGCAGCAAGGCCGACGTCATGGATCCGCCGCGCCATGATTATACGCGTCAGTTGCTCGCCTCTGTGCCGCAGATGGATCCGGATTGGCTAAGGCGTCATAACGGGGATACACCATATGATCAGTGATCCTCAGGTTCTCGCCTTCATCCACAAAACCGAAGCCAGCTATCCAGCGCAGGCCAACACGGCGAGCGCCGCGGAAAACCGTGCCTACTACGATGCGATGTGCGCTAACTTTCGGGCACCTCGGCCAGAGAACGTCATCGTCGTCGATCGGTCGATCAGCGGCGTGGCTTGTCGTTTATACGGTTTGGCATCACCCGTTTGCGTCCTTTATCTGCATGGCGGCGGCTTTGTCGTGGGCGGGCTGGACAGCCATGATGACGTCTGTGCGGAGATCGCTGATGCGACCGGCTTGCAGATCATTTCAGTCAATTACCGCCTTGCGCCGGAGCACAGGTGGCCGGCACAGATAAACGACGTTGAAGCGGTTTGGCGCGCCGTGGATCAGCCAGTTGTTGTCGTCGGTGATAGCGCCGGCGGCTTGCTTGCTGCAGCACTTTGCCTTTCGCAGAAAGGCGGCAGGCAGCCGCTGGGCCAGGTCCTCATCTACCCTGGCCTGGGTGGTGGCGGAGATGCTGCGTCCTATCGCGAAAACGCTGAAGCCCCGCTGTTGCGCGCAAGCGACGTGCTGGCCTACCAGGACTTAGTCTTCGGTGGCCAGCCCGCAACCGATCCCATCGCCCGACCTTTGAAGGCTCCGGATCTTTCAGACCTCACGCCTGCTTTTATCGTTACAGCGGATGTGGACCCTTTGCGTGACGACGGGTGGGCTTATGCCGAGCGGCTGGCGGCGGCGGGTGTGCCTGTAACGTTGCGCAACGAGGCTCAATTGCCTCACGGTTTCTTGCGCGCGAGGAGCATGAGCGACCGTGCGCGCCGGAGTTTCCAAGCCGTGATTGCGGCGATCGGCCGGTTCGCATCTCAGGAGGTCCCTTAGCAAGTTTTCCCCATGAGCCATCGCCGCGATGCGCAGCGAGGACCGATTGAGAGCACAATTCCGTCCTTAACAATCGATCACTAGCCTTGAGCCCCTCATCGACGCGATCCACTGCGATGTCCGTCGCGCATGCACGGCAAATGCGACAGTGCCTCTAGCTCGCGCAACAAGCATTTTTGTGACGACATCAATCGACTACCGACGCGCTCCCGTTTTCGAGACGACCTCATGAACCGGTAGATGAGAGAGAGCGTAATGCTGAGGAAAGGTAGCGTTGAGTTAGCTCTAAGCCGCTGATTTTGGCGAGATGAAGCGCGGCATCGATATGCTTTTCCAATCCGGATGCGTTGAGCTTCATCTCCATTTCTCTTTCGATTAGCACGATACCCGAATAAATGGACGGCACGCCGTCTTGATCCTTCGAGCAAGAACCCATGCTTAGGAGAGATCTTATATGTCCGTCAGTACATCGGATGCGGTAAGGCGAAACGAATGGCCTGCCACCAAGGATGACGTCGTGTATCCGCGCAGCAAGGCGAGGGCGATCTTCTTCTACAATCCGTTCAAGAATGGCTTCGACTGGAATGCCTTTGGCGAGGTCATCTTCGCTAATCTCGTAAATCGCGGCAAAAGCCGCATCGGCAGTCAGCGTGTTCGTTGACAACGACCACGAATAGAACCCAGCTCCATCCAGAAGATTTTCAACCAAGCTTCTAGGCGGCGTTTCCATGCCGGTCCGCTCCCTCTCGCGTTGCTCTATTGAAGAGCATGCAATCCGCTTTACTAATAAAATGCAAGGTTGTTTCATAGTTGATCTGCAACGCCGTCACCATCGTTCTTTGCAATTGAGCTGCCAGGATCGGCGGACCGCGTGGCTTCGAATTGGCGGTCGGGCACTTCACTTTAATCACATAGTGACGAAGGCAGATTTTCTGGTCAAAAACCCAAGCCGAGTTGCGACGGTTCCTCGTCTTCGGCTTCCCTTTCATTGGTGAGCGACGACAGCGTTACACCGAGGAGCCGAACCGGTCGCTTGAACGGATAGACACCGGCGAGAAGGGCATTGGCCGCGTCGAGGATGTTTTCGACGCCCGAATAGGGGAGGGCAATTGTCTTGCTCCGCGTCGCCTGGGTGAAATCGGAATATTTGATCTTCACTGTCACCGTCTTGCCGCTGAATCCCTTGGCCTCGCAGTAGCCCCAGACCTTTTCCGCAAGCGGCCGGAGCTCTTTCGTCGCGAGCTCGAGGTCGTCAATGTCCGCGGTAAACGTATCTTCCGCGCCGACAGACTTTCGCACTCGATCCGGCCTGACCTGCCGCTCATCGATGCCCCGGGCAATGCCATAAAAGTACGGACCGGACTTTCCGAAATGCTCGACCAAAAAAGGCAAGGACTTTGCCTTCAGATCCGCACCTGTCTCGATCCCCAGCCGCTGCATCTTTTCCGCTGTCGCCGGGCCGACGCCATGGAATTTCTTGACGGCGAGCTGTTCGACAAAGGCTGGACCGTTCTTCGGCGTGATCACCGCCTGGCCGTTCGGTTTGTTCAGATCGGACGCCATTTTTGCGAGGAACTTGTTGTATGAAATCCCGGCCGAAGCGTTCAGTCCTGTCACCTCCTTGATCCTGGCCCTGATTTCCAGAGCAATCTCCGTGGCGACAGGCATATGCTTCAGATTTTCGGTAACGTCGAGATAGGCCTCGTCGAGCGACAAGGGTTCGATGATCGGCGTGTAGTCCGCAAAAATCTCACGGATCTGTTGCGAGACGGCGCGATAGACTTCAAACCTGGGCTTCACGAAGATCAGATCGGGGCATTTTCGCGCCGCCGTGACTGACGGCATGGCCGAGCGCACGCCGAATTCCCGCGCCTCGTAGCTTGCTGCTGCGACGACGCCACGGGCAGCCGCTCCGCCAACAGCCAAGGGTTTGCCACGAAGCTCCGGGTTGTCGCGCTGCTCGACCGACGCGTAGAAGGCATCCATGTCCACATGGATGATTTTTCTGACGGTTGAGACGGAGGCGAGATCCATTGCGATTAAGAGTCTCTGGTGAAACGAAACGGGAACATAGCATCTTCCGGCGCGGCATCCAAGTGCCAGCGATATTTGGTCGATCGACTGAGGGAAATTAGTCGCTTCTTCAGGCATTCAGTCATCAACTCAAGTGAATTGCAGCTTGCCAAACTGGATGCTGGATCGCATCTTGACCGATAGGCCGCAGGCGCGATCCGATAGTTGTAGCTATAAGAGGACTGCCAATGGAAGTAACGCCGCCGCTGCGAGACAACACAAAGAACGACCAACCGCCCGCAACCGTCGCGGCAGTGATCCTGGCTGCCGGAAAAGCCAGCCGCATGGGTGAGGGCGGAGGCCATAAGCTGCTGGCCGAATTCGATGGAGAGCCGCTAGTGCGCCGTGCCGCGAAAATAGCGCTCTCCGCCGATGTGGACTTCGTCATCGTTGTGACCGGTCACCGTCGGTATGAAATAGAGGCAGCACTTCTGGGGCTGGAGGTAACCACCATCTGCAATCCCGACTATGCATCCGGCATGGCGAGCTCGCTGATCGCGGGATATTCAGCCGCAGCAGCGCGTGGTGCCGATGGCGCTCTCGTCATGCTTGCGGATATGCCCGGGGTGACGGTCGGCGACCTCAACGCCCTGATCTCCTCTTTCCGCCAGCATTCGGGGCAAGCGATCATTCGCGCGGTTTCGCGGGGCAAACGTGGAAATCCGGTCATCCTTCCGAAGTCACTCAGCGATTTCATCATGCGGCTTGAAGGCGATGTCGGGGCGCGGCACCTCGTAGAGACGTCGGGGACCCCGGTCATCGATTTGGATATCGGCGATGCGGCCCGTCTGGATGTTGATACGCCCGAGGAGGTTCTCGCGGCCGGAGGCGTTTTGAAAGGATAAGGTCCGTGGCGGGCCCGAGCAAGCAGCCGGATATCTTCAATGCATCTGGTGCGCGCTGGGTGGGAGACCACATTGCTTCATTGGATCGGGACACGTTGCGGACGGCTCATCCTCCGTCGCATTTTGTTAACACCAAGCCACAGGCATCATTTTGAGGTCGAGGCCCTATATAGGGCCTCGACATTTCGGCGAATGGTTTCTACCCGGGTGAAACACCAGGAAGATTGCCGCCGCCAATGGCGTCAGTCGAGCTCAACCATCAGCTTGTCCAGGGTGATGGGCAGGTCGCGAACACGAACTCCTGTCGCATTATAAACCGCATTGGCAACCGCCGCACCAACCCCCGTTATCCCGATTTCTCCTATACCCCGTGCGCCCATCGGGGCCTGCGGGTCGGGCTTGTTGGTATAAAGGATTTCGATTGACGGTACATCCATCTGGACCGGCACGTGGTAATCGGCCAGCGAGGCGTTGACGACACGGCCTGTCCGCTCATCGAAGTTGGTTTCTTCCGTGAGAGCAAGACCGATTCCCATGATGATCCCGCCCTTGAACTGGCTGGTCGCCATTTTGTGGTTCAATATCTGACCAGCATCGAAGGACCCTAAGAAGCGCGAAACACGCGTCTCCCCTGTGAGAGCACTAACGCGTACCTCGCAGAACTGGGCGCCGTAGGAATGCATGGAAAAGGCTTCCATTTCGGCTGGTGCAGGTGCTTCCGCCTCGCAAACGAGCTCTTCTCGCCCCGCCCTTTGGAGGATCGATTGGTAGCTCTCAAACCGGCTATTGTCGCTGACGTGCGACAGCCCACCGTCTCTCGGTTCGACTTCGAGAAGCGACAGTCCGGCAAGCGGTGAGTCATTGCCGGCAAGCTTGATCAATTCCTCTACGAAGACTTCTGTTGCGGCAATGATCGCGCCGCCAATGGAGGCGGTTTGGGTCGAACCTCCGGCGATCACACCCTTTGGCAGTCTGCTGTCACCATATTCGAAAGTCACCTGATCGAGCGGCAAGCCCAACCGTGCTGCGAGATGCTGCACCTGAACCGTGGCGGTTCCCATTCCCATATCGTGGACGGCAGTTGAAACGGTGACATGGCCGTCCGCCGTCAGCTTGATCCGGGCCGCACCTCCGGGAAACCGGTGGTATGGATAGGTCGCGGTGGCGCATCCCATGCCGATCAGCCATTCGCCTTCGCGTCTTTGGCGCGGTGTCCGGCTCCGGTTGTCCCAACCAAATTGTTTTGCGCCTTCCTCGTAGGCTTCAATGAGATCGCGGGAAGAGAACGGCTTGCCAGTTGTCGGGTCTTTTTCCGGCTCGATTCGCCGACGCAGCTCGATCGGATCCAGTCCCAATTTTTCGGCCAGTTCATCGAGCGCACATTCAAGCGCGAAGGTGCCAACGGACTCACCCGGCGCGCGCATGAAGGTGTTCACCAGCATGTCCATGTCGGCAACGTTCTGGCCGATGCTGAACGTTCTGGCGGCATAGAGGTGGCGCGCGGGAAAGGTAAATTGTTCCGGGCAGGAATTATGCGACGTCATCGCCGCCGTTCCAGTGTGGATCAGCGCATCGAGCGTCCCGTCGGCTCTCGCCCCCAGGGCAACGCGCTGTTCGGTGACCGTGCGGCCGCCGACGATCCGGAAGACACCTTCGCGTGAAAGCATGATGCGCACGGGCCGCTTTGCGAGTTTGGCTGCCGCGCAGGCAAGGATTTGGTGATCCCACAAACATTTGCCGCCAAAGCCGCCACCGACATAGGGCGAGGTAACATGCACCTTGCTGACATCAATTCCAAAAATATCCGCAAGCTGGCCCGTCGTCAGGTCGAGAAGCTGACTGGCGTCATGGACACGCAGTTCGTCATCATTCCAGGCAACGGTTGCCGCATGCAGCTCAATGGCATTGTGGTTGTGACGCGGTGTTCTGTAGATGAGATCGACCTTGACCTCGGCATTGGCAAGCGCCGTTTCCGCATCGCCGATTTCCACGTATGGCGGCTGGCCGAGCAGGTTCTCAAGCTGGCGGGGCGTTTTTTTCGCTTCATCGAAAGACGTGACCGCCGGCAGCAATTCATACGTCGCCTTGATGAGGGAAGCGGCGTAATCCGCCTGTTCCTGTGTTTCGGCGAGAACCAGCGCAATCGGTTGGCCGTTCCAGTGGATTTCGTCATTTTGCATGACAGGAAGATTGCTTGCTCCGGCCGCTGTCGGAGAAGACATCATCAGCGATGGCGCCTTCATCCGTGGCGCGTTCTTATAGGTCATGACGAGAATGACGCCGGGTGCGGCCTCCGCAGCGCCGACATCAAGTTCGGTGATGCGTCCACGGGCAACGGCGCTGAAAGCGAGTGCAGCGTAGCTGATGTTATCGTAGGGAAACTCTGCCGCAAAGCGCGTCTTGCCCTGGACTTTCATGGGGCCTTCGATGCGCGATACGGATTGCCCGAGCGAACCATGTTTGCGCAGCAGCGGGTCAGTTGTGACGGCAGGCTGCCAGCGGCCTTGTTTGCCTGTCTCCCGCAGTGTCTGGGTATCGGCGCTCATGCGTTTTCTCCCTTTAATTCCTCAAGAACCGCGACAATGGTGCGTTTTGCCAGTTCAATCTTGAAAGCATTGTCTCGCAGGCCGACGGCTTCGGCGAGTTCGGCCTCGGCGGCAGCCCGGAAGTGCTCCGCATCTGCCTTCTGGCCCTTAAGATGGGCTTCGGCCTTCAGGGCACGCCACGGCTTGTGAGCCACGCCGCCCAGCGCCAGCCTTACGTCGTTCACATTCCCATCGCCATCGAGATCCAGTGCCGCCGCAACGGAGACGAGCGCGAAAGCGTAACTCGCTCTATCCCTGACTTTCCTGTAGGCGGATTTTTTTGCGAAAGGCAGCGCGGGAATTTCGACGGCCGTGATGAGTTCGTCCGGGTGAAGGGCGGTTTCGATTTCGGGCGTGTCGCCGGGCAGACGGTGGAGATCACGCAGCGGCAGGCTGCGCTTGCCTGCCGGACCCTGAAGGTGAACCATGGCATCCAGTGCGACCAGCGCGACGCACATATCGGATGGATGGGTCGCAACGCAGCTTGCAGATGCTCCGAGGATGGCGTGATAGCGGTTGAAACCCTCCAGCGCGTCACATCCTGAGTGGGGCTCGCGCTTGTTGCAGTGAGCGGCATTGTCATAGAAATACCGACACCGGGTGCGCTGAAGAATGTTGCCTCCCACGGTCGCGACATTTCGAATTTGCGCGCTTGCACCTGCCAGGACCGCGCGGGAGAGAACCGGAAATTGGGTCCTGACCGCACCATGGGCCGCAAGCGCGGTGTTTTTCACGCCCGCCCCGATCAGCAGGCTGCCATCGGCGCGTTGTTCGATGGTGCTCGACAGGTGCGTGACATCGATCAGCGTTTCCGGTTTTTCGACCGTTTCCCGCATGAGATCGACGAGATTGGTGCCGCCACCCAGATATTTCGTTGTCGGCCCGGCCTGTTTGAGCGTTATTGCCGACGCAGCATCAGAGGCTTGGTGGTAAGAGAAGATATTCATGCCCGTGCCCTCTCGTCGGTCTGCATCGCGGTCTGCTGGACCAGCGTTTCAGAAATCGCCTCAACGATGCCGTTATAAGCGCCGCAGCGACAAAGATTGCCGCTCATACGTTCGCGAATTTCGGTGTCATCGATCCTGACACTGTCGCCCGAAAGATCGGCGGTGACGACGCTCGGGATGTTTCGCTCGATCTCGCCTGCCATGCCCACGGCGGAACAGAGCTGCCCGGGCGTGCAATAGCCGCACTGGAAGCCTTCATGTTCGATAAAAGCTTTTTGCAACGGGTGAAGGTTGCCGTTGGCCGCAAGGCCCTCCACAGTCGTGATGTTACGGCCTTGGTACTGAACGGCGAGCGCGAGACAGGAATTGATACGCTCGCCATCCACCAGCACCGTGCACGCGCCGCACGCGCCCTGGTCGCAGCCCTTCTTCGTGCCGGTAAATCCAAGATAGTTGCGCATGAGATCAAGCAGTGACGTGCGGATGTCCGCCTCCACCTCCACTGCCGTTCCGTTGATGTTGAATTGCATTGGACATCTCCCTCATCTGAAGGTCCGCACGGAAAGTCTCCTTGCGGCACCCATGGAGCTCATAGTGATGGTTTGCCTGTGGCTACTGTCGGATATGTTGATCCGTCGATCTGCTTTTGCTCTAGCTTTGCGTCACATAGGACTGTCTGCTGGCGGCGATATCGGCGAGGACTGAGAGTGCCAGCGACTGTGCATCCCTTGCCCGTCCGAAAACGCCGATTGGCGCTTTGATCCTGGCGATTGCCTCGTCCGAATGACCACTCCGACGCAATCGCTCGACGCGTTTCTCATGGGTGCGGGAACTGCCGAGAGCGCCGATGTAAAAGGGTGATGCGCGCAGGGCGGCCTCAAGGACCGGCATTTCCCGATCGAGGTCGTGCTGGAGGAGCGCAACTGCCGTGTCGGGATCGATCATGGTGGGATCGACGTCGGTCCGAGCCTCATCCTCAAGGAGGAAAACGTCGTATCCTGCGGCTCTCGCGATACTGGCGGTGGTCTCGACCTCGAGCGAGCGTCCGGAAAGAACCATACGCACTTTGGGACGATAGTGTGTAACGAAGCCGTCGCCGTTCCATCCTGTCCGCGTGCCTTCCAATCCAAGCGAAAGTTGTTCGACACCCGGCCGATAGCACAACGACGCGCGTCGGCGTTGATCTACCAACATGTTGATGGAACAGAGCAGCTCAACGTTTTTGACAAGATGGACAGCGACGGTAATTCCGCCTCCGCAGGGAAGGACGATGTCGAAGAAAGGCGAGCCTTCGCCCAGCATGACGAAACGATCATGGCCACTCTTCATTGCCTGGAGGGCTTCAGCGGCGATAGCCGCTTCCGTGCATCCGCCAGAAACATATCCACAGTACCTGGCGTCCTCGGCAACCGCCATATGCGCGCCAAGCGGACGCGACGAACCGCCGCGTATTTCCACTAAGGTGCATAGCGCCACCCGAAGCCCTGTCTTGATGTTCTCGATTGCAAATTTCAGGACGTCATAAGCCTTGTCGGTGGAGAAAGCTTTTTGTGGCGTCGTCAAGACTGTGTTCTCGGCAATGCGAGGCAACCAATTCGCGGCATTTTCGTTGTGGCAGATGCTATCGGCCGATCTTGTCATAAGTGCCTCCCGCATTGTGACAACAGAATGAGTGACGGACAGTTAAGTTCCTCAGGAACTCCTGAGTGGTGAGATGATCACCAGCGCCACTCGTTGATTTCGGCATGACATCCGCCTCCAATCTGATTTAAAGAAGCGAATGGCGCACCCATAAACGGAGGCGCCTCCGTTTAACTTAGTAGCTTGCGATCGTTCGTCAAGCGATTTTTCGTGGAGTGGCCTTTCCGTGCCCAAGGAGCAGACGCCTCCGGTTCAACCGCCCCCTTTGCGTGCAGACGCACGGCGAAACCGGGATAAGCTGATAGAAGTAGCGGCGCTGGCGTTTTCAGATGAGGGCGCGGCCGCTTCGCTGGAAGATATTGCCAGGCGTGCAGGGGTTGGTATCGGCACGCTTTACCGGCATTTTCCCACCCGCGAACATTTGGTCGAAAGCGTCTATCGCCGAGAGCTGGAAATTCTGGCGACGGCTGCGCGCGATCTGATGCGGGAAGAAGAGCCCGCGAAAGCCATTGAAGAATGGATGAACCGGTTCGTGAGCTACATGGCCGCGAAAAGGGGTATGGCGAACAGCCTGAAGCTTCTGTTCACATCCAATTCCGCCCTCTTTGCAGAGGGCTCGAAGCTCTTGCACACGGCGTTCGAAGAGCTACTAAGCAACGCCGTCAAGGCTGATGCGGTCAAGGGAGACATTGAGGGGGCGGATGTTCTCAACGCGCTCTTCGGCATTTATTCCATTCCGGAAGGTCCGGATTGGCGTGACCGCGCGCACAGGATTGTTCGGTTGGTGATGGACGGTCTAAGGCGGTAGCTTCCGCCAAACCTGTTGTCGGGCGATCTGGAAGTTGCTGTAATCAACGTCCATCAAATAATTGGCAAATACAAAGGACGTGCCAACGACCCACGTTCGCATTGATGTGGGCGGTCAGCCGTTGGAAAAATCGCGGGCAGCTTTGATGAAGGCGCTGAAGGCAGCGGGTGGGTTCTTCCTGCCGGGGTAATACAAGGCCAATTGGGAAAGAGAGGGTGTCCAGTCTTCAAGGACGCGCACGAGCCTGCTGGCCGCGATGTCATCGCGAACATCCGGCTCCATCACGTACCCAAGGCCAACGCCTTCTTGGGCAGCTATTCTGACCAGACTTGGTTCGTCGAGGGTTATCGAACCCTTCACATCGATCTGGACTTGGTTTCCATCTTTCTCAAACTTCCACCGAAACAGGGCTTGATTGGGAAGACGGGCGCGGATGCACCGAAATCGATAGAGGTCGGTCGGCACCATCGGTCTGCCGTACGTCCGCAAAAACGCCGGCGATGCGACAACCGCATTGCTGCGCTTCAAACCAAGTGGCACCGCGATCATGTCGCTCGGGACCAGATCCGCCGGCCTCAAGCCGAGGTCGAAGCCACCCGCCACGATGTCGACCAGCCGACCTTCCGTCACCAGATCGATATGCACCTGCGGGTAACGCTGCAAAAACGAAATGATGAGCGGGGCTATGACCTCTCGTGCTGCCGAGGCGAATGCGTTTATCCGCAAGGTGCCCGTCGGGATCTCCTGCAGCGATTGAGCCGCAGTCATAGCATCGTGGATATCGGTCATGGCCGGACCAACACGCTCGACAAACGCCCGTCCGGCGTCGGTGAGGGAAACGCTTCGCGTTGTGCGGTTGAACAAGCGGATGCCAAGACGCTGCTCCAGCTTTGCGATGGCATTGCTGAGCGCTGTCGTCGAAATTCCAAGCTCCAGCGCCGCTGCCCGAAACGACCCAAGGCGCGCAATTGCAAGAACGGCATCAATGTCAACCAGGACGGAACGAGTCATTATCCCTCTTTTCGCAATAGCTCATCCTAATTAGTCCCGCTTATCGCGTCAATTTCTCTGTTCTACCTTAGCGAAGTGCGACGGTTACGGGTCGTTTCCGAGCCGCAGCGGCTAGAACATGATGAGGATGAACATGACTATCAAACTACCAAAGGCCATCGAAGCCTATTTCGAGGCGGACCGGACCGGCAGTCCGGAAGCCATCGCAGCGACTTTCACGGAAGACGGCATCGTGAAGGATAAGGGCGAGACCCATAAGGGACGCAAGGCTATCCGCGACTGGATGGCTGATGAGGCTCAGCAGTACAGCTATACGGTCGAGCCGTTTTTGATCACCATTGAGACCGGCAAAACCCAGGTAACGGCGCACACCGCTGGCGACTTCCCCGGCAGCCCCATCGACCTGCGTTTTATTTTCGTCCTGTCGGGCGACAAGGTTGCTGAACTGGAGATCACCGTATGACCGGCTTTCTTACCCTGGAGGGCCGTCGCGCTCTCATCACCGGTGGCACTTCGGGTGCCGGTGCGGCAACAGTCGCGTTGTTTAAGGAACTCGGCGCCCGGGTGCTCACCACGGCGCGCAAGAAGCCGGTGGATTTCTCCGGCGCGGCGTTCGTCGAAGCAGATCTCACCACTGTGAATGGTGTCCAAACGGTAGTGGACGCCGTTCATCAGGAACTTGGCGGACTGGATATTCTCGTAAACGTGCTGGGTGGCTCCTCGGCGCCCTCAGGCGGCTTTGCCGCGTTGACCGACGAGGAGTGGGAAAAGGAGTTCAACCTCAACTTCTTTCCGGCTGTTCGGCTTGATCGCGCTCTCCTTCCTGGCATGATCGCGCAGGGAAGCGGGGTCGTCATTCACGTGACGTCGATCCAGCGGATTCTCCCCTTGCACCAGGCGACAACTGGCTACGCCTCGGCGAAGGGCGCGCTCAACACATACAGCAAGAGCCTCTCCAAGGAGGTCTCTCCCAAGGGTGTGCGGGTCGTGCGGGTTTCTCCCGGCTGGATCGCCGATCCGGGCACGAACGGTCTCGCCCTTCGTATAGCCGAGGACGCCGGCATCAGTTACGACGAAGCGGTGCAGGCGATCATGGACTCGCTGGGCGGCATACCGCTGGGCCGGCCAGCCAAGCCGGAAGAAGTCGCCGACCTGATTGCCTTCCTTGCTTCAGACCGAGCGTCGTCGATTACCGGGACGGAGCACATCATCGACGGCGGTACCGTTCCGACCGCCTGATGGGGTAGATCCGTTGCAGATCAGGCGGGTGGCGCCCATCCGCCGATCTGTGAATAGATCGCATCCCGCAAATGGCGCACGTCCTTGTTCAAGGCAGCGAGTTCGGGAGGCGTCTGGGTAGAGGCGGCAAGCAAAGTATCGCTGAGGCAGCCGGCTCTGTGCTGCATGGCACGTCCCTGATCCGTCAGCGTCACCAAAACCTGACGTTCGTTGCTCAGGTTGCGTTCCCGACGCACATGTCCAGCAGCTTCGAGACGCTTTAAAAGGGGGGTGAGCGTGCTGGATTCTAAAGCGAGCTGGTCCGCGATGGAAACAACACTCTGATTGTCTTCTGCCCAGAGAACGTTGAGGACGAGATATTGCGGATAGGTTAGCCCCAGCTCGTCGAGAAGCGGCTTGTAAGCGCGCTGGATGGCAATGCCGGCGGTATAAATGGCGTAGCAAAGCTGGTCCTGCAGCGGCGGCGGATCGTTATGTCGTTTGGTCATCTTCAACTCCTGAAGACCCACATATAGGTCGTCTTACCGCAAAAATAAATATCGCGATAATAAATATGTTGACGAACGAAATGACATCTGCCAGTCAATAGTTATCGCAATAATTATTATCGCAAAACAGGAGGAATGAACCATGACACGAAGAACCGTCTCCACCATTTCGGCAATTGCATCTGCTGTCACATTGGCCGCGACGCTGTCTGCAAATGCCGCCGATAACACCATTCCCAACGATCAATCCGTGCGAAACGTCGTGCTGGTCCACGGCGCTTTTGCCGATGGTTCGGGCTGGAAGGGCGTCTACGACAATCTGACGAAACGCGGTTACCGCGTCACCGTTGTCCAAAATCCGCTGACGTCACTTGCAGACGACGTTGCGGCCACCAAACGCGCGCTCGAACGGCAGGATGGTCCGGTCATTCTGGTTGGGCATTCCTGGGGTGGCACGGTCATTACGGAAGCGGGTGTTGATGACAAGGTTAAAGGCCTCGTCTATGTCTCCGCCCTCTCACCGGACGCCGGTGAGACCACGGCCCAGCAATATGATGGATTTGCTCCTGCGTCAGATTTTGTCATCGAGACCACGAAGGACGGGTTTGACTATGTCAGCCCGGCCAAGTTCAAGGCAGGCTTCGCACACGATGTCAGCGAAGCTGATGTTGCATTCATGCGGGACGCCCAGGTTCCGATCAATATGTCCGCATTCGGCACTAAACTGGAAAATGCCGCTTGGCGCACCCGCCCCAGCTGGGCCGTCATCGCCACCGAAGACAAGGCTTTCGATCAAGCAATGTTGATCCACATGGCTGAGCGCATCAAGGCCAAGATCACCAAAGTCTCGGCGAGCCACGCCTTGTTCATGACACAGCCTGAAGTCATCTCCGATACAATAGATCTTGCCGCCCGCACCGTATCGGCGAAAAAATAATGATCGGGGGACGATGTCTCCCAGTGATCCGACGTCGCGCTATCTCATCAGTGGCGCGACGTCTTGTCAGCGGGGCGGGGCTTGCCCATTAGAGTTGCCGTCATCAATTCGCTGGGCTGATGGGGTGGCCGCCAAGATCAGAGCGCTTGAGCAGCACTGATCGATGAAACGAACTGCCGCGTACGCTCATTGCGGGGTGAACGGAAGATGGTTTCAGGCTCACCCGTTTCGACGACCTTGCCTGCCTCAAGGAACACGACCTGGTTGGAAACCTGCGAAGCCAGCCTGAGATCATGTGTCGCCATCACCATCGTCGTGCCTTCCCTTGCCAGTTGACCAAGGACATCGACCACCTCTGCAGCAAGCTCCGGATCGAGTGCGGATGTCGGCTCGTCGCAGAGCAGCACCTGAGGCGAAGGGGCGAGTGCCCTTGCTATCGCGATACGCTGTTGTTGACCGCCGGAAAGATTGGCCGGCCAGGCATCTGCCTTGTGCGCCATTCCAACCTTTTGCAGCAACTCCATAGCGCGTGCCTCAGCTTTCTCCTTCGTCCATTTCTGGACGACAAGAAGACCCTCCATAACGTTCTCAATCGCCGTTCTGTGAGGAAACAGCTGGAAGTTCTGGAAGACCATACCCGTTTGTCTACGGATTTTCTGGATATCCTGCCAGCGGGCTTTGCGCCCCGGGTGAAACTCCACGGTTTCGGACCCAACCCTCACAGAACCGGAGGTGGGTTGTTCCAACAGATTAATACAGCGCAGGAGCGTGCTCTTGCCGCTACCTGACGGCCCGACAAGGGCCGTGACACTTCCCTCCGGAAACTGCAGGGAGACGTCCTTGAGGATCACCGCGTCCCCGAAACGTTTTTCGATATTGCGAAGTTCGATCATCGGCTCGCCTCCAAGTGCCCACCGTAGCGGGAAAACCTGGCCTCCAGCCGCGATTGAAGGGTTGATAGAACGGAACTCAGGACCAGATAAATCAGTGCTGCCTGAATATAGAGAATGAGGGGCTCGTACGTCGTGGCGACGATGCGCTGTGCTGCCTGAAACAACTCCGGAACCGTAATCGCCGCTGCAAGCGACGTATCTTTCACGAGTGAAATGAAGGTATTTGAAAGCGGTGGCACCGACACCCTTGCAGCCTGCGGCAGAATCGTCCTGCGCATCGCCTGTTGCCAGTTCATTCCGGTGGAATAGGCAGCCTCCCATTGGCCTTTGGGGACGGAAGAAATGGCCGCGCGAATAATCTCGGATGTATATGCGCCAACGTTGAGTGTGAAGCCGATCAATGCCGCGGGAAAGGCATCTAGAAGCACGCCGATACTCGGGAGGCCGTAAAAAATGACGAAGAGTTGCACCAGGAGCGGCGTGCCGCGGATGATCCAGACGTAAAACCGGGCGAGCCCTGAAATCGGGGCAGGACCAAATAGTCTTGCAATTGCGGTCACCAGGCCCAGGGTCAGGCCAAGCCCGAAGGAAAGCAGTGTAAGCGGGATGGTGAATCGGATGCCCGCCCACAACAAGGTAGGAAACGAGTCCAACATCAACTGAAGCCAGTGGGGCAATGCACACCTCTAAAACGAAGTCGCCCGACGTAGACGCCGGACGACCGATTGGACTTGACTGCGCGGGTTGCGGCAGGATGACAGGTTTATTTGGACACGTCCTGCCCAAAATACTTGTCTGAAATCGCCTTGTAGGTACCGTCCGCCTTTATCTCGGCAAGAGCCTTGTTAATGGAAGCGACCAGATCGTCGTCGCCTTTTCGCACGATGATGCCTGAATAATCGGCGTCTGACTTTTCGGCGACGATCTTCACGGGAGCATCAGGTTGATGCTTCTTGAAGTCCAGGAAGGAGAGGCTGTCATTTACGGTTGCGTCTGCACGCCGCGTAAGCACCAACTGGATCGACTGGTCAAACCCGTCAGTGCCAACAAGCTCGGCTCCGGCCGCCTCGGCAAGCTTGCCGAAGTTACTGGTCAGCGACTGAGCGGACTTCTTGCCCTTCAGGTCTTCGAAACCCTTGATGTCCGTGTTGCCATCGCGAACGATCAAAACGGCCTTCGAAGCGATATAAGGCTCGGAGAAAGCGTATTTCTGCTTGCGTGCCTCGGTAATGCCGACCTGGTTGATGACGGCGTCATATCGCTTTGCGTCGAGACCGGCGATCAGTCCGTCCCATTTGCCCTCGATGAATTCGGCTTTCACGCCGAGCTTCTTTGCCACGGCCTCGCCGATTTCAACGTCGAAGCCCACAAGCTTGTTGGAAGAATCATGGAAGGTAAAGGGCGCGTAGGTGCCTTCGGTGCCGATCTTGATGATACCGGCCGACTTGATTTGATCGAGGTTTTCTCCGGCCACTGACGGGGAAAAAGCAAGTGCCTGAAGTGCCACCGTCGTCGCGATAATTTTGATCCAGCCCATGTCCGGGTTCCTTTAGAGGATTACGATTGCACAAGGATATAGGATGGCGTTCATTCGTTCGCACGATAAAGAAAAGCAAAAAATACGCACTGGTTAGAATATTTTACCCTGAAAGAGAATTGCCTTTAAAGAGGATTAGCCGGATCACGGACGCACCTATGGGCTTACGTTCACGTCTCCTTCTTTGCCTGCGCGGTTCCCAGTCACAGGGCCGGTGATGCGGTGTTTCGGCTTGTCTGCGCCGGAAAGTTCTATAAAAATTGCAGTCTGTCGAATTCAATGTGGAGACCGTCGTCCTGGACAAGGTTAACGATCGCGCACCCGCAGCTTCCGTAGCTGACCTCCTGGAAACAGTGGACTGGGCATCGAGTCCGCTTGGCCCTAGGTCTGAATGGCCTGCCTGTCTGCGGGCCGCTATCGGCATTATGTGTCCCTCCCAGGCGCAGATCGTGATGTTCTGGGGGCCAGAATTTGTCGCGCTCTATAACGATGTCTACGCACCAACGCTCGGCTACAAGCATCCACATGCTTTTGGCAGACCCGCCCGGGAATACTGGAGCGAGCTCTGGGACGACCTCGAACCCCTGTTGAAGCGGGTTCTCGATAATGGCGAAACAGTTGCTGCCAAAGACAGGCCTTTTTACATTGAGAGACACGGTTACCCCGAGACCGTCTATTTCGACATCTCATATTCTCCTGTAGCGGATGAGAACGGCGTGGTGCGCGGTGTGTTCTGCATCGTCAACGAAACGACCGAGCGCGTCAGGGCAGATGCTGCTTTGCGCGAAAGCGAGGAGCGTCTGAGAGCCATCTTCGCCCAGTCCGCCGTAGGCATTGCGCTGGGCGATCTGAGCGGAAAGTTGATCAGCGTGAATGACCACTTCTGTCAGATCGTTGGAAGACCGCGGGACGAATTGATCGGCATCCGCATGCAGGACATCACGTTCGCTGACGATCTGCCTGAATACCAGCGCCTGTTCAGGCATATGGCCGAAACCGGAGAGAGTTTCGAGATTGAAAAACGCTACGTTCGCGGCGATGGCAGTCTAGTGTGGGTCTCGAATTCGGTCTCTGCAATCCGGGACGACAAGGGGAATATGTCGCAGGCTGTTGCGATATCCGTCGATATCGGCGCGCGACGGCACGCTCAGGAGATAGAGAGGCATCTCGCGTCGATGATCGCCTCGTCCAACGACGCGATCCTTGCCATTGACCTCGACATGAAGATTACCAGTTGGAACGCGGCCGCTGAAAAGCTTTATGGCTACTCGGAGGAAGAGGCTGTCGGCCAGACGGTGCTGATGCTGGTGCCGGATGAACGGCGAGACGAGGAGCCGACAATCCTCACACAGATCAAGGCAGGCAAAATCGTTGAGCCTTACGAAACCCAGCGTCGTCGCAAGGATGGTCGGCTTGTCGAGGTACTTCTTAGCGTGTCGCCGATCCGCGACACCAACGGTAATGTCATCGGCGCCTCCAAAACGGCGCAAGACATCACGGCGCGCAAGGATGCCGAGCGGCTCAGATCCATCCTCATCAATGAACTCCATCATCGCGTCAAAAACATCCTTGCGACGGTGACGGCAATCGCAAGGCAGACGATTGGTCGGGACAAGGAAAATCACGATGATGTGGAAGCTTTCACAAGCAGGCTGGCGTCTCTGAGCAGGGCTCAAGACCTGCTGGTGCACGCCGATTGGCAGCACGCCGATCTTAAAGCCGTCATGCATCAGGCTTTGTCACCTTATCCCGTTGAGGCCTTTCAGATCGGCGGTCCGAGCGTTGCATTGCCGCCGAGAGCGGTGGTGTCGCTTTCCCTTGCGCTGCATGAGTTGGCAACCAACGCAGCCAAATACGGTGCCCTGTCTATGCCTGGCGGCCAGGTGTCTGTTTCCTGGCAATTTGATCCTTTCGCAGACAAGCGCCTTCGGATCGTCTGGGAGGAGCGAGGTGGTCCAGAGGTTGCGCCGCCACAGCGCAGGGGCTTCGGCTCGACCCTCATCGAGCGACTTCTATCCGCCGAATTGAAGGGCGAGACGAAATTCGTCTACGAGAAGAGCGGCGTGATCTGCGTGATTGAGGCGGAACTGTCGAAGGATGCTGACGGCGTGGCGGAATGAGGCCGTAAAGCGCCGGTTCGCGATGCCGAAAAACTAACGCTAATCTCAGTTCATCAGACCCAACATTTTTCTCAACGCTTCCGACCAGACCGCGTAGCCTGCTGCATTAAGGTGAACCAGATCGGGTAAATAATAACGGAACATTGGCAGGCCATTTTCACCAAGGAGGCCGGCGTTCGGATCAAGCCATGTTGCGCCTTCGCTGCTGTTGCACCAGTCGCGCGCTATCTGGTTGAAGAGATCGAATTCATGGCGGTAAATCCAGCGCGCCGGACTGGGCTTGACGGCCAGAACAAACACGTCCGCCTGCGGGAGGGCACGCGAAATTCGGTCGCGGAAATCCTGCAAGTGACTAAGCGCCGTCCCCGCCTTGAGGCCGTCGCTGGCAATGTCGTTTTCGCCGAAATAAAGTACCACTTTGCGTGGCCTCAAGGGAACCAGGAGTTGGTTCAGGTAGTGACCGGCGGAGAGGTACGTGCCGCCGCCAAATCCCAGATTGACGATATCCAGCGAGCCGAGATCCTCGGTGATGGAGTTCCAGATTCGAAACGAGGATGAGCCATAAAAGGCGATCGGATTGTCTGGAAGGCCGATGCGCTGAAGGCGGGCAAGAACGGCAAGGACATCGTTTTCGTGACGGCTGGTGCCGATATTGGCTGGGAAGTCGTACATGGTGGTCCTAAAACATGTGGCTTGAAAGCCGGATGCCGCCATTTGTGCATCCGGCGCCCGGCAGAGGTTACGAAATCGCTTGGCGCAGGACAGCCAGGGCACCCTTCGTGAGAGCATCGTCCGCACCCATGGATGTCTTGAGCCCGAACACATCTGCGGCAACCAGATAGAGATCGTTCAGCCCGTCATTGCCGACGATCGCTGCCTCGTCCCCATCCGCATACCATCCCGCATCGCGGGCCTGCCGAAACTCCTGCCCGATGACCAATCCCCGCACATAGGATCGCAACTGATCCGGCGAAAGCCGGCCGGCAAGCCCGCCGGTTCGCGCCGAAAACATGAGTGACAGCATGGCGGCGGATCGTTTTGCCTCTTTCAGACCCCAGAGATAGGCCTCCGGATCATCGACCGGCGGCTGCGTTGAACCGCGCGCGATGAAGGAATGATTAATGAGCAGGTTGAAGATTTCACCGGTCACGAATGTCTGGAAGCCGTCGATCCGCCCCGCCTTCACCCGCGCCCATTTGCTATGGGTTCCGGGGATGATGAGGGTGGCGTCCTCACCAAGGCCGCGGCCGACGATCTGAGTTTCTTCGCCGCGCATTACATCCGGAAACGGCTGGCGGGCGGGGTCGTTGAGACCCGGCAGGAAGACGAGATCGGAACCGTTCGGCAGCGACCTGCGCACAGTGCCGGCGGCAAGTTCCGTCGGGCCTGCCGGGCACGGCACATAAGCGACTTCGACCCAGCCGTTGCGGCTGGTGATCATGCCGAGCGCGGCGACGGGCAGGGCCCCGTGGCGCATGAACCAGGGTGCGAGTGCAGCCATCAGCGCCGCCTCATGCTCACCCTTGCCAAGGCTCGAAATACCGTCGGCGGTCTCCAGATGATCGAGTTCTTCTCCGCCTTCACCGACAAGCGCCGCCCTCAGTGATGTCGTTCCCCAATCAACGATGATCGATGTCGCCGTTGCAGCCATGTCTTGAACCTCCTCGTTCATTTCATCTTGGGGCTTGTCATAGGGTGCGAGTCTATGTAGTGTCAATTAGTGAATTCAAGGTATCAATATATGATACTTAATTGGGAGGAAAATGATGGTGGCTGGCCTCAAGGGGATTTTGCCTGTTCTGCCCACGCCGTTTCTGGCAGATGGCGGCATTGACGAAGCGGGTATGAAGCGGCTGGTGGACTTTGCGCTCGACAAGGGCGTGGATGGTGTCGTGTTTCCCGGTTTTGCGAGCGAGGTGGAGGCTTTGAATGCTGCCGAGCGCGCAACGCTGCTGAAGATCGTCGTGGATGCGGTAGCCGGTCGTGTGCCGGTCGTGGCGGGCGCGAGTGCTGCCGACTGGCGTGAGGTGGTCGAGCATGGGCGGGCGGCATCGGCGCTTGGCATTCGCCATCTGATGGTGCAGCCGCCGAAATCGGTCGGCACGGATGCGCCGGCACTGATCGAATTCCTCGGCAGGATCGTCGAGGCGCTGCCCGAAGTCGAAATCATCCTGCAGAACGCGCCTGCGCCGCGCGGCTCCGACCTCTCGCCCCAGGCGATCGTGGAAATCGTGCGGGCGTTGCCGCAGGTGGCCTATGTCAAGGAAGAGACCCTTCCGGCCGGCCCGGCCATCAGCCACATCATCGCCCATGCGCCTTCGACCCTGAAGGGCGTCATCGGTGGCGGCGGCGCGCGTTATATTCTCGACGAATATGCCCGAGGTGCTACGGCAGCGATGCCGGCGCTGGAGATCGCCGAGGAACATGTGGCCATCGACAGGGCGCTTGTTGCCGGGCGGCAGGAAGAGGCTCGCCGGATCTATGTCCGCACCCTGCCGCTTCTGGTGCTGCAGGCGGTCTATCGCATGCGGCTGACCAAATATGTGCTCGCCCGTCGCGGCGTGATCGAAGGCGTCGGTGTGCGTGCGCCGACACCCGAGCTTGATGCGGCGGCCCTTGCCGATATCGATGCCAATCTGGTCGAGCTTGGCCTTGTTGCCGCGGAGGCCGCATGAATAGCGCCATAGCAACCGTCGAAGTCTTTACGCTGACCCAGCCGCGCAAGGTTCCCTATCTCGGTGCGCTCAGGGAAGGCGAGGTGGTCAATCCCAATGGCTACATCGTGCGCAAGGGCAATCGCACGGTCTACCCCACCTTCGACCGCAGCGTGCTGGTACGCATGACCACCAAGGCCGGCATCGTCGGCTGGGGCGAGACCTATGGCATCGTCGCCCCCGGCGCGGTTGCCGCCCTCATCAATGATCTTCTCGCCGGTTTCGTGATCGGCCGGGACGCGTCCGATCCTTCGGCTGTTTATGACGACCTTTACGACATGATGCGGGTGCGCGGTTATACCGGCGGCATTTACGTCGATGCGCTCGCAGCGCTTGATATCGCGCTCTGGGATATTGCCGGTCAGGAAGCCGGAAAATCCATCCGCGACCTTCTTGGCGGCGGTGTCGACAGCTTCTCGGCCTATGTTTCAGGCTTGCCCGAAAAGACACTGAAGGCGCGCGGGGAACTGGCGAAATATTGGCAGGATCGCGGTTTTGATGCTTTCAAATTCGCAACGCCGGTGGCTGACGATGGCCCGGCGGCGGAAATCGCCAATCTGCGGCATGTCCTTGGCCCGAAGGCAAAGATTGCTGCCGACATGCACTGGAACCAGACGCCGGAGCGGGCGCTGGAACTCATTGCAGAGATGAAACCGTTCGACCCGTGGTTTGCCGAAGCGCCGGTCTGGACGGAGGATATCGCAGGGCTGGAAAAGGTTTCGAAGGGAACAGACGTCCCGATCGCTGTCGGTGAGGAATGGCGCACCCATTGGGACATGCGCGCCCGCATCGAACGCTGCCGCATCGCGATCGTGCAGCCGGAGATGGGGCATAAGGGCATTACCAATTTCATCCGCATCGGCGCTCTTGCCGCCGAGCACGGCATCGACGTGATCCCGCACGCAACTGTCGGCGCGGGCATCTTCCTGGCCGCGAGCCTGCAGGCGTCGTCGACATTGCCGACCCTCAAGGGTCACGAGTTCCAGCACTCGATTTTCGAGCCAAATCGCCGCCTGCTCGCCGGCGACATGGATTGCCGCGAAGGCAGATACTACCTGCCCTCCGGACCCGGACTTGGCGTCAAGCCGTCGGAGGCGGCGCTCGCCCTTATTGAACGTATCTGAATTGGTTTTCTGGAGGAGGAACCCATGACCAAAAGAATAAGAAAGCTGGCGCTTGGCACAGCGACCGCGATGTTGATGACCGTGGGCGGATTTGCCCCCGCCATGGCCGATACCGTTTTGAAATTCATTTCCTGGCAGACGGATGATGCCGGCACGGGCGAATGGTGGCGCTCCGCCATCGCCGCCTTCGAAAAACAGCATCCGGGCGTGAAAATCGAATTCACCAAGGCTGAGCGCAGCTCCTATGCCGACACGATGACGACGCTTTTTGCGGCCAACCAGCCGCCGCAGATCGTGCATCTGGCGTCCTTCGAATTTCAGATGTTTGCCGATAGCGGCTGGCTCGAGCCTCTCGACCCGTGGCTGAAGAAGGACGGCATCGACATGACGGGCTGGGCCGGCCAGCAGAAATGCGAATGGAATGGCGAAACCGTCTGCATCATGACCAACTATTTCGGTTTCGTGATGGCCTACAACAAGAAGATTTTGGAAGAGGCGGGCGTCGCGGTTCCGAAGACCTATGACGAGTTTCTGGCCGCTGCGAAAGCGACGACCAAGGATCTGAACGGCGACGGCATTATCGACCAGTTTGGCACCGGCCATGAAACCAAGGGCGGTCCCGGACAATATCTGACGGAGATGCTGAACTACATCCTCGACGCTGGCGCCTACTGGACCGACAAGGACGGCAACATCACCATCGATACGCCGCAGATGGTGGAGGGTCTTTCACGCTGGAAAACCGTGATGAAGAGCGGGATCAGTCCGGTCGACATGAGCGCCAGCGACGTGCGCAAGCTCTTTGCCGATGGCAAGATGGCGATGCGCCTTGATGGGCCCTGGCTTTACGGCACGACCGAAAAGGGTTCTGCCAAGGCTGATATCGTTTACGCCGCGCCGCCGCTTCATCCGCCGCTTGGCGGCTCGTCCAACGTACTCGCCATGCCGGCCGATATTCCCGACGACCAGAAGGCCCTGGTCTGGGATTTCATCAAGCTGACGATGTCACCGGAATTCCAGCGCAGCTATGCCACCCTTGGCGGCAACACCCCGCCAAGCCCGACAGCTGACGTCTCGGGTGTTGAAAAGACCATCCCGCATTTTCCGGTGCTGATCGAGACGATGAAGGCCGCGTCCGAGGCAGGTATCGACCGCATTCCGACCGGACTTGAGCTGTTCTACAACGAGTTCAGCAAGATGGTGATGGAAGAAAGCCAGCGAATGATCATTCAGGATCTCGATCCGGCGGAAGTGGCCAAAACCATGCAGGCAAAGGCCGAAGCCATCAAGGGTTGATCCCGTCGTTTCGCCATGACCCGCTTGAGAGGGCCGTGGCCATCATCCGCATCCGGCAGGAGGACCATCCATGACCGAATCCGTTCGGGCTGGGCGTCGTAAGTTTTTCGATCTTGCGCGTCCCAGCCGGCAACATCTCCTTGGCTATATTCTGATCGCGCCTGCAGTCCTGATGGTTGCCGCCATCATCGTCTGGCCGCTCGTTTTGGCCATCGACCTATCGTTCCAGCAGGTCAAGATACCAAGGCTCGGCGGCGCCAGCCGCCCGTTCTCATTGGCGAACTACAACTGGCTGTTTTCGTCGCCGGAATTCTGGCTTTCCTGCTGGGTCACGCTGAAACTAGTCGTTGTCGTCACCGCCGGCAGCGTCGCCGTTGGTCTCAGCACGGCGCTTCTGGCCAATAATCGCTTTAAGGGCCGCACCGTCGCGCGGCTGGGAATGGCGCTGCCTTGGGCGGTGCCGGAAATCATTGCGGTCGTCATCTTTGCGTGGATGTTCGACACCTCCTTCGGTCTGTTCGGCTGGCTGGCGATAAAGCTCGGTTTCACCAACCAGATGATCCCCTGGGTCAGCAGTTCCACAGCCGCCTTCTGGGCTGTTGCGATCACGATGGTCTGGAAGGGCTTCCCCTTCGTGTCGATCATGTGCCTCGCCGGCTTGCAATCCATTCCCGCGGATTATTACGCGGCGGCAAAGGTGGATGGCGCAAGTGTGTGGCAGCGCTTCCGCTGGATCACCATGCCGCTTTTAATGCCGGTGCTGGGCGTGACGCTCGTGCTGACGCTGCTGTGGGTGTTCCGCGACTTTTCGATCATAAAGGTTTTGACCGGCGGCGGACCGCTGCGTTCGACCCAGACATTGTCAATCATGACCTACGACCAGGCCTTCCAATACCACAACTTTGGCCGGGCGGCCGCCGTCGGCGTGCTAACGCTGGTGATCTGCATCGTCGCGAGCCTCTTGATGCTCGGCCGGCGTTCGAAATCCATCTATTGAGGAGGCTTTGATGAAACGGACATTTTTACAGAGCCTCGCTCTCTATGTGACGGTCATCTTCACGCTGGTGATGATCCTGTTCCCGGTCTACTGGCTGCTGGTCACAGCACTTTCCACCACCGATGAACTGTACCGCCTGCCGCCAACCTTCTGGCCGGATGATGCGCAGTGGGATATTTTCGCCCGTGTCTGGGCGGCAAAACCGATCCTGCTGTGGCTGTGGAACTCGATGCTGGCGGCCATTGGCTCGGTGGCGCTGTCGATGCTGGTCTCGGTCAGCGCCGGTTATGCGCTGTCGCGTTATTCCATGCGGGGCGGTGCGACCATGGGTCTCTTCGTTCTGACGGCGAAGATGTTGCCCGCGACCCTGCTGGTCATTCCGCTGTTTTCGATCTTTTCAAGCTTTGGACTGATCGGCAGCCTGTGGACGCTGGTGCTGGCGCATTCGACGATGATCATTCCTTTCGCCACATGGATGCTGAAAGGCTATTTCGACACCATTCCGAAGGAACTGGAGCAGGCCGCCATGGTGGATGGCTGCTCGCCGATCGGCGCGATGGTGCGTGTCGTGCTTCCGATCGCTACGCCCGGTCTTGCCGCCACCGCACTCTATGCCTTCGTGCTCAGCTGGGCAGACTACGCCTATGCGCGCACCTTCCTCGTCAACTCGCCGGACAACTGGACGGCCAATCTCGGCATCACCACGATGCAGGGCGAATATGTCACCTACTGGAACGACATTTCCGCCGCATCCGTGTTCATCGCGCTGCCGATCATCGCAATCTACCTGTTCCTTGAACGTTATTTGGTCGGCGGCCTCACCGCTGGCGCGGAGAAATAAGCATGGCCAATATTTCCATTCGCAACGTCAGCAAGTCCTATGGCGCGCTCAACGTTCTCAGGCCCTTTTCGCTTGAGATCGAGAATGGCGAGTTCGTGGTGCTTGTCGGGCCTTCCGGCTGCGGCAAGTCGACGATGCTGAAAATCCTCGCCGGTCTCGAACCGGCAAGCGAAGGACAGATTTTCATCGGTGACAACGAAGTGACGGATCTTGCGCCGGGTGACCGCGACATCGCCATGGTGTTTCAGAACTATGCGCTTTATCCGCACCTGACCGTTCGCCAGAATATCGGCTTTGGCCTCAAGATGCGCGGCACCGACAAGACCGAGATCGACCGTCGAGTTGATGATGCCGCGCGCATTCTGGAAGTCACACCCTATCTCGATCGCAAGCCCAAGGATCTCTCGGGCGGCCAGCGCCAGCGCGTGGCGCTTGGCCGTGCCATCGTGCGCCAGCCGCAGGCCTTCCTGATGGATGAGCCGCTATCCAACCTCGATGCCAAGCTGCGCGTCCACATGCGTGCAGAAATCGGCGCGTTGCATAAACGCATCGGCGTCACCACCGTTTATGTGACGCATGATCAGGTCGAGGCGATGACGATGGCGGACCGCGTCGTCATCATGCAGGGCGGCATCATCCAGCAGATCGCCGCACCCGACGAGCTTTTCAACAATCCGGCCAATCTTTTCGTTGCCGGGTTCATCGGCTCGCCGGGCATGAATTTCCTCAATGCGGAACTGCGTGACGGCACGGTGACCCTCTTTGGGCAACAGGTTTCCCTGCCGGGGGTCCTTGACCGTCAGGGCAGCGTGATCGTGGGCCTGCGGCCGGAACACCTCGTTCTGGGCGATGCGCCTGTTACCTTCGAAGTGCGCCCGACGCTGGTTGAAAGCCTGGGATCGGAAAAATATGTCTATTTCGATGCGGAGGGCGCAAGGGTCGCAGATGGCGAAGAAGGCAAGTCCAAGGGGCTGATCGCGCGCGTCTCGCATACCGGCAATCTTACCGGCAATGAGGCGCTCCGGCTCGGTTTCGATCCGGCGCAGCTTTATCTCTTCGATTCAAAGAGCGGAGCAAGGCTATGATCCTTGTCGCCGGATCGTCAGGCCGTGTCGGCCGCGCCGTTGTCGCCGCCTTGCGCGCGCAGGGCCGAACCGTTCGCGGCTTTGATCTCAGACCATCGGGAACCGGCGGCGAGGAGGTTGTAGGGTCACTTGAGGATGCGCAGGCTTTGTCCGACGCCATCAAGGGGGTGAGCGCCGTTCTGCATCTGGGGGCGTTCATGTCCTGGGCTCCGGCGGATCGCGACCGCATGTTTGCCGTCAATGTCGAGGGCACGCGCCGGCTTCTGGATGCGGCTTCAGCAGCCGGCGTGCGGCGCTTCGTTTTCGCCTCATCGGGCGAGGTCTATCCGGAAAACCGCCCGGAGTTCCTGCCGGTCACGGAGGACCATCCGCTTTGCCCCAATTCGCCGTACGGTCTGACCAAGCTTCTGGGCGAAGAACTGGTGCGCTTTCACCAACGAAACGGCACGATGGAAACGGTTATCCTGCGTTTCTCGCATACGCAGGATGCGGCGGAGCTGCTGGATGAGGACAGTTTCTTTTCCGGTCCCCGGTTTTTCCTGCGGCCGCGCATCCGCCAGCAGCAGAATTTCGGAAACACCGCCATCGCCGAATTGCTCCAGTCCCGCGATATCGGCGAACCCGCGCACATTCTGGCGCGTAACGAAAACGGCCGGCCGTTCCGCATGCATATAACCGAGACACGCGATATGGTGGCGGGCATTCTGCTTGCCCTCGACCATCCCGACGCGGCAGGCGGCATCTTCAATCTCGGGGCGGATGAACCTGCCGATTTCGCCACGCTTCTGCCGAGGATTGCGGCGCTGACCGGCCTTCCCATCGTGACAGTCGATTTTCCTGGCGACGGCGTTTATTACCATACGTCCAACGAGCGGATCAGAAACACTTTGGGGTTTGAAGCGGAATGGAAGATGGACAGGATGCTGGAAGAGGCAGCGGCCGCAAGGCGGCAGCGGCTCGCGAAGGAGCTGAGGCAATGAAACCCGAGACGCCAGGCGGCACCGCGGCGCTGGCCAAGGGGCTGACCCTGCTTGACATGGTCGCCGATGCGCCGGAACCACCGCGTTTTGCCGAGTTGTTGCGCGCCTCCGGCCTGCCCAAGCCGACATTCGCACGCATCCTGCGGACCCTCATCGCCTATGGTCTCGTGCGTCAGGATGAGGCCCGTGGCACCTATGTTCTGGGCCAGCGCTTTCTGGAAATGTCCCACAAGGTCTGGGAGAGCTTCGATCTCGTTTCGGCAGCGACGCCGGAGCTGGAGCGGCTGGCAGCCGAATTGGGGGAGACGGTTGCACTGTGCCGGCTTGACGGGACGATGACGCAATATCTCGCGGAGCGTTCGCCGAACGGTCTTTCCGTTCGTGTCGAGGTTGGACGCCGCGTTCCTCTGCATTGTACCGCACCTGGCAAGGCGCTGCTCGCCTTTCAGGACCCCGCCGTTGGCCGCGCCCTCCTGGATCGCCTGACGCTTGATCTGCTGACACCCAAGACCATCACCACCCTCGATGCGCTGCAGGCCGATCTGACGCTGACGCGGGCGAGGGGTTATTCGATTTCTTATGAGGAACATCTGCCCGGGGTGAATTCGGTTGCTGCGCCCGTCATAGGCCGGGACAATACGCCGATGGGTGTGCTCGTTGCGCTCGGGCCGTCGTCGCGGCTCGATTCCTCCAATATCCATCCCGCCGGGCGTGAATTGATTGCCGCCGCCCGCCGCATTACCGGTGCAGCCGGGGCCGTGGCGATCAGCTCGCGACCACGCCCGCGCTCCGCAACGGGCCGCCCTAGTGCAGAACTCAGCTGCATTCTGCCATGGGGTGCGCAACTGGGGGAAAGCCCGGTCTGGCACGAGGGGGAAAATGCACTCTACTGGGTGGATATCCTGCATCCGGCAGTGCACCGCTTCGATCCCGCCACTGGCCGCAACGAAACCTGTGAGACCGGCAAACTGGTCAGCGCCGTCATCCCGGTCACCGACGGGCGGTTGCTGGTGGCATCGCAGGATGGCGTCGAATGGCTGGATTTCGCCTCCGGCCGGCTGATCCCCTTCGTCAGCCCGGAGGCGGGCATCGTCGACAACCGCCTCAACGATGCCAAATGCGGGCCGGATGGCGCGATATGGGTCGGATCGATGCGCATCGATGCCTCCAAGCCCACCGGTGCACTTTATCGCATCAATGCGAATGGCGCGTCCGAGCGCAAGGAAGGCGGCATCATCGTCTCCAACGGCCTCGGCTGGAGCCCGGATGGCCGGACCTTCTATTTCGTCGATACCGTGCCCGGTCTCATCCACGCCTATGATTGCGATCCGGCGACGGGTGCTCTGTCGCGACGCCGCGAATTCACTCGCATTCCCGTGGCCGATGGTCGGCCGGATGGTCTGGCCGTGGATGCGGAAGGTGGTGTCTGGTGCGCAATCTGGGATGGCTGGTGCGTGCGCCGCTACCTTCCGAACGGCAAGCTGGACCAGGTGATCGATATGCCAGTTCCGCGTCCTTCCAGTATCGCCTTTGGCGGGCCGGACCTGTCGACGCTGTTCATCACCAGCGCCCGCACGCGTCTGCCCGCATCCACGCTTGCCGACGCGCCGCTCTCCGGCGGCCTGTTTTCCTGCCGCCCGGGACTTGCCGGCGCGCGCATATCGCTGTTTGAAGGGTAAAGAATGCGTCTCGAAAGCGTCTTTGGTTTGAAGGGTCGCACGGCGCTTGTCACCGGTTCCAGCCGGGGGATAGGAGCAGCGATTGCAGAAGGGTTGGCTGGGGCAGGTGCCCATGTCATCCTGCATGGTGTCAAGCAGGGCGCCACAGCGGCTGTGCATGAGCGGATAGTAGCCAACGGCGGAAAGGCGGACCACCTCGCTGGCGATCTGTCCGAAGTCGGTGCTGGTCATGATCTTATCGAGCGAGCAGAGGCAATTGCACCACTCGACATCCTCGTCATCAACGCCAGCGCGCAGATCAATGCCACGCTGTCTGCATTGACCCCAAGTGATCTGGCATTTCAGTTGGCTGTCAATCTGGGTTCGACCGTCGATATGCTGCAGACGGCGCTGCCGCGAATGGCAAGTCGCAAGTGGGGGAGGGTAGTCTCTATTGGCTCGGTCAATCAGTTGAAGCCCAAAAGCATTGTTACGGCTTATGCAGCGACGAAGGCCGCACAGCACAATTTAATTCAAAGCCAGGCAAGAGATTACGCGCGCGATAACGTGTTGCTCAATACCCTCGCTCCTGGCCTAGTCGATACGGACCGCAACGCTCACCGCCGTGTTGAGGATCCAGAGGGCTGGAATGAATATGTAAGCGCATTGAACTGGATGGGGCGGGCCGGACGACCGGAAGAAATGGTGGGGGCAGCTATCTTCCTGGCGTCGGAGGCATGTAGCTTCATGACGGGCGAAACGATTTTTCTGACCGGAGGTTATTGAGTGGAAGCAGGGCGTTTTTTACCATTGCTGCTTCGTCGCGAGTGACAACCCATTGGTATCATTCGCAGGTCGCACTTCATTCTTGCACCCACCGCGCTACAAACGATGTTAAAGCTGATTAGAGATGCGACGCAGCTGGCCCGTTAGAAATGCGACACTGGCTCCGACAATCAGCCCCCGACCGGACCGGCT
>NZ_JBHVSU010000005.1:0-352008 GCF_042885035.1 Agrobacterium sp. NPDC058088 | reverse complement strand
TGCGCTGGTAACGCGGGGTGGAGCAGCCCGGTAGCTCGTCAGGCTCATAACCTGAAGGCCGCAGGTTCAAATCCTGCCCCCGCAACCAAGTCAAAAAACCCCGCTCGTAAAACAGCGGGGTTTTTGCGTTCTGAAATACGCAACGAAACACAACGCTTAAATACAAGCCGCCGCATTGCCATAAACGCCAAAACCGACATGATGCGCTATCATTCAAGCGCGGAAAAATGACGTGAAAGCCGATCCCTTAAATATCCTCAAGACCGTCTATGGCTATGACGCCTTCCGCGGACGGCAGGGCGAAATCATCAAGCATGTGGTGGCAGGCAACAATGCCTTCGTTCTGATGCCGACGGGCGGCGGGAAGTCGCTGTGTTACCAGATACCTGCGCTTGTCAGAGATGGCATGGGACTCGTTGTCTCGCCGCTGATCGCGCTGATGGTTGATCAGGTTGCCGCCCTGCGTCAGGCCGGCGTCAGAGCCGAAGCTCTGAATTCCGACCTTTCTCCGGAGGAGCGCGGCGCCCTCTGGCGCGATATGCGGGCCGGCAATATCGATATTCTCTACGCCGCGCCGGAAACACTTCTTAAGCCTGATGTCCTTGATGCGCTTCAATCCATCGATCTGTCGCTGATCGCGGTCGATGAGGCCCATTGCCTGTCACAATGGGGGCATGACTTTCGGCCGCCTTATCGCCAGCTCGACATGTTGATCGAGCGTTTTCCAAATACACCGAGGATGGCGCTGACGGCGACGGCTGACGAGCCCACCCGTAACGAGATACTCGGTCATCTGGCGATCGATGAAGCTGATGCCTTCATCGCAGGCTTCGACCGTCCCAACATCCGTTATGCGATCATGGAGAAGGACAATCCCCGCACCCAGCTGAAACGCTTTCTGATCGGTCGGGAGAATGACAGCGGCATCGTTTATTGCCTGTCGAAACGCAAGGTGGATGAGACGGCAGCATGGCTGCGGGAGGAAGGGCGCGACGCGCTCCCCTATCACGCCGGCATGGACAAGGCAGCCCGCGAGGAGAACCAGACCCGCTTTCAACATGGTGAGGCAGTCATCATTGTCGCAACAGTTGCCTTTGGCATGGGCATCGACAAGCCGGATGTGCGTTTTGTGGTGCATATCGATCTGCCGGGAAGCATCGAGGCCTATTATCAGGAAACCGGTCGGGCTGGACGCGATGGCCTGCCGTCCGACGTGCTGATGCTCTATGGTTACGAGGATATTGCCCTGCGCAACCGCTTCATCAAGGAATCGGAAGCTGGGGACCAGCGCAAATATATGGAACGCCAGAAACTCGATGCACTGCTTGGCCTTGCGGAAACCGCGAGCTGCCGGAGGCAGGTCCTGCTCTCCTATTTCGGGGATCGGTGCGAGCCCTGCGGCAATTGCGATACGTGTGCGACGCCGCCGGATCTGTTTGATGGCGCCATTGCCGCGCAGAAGCTGCTCTCCTGCATTTACCGCACCGGAGAACGCTTCGGGCAGGCCTATGTTATCCGCGTGTTGCTGGGCATGGAGGATGAGCGGATTTCGCGGTTCGGGCACGATCGCATCACCACTTACGGTATCGGCAAGGAACACGATAATCGCACCTGGCGCGCCATTCTGCGCCAGCTGGTAGCCTTACGTCTGATCGAGGTTGACCTGTCCGGACATGGTGGATTGTCCATTTCAGAAGACGGGAGACGGTTCCTGCGCGAAAAGCCTTCCCTGATGCTGAGGATACCCTCAGCGCCGCGTGCGGCACGACGGGAGGCATCGCGCAACCCGACATCAACGGCTCTGCCGGAGACGGACCGTGGCCTCTTTGAGGCGCTGCGGGCCAAGCGCATGGAAATTGCCCGCGCGCAGAACGTTCCGCCCTATGTGATCTTTCACGACAAGACCCTCATCGAACTCGCTGCGGCAAGACCGGCCTCCGTAAAAGAGATGGCGAAGATCGCCGGCGTTGGTGAAACCAAGCTGGAGCGATATGGTTCGGCCTTTCTCGACACGATAATGCAGCACGCTGCGGGTGAATGATCGTCAGGAGAGCGAATCAAGAGCCGGATAAGGAAAGCGGCGGAGGTTCAGCCCGTCGTGTCCTTGAACAGAACGTTCTGATCAATGAGATAACGCGAAAACAACGGAAGGCTTGCTCCCCCGATTGCGCGAGCCTGGCTGCCGACCGCACCTTCGACGATCTCCGGCAGTGTAACACCTTGAAGATCGTGATGCTTAAGGGCGAGCCGGGTCGCGGAAACGATTCTCGTTCTGACCCAGTCAGGAAAACCGCCATCGATAATGACGCTGGAAAAATCGATGATGGAGGCGGCGGCGATAACGGCCTGCGCTAGGGCGGCGGCGGTTTTTCGGATCCAGTTTTCCAGCGGTTCGCCGAAATCGATCCACTCGTCTGGAGAGAACCACAGGGGGCGGGGATCAATGCCCCTTTCGCGCAGCATGTTTTCCAGGACGAAGATCGAAGCGATTTTCAGAAGCTGAACCGTATTGCCGTCCTGACCCTGTACCGGCAGCGGGCCGATGGCGCCAGCGGTGCCCGTCTTTCCGGAAAACAGCGCCGAATTCAAAACCACACCACCGCCGATAAACGAGCCAATGAAGACGTAAAGGAAATCCGCATAGTTCTGACCCGCACCGAAAACCAATTCTGCGCCACAGGCGCTTGTGGCATCGTTCTGCAGAAAAACCGGATAGCTGACGCTTTCGGCAATTTCCGAGCGGATATCGACGTCCCGCCACCGCTCCATCTCGATTTGCGGCGCGCCCACTTCCTGGGCCCAGTTCCACAATTCAAACGGAGCGGCGATGCCGACACCGGCAATTTTTTGCCGCTCGGACGCAGAGAGTTTTGATTCGAGTTCGGATATGCCCTCGATGACAAAGGGCAATATCCATTCCGGCATGGGATAGGGATAGGTCTTGCGGAGCTTGAGCCTGATGCGTCCGACGAAGTCCATCAGCACAAGATCGACGCTTCGCCGACCGATCTTGACGCCAAAAGAAAATACGGCATCAGGGTTGAGGCGCATTGGCGTTGATGGCTGCCCCACCTTGCCGCGCAGTCTTTCGCCACGAATAAGAAGCCCGTCCTTCTCAAGCGAACGCATGATGACGGAAACGGTCTGTGCCGAAAGGCCGCAAAGTCTTGATATTTCGGCTTTTGACAGGCCGCCATGACGGCGAACGAGGGACAGCACGAGCCGCTCGTTATAGGCGCGCACGCCGATCTGGTTGGCGCCGCCGCTTATATCCATGGTAGTAGGCGGCGCTTGCGGCGCCGTCTCGACAGATTGTCTCATAATGTCATCCTCCCGCCCGCCATATCCGCCGGGGCCGATATAGGGGGCTTTATGGCAATCTCGCTATCGCAACGTTAAACGACGCGGCAATATTCCTCCTTGCCGCCCGTTAGAATGCCATACGGAATTAATAATTCAATCGGATTTATTTATTGACAGCCGTTTCCTTTGGTGGTTCCATCTGCATCAACGGTCGTCGATCTCGGAGGAGACGGGATCGTCGGGTAACCGTCACGGTACTCAAATATCCATTGGGAGGATCTCATGAAGACCACAGTTTCCGCTCTTCTGGGCGCGCTTGCGCTTGGCGTGTCTTTCGCTTCTGCTGCATCTGCCGCTGATACGTCTGTTTGCCTGATTACCAAGACCGATACCAATCCCTTCTTCGTTAAGATGAAAGAAGGCGCGACCGCCAAGGCGAAAGAACTTGGCGTGACGCTGAAGTCCTATGCCGGCAAGATCGACGGCGATTCCGAAAGCCAGGTCGCCGCGATCGAGACCTGCATTGCCGATGGTGCCAAGGGTATCCTGATCACCGCATCGGACACCAAGGGCATCGTTCCGGCCGTACAGAAGGCGCGTGACGCCGGCCTTCTGGTGATCGCTCTCGATACGCCTCTGGAGCCCGTCGATGCTGCCGATTCCACCTTCGCCACGGACAACCTTCTGGCCGGCGAGCTGATCGGCAAATGGGCCGCCGGCACCCTCGGCGACAAAGCCAAGGACGCAAAGATCGCCTTCCTCAACCTCACCCCCTCCCAGCCGACGGTTGATGTGCTGCGCAACCAGGGCTTCATGAAGGGCTTTGGCATCGACGTGAAGGACATTAACAAGATCGGCGACGAGACAGATCCGCGTATCGTCGGTAACGACGTTACCAACGGCAACGAAGAAGGCGGCCGCGCGGCGATGGAAAATCTGCTGCAGAAGGACCCGACCATCAACGTCGTCCATACCATCAACGAACCTGCGGCTGCCGGCGCTTATGAGGCGCTGAAAGCGGTCGGCCGTGAAAAGGATGTTCTGATCGTTTCCGTCGATGGTGGTTGCCCAGGCGTCAAGAACGTGGCGGAAGGCGTGATCGGCGCGACGTCGCAGCAATATCCGCTGCTGATGGCGGCGCTCGGCGTGGAAGCCGTCAAGAAGTTTGCCGATACAGGCGAAAAGCCGAAGCCAACGGCAGGCAAGAGCTTCGTCGATACCGGCGTGACGCTGGTGACCGACAAGCCGGTTAAGGGTCTTGACTCGATCGATACGAAGGAAGGTCTCAACAAGTGCTGGGGCTGATGCTTCACCGTTGAAACCCGCGGGGGCATTCGTGCCCCCGCCCTTGGACCAGAATGATTTCAGGCACGATCCGGGGGATCGGACAAAGGAACAAACGAGCGCGTTGCGCACCCTGCGGGGATGACGAGGCCGCTTCACAACACTTTGAAATCTACGCATCCTACTCTTTGGAGGCGGCCCCTTGTTTCAGGGCGGTGCGATAGAGCGATCGGGAGGAAAATCCATGAGCGATCAGCCGGTGCGGGCTCAGCCGCATAATGAATTTGAAAAAGTGCTTTCGGGGAGCTCGACGCAAGTCGCCGCTTTCGATACGCACGACAAGAGCGCGCTGGAAAAATTCCAGCACTTTCTCCATTCCAGCCCGGCGGCCGTGCCGCTTATCGTTCTGGTGCTGTCGCTGATTATTTTCGGCCTGCTCCTTGGCGGCAAGTTTTTCTCTGCCTTCTCGCTGACCCTTATCCTGCAGCAGGTCGCGATCGTTGGCATCGTCGGTGCGGCGCAGTCGCTGGTCATCCTGACGGCCGGCATCGATCTGTCGGTTGGTGCGATCATGGTTCTGTCATCCGTCATCATGGGGCAGTTCACCTTCCGCTACGGCCTGCCGGCGGAGCTCTCCATTCTCTGTGGCCTCGCGGTCGGCGCGTTCTGTGGCTTCATAAACGGCGTCCTGGTGTCGCGTATGCGCCTGCCCCCCTTCATTGTTACACTCGGCATGTGGCAGATCGTACTGGCGACCAATTTCCTCTATTCCGCCAATGAGACGATCCGCGCCCAGGATATCGCCCAGCAGGCGCCGATCCTGCAGTTCTTCGGCGCGAATCTTCGCATCGGCAACGCGGTCTTCACCTATGGCGTCATCGCCATGGTTCTGCTTGTTGCCCTGCTCTGGTATGTGCTGAACCGTACGGCCTGGGGCCGTCATCTTTATGCGGTGGGTGATGATCCGGACGCTGCCGAACTTGCCGGCGTCAACGTCAAGCGCATGCTGACCACTGTCTACACGCTGTCCGGCCTCATCTGCGCCTTCGCTGGCTGGGCCCTCATCGGCCGCATCGGCTCGGTTTCGCCGACTGCCGGACAATTCGCCAATATCGAATCCATTACCGCAGTCGTTATCGGCGGCCTGTCACTCTTCGGCGGACGCGGCTCCATCATGGGAATGATCTTCGGGGCCCTGATTGTCGGCGTGTTCTCGCTCGGCCTGAGGCTGATCGGAACCGACCCGCAATGGACCTATCTGTTGATCGGCGTCCTCATCATCATGGCTGTCGCAATCGACCAGTGGATCAGAAAGGTAGCAGGCTGATGGCAAAAGAACCCATTCTCACAGCACGCAATCTCGTCAAGCGCTATGGTCGGGTGACCGCCCTCGACCACGCTGATTTCGATCTTTATCCAGGTGAAATCCTGGCCGTAATCGGTGATAACGGCGCCGGAAAATCCTCGCTCATCAAGGCGATCTCCGGTGCTGTAACACCTGACGAAGGGGAGATCAGGCTGGAAGGCCAGCCGGTGCAGTTCCGCTCGCCGATCGAGGCGCGCAAGGCGGGCATCGAAACCGTCTATCAGAACCTCGCACTCTCGCCGGCACTTTCCATAGCCGACAATATGTTCCTCGGCCGGGAAATCCGTAAACCCGGCATTCAGGGCAGCCTGTTCCGGGCGCTTGATCGCCCGGCCATGGAAAAATTTGCCCGCGAGAAACTCTCCGAACTTGGACTGATGACGATACAGAACATCAATCAGGCAGTGGAAACACTGTCTGGTGGCCAGCGTCAGGGCGTCGCCGTGGCGCGTGCGGCAGCCTTCGGCTCCAAGGTTGTTATCCTCGATGAGCCGACGGCGGCACTTGGTGTCAAGGAAAGCCGCCGCGTGCTGGAGCTTATTCTGGATGTGCGCTCACGCGGTCTGCCGATCGTTCTGATCTCGCACAACATGCCACATGTGTTCGAGGTTGCGGATCGCATCCATATTCACCGGTTGGGCAAGCGCCTCTGCGTCATCAATCCGAAGGACTATTCCATGTCGGATGCCGTCGCCTTCATGACCGGCGCCAAGGAAGCGCCGCAGGAAACGCTCGCCGCATGACGTTGAAGCTTGAGACGATCGTCGAAGACGTGCTTCGACGGGCAGAGGGTCGATCCCGTTTCATCATCGCCATTGCCGGTCCCCCTGGGGCCGGCAAATCCACGTTGGCGGATGCGCTTTGTGATGCTTTGCTCGCGCGGGGCGAAACGGCCGCCGTCCTGCCCATGGATGGCTTCCATATGGACAATGGCATCCTTGAAGAGCGCGGGCTGCTGCCGCGCAAGGGCGCGCCCGAAACATTCGACGTGCGTGGTTTTCTTGATATCGTCTGCGCCGTCCGCAAGGGCGGGCAGGAAGTTCTTGTCCCGGTTTTCGACCGCACCCGCGAAATCGCTATCGCCTCGGCGCGAGCGATTGCGCCTGACACCCGACTGATTCTTGCCGAAGGCAATTATCTGTTGCTCAACGAGGCGCCGTGGACGATGCTTTCCGAGAGTTTCGATCTCACCATTTTCGTCGGGCCATCCGTCGAAGTGCTTGAAGAGAGGCTGCGCAACAGATGGCAGGGTTATGGGCTGGACGCTGCTCAAATCCACGCCAAACTGTTTGAAAACGATCTCCCCAACGGAAAAAGGGTGATCGAAAACGCTCGTCCCGCCGATATCCGCATCGATATCTGGGAATAGATTAGCGTTTTTACCTGCCCGAGCAGTAATCCCAACCTGCCGCTAAGCCCCTGTTAACCATGTGCTGAATCTTTTTGATCCACAGGGTGGGGCTTTTGTGTGTCTATTTATTGACGAGAAAATTTCCTCATATACTATATGTGGTGTTCGAGGTTCTTCCGATTCGCAAGGGTTGGGAGCTAAGACGGGAATTCGGTGCGTAACGCCGTCGTGGTGAAGCAAGGCCGAAACTGCCCCCGCAACTGTAAGCGGCGAGCATCGTTCCGATTTGAGTCACTGGAGCTAAGGGCTCCGGGAAGGCCGGAATAGATGCTGTGACCCGCAAGTCAGGAGACCTGCCTTGAGCGCAAACGTCCACGGGCGGGGTGTCCGGAGGAAGGTGTAGACGCAGATGATTTGCGTGCGCCCTTTTCTGCCCCCTCCAGAACAAGCTTCGGGGTGAAGTCATGCCAGTGCATATTTTTGAGTTGCTACGCTCGTCTGCGTAGGGAGTGATTTTCTGCGGCTTTCAGTAGTTCCAAGAGAACCAGTCGGATTTCCCGAGAAACTCCCAGAGAGCACGCCCCACCTGAATGACAAAACCACCGCCGCCCGATTGCGATTGCAATCGGCAACGCTTTGCCGCGTCCAAAATAGCTTCGAAAGGGAAATTATGACCGTCACCGTTTACAGCAAGCCCGCCTGCGTCCAGTGCACCGCCACCTATCGCGCGCTCGACCGCATCGGCGTACCCTATGAAATCGTCGATATTTCCGAAGATGCTGACGCTCTCGATCATGTCCGTGGTCTCGGTTACATGCAGGTTCCAGTGGTCGTCGCCGGCGAACGCCATTGGGCGGGTTTCCGGCCTGATATGATCGGCGCGATCAGCTGAGGCGGCAGAGCGATGGGCCTGATCGTCTATTATTCCAGCCGTTCGGAAAACACCCATCGTTTCCTTCTGAAACTGGGACGGCGATTGTTTCGCCTGCCGCTCAGCGCTGATGACGACGTCCCTCAGGTGTCGGAGCCCTATGTGCTGGTTACCCCCACCTATGGGGGCGGCGGCACCAAAGGTGCCGTGCCGAAGCCTGTCATCCGGTTTTTGAACGAGCCCTCTAACCGAAATCTCATTCGCGGCGTCATCGCGGCGGGCAACACGAATTTTGGCGCAGCTTTCGCATCCGCTGGAGATATCGTTTCGCGCAAATGCGCCGTGCCGTTTCTCTATCGCTTCGAGCTTCTCGGCACGGAGGAAGATGTCGCCAACGTCAAACATGGATTGGAACGATTTTGGACACGCTGACCTCAAGCGCGCTGCGCAAGGACGCCAAACAGCCAGCCGCCGCAAACCAGAAATTAGCGGATGCCGCTCTGGATTATCACGCGCTGAACGCGATGCTGAACCTCTATGACGAGAATGGGAGGATCCAGCTCGACAAGGATCGCCTTGCCGCCCGGCAATATTTCCTCCAGCACGTCAACCAGAACACGGTCTTTTTTCATAATCTCCGGGAAAAGCTCGATTATCTGGTAACAGAGGGATATTACGAGCAGGAGGTGCTGGATCAGTACTCCTTCAATTTCGTTCGCGACCTCTATGACGAAGCCTATGCCCGGAAATTCCGCTTTCCGACCTTCCTTGGCGCCTTCAAATATTACACCTCCTACACGCTGAAGACCTTCGACGGAAAACGCTATCTGGAGCGTTATGAGGACCGCGTCTGCATGGTGGCGCTGGCCCTTGCGCGTGGCGACGAACAACTCGCTCGCGACCTGATGGACGAGATCATTTCCGGTCGCTTCCAGCCGGCAACGCCGACATTTCTGAATGCTGGCAAGAAGAGCCGCGGTGAACTGGTCTCGTGTTTTCTGCTGCGTGTGGAAGACAATATGGAAAGCATTGGCCGCTCCATCAATTCCGCCTTGCAGCTCTCAAAGCGCGGCGGCGGTGTGGCGCTGTCGCTCACTAATATCCGCGAATTCGGGGCACCGATCAAACAGATCGAAAACCAGTCTTCCGGCGTCATTCCTGTCATGAAGCTGCTGGAAGACAGCTTTTCCTACGCCAACCAGCTCGGTGCGCGTCAGGGCGCGGGCGCAGTCTACCTGCATGCCCACCATCCTGACATCATGCGTTTCCTCGACACCAAGCGCGAAAACGCCGACGAAAAAATCCGCATCAAGACCCTGTCGCTCGGTGTGGTGATCCCCGATATTACTTTCGAACTCGCCCGCAACAATGAGGATATGTACCTGTTCTCGCCCTATGATGTGGAGCGGGTCTATGGCGTGGCTTTCACCGAAATCTCGGTCACCGAGAAATATCACGAGATGGTCGCCGACAGCCGCATCCGAAAGAAGAAGATCAAGGCGCGCGAATTCTTCCAGGTGATCGCCGAAATCCAGTTTGAGAGCGGCTACCCCTACATCATGTTCGAGGATACGGTGAACCGCGCCAATCCGGTCGCCGGCCGCATCAGCATGAGCAATCTCTGCTCGGAAATCCTGCAGGTCAGCGAGGCGAGTGAGTTCAACGCCGATCTCTCCTATAGCCATATGGGTAAGGATATCTCCTGCAATCTCGGCTCGCTCAATATTGCCGCTGCCATGGACTCCGCTGATTTCGGCAAGACGATCGAGACCTCCATCCGGGCGCTGACGGCAGTATCGGATATGAGCCACATCTCCTCCGTTCCTTCGGTGGAAAAGGGCAATGATGCGAGCCACGCGATCGGGCTTGGCCAGATGAACCTGCACGGTTATCTGGCGCGCGAACGCATCTTTTACGGTTCGGAAGAAGGCGTCGATTTCACCAATATTTATTTTTACACTGTCACCTATCACGCCATCCGCGCCAGCAACCGGTTGGCCGTGGAACGGGGCCAGAGCTTCAAGGGCTTTGAAAACTCCAAATATGCCTCTGGCGAATATTTCGACAAATATACCGAGCAGGAATGGGTGCCCGCGACGGAAAAGGTCCGTGAGCTGTTCGAAAAAGCCGGCATTGCCATTCCGACGCAGGAAGACTGGACGGCGTTGAAACAGGATGTGATGGCATCGGGTCTCTATAACCAGAACCTTCAGGCCGTACCGCCAACCGGTTCGATCTCCTATATCAACCACTCCACTTCCTCCATTCATCCGATCGTCTCGAAGATCGAAATCCGCAAAGAGGGAAAGATCGGCCGCGTTTATTACCCGGCTTCCTATCTCTCGAACGACAATCTCGAATATTATCAGGACGCCTATGAAATCGGCCCGGAAAAGATCATAGACACCTATGCGGCCGCGACCCAGCATGTCGATCAGGGCCTGTCGCTGACGCTGTTCTTCCGCGATACGGCGACGACGCGCGATATCAACCGCGCGCAGATCTATGCCTGGAAGAAGGGCATCAAGACCATCTATTACATCCGTTTGCGCCAGATGGCGCTGGAAGGCACGCAGGTTCAGGGCTGCGTTTCCTGCACGCTCTGAATTGAGGGACAAGAGAATGAACATCGCCGTAAAACCCGCGTCCCGCATCCGCGCGGTCAACTGGAACCGCATCGAGGACGACAAGGACCTCGAAGTCTGGAACCGCCTGACCTCGAATTTCTGGCTGCCGGAAAAGGTGCCGCTCTCCAATGACATCCCCTCCTGGGGAACGCTGAAGCCGGAAGAACAGAAGCTGACGATCCGTGTCTTCACCGGCCTGACTTTGCTCGACACCATCCAAAATGGTGTCGGCGCGGTACGCCTGATGGCGGATTCGGCCACCCCGCATGAGGAGGCGGTACTTTCCAACATTTCCTTCATGGAGGCCGTGCACGCCCGCTCTTACTCCTCGATTTTTTCGACGCTTTGCTCCACGCCTGACGTCGATGATGCCTACCGCTGGTCGGAAGAGAACGAGTTCCTGCAGCGCAAATCCGCACTCATTATGCGGGAATATGACAGCGGCGATCCGCTGAAGAAGAAGATCGCCAGCGTGTTTCTGGAGAGCTTCCTCTTCTATTCCGGCTTCTATCTGCCGATGTTCTGGTCAAGCCGCGCCAAGCTCACCAATACGGCAGACCTCATCCGCCTCATCATTCGCGATGAGGCCGTGCATGGCTATTATATCGGCTATAAGCTTCAGCGGGCGGTGGATCGTCTGGGTGAGTCACAAAGACAGGAGATCAAGGATTTCGCCTTCGATCTTTTGCTCGAGCTCTACGATAACGAGGCAAAATATACGGAAGACCTTTATGACGGGGTCGGCCTGACCGAGGACGTCAAGCAGTTCCTGCATTACAACGCCAACAAGGCTCTGATGAACCTGGGTTACGAAGCGCTGTTTCCGGCCGAGGCCTGCCGGGTTAATCCGGCGATCCTCTCGGCGCTCTCTCCCAACGCCGACGAAAATCACGACTTCTTCTCAGGTTCCGGCTCGTCCTATGTCATCGGCAAGGCGGTCGCCACCGAAGATGAAGACTGGGATTTCTAAAGCCGGGACTGTCAGCAGGAGCCCGCAACGCTATTGCGGGTTCACCACCTGGCTTGCAAGCCGGAAGGGGCTGGAGACGGTTGCGCCGATCGCATCGAACACAAAGGCGCCCGCGCGACCGATGCCGTTTTGTCCATTGCCGTTCCGGCTTGCTTCCAGCTGCGGCACCAATGACGCCAGGGCCGCGTAGCGGTCGTGATTGAGCGGGTCCGACGCTTTCAGTTTGGAGATATCCACGAACTGAACGCCTTCTTTCAGGGCGGCTTCCTGCACTTTCGGATCGGTGACATCCAGTGCGCCAATCCGCGTCACGTCTGCGCCTAATATGGAAGAGGCTTTGAGAGCCCGGTCATCCTTGGACACCAAGACTGTGAGTGGCGGGTTGAGCCGGCCGACGACTTCAATCTGCTTGCGGAAGACATCGGCATCGATATCGGGTGCGGCCAGCACCACCTGCAGCTTTGCGATGACATCATTCCTGCCTTCGAAGCGTAACTGTCGCAACGCCTCCATGACCAGCCAGCCACCCATGCTGTGCCCGAAGACAACGATGTTCTTGCGCGGAGACTGGCGAGTGAGATCCGTCAGCAGATTGGCAAGCGCATCGCGCGAATAGGTCGCCGATTCCTTGTCCGCCACATAGCCCGTGACATTGGCCTGCGATGGCCAGGAGAAGACCAGCGGAACGCCATTCATATTGGCATCGGCAGCCATCTGCGCTGCGCGGAAGAGCGCTTCCTGGTAGCTGTAATTGTAACCATGCACGAAAAGCGCGATCTGCTTGCCGGAGCGGGAAATATCGCCGAGATCGGTGTTGAAACTCGCCTTGCTCAGCATCTGCGCCTGCGTGACAACGAAATCCTTCTTCGCATCCGGTTTGCCGGTCGACCATTCAATTTTTCCGCTCTTGTGGTTCGGCGGTATCGAGATGTCGAAGCGGGCATAATTCGGTTCGGCCGCGCGAATGGCGCTGAACCCCTTTTTTGCCTCTTCGCTTTTTTCACGCGTACTCGCCACATAGGCGGTGACGATTTTTGCGTTCTTCGCTCTTGTATCGACTGCTTGCAGCACGTCCGCTCCCGGCCTTCCGGCGCAGGACGACAGAAGGCCGATCATGAGAACGAGAGAAAGAATAAGGCGCATGGGCGGGTTACCGGTGACAACGAACCGTCCATAAATAGCCGCCCGCTAAAAAAGTTGCCACTGTTGAATAATTCGCGTGGTTTTGGCGCTGGCTGATGAGCGCGGGCATTCGCCACCTTGCCATTCGGCCAGCTTCGTTTTAGGCCGTAAACATGACGAACAAGGTGTCGCTTTCCCGCGTTAAACTCACGGACTTCCGCAACTATGCGGCGGCCGCACTTGTCCTTGATGAGCGCCATGTGGTGCTGACCGGCGACAACGGGTCCGGCAAGACCAACCTTCTGGAGGCGGTTTCGTTTCTTTCTCCAGGACGCGGCCTGCGACGTGCCGTCCTCTCCGATGTCACGCGTGTGGGTGCCGAGGCCACCGGCTTTTCGATCTTTGCAGATGTCGAGGGCATGGGGGGTGAAGTCGCCATCGGCACTGGGATAGAGGGGGATGGCGAGGTGGTGTCGCGCCGCCTGCGGCTGAACGGAACGCCGGTGAAATCCGTTGACGAATTGACGGACCATCTGCGGGTTCTGTGGCTGACGCCCGCCATGGATGGCCTCTTTACCGGCTCGTCATCGGACCGCCGGCGTTTTCTCGATCGGCTGGTCCTGTCGCTCGATCCGGGCCATGGCCGGCGGGCAAGCGATTTCGAGAAAGCCATGCGCGGCCGCAACCGTCTGCTTTCGGAAGGCCGCTTTGATCCCGTATGGCTGGATGGCATTGAAAAACAGATGGCCGAACTCGGCATCTCCATGGCGGTCGCCCGTTATGAAATGCTCGGTCTGTTGAAAACCCTGATCGCAGGCAGGGCCGGCGATACGGCCTTCCCATCCGCAGCGCTATCGCTCGCCGGCTTTATGGATGACAGGCTCAACCGTCCGGCCGTCGATCTGGAAGACGAATATGGTCTCATGCTACGAGAGGGCCGGTATAGGGATGCAGCCGCAGGCCGCACGCTGGATGGGCCGCACCGTGTCGATCTTTTCGTTCGCCACGCGGAAAAAGAAATGGAAGCCGAACGCTGCTCGACCGGGGAGCAGAAGGCGCTGCTGGTAGGGTTGGTGCTTGCGCATGCGCAGCTCACCGCCAATATGACCGGTTACGCGCCGGTTCTGCTGCTGGACGAAATTGCCGCCCATCTGGATGAGGGCAGGCGTGCCGCCCTGTTCGATCTCATCCACGCGCTGGGCGGTCAGAGTTTCATGACCGGAACGGATGCGGCCATGTTCTCCGCTCTTGGCGAGCGGGCACAGTTCTTCAATGTTTCCCATGGGAGCATCACGGCATGACGGCAGAGAAATGGAGTACGGCATGGACCCGCTGAGCCTGGAAGAAATCGAGCGTTACAAGCGCCATATCCTGCTGCCGGAAATCGGTGGCGCTGGCCAGCAACGGCTGAAGGCGGCGCGGGTGCTGGCGATAGGTGCCGGCGGGCTGGGCGCGCCCGTCCTTCATTATCTTGCCGCCGCCGGTGTCGGCACCCTCGGCATGATCGATGATGATGTGGTTTCCCTTTCCAATCTCCAGCGGCAGGTGATCCACGATACTGGCACCATTGGCGAGTTGAAAACGGAAAGTGCTCGCAAGACCATCGCCCGGCTCAATCCGCATGTCCGCACGCTTGTGTATGAGGAACGCTTCTCGCAGGTGTGGGCGCATGACCACCTGCCATCCTTCGATCTCTTGATCGACGGCTCGGACAATTTTGATACACGTTATGCCGCAGCGGACGCCGCAGAGGCTGCAAAAAGACCGCTGGTCACCGGCGCCGTCGGTCGTTTCGATGGCTCGGTTACGGTCCTGAAACCCTATGAAACCAGTGCCGACGGTAATCTTTTCCCCGGCTATCGTGACCTGTTCCCCGAGCCGCCACCACAAGGGCTGATACCGAATTGTGCGGAAACGGGCATTGTCGGCGCGCTGACCGGTGTAATCGGCACCCTGATGGCCATGGAGGCGATCAAGGTGATCACCGGTGCCGGTGAGCCCCTCATTGGCCGCCTGCTCCTCTATGACGCCCTGTCGGCACGTTTTGAAACGGTGCGATACAAGCGTAGGACGTCGGGCAGGAAACCATGATCGAGATCGTGAAGATAGGCGACGAATTCGACCGCTGGCAGGACTTGCTGGCGCTCATCATGGCGTCCTTTGCATATATGGATGGTATCATCGACCCGCCATCATCGGCACATCGTCTGACACTCGAAAATCTCGCCGAAAAGGCAAGCGCAGAGGTCGCTTTCGTGGCACAGGATGGCGATAAGTTGTTGGGTTGTCTGTTTTGCCGGCCTGAACCGCCGGTCTCGCTTTATGTCGGCAAGCTATGCGTTTCCCCGAAAGCGCAGGGAAAGGGTATCGGCAGGCTGCTTCTGCAGCAGGCCGAAGCGCTGGCTCGGGAACTGGCGCTGCCGGCGCTCAGGCTGGAAACCCGGATTGAACTTGTTTCCAATCACGTCAAGTTTGGAGCATGGGGTTTCGTCAAGACTGCCGAAAACGCCCACGCCGGGTATGATCGCACGACCTCGATTGAGATGACGAAAGTCCTGGGCTAAACGATTTTTCCGATGAGCGCGTTCAGCGCAGCCCGGACAGCAGCTCTATTTCTGAACTTAGCTGCGCCCCGGCAACACCCGGTTTGGTGGGCGGTGCCCGTCAAACAAGGTACGGATGTTGATGATGACCTTGTCGCCCATTTCGATGCGGCCTTCGATCGTTGCCGAGCCCATATGCGGAAGCAGCACGACCTTGCCTTCCTTGGCGAGCTTGATGAGCTTGGGCTTCACCTGCGGCTCATTCTCATAGACATCGAGACCGGCCCCGGCGATCTTGCCTTCGCGCAGGCACTGGATCATCGCCGCTTCGTCGATAATATCGCCGCGCGCCGTATTGACGATGTAGCTGGTCGGCTGCATCAGGGCCAGCCGCCGTGCCGAGATCAGGTGGTAGGTCGCTGGTGTCGAAGGGCAATTGACCGATACGATGTCCACCCGCGCCAGCATTTGGTCGAGACTGTCCCAATAGGTTGCCTCCAGCTCCGTCTCCGTCGCCGGATTGACGCGTTTGCGGTTATGGTAGTGAATGGAAAGGCCGAAGGCCTTGGCGCGCCGCGCAACGGCCGTGCCGATGCGGCCCATGCCGACAATGCCGATACGCTTGCCGGAAATGCGGCGCCCAAGCATCCAGGTCGGAGACCAGCCCAGCCACTCATCGGCGCCATTGGCGAGCACGCGCGTGCCCTCGATCATGCGGCGTGGCACGGCCAGCACCAGCGCCATGGTGATATCGGCGCTGTCCTCGGTCAGTACATTCGGTGTATTTGTGACGGTGATGCTCTTCCGGGCCGCGGCATCGACATCCACATGGTCGATGCCGTTGGAGAAGCTGGCGATCAGCTTCAGCTGCGGTCCGGCTTTCTCGATCATCGCGGCGGTGATGCGGTCGGTCACGGTCGGTACCAGCACGTCCACCCGCTGCATGGCGGCGACAAGCTCTTCCTCGCTGCGTGGGCTGTCGTCGATATTCAGTTCCGCATCGAAGAGCTCGCGCATTCTGGTCTCAACAACGTCAGGCAATTTGCGGGTGATATAGACTGTCGGTCTCTTCTTGTGGGTCATCGTTTGCCGCTGCCTTGTTCAGAAGTCATTAACCAGAAAGAGCGATAATTTCTTTCAATCAGGGCGTTTCTACCAGACCCACCGGCGAAGACAAACAAAACTCGCCGCGGCTTGAGGCATGTGGAAACGCGCCTCCTTAAAATATCATCCGGTTTGCAGAAGGCGGGAAACGGAAATGGGCATGCGCAGTGTGGTTTCTATCGTTTGCATTGCATTGTCTCTCGGCCTCTTGGGTGCGGCGGGCGAAGCCATGGCGCAGGGTGCGGCCAAGGGCGCAAGCGGCCTGCCGCTGCCGCGTTTCGTCAGCCTGAAATCCAAGCGCGTCAACATGCGCATCGGCCCCAGCACGGATTATGCCGTGTCATGGATGTATATGAAATCGGGTATGCCGGTAGAAATCATCCAGGAATATGAAAATTGGCGGCGCATCCGCGATGCCGACGGTACGGAGGGTTGGGTCAATCAGGCGCTGCTGTCAGGTGAGCGCACGGCCGTGGCCGCTCCATGGATGCGCGGCAAGGGCAAGGAAGTTTACGTGAACATGCGCCGCGAAGCGCAGTCTGGTGCTTCGGTCATCGCCCGGCTGGAGCCGGGCGTCGTCTTCCGGATCGGCGAATGTAATGGCGACTGGTGCCGTGCCGAGGCCGGTCAGGCCTCCGGCTGGGTATCCCAGGGGGAAATCTGGGGCGCTTACCCCGGCGAAGCCTTTAAATAAGGCCGTGCTTTTTGCCCAGCGCCTTCAGCGATGACATGGGGCGTGGCCCGACCTGCTGAATGACAGCAGCTGCCGCAAGGCAGCCAAGCTTGCCGCAATCTTCAAGCGAACGGTCCTGCGTGTAACCGAACAGGAAACCTGCGGCGAAAAGATCGCCCGCGCCCGTCGTGTCGACCACGTCATGCACCGGATAGGCTTCCACCTTCACACGCTCCGTGCCGCGCACGATAACAGCGCCTTCTTCGCTCATCGTCACCGCGGCGATCTTGCAATCAGCGGCGATTTTGGTCAGCGCCAGCTCGAAATCGTCGGTTTCGTAAAGCGAGAGTGCTTCCTGCTTGTTGGCGAAAACGATATCCACCGTCCCTGACCGCATCAGGTCGAGGAATTCGTCGCGGTAGCGGCCGACGCAGAAGCTGTCGGAGAGCGTCATGGAGACTTCGCGGCCGTTTTCATGGGCAATGCGGGCGCATTCGCGAATGGCGTCCTTGGCGCGTGGCGGGTCCCACAGGTAACCTTCAAAATAGGTGACCTTGGTTTGCGCCACCACATCATCTTCCACATCTTCCGGACCGAGATCGACGCAAGCGCCGAGATAGGTGTTCATCGAACGCTCGCCGTCTTCGGTCACGAAGATCATCGAACGCGCAGTCGGCGGGAAGGTGCCTTCCGGCTTGGTTTCGAAATAGACGCCCTGTGCGCGAATATCGTGCTGGAAAATTTCGCCGAGCTGGTCTTCGGCCACCTTGCCGAAATAGGCGGCCTTACCGCCGAAATTGGCCACGCCTGCCGCCGTATTGCCCGCGCTGCCACCGGAGGCTTCGAGTGCCGGTCCCATCAGCGAATAAAGCAGTTCAGCGCGCTCCGCGTCGATAAGGTTCATTGCACCTTTGGTGATGGCATTATCGTTGAGAAAGCGATCATCGCAGCGGGAGATAATGTCGACGATGGCATTGCCGACAGTCAGTACGTCGAATTTCGTCATGGGCCCTATCCGGTTCGCACGGGATGTGCTTTTTCGAATGGTCTTAAACATTTCTGGCTGCAAGAAAAGCCCAAGGAGAAAATATGCGGCTCTCCACGACAGGCGGAAGCGCGTCATTTCTCTGTAATGTGGTTAAGCTACTACTCCGATCAGAGCAAAAGGTGCGTGAATGCGTACCGAAATTGAAGGCATGAGGTTTTCTGGCTCTACCGTTATCTCCGCCACGGATGTACTGGCGGCATTTAACGGACATAAAAGGCGGGGGGTGACCCCGCTTTTTCTTTTTGGGGGGACGTTCCAGCCTGCTGGCATTGCGCGGATGGTGAGCGATGCTTCCGCCTATCACCCTTCCCCTACGGCACGCTTCATTTGATGAAAACAAGGAACGAAAGCGCATTCGCGATTCCATTCCCGCGGAAAAGGCTCTAAGGCGGAGTATCTCCTGAAAAAGCCGTGAAAGCTTTCCCGCCATGTCTGCCGTTGCCGCGAATGTTGCCCCGATTTTCATTCTCATCCTGATCGGCTGGCTGACGGTCAAGGCTGGCCTGTTCCGGGCGGATGCCGGCGATATTCTGAGCGATTTCGTCTTCAAGATCGCGGTACCGACATTGATCTTCCGCACGCTTGCGGAAGCGAATTTCCACGGTGCATCGCCTTTCCGTCTCTGGATGACCTACTTCGCCGGCGTGGCCGTCACCTGGACGGTCGGGCATATTGTCACCCGTTATGTCTTCAAGCAGGATGTCCGCATCGCCGTTATTGCCGGCATTTCCTCGGCCTTTGCGAATAATATCTTCATCGGTCTGCCGCTGGTCGGGCGGTCGGTGGGAGACGAGGGGCTGGTGGCTCTCTCCATCCTGCTCGCCATCCATCTGCCGGTCATGATGATCGCCGGGACCATCCTGATGGAAAATGCCACACATAAGGCGGTCGGTGGCGAAAAGCGCGGCATGGCTGCGGTCTTTAAACAGGTGGGCCGCAATCTCGTTACCAATCCGCTGGTGATCGGACTTGCAATTGGGCTTTCGACCAATGTTTCCGGCGTGGACCTGACGCCCATTTTGAAAACCGTGGTCGATCAGATTGCCTCAATTGCTGGACCGGCGGCTCTCATCTCGCTCGGCATGGCGCTGACGAAATATACCATTCGCGGCAATATGGGTATTGCCGTCACCATGACCGTTTTCAAGCTGCTGCTTCTGCCTGCCTGCGTATGGGTTGCCGGCCACGCGCTCGGCCTCAGCCACGAGTGGACGGCGGCGCTCGTGCTGACCTCGTCGGTGCCGACGGGGGTCAATGCCTGGCTGATCGCCAACCGCTTCGGTATCGGTCACAGTGTCGCGGCCTCCACGATCAGCATCTCCACAGCGACCGGCGTTCTGTCCGTGTCGCTATGGGCCTGGCTGCTGAGCTGATCTGATTACTTCTGGGCGCTCAGAATCTTGAAGCGGGCGTTGCGGCACACTTCGGCAGTCGTGCGGAATTCGGCAGCCAGAACCGGCTCATAGGGCAGGCCACGATTGGCCACCATCAGCAGCTTGCCGCCGCTGCGCAACGCGCCGGCGGCAACCTTGATGAAGGCCTGGCCAAGCGCGGGTTCCGCCGCCTGTCCGCCCGCATGGAAAGGCGGGTTCATTATGATGAGATCGTATTTTTCCTTCGGCGGCTCATTGGCCAGATCCTGCCAGAAGAAGCGCGCCGTCAGCCGCGGATTGTTTTCGAGAAGATTGGTCTTGGCGAATTCCAGCGCATTCCAGTCCGCTTCGAAAAGATCGATACGGGCAGTGCGCGGCGATTTTTCTGCCAGCATGACGGAGAGATAACCCCAGCCCGCACCAAAATCGGCGGCATTGCCGTCAAAATCGGTCGGCAGGCGCGACGCGAGAAGCTCCGAACCGTCATCCACGCGATCATGCGAGAACATACCGGGCAGGGCGGTAAAGCGGCCCTCGACCGTCGCGGGCTTCTGGGCAAGCTTGGAGACGACGGCTGAAACATCGTCCGGCCGTTTGAACCAGATTGCGACACCGTGATATTTTGGTGTTGATTCCGACTCGATGCCGAGCTTCGCCAGCGTCTTGCGCAGCGTCACAATGCCATCTTCCTTCGATCCGGCCGCGACGATCAAGCCACCGGCCTTCACGCGCGAAAGTGCTTCTGCGACACGGTTTTCGTTTTCGCCACGGTGTTTGCCGCAAAGCAGCAACGCCGCATCGTAATCGTCGCCGGAAATGTCAGGAGCGACCCTTGTGCCCTGGGCCTCGAGAGCGCGATAGAGCGGCCGAAGATGCTGAACCGCGACGATCTCTGCGTCGAAGCCATCCAGCCGCGGACCGGCTTCCGCTCCCAGAAACAGAACGCGTTCGCCTTCTTTCGGCATGGCAAGCATGTCCGAGGCAAAGGGATGGAAAAGGGTTTTCACGGCGTCACGGCTCATTGGAGCGTCCTCAAGGTAAGGATGGAGTTTGTCACGGAAAAGTGGAAACAGGTTTCCCGAAAAACAAACGATAACAAAAACGAAAAAAAGGCGCGGGCAGAACCCGCGCCTCGATAGGGTCTGGCGGCGCGGCCTTATTCGGCAGCGGCTTCGCCGTCTTTCTTGTCGGCAGCGACTTCTTTGCCGGTTGCCTGGTCGACAACCTTCATGGACAGGCGAACCTTGCCACGCTCATCGAAGCCCATCAGCTTGACCCAGACCTTGTCGCCTTCCTTGACGACGTCGGAGGTCTTGGCAACGCGCTCGGAAGCGAGCTGCGAAATGTGGACGAGGCCGTCACGCGCGCCGAAGAAGTTGACGAAAGCGCCGAAGTCAGCGGTCTTGACAACAGTGCCTTCATAGATGGCGCCGACTTCCGGTTCTGCAACGATCGAGTGGATCCACTTGCGGGCCGCTTCGATTTCCTTGCCGGAAGAAGAAGCGATCTTGACGGTGCCATCGTCTTCGATGTTGATCTTCGCGCCGGTCTTTTCGACGATTTCGCGAATGACCTTACCGCCCGAACCGATGACTTCACGGATCTTGTCGACCGGGATGTTCATCACTTCGATGCGCGGCGCAAATTCGCCGAGCTGGCCACGGCTCTCGGTGATGGCGTTGGCCATTTCGCCGAGAATGTGCTTGCGGCCACCCTGTGCCTGCTCCAGAGCGATCTTCATGATCTCTTCGGTGATACCGGCGATCTTGATGTCCATCTGCAGCGAGGTGATGCCGTCGGCCGTACCCGCAACCTTGAAGTCCATGTCGCCGAGGTGGTCTTCGTCACCGAGAATGTCGGAGAGAACCGCGAAACGATCGCCTTCGAGGATCAGGCCCATGGCGATACCGGCAACCGGCTTCGCAAGCGGAACGCCTGCGTCCATCAGAGCGAGAGAGGTGCCGCAAACCGTTGCCATCGACGAGGAGCCGTTGGATTCGGTGATTTCCGAAACGACGCGCAGTGTGTAGGGAAACTGTTCCGCGCTTGGCAGCATCGGACGGATAGCGCGCCATGCGAGCTTGCCATGACCGATTTCGCGACGGCCCGGGGAGCCCATGCGGCCTGTTTCACCGACCGAGTAGGGCGGGAAGTTGTAATGCAGCAGGAAGCGTTCCTTGTACATGCCGGTCAGGCTGTCGACGTACTGTTCGTCTTCGCCGGTGCCGAGGGTCGCAACAACGATCGCCTGGGTCTCGCCGCGGGTGAAGAGAGCCGAACCGTGGGTGCGTGGCAGCAGGCCGACTTCCGAAACGATCGGGCGAACGGTCGACAGGTCGCGACCGTCGATGCGGCTCTTGGTGTCCAGAACGTTCCAGCGAACGATCTTCGCCTGAAGGTGCTTGAAGACAGCGCCGATTTCTTCCGGCGTATACTTGGCTTCGCCTTCTTCCGGCAGGAAGTGCGCCTTCACCTTGGCCTTCACGGCGTCGACGGCGGCATAACGGGCAGCCTTTTCGGTGATCTTGTAAGCGTCGCGCAGTTCAGCTTCCGCAAGGGCGAGCATCTCGTTTTCGAGAGCGGAAAAATCTTCCGGTTCGAATTCGCGCGGCTCCTTGGCGGCAACTTCGGCGAGCTTGATGATCGCGTCGATAACCGGCTGGAAGCCCTTGTGGCCGAACATGACGGCGCCGAGCATGATTTCTTCGTTGAGTTCCTTGGCCTCGGACTCAACCATCAAAACGGCGTCCTGCGTACCGGCAACGACGAGATCGAGAACAGACTCGTCCATTTCGTCCAGATGCGGGTTAAGGACATACTCGCCGTTGATGTAGCCAACGCGCGCGCCGCCAACCGGGCCCATGAAGGGAACGCCGGAGAGCGTCAGCGCTGCGGAAGCCGCAACCATCGACAGGACGTCCGGGTTGTTTTCCAGATCGTGCTGGATAACGGTCACGACGACCTGCGTGTCGTTCTTGTAGCCTTCAGGGAACAGCGGGCGGATCGGGCGGTCGATCAGGCGCGAAACGAGCGTCTCGTTTTCGCTCGGGCGCCCTTCGCGCTTGAAGTAACCGCCGGGGATCTTGCCGGCTGCGTAGGTCTTTTCCTGGTAGTTGACCGTCAGCGGGAAGAAGTCCTGGCCCGGCTTCGGAGACTTTGCGGAAACCACGGTCGCGAGAACCATCGTCTCGCCGTAGGTTGCGATGACGGCGCCGTCAGCCTGACGGGCAACCTTGCCGGTCTCAAGCTTCAGCGGGCGGCCTGCCCATTCGATTTCCACGGAGTGTTGATTGAACATATCTTGTCCTTGGTTGTGGCTGCCGCTCCGGCATCGTGCCGGCGGTGGCAGCGCGGTGACTCAATCACGGGCAAGACAGCGGGAGGCTTTCGACAAGCAAGCATCCGGCAATCCTGCCCCATGACAGGTCTGCGGTTGAAAAAGGCGGCGCCGGCCCATCCGGGTCACCCTTATCGTCCGGGGGCCACATCAGCGGCAAACGCCCGGAAATTCATGCGGCCTCAAAAGACCGGATATAAAAACCGGCGGGCATCGTTGCGAAACCCGCCGGAGAAGTTATTAGCGGCGAATGCCGAGAGCACCGATCAGCTTGGAGTAACGGGCTTCGTCCTTCTTCTTCAGATAGTCGAGAAGCGAACGACGGCTCGAAACCAGCGTCAGAAGGCCACGACGGGAGTGGTTGTCCTTCTTGTGGTCCTTGAAGTGACCGGTCAGGTTGTTGATCCGCTCGGTGAGGATTGCGACCTGAACTTCCGGAGAACCGGTGTCGCCTTCCTTCGTGGCATATTCCTTGATGAGGGCGGCTTTGCGCTCTGCAGTAATCGACATCGGACGATCCTTTCTGTTTTAAGGAAAAATGGGACGCCAAAGAGCCGGGATGTCGTCCAGCTCTGGCCATTCAGTAGCGCAGGCAAAGCCTAAGCTGGCGCTGCCTATAAACTATTCCGGGTGCAATGGAAAGAGGCGATTGATTCCTGCCCGCGCCGCCCGGCTTAGCCGAAAACCCGCTTCGGCCGGAACTCGCCTTCGCCGATCTCGCCAATGGCGACGAGCTTGCCATGCGCAGTGGCATAGGCTTCCGGATGGTTGGCAGGCGCGTCGCGCCCGCGCAGCAGGATGGGGTTGCCCATCTTCAGCCGGTACGCCTGGTCGTCGTTGATGATGAGGCGGGGAAGGGCGGAAAGCGCCTCCGCCGTATCGATCAGATAGGCATCCAGCGCTTCCAACCGCTCGTCGCGGTCTTCTATCGCTTCTAGCGCGGTCAGGGTTTCGAGCGGCACCATCATGTCTTCGCCGAAGGGCGCGACCATGGTGCGGCGCAGTTCCGAGATATGGCCGAAACAACCGAGATCGCGGCCCATGTCGCGCGCCAGCGCCCGCACATAGGTGCCTTTGCCGCATTCCACTTCGAAATGCGCTGTATCGGTATCGGGGCAGGCCAGCAGCGTCAGGCGATGGATTTCCACCTCGCGTGCGGGAATTTCCACAGTCTCGCCGTCTCGCGCCAGATCATAGGCGCGCTCGCCGGCGATCTTGATGGCGGAAAATTGCGGCGGGGTCTGCATGATCACACCGGTATAATTGGGCAGAATATCGCGGATCGCCTGCTCGTCCGGGCGCTGATCGGAAGTTTCGGCCACCTCGCCTTCCAGATCGTCAGTCGCGCGCTGCTCACCCCAGGTCACGGTGAACTCGTAGATTTTCCGGCCATCCATGACGTAGGGAACGGTCTTGGTGGCGTCACCGAGCGCGATCGGCAGCATGCCGGACGCGAGCGGATCAAGCGTACCGGCATGGCCGGCCTTCTGGGCGTTGAACAGCCACTTGATCTTGGAGACGGCCTCGGTGGAGCCGAAATCGAGCGGCTTGTCGAGGATCAGCCAGCCCGAAATCGGACGGCCCTTGGGTTTGCGGTTCTGCTGTTTGCGTGGTTTGGACATGCTTCAGTTCTGTTCGTCGTCTTTTTCGTTTGAAGGTCCAAGATCGCGCTGCACTTCAGGCGAGCGCAGAAGCGCGTCGATCTTCTGATAATTGTCGAAACTCGTATCGTCGCGAAAACGCAGTTCGGGCATGTATTTCATCTGCCGGAGTTGCGGGCCGAGGCGGCCGCGCATGAACTTGGCGTGGCGGTTGAGTGCCGTGATGATGTCGGTGTGATCGGCAACGCCAAGCGGCGTCACGTAAGCGGTGGCGATCTTGAGATCGGGAGACATGCGCACTTCCGAAATGGAAATGACGGTGCCTTCGATCAGATCGTCGCGGACTTCACCGCGCTGGAGAATCTGGGTCAGGGCGGCGCGCACCTGTTCGCCGACGCGCAGCATGCGCTGGGAAGGGGCCGATGATGTAGCTTTTGCCATTGGTTATGCCTCAAACGGAGCGAGCGCCGGTAAGCCGGCGCCCGACAGTAAATTCCTGTTTTGCGGCGAGAACGCTCTTGTTCTAATCGCATTTCCGGACGGAAAACCGGGGTCCAATTTTCCTGGGAATGCCTTAGAGCGTTCTCGTGATGTGTTCGACGCGGAAGCACTCGATGGTGTCGCCGGCGCGGATGTCTTCGTAGTTTTCGAAGGCCATACCGCATTCCTGACCGACAGGCACTTCGTTGACTTCGTCCTTGAAGCGCTTGAGGGTCTTGAGCTTGCCTTCGTGGATGACGACGTTGTCGCGTACCAGACGCACGCCCGCACCACGTTCCACCTTGCCTTCGACGACGCGGCAACCCGCGACCTTGCCGACCTTGGTGATGTTGAACACCTCAAGGATTTCGGCATTACCGAGGAATGTCTCGCGACGTTCCGGCGAAAGCAGACCCGACATCGCCGCCTTCACGTCATCCACCAGATCGTAGATGATGTTGTAGTAGCGGATCTCGATACCGGCGCGTTCGGAAGCCGTACGTGCCTGTGCGTTGGCGCGAACGTTGAAGCCGATGATCGCGGCGTTGGAGGCCTCGGCAAGCGAGATATCCGATTCCGTGATGGCGCCAGCGCCCGAGTGAACGATACGAGCGCGGACTTCGTCGGTGCCGAGCTTGTCGAGCGAAGCGATGATGGCTTCGACCGAGCCCTGCACGTCTGCCTTGATGACCAGCGGGAATTCCTTCATTCCCGAAGTCTGCAACTGGCTCATCATCTGTTCCAGCGAACCGCGCTGGCCCGTCTGACGGGCGACAGCCTTGTCGCGTGCCAGACGCTGGCGGTACTCGGAAATCTCGCGAGCACGGCTTTCGTTTTCGACAACCGCGAAACGGTCGCCGGCAGATGGTGTGCCGGAAAGACCGAGAATCTCGACAGGCATGGCCGGACCGGCTTCCTTGACGTGTTCGCCCTTGTCGTTGACGAGGGCGCGAACACGGCCCCACTGGTCGCCGGCCACGATGATCTGACCAGGCTTCAGCGTACCCTTCTGCACGAGAACTGTAGCGACGGCACCACGGCCGCGGTCGAGTTCCGCTTCGATGACGGTACCTTCAGCGGTGCGGTTCGGATCCGCCTTGAGGTCGAGAATTTCAGCCTGCAGCAGGATCGCTTCAAGCAGTTTGTCGAGACCAAGCTGCTTCTTGGCGGAGACTTCGACGTCAAGCACTTCACCGCCCATCGATTCCACGAAGACTTCGTGTTGCAAGAGCTGCTGGCGAACCTTTTCAGGGTTGGCCTCATGCTTGTCGATCTTGTTGATCGCAACGACGATCGGAACACCGGCTGCCTTGGCATGGTTGATGGACTCGATCGTCTGCGGCATCACGCTGTCATCAGCGGCAACCACGAGAACCGCGATATCCGTCGCCTGCGCACCACGGGCACGCATCGCCGTAAAGGCGGCGTGACCGGGGGTGTCGATGAAGGTGATCTTCTGACCGTTCTTCTCGACCTGGTAGGCGCCGATATGCTGGGTGATGCCACCGGCTTCGCCGGCAACGACGTTCGCCTGACGGATGGCGTCGAGCAGCGAGGTCTTGCCGTGGTCGACGTGACCCATGATGGTGACGACGGGCGGGCGGGAAACCATCTCGCCTTCATCGTCCGTCTGGTTGAAGATGCCTTCTTCCACGTCGGATTCGGAAACGCGCTTGACGGTATGGCCGAATTCGACCGCGATCAGTTCAGCCAGATCGGCGTCGATCACGTCGCCCGGCTTCATCATCTGGCCTTCCTTCATCAGGAACTTGATGACGTCGACGGCGCGTTCGGACATGCGCTGCGACAGTTCCTGAATAGTGATGGTCTCAGGCAGAATCACTTCGCGCATAACCTTTTCGCGGGTCTCCTGCATCTGGCTGCGGCGGAATTTCTCCTGCCGGCGGCGCATGGATGCCATGGAGCGACCGCGCGGCGTGCCGTCTTCATCCAGATTGGACGAGGTGACGGTCAGCTTGCCGCGGCGGCGTTCTTCTTCCGTTTTCAGGCGGGCGGCGGGCTTTGCCGGTGCAGGTGCGGCGACCTTGCCGCGCGCCGGAAGGCTGCTGCCGCGCCGAGCGCCGCGATCGTCCTCATCGTCACCACCAGCACGGCGTCCACGCGGAGCGGCAGTATCGGGCATTACGGGAGCGGAACGCGGAGCCGCGGTCGCAGACTGCGGGCGGGCGTCAGCGCGGGGCGCCGGCGCGGCGGCAGCCGGCCTTTCGCTGGCTGGTTCGGCCCTTGCTTCAACGACAGGCTGGCTGGCCGCGGCCTTGGCAGCCGCAGCCTCTTCGGCCGCGCGGTTTGCCGCTTCTACTTTTTCGGCCGCGATGCGCTGTTCTTCTTCGACCTTGCGGCGTGCTTCGTCTTCGGCGCGCTGCTTGGCTTCAACCACGTCACGCGCCTGCGCTTCCATCAGCGCGCGGCGACGGGCTTCCATTTCGCCTGCGGAAAGATCATGCAGAACATTGCCACGCGGACGGTCGGGCTGGCGCTGCTGAGGCGCGGACGAGCCGGGGCGTTGCTGCGACTGGGAGGAACCCGGACGCTGCTGCTGGCCACCTGGCTGGTGAATGCGGGGCTGGGGAGCCTGCGGACGCGCCGCAACCGGTGCAGGGGCGGCAGGCTTCGGTGCTGCCGCGACAGGTTGAACCGGCTTCTCGTCTTCAGGTCGATGGGGGCGGCGCTTGCGTGTTTCCACGACAACCGCGTTGGTGCGACCTCGACCCATATCCTGCCGCACGGTGCCCTGATTCATCCCGCCCGGCTTGAGGGTAAGAGTCTTCTTAGGCTGTGCGTTAAGTGTCTTGTCGTCGTTGTTGTCGGTCATTCCGTTCCCGTTCCTTCGGACGAGAACCGGATGACGTCCATCAGGTCTCGTCGTTCAATTGCTGCATCGGAACGCGGCGACCGTTGATGTCGGTTAACCGCGTCATTGTTCTGTCCGGGCAGCGTCGCGTTCCGCCTGAGGTTGGCCGCCAAGGCGGTACTGCTCAAGCATCGTTGCGCGCTTCACTACACCCTCACCCGCCTGCCCTGCAAGCGCGCAGGCATGGATAAAAGCATTCTGGCCCATCAACTCGTCCATTTCGGCTTCGCTAAAGAGCCGGAAGGACGGAATTTCATTGCCGGCATCGCTGCCGAGTGCCCAGGCCTTGCGGGCCTGGTCCAGTTTTCTGACGCCATCGGCCGCAGCATCGGTCGCGTGAAACACGGCGATCGCGTTCCCGGACCGGACGGCAGCATCGACCTTCGTCGCGCCGCTGATGAACTGGCCCGCCTTGCGCGCCATGTTCATCATACCAGCCACATGCTGCGCCATCAGCCGGTCGAGAAGAGCGAGAAGCTCGGGCCCGGCCTTGACGTCACGTTTCAGAGCCCGCGCGAAGAGCTTCTTCGCGATGGCCTTTTCGATCAGGGCGCGCTCGGGTGTCACCCAGCAACCGCGCCCCGGCAATTGGCGTTTCAGGTCCGGAACGACGTTGCCGTCCGGGCCTGCGACGAAGCGGATCAGCTCATCCGGCGATCCGCTCTGCCGTGTCACAATGCACATACGTCCGTTGACGTCGCCCTTGATCCCCCCGTCATCGTCAGTCTCGGGCAGATCGTCCGGCTCATGCGCCTGCGATGTCATTCCTGTTCGGCGGTATCCGCCTCCTCGGCAGCTTCCGCATCGGCTTCCTGTTCGGAAGCGAGTTCTTCGGCGGTGATCCAGCCTGCCAGAAGGCGAGCCTGCACCACCATGTTCTCTGCTTCGACGCGCGAAACATCGAGCTTGGAGAAGATGCCTTCGAACTTCTTCGTCTCGCCATCCTTGCGCTCGCTCCAGCCAACGAGATCGTCCGCTGCACAGCCGGCAAAGTCCTCGATGGTCTTGATGCCGTCTTCGCCGAGCGCAACCATCATCTGCGAGGTCAGGCCGTCGATCTGGCGCAGCTCGTCGGAAACGCCGAGTTCCTTGCGCTTGGCGTCCATTTCGGCTTCCAGGCGCTCCAGATATTCGCGGGCGCGGGTCTGGATTTCATCGGCGGTGTCTTCGTCGAAGCCATCGATCGACGAGATTTCGTCGAGATCGACATAAGCGAGTTCTTCAACCTGCGCGAAGCCTTCCGAAGCCAGAACCTGGCCGACCATTTCGTCGACGTCGAGCGCTTCCATGAAGAGGGCCGTGCGCTCGTTGAATTCCTTCTGGCGACGCTCGGATTCTTCCTGCTCGGTCATGATGTCGATATCCCAGCCTGTCAGCTGCGATGCCAGACGCACGTTCTGACCGCGGCGGCCGATGGCGAGCGACAGCTGCTCGTCAGGAACAACCACTTCGATACGCTCGGATTCTTCGTCCAGAACGACCTTGGCGACTTCCGCCGGCTGCAGGGCGTTGACGATGAACGACGCCGGCTCCTGGCTCCACGGAATGATGTCGATCTTCTCACCCTGAAGTTCGCCGACAACGGCCTGAACGCGCGAACCGCGCATACCCACGCAGGCGCCGACCGGGTCGATCGAGCTGTCGTTCGAGATGACGGCGATCTTGGCGCGCGAACCGGGGTCACGGGCAACCGACTTGATCTGGATGATGCCGTCGTAAATTTCCGGAACTTCCATGGTGAAGAGCTTCACCATGAACTGCGGATGGGTACGCGACAGGAAAATCTGCGGGCCACGCTGTTCACGGCGAACGTCGTAGACGTAAGCGCGAACGCGATCGCCGTAACGCATGTTTTCGCGCGGGATCATCTCGTCGCGACGGATGATGCCTTCGCCACGGCCGAGATCGACGATGACGTTGCCGTATTCGACGCGCTTGACGGTGCCGTTGACGATTTCGCCGATACGGTCCTTGAACTCGTCATACTGGCGGTCACGCTCGGCTTCGCGCACCTTCTGCACGATGACCTGCTTGGCGGACTGGGCGGCAATACGGCCGAAATCCATCGGCGGCAGCGGATCGGCGATGAAGTCGCCGAGCTTGGCATCCGGGTTGCGGTCGCGGGCAAGCTCCAGCGGGATCTGGGTCGAATAGTCTTCAGCCGCTTCAACAACTTCCAGAAGACGCTGCAGGCGGATTTCGCCGGTCTTGGAGTTGATGTCGGCGCGGATGTTGGTTTCCGAACCATAGCGCGAGCGGGCGGCTTTCTGGATAGCGTCGGCCATTGCGGCAAGCACGATTTCGCGGTCGATGACCTTTTCGCGCGCCACAGCATCGGCGATCTGCAGAAGCTCAAGCCGGTTAGCACTCACTGCCATTTTTATATCTCCGTAAGTCGCATAATTGCGGGGATCGCCCGTTTTCCGGGCTTTACGTTGGAATTAGTCTTCGTCTGCTTCGTTTTCGTCGTTCTGGTTTGCGGCGGCGGCCTTGGCCGCTTTGTCTGCCCGCAGCGCATCCCGAATAAGGTCGTCCGTCAGAATGAGCTTCGCATCCGAAAGCGCCGTGAACGGAACAATGACTGTCGGCTCTTCGCCATAAGCAATCTGGTCGCGTTCCAGCTTGAAGCCGTCAGCATCAACCTCGACGATCTTGCCGCGAAACCGCTTGCGGTTCTCGACCAGAATGGAGGTTTCGACCTTCACCAGATGGCCCTGCCAGCGGGTGAAATCCGATTTGCGAACCATCGGCCGGTCGATGCCGGGCGAGGAAACTTCGAGATGATACGCTTTCTCGACCGGATCTTCCACATCAAGAACCGGTGAAATCGCCATCGAGATGGCTTCGCAGTCCTGAACGGTCATGGTTCCGTCTTCGCGCTCGGCCATCACCTGCAGCGTCATGCCGTTCTGGTTGGAGAGCCGCACGCGCACCAGAAGATACCCCATGCCCGTCAGAACGGGCTCGATGATCTCGGCGATGCGCTGGTCGATGCCTGTTTCGGTTATCAGTCGCGGTTCTTGTGCGGTGTCTGCCATCTGGCCTTCCGGTCTTTCGATTTTCACCGGGCGCTCAGCCCGTGGTTTCCGGTTCGCCTAACGAAAAAGAGCGGAGCCTTGCGGCCCCACTCTTCATCAAGCGATCAAGAATTTCAGGGGTCATATAGACCCATCGGGGCAGGATTGCAAGGTTTTAGCGGGCTCTTCCGCTTTGGGGGCCGCCTCCGTCACATTTTCACCCTTAGCATGTCGGAAAGGCTGGCATGATCGCCGGCACTGTCTATAGTTGCCGTTTGACAAATCGCAGTTGCATCAAGTGGACAGAGCGTGCCTGACCGTAAATCGCCACTCGCGCCTTTAAGGCATTTGACTTACAGACGAATCTGGATCGCCAGCCTTGCCTCGAATTTCGGCGGACTGATCCAGGCGGTGGGCGCCGCATGGATGATGACCTCGCTTTCGAGTTCTGAAAACATGATCGCGCTGGTGCAGGCCTCCACCTCTTTGCCGATCATGCTGTTCTCGTTGATTTCAGGCGCGCTGGCCGACAGTTTCGACCGCCGCCGCATTATGATTTCGGCGCAGCTCCTGATGCTGACGGCCTCCGTGCTGCTCACCGTCTTTGCCTGGTCCGGTTGGCTCACGCCCTGGCTGCTTCTCTTCTTTACCTTCATGATCGGCTGCGGCACCGCGCTCAACAATCCGTCCTGGCAGGCATCCGTCGGCGAGATGGTGCCGCGTGAGGATTTGCCCGCCGCCGTGACGCTGAACAGCGTCGGTTTCAATATTACCCGCAGCGTCGGCCCGGCCATTGGCGGCATTATCGTCGCCGCCGCCGGTGCTGCCGCCGCATTTTTTGTGAATGCTCTGAGCTATTTCACCCTGATCTACGCCCTGTTTCGCTGGCAGCCGCCGAAATATGCCTCGACGCTGCCCCGCGAGCAGCTTCTGGCGGCCATATCGGCCGGCATGCGCTATGTGGCGATGTCGCCCAATATCGGCAAGGTGCTGGTGCGAGGCTTTCTTTTCGGCCTGTCCGCAAGCGCCATCCTTGCCTTGATGCCCATCGTCGCCCGCGATCTTGTCGAGGGCGGCCCCTTGACCTACGGCGTCATGCTGGGTGCATTCGGCGTCGGCGCCATCGGCGGGGCGCTGATCAGCGCCAGATTGCGTGAGGTTCTGTCCAGTGAATGGATCGTGCGCGTCGCCTTTTTAGGCTTCGCCTTCAGCGCCGGTGTGACGGCGGTGAGCACGAGCGCCATCATCACGTCACTGGTGCTGACCGTTGCCGGCGCCTGCTGGGTTCTGGCGCTGTCGCTCTTCAACACCATCGTCCAGCTCTCCACGCCGCGCTGGGTGGTGGGCCGGGCGCTGTCGCTTTATCAGACGCTCACCTTCGGCGGCATTGCGGTCGGCAGCTGGCTGTGGGGCGAGCTGGCGGAAGATTACGGCATTTCCTATTCGCTTCTCTGTTCCTGCGCGCTGATGCTGCTCGGCGTCGTCGTCGGCCTCAAGCTCGCCATGCCGGCCTTCGCCTCGCTCAATCTCGATCCGCTCAACCGTTTCGTCGAGCCGCCGCTGAGGTTGGACGTCAAGCCACGCAGTGGGCCCATTGCCATTCTCATCGATTATGAAATCCATGACGAGGATCTGGGCGAATTTCTGCCACTGATGGCGGAGCGCCGCCGAATCCGTCTGCGTGATGGCGCACGCAACTGGAATCTGATGCGCGATCTCGAAAACCCTGATATCTGGACCGAAAGCTACCATGTGCCGACATGGGTGGAATATGTCCGCCACAACCACCGCCGCACCCAGGCGGATGCGGAGGCCTGGGACCGGCTGCTGGAGCTTCACCGCGGCAAGACACGGCCACGGGTGCACCGGATGATCGAACGGCAAACGATTCCGCCGACCGACGATATTTTTCACAAGCCGCACACCGATCAGCATTGAGAGGCCGGGAGAGGCAGAAACGGGCCAGGTAAAAAAGGCTATTGGGTCCTTGCCATAACCCTCGACGTCATCCTCGGGCTTGTCCCGAGGATCCAACCACGTATCGTTAAATCAATCGGTTGCAGATGGTCGGGACAAGCCCGAGCATGACGACGGGGAGGTTTTCCGACGTCGCCCGTAACGTGCTATTTCAGCTTAGCCTTCAGGCTTGCGTCTGGAAAACACGTTGGGGCCAAGCCGTTTTTAGCCTGCCAGTCGCCGAGTGAGCGACGCGTCTTGAAACCGGCCAGCCCATCTGCCTTGCCGACATCGTAACCCTTGGCCACAAGCGCCTTCTGCATGGTGAGAACATCGGAGCGCAGCATCGAGCCGACATTGCCCCATTCCCCCTTGAACGGCCCCGCGCCGTGGGTGATGCGGTCAGCGAGATTGCCGATGAACAGCGCATAGAGATCGGAATTATTATATTCCTTGATGACGTAAAAATTAGGCGTCACCACAAATTCCGGTCCATGCCGGCCAGCCGGGACCAGCATCATGCCATCGGCAGAGAGGTCATTGGCCGGGAAGGCTTTTCCGGAAATGCGGGTGATGCCCATTTTCGCCCAGTCCGCCACAGGCCGCGCGAGATCAGGCCCTTCCTGCGCGCAGGAGACATTGGCGGGGATCGATACTTCGAAACCCCAGTCACGATTACGTTGCCAGCCGCGCTGCGAAAGATAGTTTGCTATGGATGCCAACGCATCGGGCACGGAGTTCCAGATATCGCGATGACCGTCGCCATCGAAGTCCACGGCATATTTCAGATAGCTCGACGGCATGAATTGCGGCTGGCCGAGCGCACCCGCCCAGGAGCCCATCATGCGCGAGGCTGCGATATCGCCGCTTTCGACGATCTTCAGCGCATCGATCAGTTCGGCGCGGAACATCTCCTTGCGGGTCGACATATAGGCTTTCGTGGCCAGAACATCGACCACGGAATGCGGCAATTTTGCCCGGCCGAAGCCGGATTCGCGGCCCCAGATCGCAACGACGATATCGCCGGGAACGCCGTATTTCGCCTCTATCCTGCGCAGCGTCGCCGCATGGGTGGCTGCAAGCGAACGGCCGGTGCCGGCCAGCCCCTGCAGCCGCTTTTCGGAGAAATAGGCGCCGGGCGAGGAAAATTCCGCCTGACTCTGGCTCTGTTCCTTCGGCGGCTTCTGGCCGGGAATGACGAGATCGGGCAGGTTCCAGCTGATCGAGAGGCCGCTGAGTGTGGCATCAAGCGTCTTTTGCGAAATGCCGGCCTTTCGGGCTTCCGGCCAGATTTCCTTTTTCAGCCAGGCATTAAATTCGGCATCATATCGGGCTGCCGCTGCTCCTGTCGGTGCCGATTGCGCCAACGCCGTCGTTGCTGAAAAAACGGAAAGAAGGGCAGCCAGTGCCTTTGGGGCAAAACGGTTTCGCATTCGGTCTCCTCTTTGAATGACGGGGAGGGAGGGGGACTTCAGATTGTCGTGCGGGCCCGAAGCGCCGCCGTCAAGGTGCCCTCGTCGAGATAATCCAGCTCACCGCCTACCGGCACGCCATGCGCAAGCCGGGTGATCTTGATGTCGAGCCCGGAGAGGCGGTCGGTGATGTAATGGGCGGTTGCCTGACCTTCCACCGTCGCATTGACGGCGATGATGAGCTCGCGAATGCCGCCGGCGCTCACACGGTCGATCAGGCCCTTGATGTTCAGGTCCTCCGGTCCGACGCCGTCGAGCGGCGACAGCGTACCACCCAGAACGTGATAGGCGGTGTTCATCGCACCCGCCCGCTCCAGCGCCCACAGATCCGACACGTCTTCCACCACGATGATGACCGACTGGTCGCGCCGGTCGTCGGCGCAGACGGTGCAGGGATCGATCGTGTCGACATTGCCGCAGCAGGAGCAGATCTTCACCTTGTCATAGGCTTCGCCCATGGCATGGCCCAGAGGCCCGAGAAGCTGTTCCTTCTTCTTGATGAGATGCAACGCCGCCCTTCGCGCCGAGCGGGGGCCAAGCCCTGGCACTTTTGCCAGAAGCTGGATCAGTTTTTCGATTTCGGGGCCAGTGACTCGTTTTGCCATGAGCGCTTTCTACTGCATAAATCGGGAAACGGGAATCAGGAAGCTCAAAGGGCAATCCATGAAAATTAGCGCGGTATGTCGCGGCGAGGCAAAAAGCCTCCCGGGAAAGACGACGAAGACGGGCATCTTCAAACACGCTGTGAATGGCCCGGTCATGGTAGACGCGGAAGGTATCGTCAGCGATGCCGTCTGCAATCGCAAACACCATGGCGGGCCGGATCAGGCAATCTACGTGATGGGCTCAGGCGACCTCGACTTTTGGTCCGATACACTGGGCTTTGCAGTCGAACCCGGTTTCTTCGGCGAGAACCTCGTTCTGGAGGGCGTCAACAGCGCAAAACTGCATGTCGGCGACCGGTTCACGGCCAATGACGTCATGCTGGAGGTGACCGCCGCCCGTATTCCCTGCGCGACGCTGTCGGCTCGCGTCGGCGATCCCGATTTTGCACCGCGCTTCCGGCAGGCGGGCCAGCCGGGCTTCTATTGTCGGGTGCTGAAAGGCGGAATGCTTGCGGCCGGCGAGGAGGTGACGTTCGAACCGTATCGGGGAACGAAACTGCCGATACCGACTATTCTCCAGCGCTTCCGTCCAATGCAGCTCAACCAAGCCGAACGCGCGGCCTATCTTGAAACGCCGCTCGCAAGCCGGTTTCGCGCGATGCTGGAAGCCTGAGATTGAACGTATCTTCGTTAAGTTGTGATGCCCGTCATCCCGGCTCAAGGCCGGAATGACGGATCGGTGGCGTCTATCAGAAAGGCAGCTTCATGCCGGGCGGTAGCGGCAGACCGGCGGTCAGGTCGGCCATCTTTTCCTGGGCTTGCGCTTCACCCTTTTCCTTGGCGTCCTTATGGGCGGCAACGATCAGGTCTTCGAGGATTTCGATCTCGTCTTCCTTAAGCAGCGAAGGATCGATTTTCAGGCCGCGCATTTCACCCTTGCCGGTAAGAATGACGGTCACCAGACCGCCACCGGACCGGCCTTCGATTTCGAGGGCGGCAATTTCCTGCTGCACCTTCTCCATCTTGGACTGCATTTCCTTGACCTTGCCCATCATGCCCATGATGTCGCGCATGTGCCAATCTCCTGTTCTTCTTGTTTAAAATTCGATGTCGTCGCCGGGAAGGATGTCGCCTTCGCTCGATTCGGCAACCGATGGCGGTGCAATGTTCTCCACCTCATCTTGTATGGCGGCGCGGATACGCACGTCGGTAATCTTTGCACCGGGAAACTGCGCCAGAATCGCGGCTACATCAGGGTCCTGACGCGCATCGACCAGGCGTGCATCACGGGCATTGCCTTCCGCCTCGACCAAGGTCGGCTCACCCTGTTCCTTGCTGAGGCTGACGATCCAGTGAAGACCGGTCCATTCCTTTAGCCTGACACCAAGTTCACCGGGTAGCGAACCGGGCGCGCCGTCGCCAAGGCGCATATCAAGCCGGCCGGGCTCCAGCCGCACCAGCCGCACGAAGTTGCGGACCTTTGCCCGCATGACGGGATCGCGATTTTTCTGGCAGAGATCGGCAATATCCTGCACCGAATTGACGGGAACCTTCGGCTCCGGCCGCTCTTCGGTTTTCGGGGGAGCGACGTGCATCTCCTGCGGCCGGCTATCCGGAACGGCGCGCAGCATTGCGGAGGGCTGCGGACCGGCCTGCCTCGGGGCGGCAAATTCTGCAGGTCTTCCGGCTGCCACGGTCTGCGCCGACGAATAGGCGCGCGCGCCACCACCATTGCCGCCGCCTGAAGGCCCGCCGTTGGCGTAACCGCCCTCGCCATTGGAAAGCTCCAGCAGGCGCCGCGCCGCATCTTCCGGTGCCGGCAGATTGGCGGCATGTGAAAGCCGGATCAGCACCATTTCGGCGGCACCCGCCGGGCGTGAGGCGTTTTCGGTTTCCGGAATGCCCTTCAGCAGCATTTGCCAGATGCGCGACAGCGCCGTCACAGCAATGGTTTCGGCAAACTCCGCGCCCCGCACGCGCTCCACTTCGGAAAGCGAAGGGTCTTCCATTGCGTCAGGCACATATTTCATGCGGGTCACGAGGTGGGTGAAATCGGCGAGGTCGTTCAGAACGACAACCGGGTTCGCGCCGGCCTCATATTGGCCGTTGAATTCCGAGAGCGCTGCTGCCACATCGCCTTTGATGACGTGCTGGAAGAGATCGACGATGCGCGCACGGTCGGCAAGGCCGAGCATGCCGCGCACCGCTTCGGCCTCCACACGACCGCCGCCATGGGCAATCGCCTGGTCGAGCAGGGAAAGACCGTCGCGGGCGGAACCTTCGGCCGCGCGGGCGATCATTGAAAGCGCTTGGGGGTCGGCTTCGAAACCTTCCTTGCCGGCAATGGCGGTGAACAGTCCGACGAGATCGGCGGCGCTGATCCGGCGCAAATCGAACCGCTGACAGCGTGACAAAACCGTGATCGGAACCTTGCGTATTTCGGTCGTTGCGAAGATGAACTTCACGTGCTCCGGCGGCTCTTCCAGGGTCTTCAGGAGACCGTTGAAAGCCTGCGTCGACAGCATGTGCACTTCATCGATGATATAGACCTTGTAACGCGCCGAGACCGGGCGATAGCGCACCTGCTCGATGATTTCGCGAATATCGTCGATGCCGGTATGGGAGGCGGCATCCATCTCGATCACATCGACATGCCGACCTTCCATGATCGCCTGGCAATGTTCGCCGGGAATGCGCAGGTCGATGGTCGGCTTGTCGATGGTGTCGGTCTTGTAGTTCAGTGCGCGGGCGAGAATGCGGGCCGTGGTGGTCTTGCCCACGCCGCGAACGCCGGTCAGCATATAGGCCTGCGCGATGCGCCCGGTCTCAAACGCATTGGTCAGCGTGCGGACCATCGGCTCCTGGCCGACCATCAGATCGGAAAAATCCTTGGGGCGATATTTGCGCGCCAGTACCCGGTAGCCGGTCCCGACCTGGGATTCGCTCGATGTGTTTGGTACGGTATCGCTCATCGCCTCGCCAGTTTGTTTTGCCAGTTTGTTTCGGGGCTGAACTGGCCCGGCGAAAGCTGAGCGGCATTTGAAAAAGGTGGGAGGCTGGCACGGCGACCCGTGCCGGGCTCGTTAGGGCTGCTTCCTTCCGGACCTGACCCGGTTGGCGAGTGGCTCGTCCACCACCAACCTCCCGGGGCCACATATCGGCAATATCGACAGCAAATGCAAGCCAAGCCTTCAAAAAACTGCTATCACAATGAAAACAAACATGGAGGACGCCTTGGAGACATTCCAGCTGGACGAAAGACTGGCGCGCGACAGCGTGCTTGTGACACGTTTGGGTCTTTGCGAGCTGCGCTTGCAAAACGACAGTCGCTGGCCCTGGCTGGTGCTGGTGCCGCAGCGGGACGGCGTCAGCGAATTGTTCGATCTCACTCCGCTCGATCAGGCCGTGCTGACATTCGAGACCAATCTTGTCGCATCCGCCTTGAAGGAAATCACCGGAGCCACCAAGATTAATGTCGGTGCTTTGGGCAATATCGTCCGGCAGCTGCATGTCCACATTATCGCCCGCAATGAAGGCGACACCTGCTGGCCTGGTCCTATCTGGGGTCACGGAACGGCGGTGCCTTACGCGGCGGGTGAGAAGGAAAATTTGATGAAAAAGATCTCCGGCGCGCTCTGATGATTTCCATGAAAATTTTTGAAACCACTGCCCCCCATCCCGAAGCAAGTCTGCTGACGGCCTTCTCCAAAAACGCTCTCGACCGTTTCGCTGAAAAGCGGACGGAAGAGTGCGTGGCCGATGCGCTCAAAATCGATGGCACTCATATTTTTGCCTTCTCGGGCAACCGGCTTGTCCTGAAACATGATGAGCAGGTCATCGATCCCCTGTTTTCCGCCTATGAACTGGCCGAGTTGCAGCCGGATTTCGACAATGCCGTGCTGCTCGGATATCGCGAAACCGGCGAGCCGAGGATCGCGGTGCCGGTTGCCGTGGCCGAAGACCAGCTGGCGAGCCATTACAAGCTTGCCGATGCCCGCACGCTTTATCGCGATCATCTGCTCGACGAGGAATTGCTGAGCGAGGTCGCCCAGGCCGTCAGCCTCACGCACTGGAACGCCGACAATCGCTTTTGTGGACGATGCGGCGGCACCATGGAGTTGCGGATCGGCGGCTACAAGCGCATCTGCGCCGCCTGCAACCACACTATTTTTCCACGCACCGATCCCGTCGTCATCATGATGACGATCGACATCGAGCGCGATCTTTGCCTGCTGGGTCGCGGCGCACATTTTGCGCCGGGAATGTATTCCTGCCTTGCCGGTTTCGTGGAGCCGGGTGAGACGATCGAGCAGGCTGTCCGCCGGGAAACGCATGAGGAATCCGGCGTCGAAATCGGCCGCGTACGATATCACGCCTCCCAGCCCTGGCCGATGCCGCATACGCTGATGATTGGCTGTTATGCCGAGGCGCTCTCTTTTGAGATTGCGCGTGACGAGATCGAACTGGAGGATTGCCGCTGGTTCACGCGGGCGGAAGTCGCAACAATGCTGGAGACGGCAACAGGGGAAGGTTTTTCCGCCCCGCCCGGCGGCGCCATCGCGCATCGCCTGATGCGCGACTGGGTGGAATGGCCAAAATGAAGCCCTGCGGCAGGCTCAGCTCTGGTTGAGCTTGCCGCGCATCGCATGGCCCTTATAGACACCGAGAATGCGGACTTTTTCCGAGAAAAAGCGCAATTCGTCCAGCGCATGCCGCACCGGCTCGTCGTCGGGGTGGCCTTCAATATCGGCATAAAACTGCGTCGCCACGAATTTGCCGCCGAGCTGGTAGCTTTCGAGCTTTGTCATGTTGATGCCGTTGGTGGCAAAACCGCCCATGGCCTTGTAGAGCGCGGCCGGAATGTTGCGAACATTGAAAACAAAAGTCGTGACGACGATTTCGTCGCTCGACTGGCGCTTCGCCCAGTTTTCATCGCGGGACAGTACCACGAATCGCGTGACGTTGTTTTCCGAATCCTCGACATTTTCAGCCAGAATCTCGAGACCGTAGAGACTGGCCGCAAGACGCGGCGCGAGAGCCGCCATGCTGCGGTCACCCTTTTCTGAAACCAGCCGTGCGGAGCCCGCCGTATCGCCGGCGATCACCGGCTTCCAGCCGTTCGAACGGATGATCTTGCGGCACTGACCAAGCGCATGAATGTGGCTATGCACGGTACGAATCTCGTCCTTCGTTACGCCCGGTACGACCATCAGCTGGAAACGGATCGGCATGAAATATTCGCCGATGATGTGCAGGCGTGATTCGGGCAGCAGGTGATGAATATCCGCGACGCGGCCGGCCAGCGTGTTTTCAATCGGGATCATGCCGAGGTCGGCTTCGCCGCTCTCGATAGCGTTGAATGCATCCTCGAATGTCGGGCATGGCAGGGGCTCCATATCCGGAAACATGTCTCGGCAGGCCATGTCGGAATTCGCGCCGAATTCGCCCTGGAAGGCAATACGATTTGTGCTCAAGGTCATGGGACTATCCGTCAGAGGGTTCTGCTTGCGAGAATTTTGCGGGCTTTTTCCAGATCGTGCGGCGTATCGACGCCGAGCGGCACCGAGCGGACGATTTCCGCATCGATGCGCATGCCCGCTTCCAGCGCACGCAGCTGTTCCAGCCGTTCGCGCTTTTCCAGCGGAGAGGGCGGAAGGCTCACGAATGTCTCGAGCGCTGCGCGGCGATAGGTATAAAGTCCAATGTGGTGATAGAGCGGGCCATCGCCGTAAGGGGCGGTGGTGCGCGTGAAATAGAGCGCGCGCAGACGGGTGTCGGAAAGCGGGCTGCCCACCACCTTCACCACGTTCGGGTTGGTTTTTTCTTCTTCGGCGGTGATTTCCACGGTCAGCGTGGCAATATCGACGGCGGCATTTTCAAGCGGGCGCAGCGAAGCGCGAATGGTTTCTGCCTCTATGGTTGGAAGGTCGCCCTGGACATTGATGACATATTCCGCCTTGCCATAGGGATCGGCCTTTTGCAGCGCTTCGAAAATGCGGTCCGATCCCGATTGGTGGTCGTCGCGCGTCATCATCACATCAAAACCGGCATTCTGAACGGCGGAAAATACCTGTTCGTCATCGACCGCAACGACGATTCGTTCTGCCCCTGCTTCACGCGCACGCAGCGCCACTTGCACGATCATCGGCTTGCCGCCGATGTCGGCGAGCGGCTTGCCGGGCAGGCGCGTGGATGCCATTCGCGCCGGTATGAGCACGACAGCTTTCTCGAATTCCCGATTCTTCATCCGACACCCTTCAAATCCCGCCCGAAAAGTGTCAAAACGTCACGGAGTGGGGAACATTATTCAAGTTGCGCAGGCTGTGCAAAAGCCATAGCTTTCGAGCAATTTCAAGATGCCCGGTTATATGGAGCGGATGCGAGGGAGCGCATATAGATGAATTCTTATGTTAATATGGGCGTTGGGGCGTTGCTGGGCACGGTTTTCGTCCTGATGTCGGTGTCGATTGCGTCTGAGGGCATTTTCCATGCGCCTGCGCCCGAGAAGGAAGGCTTTGCCATTGCTGCCGCAGAAAGCGGTGGCGAGGCAGGTGGCGGAGAAGCCGCTGCAGCCGCGACGCCAATCGCAAAATTGCTGGCGAGCGCCGATGCTGCCAAGGGCGAGACAGTCTTCAAGAAGTGTACGAGCTGTCATACCGGAGAGAGTGGCGGTGCAAACAAGGTCGGCCCCAATCTCTTCGATGTCGTCAACCGGCCGATCGCCAGCCACGAAGGTTTCAGCTATTCCGCTGGGATGAAGGATTTCTCCAAGGGCGCTACCGTGCATTGGGATTACGATCATCTCAACTACTTCCTCGAAGCTCCCAAGAAGCACGTTCCCGGCACGGCCATGGGCTTTGCGGGTGTGAAGAAAGAGACGGAGAGGGCCGATCTCATCGCCTATCTGCGGACACTTTCGGCAAACCCGGCGCCGCTTCCGGATCCGAATGCGGCTCCCGCACCGATGAACTGATGATCATGATGGTTTCATGATAAAAGCCCGGCATCGCTGCCGGGCTTTTATTTTGTGCGGGTTGCAGAGGCGGCAATGGCGCCTGAAGAATCAGAAGCCCTTGCCGCCGCGCAATTCGGAAATCACCGTTCCGACCATGATCTTAATATCCAGCCAGACCGAAAAATTGTCGACGTAATAAAGATCGGAGACGATCCGGGCACGCGCCTTGTCGCTGCGATCCGTTGGGCCGCGTAGTCCCCGCATCTGGGCAAGGCCGGTAATGCCGGGTCGCATCCGATGCCGCATGTGATAATGGGGAACCAGCTCCTCATAAAGACGGCCAGCCGCCAGCATGCCGATGGCGTGGCAGCGTGGCCCCACCAGAGACATATCGCCCTTCAGGACATTGATCAGCTGCGGTAGTTCGTCGATATTCGTGCGGCGCAGAATGGCGCCGATACGGGTTATCCGCGGATCATTCTTCACCGTTTGCGCCACCCCGGTGACGTCACCGAGTTCCGTCCGCATCGAGCGAAATTTATAGACGCGGATTTTTCTTCCATTCATGCCCCAGCGCACCTGCGAGAACAGGACGGGACCCTTGCTGTCGAGCTTTACCAGCAATGCGACGGTGGCCAGAACTGGGGCAAGTGCAACAAGGGCAATGGACGCCCCTGCGATGTCGATGGTTCTTTTGAGCGCAAACTGGCTGCGCAACAATGACGATGGTTTCTTATCGGAGGCGGGAGATTGCAATTCCGCCGTTTCAAACGGGGCGGCAGGATAGGGAGCGCCGTAAAAAACGGCATGCGATGAGCCTTTAGTACCCAGCATAATATGGAGCCCTGAAAAGTTATTATGAAACAAGAAAATTAATTTATATGAACGATTAATAATTCATTTACCCAAAAAAGTCACCCGAAAATGTAGCCGTATTCGCGCAAATGGCAATCTAGGGTTAATTGGCGCGCACGCATATGTTGCGCCGCTGCGCCGTCTCCGCTCATGGCTGCGGATGCGAAGGCCAAACTCTTCGGAAATGCAGGATTTTGCGGGAAGGCGAGCGAGCCGCGGCCATCCCGTCATTCGTCATGAGACCTGCCGGCTCATTATCTGACGCCGCTCAATTTCCCATCAGAATGTCAAACAGCGTCGTCTGCTTCGGCCCCGATTGTGCTGGGGCCTGACCGCCTATATCGGCGGGCGGCACAGGTCCGTTACCAGCCTGATAGCCGGGTTCGATGTCGCGGGAAGGAATATTTGCGGGCGGCATGGCCATGCCCGGCTGGTTGGGTGAAGCCGGTGCAGTGGGATAGGACCGGGTGTCGGTCGTTCCGCCACCCAACGCGTTGGAAATGATCTCGCCGATGGATGAGGGCGCAGCTTCCGGTGCCGGCTGCTGCATGTCCCCGAGCGGCGGTACACCACCTGCGCCGAGGCCGAAAAGTGGCGAAGGCGACAGCCCGGAATGGGCGGCGGTCATGAAGTCCTTCCATGCCCGTGCCGGCAGTCCGCCACCGGTGACCTTTTTCATCGAAGTGCCATCGTCATTGCCGAACCAGACGCCCGTGGTGAGGTTGCTTGTGTAGCCGACAAAAAGTGCATCGCGGAAGGACTGGGTCGTGCCGGATTTCCCCGCCGCCTGCCAGCCTTGCAGCCGCGCGGCCTTGCCGGTGCCTTCGGTGATGACGCGGGACAACATGCCGTTCATGGTCGCGGCGATCTCTTCGCTCAGCACGCGGGGCGGATTGTCGTATTTGTTTTCGTAAAGCACTTTGCCGTCGGCATCGGTGATGCGTTTGACGATATGTGGTGTCGCCTTGTAGCCGCCATTCATGAAGGGAGCATAGGAGGCGGTCAGCTCCATCAGCGATACTTCCGAGGTGCCGAGCGCAATCGAGGCGTTGTTCTGCAACTCCGATTCGATGCCCATGCGATGGGCGACCTGCGTCACCCGTTCCGGGCCAACCTCCATCACCAGCTGCGCGGCGATGGTGTTCAGCGAATTGGCAAGCGCAGTGGCGAGCGTGACTTCGCCGCGATACTTCTTCTCGTAATTTTCCGGTGTCCAGTTGCCGATGCGCACCGGTGCGTCATTGCGGATCGTATAGGGGGTAAGCCCCGATTCGAGGGCGGCGACGTAGACGAAGGGCTTGAAGGCCGAGCCGGGTTGCCGTTTTGCCTTCACGGCGCGGTTGAACTGGCTTTCCGCATAATCCGCTCCACCGACGACGGCGCGGATCGCACCCGTACCATCGATGGAAACCAGCGCCGCCTGCGAAGCGCCCTGCTTTTTGCCGTCACCCTGGAGCACGTGGGTCAGCGCCTTCTCGGCGTCGCGCTCGAGATTGGGGTCGATGGTCGTATCGACCACGATGTCCTGCTTGACCTCACCAACCAGGCCACGGACTTCCTCAAGCACCATATCGGCAGCGTAATGTTCAGCCCCGGACCAGAACCGTTTCGCCTTGGTCGGCGGCTGCGACATGGCGGTCTTGATTTCGTCATCGGTGATGAAGCCGACATCGCGCATGGATTGCAGCACCACCTGGGCCCGCTCTTCCGCCGCCTTCGGATCACGCGCCGGTGAAAGGCGTGAGGGGGCTTTCAGAAGCCCGGCCAGCATCGCCGCTTCGCCCAGATTGACGTCGCGCGCGGATTTGTTGAAGTAACGCCTGGAAGCCGCCTCGACGCCATAGGCATTGGAGCCGAAATAGACGCGATTGAGATACATCGCGAGGATCTGGTCTTTGGTGTATTTGTGCTCCAGCCAGAAGGACAGTAGCACTTCCTGCACCTTGCGTTCCAGCGTCCGGTCCGGCGAGAGGAACAGGTTTTTCGCCAGCTGCTGCGTCAGCGTCGAGCCGCCCTGCACCGCCCGTCCGGTCAGCAGGTTCGTTACGATGGCGCGTCCAAGACCAAGCGGATCGACCCCGAAATGTGAATAGAACCGACGATCCTCGATCGCCATGACAGCCTGCGGAATATAGGGCGACATGTCTTCCAGCGCGAGCGCTTCGCCACCGGTGGTGCCTCGATTGGCAAGCACGCTGCCATTGACCGAAACGATCTTCACATTCGGTGGCCGTTCGGGAATCGACCAGCTGCTGGCGCTCGGCATGCGCGCGCCATAATAAAGGACAAGTCCGGCAACGCCGATACCGCCCCAGATGCCGAGCACGATGCACCAGTAAAAAAGTGAGCGGATGAAGCCCGTCAGGCCGCGGCCCGTATTGCGGCTCCGCTTTTCTTTCTTTCGGGATTTGGTACGGCCGGATGCCGGTTTGGATTTTTTGGCCTGTTGTTTTGCAGTGCCGCCGATGCGTTCGCTGGCGTCAAGGCGCAGGTCATCACCGGAATCGTGGAAATCCCCGAAAGAAGGTTCTACCCGTTCGCGTGATTTACCCTTGCCTGCCATCCAGCCGAAATCGCTCCTATTCGCGAAACCGCGCACACCCCGTTGGGTTCAGGTTTCTATGCCTGCGCGATCCTTAATCCAGGATGAAGAGTGTAAATGCAGCGATTTAAGGCGGCGTTAAGTCCTGACCGGATCAAATCCGCGTCATTGACAGACGTCGACCCAGTCCGCCCCCGTCAATTCAGCCATGACATCAGGCGAAATCTTCACTGCCGCATTGGTGGCGCCGGCTGCCGGAACCACCTCTTGATGGTTTTTCAGCGATATGTCGCAAAACACCGGCAGGACCGAAGGAAGACCGAAAGGACATACGCCGCCAATGGGATGGCTGGTCACCGCAACCACCTCTTCCGGTCCGAGCATACGCGGCTTTACGCCAAACTGATCGCGGAATTTTCGGTTGTCGAGGCGTCTGGTGCCGGCCGCAACGACGAGAAGAATCGTATCGCCAGCCCTCAGGCAGATGGTTTTGGCGATCTGGTCGGGATCGACACCATGCGCTTCAGCGGCCAAAGCGACCGTTGCCGAACTTGCTTCCGTTTCAATCACGGTCACTTCGGGCGACTTCTCGGTGAAAAATGCTCTGACGGATTCGATGGACATGCGTATTTATTAGGCGTTACGCAGACGCGCTTCAAGTGGCCCTGATACAGCCATGCATTTTTTGCAATGCTGCGCTGCGATGAAACGTCTGTTTTTTAAGCTGGCATGCTGTATCTTCAAATCATCGAAGCGACGCACTCCTCCTCCCAGCGTCGCCCGATTGGACTGACAATACTCCTCCTCCCAATTGTCAGTCAGTTTCAAGAACCCGGCGCACCTCCTCCCGCGCCGGGTTTTTGCGTTTTGGCGATTTGGTCGTCGCCTCGCCCGTCTCCTCTCGGCGACTGCTCTTGTCAAAGAAACTTGACTTTGAGCCCCTTCCAACCTAGGTACTTCGCCATCGATATTTGTTTGACGACCAGAGCTTCGGCGTCTTTCCAGACGCTCACGACGATCTTTTCCTTCAAATTCGACCCAAGTCCGCACTGCTTGCAGTGCAAATACAATTGCCAACGGAAGGAAATCGTTATGGCGACTGGTACAGTAAAGTGGTTCAACGCAACCAAGGGCTACGGCTTCATTCAGCCTGACGACGGTTCGCAGGACGTGTTCGTTCACATCTCTGCTGTTGAGCGTGCGGGCCTCACCGCTCTCAACGACGGCCAGAAGCTCTCCTACGAGCTGATGCAGGACCGCCGCTCGGGCAAGATGTCCGCAGGCAACCTCGTTGCTGCCTGATAAGCGTTTTGGCTCGAAAGGGTCACTCGCATGAATGGAAAGGCCGGATTTTTCCGGCCTTTTTCTTTTGAAAGACGCGGCGAACAGACAGGCCTTGAAAAGGCGCGAGTGCATACCAATATAGGGTTCAACAATGTTTCGGATGAGAGCTGTCAGGCGGGCATTTTGAAAGTGCCGCTGTTATCGTGTTAACCAAAGATTAACCGAAGCAGCCGATCCTGATGGTGAAATGCAGCGGCCATGGACGTGGACGCGCTCTGGAACATCACCGTTGAACGCTTTGACCACGGATGTACTGGCATTGACGGAAAACGGATGGAAAGGTCGGGCTTGCCCGGCCTTTTTGTTTTTGCAATGAGCAAACGCAAAGGGAGGAAGCGTCGGGTCACCGGTGCTTCCTCTTTTTTTGTTATTTCGCCGCGAGCGCGTCCAGAATGCGGACCCAGGAGCGGATGCCCTTGTGGAAGGACTGCAGCTCATATTTTTCATTCGGCGAGTGAATGCGGTCGTCCGTCAGGCCGAAGCCGACAAGCAACGAATCCATGCCCAGCATCTTCTGAAAATCACCGACGATCGGAATCGAGCCGCCCATGCCGATCACAACGGCGGGTTTGGGCCACTCTTCCGAAAGCGCATTCTTGGCTTTGGTGAGTACGGGCGAATCGTATGACAGCTGGATGGCCGGTGATGCGCCATGTTCGTGAAACTCCACGGAGCAATCGGCCGGAATTCTGGATCGCACATAGGCCCGGAAGCTGTCGCGAATGGCTGCGGGGTCCTGCTCGCCGACGAGGCGGAACGACACCTTGGCGGAGGCTTTCGCGGCGATCACTGTCTTGAAGCCATCGCCGGTATAACCGCCGATGATGCCGTTGACTTCGGCCGTTGGCCGCGCCCAGGTCTGCTCCAGCACGGAACGGCCCTTTTCGCCCGAGGGGACCGAAAGGCCGACTTCACCGAGGAAGGCTTCCGCCGTGCGGCCAAGCGTTTCCCAGGAGGCCTTGATGTTGGCAGGCGTTTCTTCGACACCGTCATAAAAACCGGCAAGCGTCACGCGACCCGTCTCGTCATGCAGCCCGGCGAGGATATCGGTGAGGATGTGGATCGGGTTTGCAGCGGCGCCGCCAAAAAGGCCGGAATGCAGGTCGCGATCAGCCGCCGTGATGACGATCTCTTCGCCAACCAGGCCGCGAAGGGCAGCGGCGATGGCGGGCGTATCCCGGTCCCACATGCCGGTATCGCAGACCAGCGCATAATCGGCTTTCAGCTCCTGCGCATTGGCGTCGAGGAAGGCCTTCAGTGAAGGCGAGCCGGATTCCTCCTCGCCTTCAAAAAGAATGGTAACGCGCACCGGCAGGCCGCCATTGACCGTCTTATAGGCCCGGCAGGCTTCCACGAAGGTCATCAGCTGGCCCTTGTCGTCAGCCGTGCCACGTCCGGTAATCACCTTCCGGCCGGCGCCGATGTCCTTGATAGCAGGCTCGAACGGATCATTTTCCCAGAGATCGAGCGGATCGACCGGCTGAACGTCGTAGTGGCCGTAAAAAAGCACATGCGGTGCATCCTCGGTGGCTGCATCGTGATGCGCAACGACCATGGGGTGGCCGGCCGTATCCCGGACGGAAGCCGTAAAACCGAGCGCGGAAAGCGTCCTCACCAGCCACTCCGCCGCTTTGCGGCATTCTGCCTTATAGGCCGGGTCCGTGGAAATCGACGGAATGCGCACGAGTTCGAACAGCCGCTCGAGGCTGGAGGTCAGATTGTCGTCGGCGTTGGAAAGAATAGGGGAAACGTCTGTCATCGCTGATCCTGTCATGTCTGTCGTAACCCGGCGAAAAGACGAATATCCGGGCATCGCATATCGCGGGAAACAAGGGGCAGGCTTGTCGTGAATCGGCAAGCGCACAGCCGCCGGAACGATAGAGCAGTTCACGAAAACTGCGAAGCGGTTTTGGGCCGCAAACGTTATTTTGCTTTTTTTGCGCTTTCGATCGCCCGGCGCATGTATTCCAGCAAAAGCTGCCGCTCGAAACGGCGGAAGTCCGCAAGCAATGTGTCTTCGGTGGCCTCGGAAGCGGCAATGGCATTCGCCTCAAGATCTCTGCCGCGCTGGGTCAGTTCGATGATCTGGGCGCGGCGGTCGCTCGGATGCGATTTGCGGACAATAAGCCCGTCACGTTCCATGCGCGAAAGCGTGTTGGCGAGCGTTGCCTGTTCAACATCGATTCGATCCAGCAATTGCCGCTGCGTCAGACCTTCTTCATGCCAGAGCTCGATGAGGATGGGAAATTGGCCCGGAGAAAAACCGAGCGCCGCCGCTCTTTTCTGCAGCGCCATGGTAAATTCCCGCGCCATCTTCGCAGCGAGATAGATTGCCGATTCGTCCCGGGAAAACCCCATTCTTCCGTCCATACTACGTCGTCGCCAGCGGAAAGCGGGCAACTTTAATAGCGTGATATATATCGCATGATATGTTTAGGCCAGCCTAAGCAGGGCGCAAAATAAAACCGCCACGGCCGGGAGGGGTCGGCCATGGCGGTCATATTGGAGGACAAAGGCCCGGAGAGGGGGAAAGGCCTTTGTCCGGTCTGACGCGGCGGGGGACGAGCCAGCTATCAGACTACGGCGTGATCAGGCGCCGTCCCCTAAGAAATGTGTCTCCAAATGCGGCTTTTCAAGGGAAGAGCGGATTACAAATCGGTAACGTTCCGGTGAATTTTACGGGCCGCGCAATCGGCCGCATTGCCCGCGCTTTACGGTGGTTTGTGCGAAGTTTCGGTGGACGTCAAAACAGCCCCGCGCTATCCATGCTACCCATGAAAAAAGGCGATCATCTCTTCCTCGTTGACGGTTCCGGTTTCATTTTCCGGGCCTTCCATGCCATCCCGCCGCTGAACCGCAAGTCGGACGGGCTGCCGGTCAACGCCGTTTCCGGCTTCTGCAACATGTTGTGGAAGCTCCTGAAGGATGCCCGCAATACCGATGTCGGCGTGACGCCGACCCATTTCGCGGTAATTTTCGACTATTCGTCGAAAACCTTCCGCAACGAGCTTTACGATCTCTACAAGGCCAATCGCTCGGCGCCGCCTGAAGATCTGGTGCCGCAATTCGGCCTGATCCGCGAAGCGACGCGTGCCTTCAACCTTCCCTGCATAGAGACTGAAGGTTTCGAGGCTGATGATATCATCGCCACCTATGCCCGGCAGGCTGAGGCGATCGGTGCCGATGTCACCATCATCTCGTCCGACAAGGATCTGATGCAGCTCGTCACGGCCAACGTGCATATGTACGATGCCATGAAGGACAAGCAGATCGGCGTCCCTGACGTCATCGAAAAATGGGGCGTCGGCCCGGAAAAGATGATCGACCTGCAGGCGATGACCGGCGATTCCACCGACAATGTTCCGGGCATTCCCGGGATTGGGCCGAAGACGGCAGCGCAATTGCTGGAGGAATATGGCGATCTCGATACGCTTCTGGCGCGGGCAGGGGAAATCAAGCAGCAGAAACGCCGGGAAAACATCATCGCCAATGCCGATCTTGCCCGTATTTCCCGGCAGCTCGTGGCGCTCAGAACCGATGTGCCGCTGCAGCAGACCCTTGAAGAACTGGTGCTGGAACCGCAGAACGGCCCGAAGCTCATCGCCTTCCTGAAGGCGATGGAATTCACGACGCTGACCCGGCGTGTTGCCGAAGCGACAGAAACGGATGCCTCAGCCGTCGACGCTGCCATTGTGCCGGTGCAATGGGGTGCCGATGCCCATGGCCCCGATCTCGATGCGCCGGCCGCCGCCGGGGCTGGTGTCGTGCCCACTGAGGCAAAGGATACGACGGCTTCGGCCGCCGCTTCCGCAAAAAAGCTGGTTGGCGAAGGCAGCGCGCCCGCCGATCTCGCCACGGCGCGACAGGCGCTTTTTGCCGCCGCCACGATCGATACCGCCGCCTACACGACGATCAGGGATCTCGCGACGCTGGATCGCTGGATTGCCGCCGCCCGGGAAACGGGTGTCGTCGCCTTTGATACGGAAACGACCTCGCTCGACCCGATGCAGGCCGAACTCGTCGGTTTTTCACTGGCCATTGCCGATAATGGCAAGGATGCTTCGGGCACGGATATCCGCGCCGCCTACGTTCCCTTGACCCACAAGACCGGCTCCGGCGGCGATCTCTTCAGCGACGGCATCAAGCTCGCCGAAGGGCAGGCGCCCTTTGCCGAAGCTCTGGCGCGTCTGAAGGATCTGCTTGAGGACGAGGCTGTCCTCAAGGTCGCGCAAAACCTCAAATATGATTATCTGCTGATGAAACGCCACGGCGTCGTCATGCAGAGCTTCGACGACACGATGCTGATTTCCTATGTGCTTGAGGCCGGCAAGGCCACACATGGCATGGATTCCCTGTCCGAACGCTGGCTCGGCCACACGGCCATTGCCTATAAGGACGTGACGGGATCGGGCAAGTCGAGCGTCACCTTCGATTTTGTCGATATCGACAAGGCAACCGCTTATGCGGCTGAGGATGCTGATGTCACCTTGCGGCTGTGGATGGCGCTTAAGCCCCGGCTTGTCTCGGAACGGCTGACCAAGGTTTATGAGCGGCTGGAGCGCCCCCTTGTGCCCGTACTGGCGCATATGGAGGAGCGCGGTATCACCGTGGACCGGCAGATACTGTCGCGCCTTTCCGGCGAACTTGCCCAGAAGGCTGCGAGCTTCGAAGAGGAAATTTACGAGCTGGCGGGCGAGCGTTTCAACATCGGCTCGCCAAAGCAACTCGGCGACATTCTTTTCGGCAGGATGGGTCTGCCCGGCGGCTCGAAAACCAAGACCGGCCAATGGTCAACATCGGCGCAGGTTCTGGAGGATCTGGCGGCGGAAGGTGCCGAACTGCCGCGCAAGATTGTCGACTGGCGGCAACTGACCAAGCTGAAATCCACCTATACCGATGCGCTGCCCGGTTACATCCATCCCGAGACGAAACGGGTGCACACTTCCTACGCGCTTGCCTCCACCACCACGGGGCGCCTCTCGTCCTCGGAACCGAACCTTCAGAACATCCCGGTCCGCACGGCCGAGGGACGCAAGATCCGCACGGCCTTCATCACCACGCCAGGACACAAGCTTCTGTCGGCTGATTACAGCCAGATCGAGTTGCGCGTGCTTGCCCATGTCGCCGATATCCCGCAGCTTAGAAACGCCTTCGAAAACGGCATCGACATTCATGCGATGACCGCGTCGGAAATGTTCGGCGTGCCTGTCGAAGGCATGCCGTCGGAAGTCCGCCGCCGCGCCAAGGCCATCAACTTCGGCATCATCTACGGCATTTCCGCTTTCGGTCTCGCCAACCAGCTCAGCATCGCGCGCTCGGAGGCGGGGGATTACATCAAGAAATATTTCGAGCGTTTTCCCGGTATTCGCGACTACATGGAAGCAACCAAGGCCTTCGCCCGCGAAAACGGTTATGTTGAGACGATTTTCGGCCGTCGTGCCCATTATCCGGAAATCCGCTCGTCCAACCCGTCCGTGAAAGCTTTCAACGAACGTGCGGCCATCAATGCGCCGATCCAGGGCTCGGCCGCCGATATCATCCGCCGCGCCATGATCCGCATCGAGCCGGCGCTGGAGGCGGAAAAGCTCTCCGCCCGCATGCTTTTGCAGGTGCATGACGAACTCATCTTCGAAGTCGAGGAAGCGGAAATCGAAAAGACCCTGCCTGTCGTGGTCTCTGTCATGGAGAATGCGGCCATGCCAGCCATTTCCATGAAGGTGCCGCTAAAAGTGGATGCCCGCGCGGCCGACAATTGGGATGAGGCGCATTGATCGGGGACGCGGTCTTTTTGTGAATTCGACATATGGACGACTTCAAGAGGCGCGTTATTTTTGATAGGTCGTTGGGCATGATTTGCGATGCCTGAAGGCAGATCGCTGCGCTGCTTCCGCTGAATCGGAAAAAATGCGCATCAGGGCTGGTCAAAGCCCGTTTGGGCATGTATAAGCGCGCCAAATTTCCGATATCGAGACACCCGACATTCGGCCTTTGGTTCTGGCCGGTTCCGTTGTTTCGCCGCTAAAGTGGAGTAACAAAAATGGCTGTACCTAAAAGAAAAACAAGCCCGTCCAAGCGTGGCATGCGCCGCTCGGCTGATGGTCTCAAGTCTGCAACCTATGTTGAAGACAAGAACTCTGGCGAACTGCGCCGTCCGCACCATATCGATCTGAAGACCGGTATGTATCGCGGCCGTCAGGTTCTGACGCCGAAGGAAAGCGCATAAGCTTTTCCGACATCTTATTTGCAAAAAACCGGTCCTCGTGGCCGGTTTTTTGTTTTCAGGACTGTTCGGCCGTCTTTTCCGCTCACTTGGAAAATTCCGCCGCTCCTCCTACACTCTTTCAGGGAGAGTGGGTTTGTGGCCCGCAGCAGGAGGGGAGTTTCGGTGAAATATCGCTGGGTTTTGTTGATATTTCTCGGCCTCGGTCTCGGCTATGGCGCCGTGACCAGAGGCGGCGGCATCATCGCGGAAAGCTATTTCGACGAAATGTCCGATCAGGGCCGCACGACGCTCCGGCTCGCCGTCTCGGCACTCGGCGGGCTCTTGAGCCGCTATGAGCCACTTCCCGCGCTGATTGCCGATCATGATGACATTGAGGAACTGGTCGCGCATCCGAAGGATGAAACCCTGCGCCAGCGCGCCAATGTCTATCTCAAATCCATCAACACCCTGCTGGAATCCTCCGATATCTATATCATCACGCTGGATGGGGAGACCATCGCGGCCAGCAATTACGATGGGCCGACGAGTTTCGTGGGCGAGAACTTCAGTTACCGGCCCTATTTTCAGGATGCTGCCAAGGGTTTCCAGTCGCGCTTTTTTGCGCTCGGCACCACCTCCCACAAGCGTGGTTATTATTTCTCTGCGCCGATTCTCTTCAATGAAGAGATCAAGGGTGTCATCGTTTTCAAGGTGGATATTGAAGGCATAGAGGCGTCTTTCGGTGATGGCGAAAACCGCATTCTGGTTTCGGATCCGGAAGGCATCATCTTCATGACCGGTACACCGCAATGGCTTTATTCGGGCCTGATGCCGCTGACGCCGGAGAGGCTGGCGCGCACTGAAGCCTCCCGCCGCTATGCCAATGCGACCCTCACGGAACTGCCGCTGAAAAATGGCAATTTCGGCTCGCACCGGCTGATGACGATCACCCAAAATGATGGCGAGAGGGAGTATATGGTCCTGTCGCAGCCGATGCCGGATGCGGGCTGGACCGTCAGCGTGCTGATGGATACGGGTTCGCTGCGCACGCAGATCAAGACGGCAATGATTGCCATCATTCTCTGCCTGTGCCTCGCAGCAGCGCTGGTTGCCGTCATGCTGCAGAGACGACGGCGTCTGCGCGAACGGCTGACGCATCAGGCGGAGGCGCAGGCGGAGCTGGAGCGCCGGGTGGAGGAGCGCACGGCCGATCTGGCGCGGGTCAATCAGGAAATCGAACACGAAATCGCCGAACGCCGCCAGACGGAAAAGCAGTTGCGCAAGATGCAGAACGATCTGGTGCAGGCGGGCAAGCTAGCGGCACTGGGGCAGATGTCGGCGGCGTTGTCTCATGAATTCAACCAGCCGCTGGCAGCCGCCAAGAACTATGCTGAAAACGCCTCGCTTCTGGTGGAGCGTGGGCGTCTGGAAGAGGTGACGGAAAATCTCAGGCGCATTTCCGGCCTGATTGATCGTATGGCGTCGATCAGCAAACATCTGAGGAATTTTGCCCGCAAGCCCAACGAGAAAACGGCAGCGGTGGGGCTGGAAACCGTACTTCGCGATACGCTCGAAATCGTCGGTGCGCGGCTGAAGGCCGCCGATGCAATGCTGGATGTCGATCTTGGCCCGGTGCCGCTTGCGGTGAAAGCCGGGTCGGTGCGGCTGCAGCAGGTACTCGTCAACATCATTTCCAATGCTGCCGATGCTGTGGAAGGGCGCGAAGACCGCCGCATCTCTCTGCAGGCCTTGCAACATGGTCAGGCGGTATCGATTGTCATTCGCGACCATGGCCCCGGCGTGCCGGCGGCGATTTCGGAACGCATCTTCGACCCGTTCTTCACCACCAAGGGTGTGGGCCGCGGCCTCGGTCTTGGTCTTTCCATCTCCTACAATATCATCAAGGATTTCGGCGGCCAGCTGCGGGTGAGAAATCATGAAGACGGCGGCGCGGAATTCGAGATCGAATTGCCGGCCGCCGACTGGCGATTGGAGGCAGCTGCGGAATGACCACCTCGCGCGTGCTGTTGATCGATGACGAAGAGGAGCTGCGCTTTTCCACCGCGCAGGCACTCGAGCTTTCGGGTTTTGCCGTAACGATGCTGGCGAGTGCCGAACATGCGCTGGAGCTTATCGGCTACAGCTTCGACGGGGTTGTGGTCAGTGATATCCGCATGCCCGTCATGGATGGCATGACGCTGCTGCAGAAGGTGCGCGAGCTTGACCCGGAAATACCTGTCATCCTGATGACGGGCCATGGCGATGTTCAGCTTGCCGTTAACGCCATGCGCAACGGTGCTTATGACTTCATCGAAAAGCCCTTCACGCCGCAATATCTCGCCGGCATCATCAAAAGAGCCAATGACCGGCGGGCGCTGGTGCTCGAAAATCGCCGCCTGAAGGCCGTGGCCGGCAAACATGACGATCTAGAAACGCGTTTGCCCGGCAGAACTCAGGTGATGGTCGATCTGCGATACCGCATCCGCGCCATTGGCGCGACGGATGCCGATACGCTGATCGTCGGCGATACGGGGGCGGGGAAGGAGGTCGTGGCGCGGGCGCTGCATGATATCAGCGCCAGAGCCAACCGGCCCTTCGTCGCGATCAATTGCGCTGCTCTTCCGCAGACGCTGATCGAAAGCGAATTGTTCGGCCATGAGGCCGGCGCATTTCCGGGCGCGCTGCGTTCACGTTATGGCAAGTTCGAACATGCCCGCGGCGGGACCATTCTCCTGGATGAAATTGGCTCCATGCCCTTCGAGTTGCAGGGGCGCTTCCTGCGGGTCTTACAGGAGCGGGTAATTACCCGCCTCGGCTCCAATGAGACGGTCGAGCTCGATGTGCGCTTCATCGCCACCAGCAAGGTCGATCTGGAGCAGGAAGTCGCTGCCGGCCGGTTCCGTGCCGATCTTCTGTATCGCCTGAACGTGGCGACGCTTCTCGTGCCGTCGCTTTCGCAGCGGAGTGCGGACATACCGCTGCTCTTCCTGCATCTGGTGCGAGAGGCAGCAGCCCGCTTCGGGCGGGAAGATATGGACGTGCCGCAGCATCTGCTTTCTGCCGTTTCGCTGCGGGAATGGCCGGGCAACGTGCGGGAATTGCGCAATGCCGCGGATCGTTTCGTGCTCGGTCTGGAAAGCGATGTGTCCGAGATGTCGCTGGCGCTTCATGATGACGGCACCTCGACGCTGGCGCCGCGGGTTGCCGCTTATGAAAAAAGCCTGATCGCGCACGCCATCGCCGTGCATGGCGGAAATCTCAAATCCGTCTATGAGAGCCTCGGTATTTCACGCAAAACGCTTTACGAAAAAATGCAGAAATACGGGTTGCATCGGCACATGACAGAGGTCTGATGGGTGGATTTCCACCCATAGATAAAGCCCTATGGGTTGAAATCCACCCATTACCATTCACGACGGCGATAAAAGTGGACGCTGCAATGAGACCGCCGTTGCTGAACGGCAATCCCGGATCGCAAATATCGTCACCCCGGCCGCCATGGAGGAGCATGCGCGGCTGAAGTGGCGATCATTTTCATCCGGGAGGAATCGATGAAAATACTGAAGACAGTTACCGGCCTTGCTGCCGCCGCTGCCGTTTCCCTTTTTGCGCTGTCCGCATCCGCTCAGAACTATCCCGAGCGAAACATTACCATGGTGGTGCCGTTTGCCGCCGGTGGTCCGACGGATACGGTCGCGCGCCTTGTGGCTGAATCCATGTCGAAGGATCTCGGCCAGCAGATCATCGTTGAAAATGTCGGCGGTGCTGGCGGCACGCTTGGCGCCGGCCGCGTCGCCTCCGCTGATCCCGATGGTTACACCATCCTTCTCCACCATATCGGCATGGCGACCAGCGCCACGCTCTATCGCAAGCTCGCTTACGATACGACGAACGCTTTCGAATATGTCGGTCTGGTCACCGAAGTGCCGATGACCATCCTGTCGCGCAAGAACCTTGAAACCACGGACCTCAAGGGGCTGATCGATTACGCCAAGGCGAACAAGGACAAGGTAACCGTTGCCAATGCCGGCATCGGCGCCGCTTCGCATCTGTGCGGCATGCTGTTCATGAGCGCCATCGAGACCCCACTGGTCACCGTCCCCTACAAGGGCACAGGTCCTGCAATGACCGATCTGCTCGGCGGCCAGGTCGATATCATGTGCGACCAGACCACCAACACCACCAAGCAGATCCAGGGCGGAACCGTCAAAGCATATGCCGTGACCACGCCGAAGCGGTTGGACGTTTTGCCTGACGTGCCCACCGTCGTTGAAGCGGGCCTGCCGAAGCTTGAGGTGGGTATCTGGCACGGTATCTACACGCCGAAGGGCACACCTGCCGAAATCAACGAAAAGCTCTCCAAGTCGCTGCAGGTGGCGCTGAAGGACAAGAATGTCGCGGCCCGCTTTGCCGAACTCGGCACCACGCCTTCGTCGGAAAGCGATGCAACGCCGGCGGCGCTGAAGGCCAAGCTTGAAAGCGAAATCGCCCGCTGGAAGCCGGTGATCGAAGCTGCCGGCCAATATGCCGACTGATGAACGCGGAAGGACCGGCGGTATCTCGCCGCCGGTCGGCCGTGATCATTTCAACAGGCGGACCGGTGTGGCGCCGGCCGCGATGGAGGGGCATCTTTCATGAAGTCTTTATTTAATGACCCTGCCGAGGCGATCTGCGGGGCGATTTTCATGGGGCTTGGCGTCTTTTTCGCCTTGCAGTCCTATGGGCTGGAGATCGGAACCGCTTTTCGCATGGGGCCGGGCTATTTCCCGCTGGTTCTGGCAATCATCTTGATCCTGCTCGGCGGCGTCATCTTCCTGCGGTCGGCCCGCCCGGCCGGGGAAGGGATCGGAGCAATCGCATGGCGTGGAATATTTTTCATCCTGCCGGCGCCGATCTTCTTCGGTTTCACGGTCCGGGGTCTTGGCTTTGTGCCAGCGTTGTTTTTCAGCGCGCTCATCGCCTCCTTCGCCTCGCACAAGATGAGTCCACTCATGGCGATCATTCTTTCCGCGGCTATCACGGTCTTTTCCGTCGCTGTTTTCAACTACGGTCTCGGCCTGCCGTTCCAGCGCTTCGGCCCCTGGCTTAAATTTTGAGGTGCTGCGATGGATCTGCTCGATAATCTTGCTCTCGGTTTCGTCACCGCCTCATCGCTGGCAAACCTGTTCTTCTGCTTGATCGGCGTGCTGCTTGGTACTTTGATCGGTGTGCTGCCCGGTATCGGCGCGACGGCGACCATTGCCATGCTGCTGCCAATCACCTTTCAGCTCGAACCGGTCTCGTCGCTGATCATGCTCGCCGGCATTTATTACGGCGCACAATATGGCGGCTCGACCACGGCAATCCTGATCAATATGCCGGGTGAATCGTCATCAGCCGTCACCGCAATCGATGGCTATCAGATGGCACGCAAGGGCAAGGCGGGTGCCGCTCTCGCCATCGCCGCCATCGGCTCTTTCTTTGCGGGCACGGTATCCACCTTCCTGGTGGCGATCTTCGCACCACCCTTGACCGCGATCGCGCTGGAATTCGGCGCGGCCGAATATTTCTCGCTGATGGTCGTTGGCCTCGTCTCGTCCATCGCCCTTGCCCATGGCTCCATCGTCAAGGCGCTGGCCATGGTCGTACTCGGCCTGCTGCTCGGGCTCGTCGGCACCGATATTTACAGCGGCACGCCGCGCTTCACCCTCGGTATCCGCGAATATGCCGATGGTCTTAACTTCGTGGCTGTTGCGGTCGGCGTTTTCGGTATCGCCGAAATCCTGCGCAATCTCGAAAACGAGCGGACCCGTTCGGTGCTGATCGCCAAGGTAAGCAGCCTGATGCCGTCGAAGGAGGATTTCAAGCGCATGATCGGACCGGTGCTGCGTGGCACCGCCATTGGTTCGGCTCTCGGCATCCTGCCGGGTGGCGGGGCGATCCTTGCCGCCTTTGCCTCCTACACCGTGGAGAAACGCGTCTCCAAGAACCCGGAAGAATTCGGGCACGGCGCGGTTGCCGGGGTTGCCGGTCCGGAATCGGCCAACAATGCCGGTGCTCAGACCTCCTTCATCCCGCTGCTCACCCTCGGCATTCCCGCCAACCCAGTTATGGCGCTGATGATCGGGGCCATGATCATTCAGGGCATCGTGCCCGGTCCGAACGTCGCAACCGAGCAGCCGGCGCTGTTCTGGGGCATCATCGCCTCCATGTGGATCGGCAACCTGATGCTGGTCATCCTCAACCTGCCTTTGATCGGGCTGTGGGTGAAGCTGCTGACGGTGCCTTATTACGTGTTGTTCCCGATCATCATGGCCTTCTGCGCCATCGGGGTTTACAGCGTCAATTCCAACGTCTTCGATCTCTACGCCGTCGCCTTCTTCGGCTTCATCGGCTACGTGCTGGTGAAACTGCGTTGCGAGCCTGCCCCACTGCTTCTAGGTTTCGTGCTTGGTCCGCTGCTGGAGGAAAACCTGCGGCGTGCCATGATCCTGTCACGTGGCGACCCATCGACCTTCGTCACCCGGCCGATCAGCGCCACCCTGCTTTTCATCGCGTTGGCCGTGCTGATCGTCGTCTTCCTGCCCAGCGTGAAGAAGAAGCGCGAAGAGGTTTTCGTAGAAGAAGACTGAGCGATATCAAACTTTAGATACCGGCGATGGTGACATCGCCGGTTTTTTTATGCCGGGATCGACGCAACGAATTCGCTTCACGAAAGTGACATATGGTTGACTCACACACTTTTAAGCCCAAGGAAGGGCGGGAAAGAGAGGTCACCATGACGTCGGAAACCGAAAAAAGGATCATTGCGTTGGAGGAGGCGGTCGCCCATCAGGTGAAGGTGATAGAGGAGTTATCCGACCAGCTGGCGGAGCAGTGGAAGGTTGTTGAACAGACCCGCGCCAAGCTCGACCGCCTGACAGAGCGCTTCCTGAGCCTTGAGGAGCAATCGCTGGACGCGCCTGCCATCACAAGGCCGCCACACTACTGACGGGAGCAGACGATGAAGAACGACACCGCCAAACTTGCCGTCGAGATCGTCGATTTCTGGAAGAAGGCCGGCCCCGACAAATGGTTCGACAAGGATGCCGCCTTCGACAGTCATTTTCACGACCGTTTCCGTGATGCTCATTTCGCTGCCGCAAGGCGGGAACTGGATGGCTGGCTGGAAGGCGCGGAAAGCAGCCTTGCCTTGATGCTTTTGCTGGATCAGTTTCCGCGCAACTGCTTTCGCGACACCGCGCACATGTATGCGACCGATCCTCTGGCGCGGCTCCTGACCGATGAAGCCATCAGGCGCGGGCATGATCAGGCGGTGGGTGAGGATTTGCGGGTTTTCTTCTATCTGCCCTTTTCCCACGCGGAGGATCTGGCGGCGCAGCATCGGGCGTGCCGTCTCAATCAGCCGCTTGGTGGGCTTTATCTGCATCATGCCGAAGAACATCGCGAGATCATCGAGCGTTTTGGTCGCTTTCCCCATCGTAACGACATCCTGTTGCGGGAAACGACCCCGGAGGAGCGGCAATATCTGGAAGAAGGCGGCTTTTCAGGCTGAACCAAAAACGAAAACGCCGCCAGTCCCCAAGGGATGGCGGCGTTTCTGAAATTGGAGAGCGGCGGCGATCAGCCGTCGAAGAATTCCTTCATCCGGGCAAAGAAGCCCGTTGATTCCGGATTATTCTCCTTGGAAGACAGTTGCTCGAATTCCTGCAACAGCTCGCGCTGGCGCTTGCTGAGTTTCTGCGGCGTCTCGATCTGAATCTGAATATAGAGGTCGCCCGTCTGCGCTGAACGCAGTACCGGCATGCCCTTGCCCTTCAGACGGAACTGCTTGCCCGGCTGGGTGCCTTCCGGAACCGTAACCCGCGATTTCGTACCATCCAGCGTCGTGACATCGAAAGTGCCGCCAAGCGCTGCCGTGGTCATCGAGATCGGCACGGTGCAATAGAGATCGGCTCCATCGCGCTGGAAGAACTCATGGGGACGTACGGACAGGAAGATATAGAGATCGCCCGCCGGACCGCCACGCATGCCGGCCTCGCCTTCGCCCTGCAGGCGAATGCGTGTGCCGTCCTCGATACCCGATGGAATGTTGACAGAGAGCGAACGCTCTTCCGTCACGCGACCCTGACCGTGGCACTTGCCGCACGGGTCGGAAATCGTCTGGCCGCGACCGTGGCAGGTGGGGCAGGTACGCTCCACCGAGAAGAAGCCCTGTGCGGCCCGCACGCGACCGGAACCCTGGCAGGTGGCGCAGGTCTTCGGCTGCGTGCCGGGTTTCGCGCCCGAGCCGGAACAGACGTCGCAGGTGATCGAAGTCGGAACCCTGATCTGCGCCGTCTTGCCGGTGAAGGCTTCTTCCAGCGTGATTTCCATGTTGTAGCGAAGATCGGCACCGCGCTCGCGTCCGCCCGAGGAACGGCGCGCACGTCCGCCACCCATCATCTCGCCGAAGATGTCTTCGAAAATATCCGAGAAGCCGCCATTGGCAAAACCGCCGCCGCCAAAGCCGCCACCGCCGCCCATGCCGCCATTTTCAAAGGCCGCGTGGCCGAAACGGTCATAGGCCGCGCGTTTCTGCGGGTCCTTCAACGTTTCGTATGCTTCGTTGATTTCTTTGAATTTCCGTTCGGAATCGGCATCATCAGGGTTTTTGTCCGGATGGTACTTCATCGCGAGTTTGCGGAAGGCGCTTTTCAGCTCTTTTTCGTCCGCAGTCTTGCTGACGCCGAGTGTTTCGTAAAAGTCTGCTTTCGCCATTCAGTTAACAAGCCCCGCAAATGGATTTCCGGCTGCACGCGGCAGCCGGATGTCTTGCATAAATTGTCAGGAGACGGAAAGTCACGCGGTTATGCGGACTTCTTGTCGTCCTTGATTTCTTCGTAGTCGGCGTCGACAACGTCATCCTTGCCGCCTTCAGAAGCATCGCCGGCCTCAGCCTGCTGCGCTTCATAGATGGCCTGACCGAGCTTCATGGACACTTCCATGAGGGTCTGGGTCTTCGCCTGAATGTCGTCGGCGTCAGGCTCGGAAGCTTCAACCGCGGTCTTCAGGCTGGCAATGGCGTCTTCGATCGCCTTGCGGTCGGTCTCGGAAACCTTGTCACCATATTCCTTCACCGACTTCTCGGTGGAGTGGATGAGGCTTTCTGCCTGGTTCTTGGCTTCTACGCCCGCACGACGCTTCTTGTCGGCCTCAGCATTGGCTTCGGCGTCCTTGACCATCTTTTCGATGTCGGCGTCGGAGAGACCACCGGAAGCCTGGATGCGGATCTGCTGTTCCTTGCCGGTGCCCTTGTCCTTGGCGGAAACCTGCACGATGCCGTTGGCGTCGATATCGAAGGTGACTTCGATCTGCGGAACGCCGCGCGGCGACGGCGGCAGGCCGACGAGGTCGAACTGGCCGAGCAGCTTGTTGTCCTGCGCCATTTCGCGCTCACCCTGCGAAACGCGGATGGTCACGGCCGACTGGTTGTCTTCGGCGGTCGAGAAGGTCTGGCTCTTCTTCGTCGGGATCGTCGTATTGCGATCGATCAGACGGGTGAAGACACCACCCAGCGTTTCGATGCCGAGCGACAGCGGGGTCACGTCGAGCAGCAGAACGTCCTTGACGTCGCCCTGCAGAACGCCAGCCTGGATGGCGGCGCCCATGGCAACCACTTCATCCGGGTTCACGCCCTTATGCGGCTCCTTGCCGAACAGCTGCTTCACGACTTCCTGCACCTTGGGCATGCGGCTCATGCCACCGACGAGAACGACTTCGTCGATCTCGGAAGCGGAAACGCCGGCATCCTTGAGCGCTGCCTTGCAAGGCGCAACGGTGCGCTGCACCAGGTCGTCGACCAGACTTTCGAACTTCGCACGGGTCAGCTTCAGCGTCAGGTGCTTCGGACCGGAAGCGTCAGCCGTGATGAACGGCAGGTTGATTTCGGTCTGCTGCGAGGACGACAGCTCGATCTTCGCCTTTTCGGCAGCTTCCTTAAGGCGCTGCAGGGCAAGCTTGTCGTTCTTCAGGTCGATGCCCTGATCCTTCTTGAACTCGCCGGCCAGATATTCGACCAGACGCATGTCGAAGTCTTCACCACCAAGGAAGGTATCGCCGTTGGTGGACTTCACTTCGAAAACGCCATCGCCGATTTCCAGAACGGAAATATCGAAGGTACCGCCGCCAAGGTCGTAAACGGCGATGGTCTTGCCGTCCTTCTTGTCGAGGCCGTAAGCGAGTGCTGCCGCGGTCGGCTCGTTGATGATGCGCAGAACATCAAGACCGGCGATGCGGCCGGCATCCTTGGTTGCCTGGCGCTGCGCGTCGTTGAAGTAGGCCGGAACGGTGATGACGGCCTTCTCGACCTTCTCACCGAGATAGGATTCAGCCGTTTCCTTCATCTTCTGAAGGATCATCGCGGAAATCTGCGAGGGAGAATAGTTCTTGTCCTGTGCCTTCACCCAGGCATCGCCATTGTCGCCCTTGACGATTTCGAAGGGAACGAGGGCCTTGTCCTTCTCAACGGTCGGGTCTTCATAACGACGGCCGATGAGGCGCTTGACCGCAAACAGGGTGTTGGTCGGGTTGGTGACAGCCTGGCGCTTGGCCGGCTGACCGACAAGGCGTTCGCCATCGTCGGAAAATGCCACCATGGACGGCGTGGTGCGTGCACCTTCCGCGTTTTCAATTACTTTCGTGTCCTTGCCGTCCATCACTGCGACGCAGGAATTGGTCGTGCCAAGGTCGATACCGATTACTTTTGCCATGCTCTTCTCTCCTTGAAGCGAGCTGCCGGAACCCCGTGAGGCATTCTTGTAGCAGCTCCTTGACTTGGATTTGCAGTATTCGCTGCAGTTATGCGGCGTATATAAGGAGCGATTTTTCCTGCTGCAAGGCGCAAGAGAGCGGTAAGGGTAGCAAAAAAGTGCAAGAAATCCCTGTCTGTGCGGAAGCATAGCCATCAAGGCTCGTGGAAGCGGTAAAACGCGGCTTTCACGCTATGGCGCGGGAACGCAGGAGGCTTGGTTTTAATGGCTAGCGTCGGGTGAAATGGCGGACAGGGTGGGATTCGAACCCACGGTACGCTTTCACGCACACACGCGTTCCAGGCGTGCGCCTTAAACCACTCGGCCACCTGTCCTTTTTTCAAATCTGCATGTTTTGAAGAAATGCAAATCACTGGAACGGCGCGATATATACCGATGAATTCGCAGGGATCAACACGAATCTGACAGTTTTTTGAAATGTCGGCAATTTCCTGTCTTTAGACGCGGTTGCAAACCGGTTTTCCCGGCTTTATCGATGCAATATATGTTTTAAAACGTGGCTGTCGAAACGATGCGCCGTAGCCGAGGTATGCCTGATGAGAGCTTTTTTGCGGTTTTTGAGCTTTCTTCTCCTCATTGCGGCGATTTTTCTCGGTGTGCTCGATTCGATCCGCTCGGTTTCCACCTCCTCGGTCAACATCACCGGCATCCTGTCGGTCTGGAACTATCTTCTTCCTGCCTCGCGCACCATGGTGGAAGCGACCCTGGCTCACTATATTCACCCTGAAGCGTGGCGCTTCATTGAAAATGCCCTGTCGGGGGTGCCTGCATTTGCCTTCTTCCTGGCGTTATCCCTGCTTTGCTGGATGGCCGGTTACAGGAAGCGCAAAGTAATGAGACGCTCAACAGTCTGACAGCGTAAAAGCCTGCGCCCCGCAGATGTGAACCCTTAAGACGCGGCGGAACCGGCCGCACGGAGGACCGAATGTTCCTGTTCGATACGCTTTCAAAAAAGACGACGATGCCGACCGAAGAAACGGCTCTGCCCGGCCGTGAAGAAGCGCTCGCGGTGCCGGAGGCCCATTTCGTGAATGGCCGGCCTTTGAAGGGGCCTTATCCGGATGGTCTGGAAATCATCTATCTCGGCATGGGCTGCTTCTGGGGCGCCGAGCGGCTGTTCTGGAAAACGCCGGGCGTGTGGGTAACTGCTGTCGGATATGCCGGTGGCTTTACGCGAAACCCTACCTACCAGGAAACAACGACTGGCCAGACGGGCCACGCCGAGGTGGTGAAGGTGGTCTACGATCCGGCCGTGATCTCGCTGTCAGGCCTGCTCAAAATATTCTTCGAGGAGCACGACCCGACACAGGGCATGCGGCAGGGCAACGATGTCGGCACGACCTATCGTTCCGCCATTTATGCGACGACGGAAGGCCAGTTGCAGCAGGCGCAGAAGGCGCGTGATGCTTTTCAGCAGGCTCTGGATGAGGCCGGTCACGGCCGCGCCATCACCACCGAAATCGGCCCGCTTGAAACATTTTATTATGCCGAGGACTATCATCAGCAATATCTTGCCAAGAACCCGGGCGGCTACTGCGGGCTCAGGGGAACCGGCGTAAGCTGCAATATAGGCTAGATTTTTTGCAGTTCTGCCCGGTGGAAAGACTAAAAAAACGCCAGATTAAAGTTTTTCCACCGGGTCAAAAAAACCGGATGAATTTTTCATTGAGCCATGCAAGGATATGCGCCAAGCACAGCCGGGAACACGGCTGGCGGTTCCGCAGACACTCCCGGTTAACGGGATTGCGGGAGGACCCTTAAAATATCAATTGCAACAACAGGGCTGCACAATGAAAAAATCCCTTCTGACGCTTTTTGCGCTTGCCGCAATGTCGGCTTCCGCGCTTGCCGCGGATATCAAGCCGGCGCTGGTCTATGGCACGGGCGGCAAGTTCGACAAGTCGTTCAACGAGGCCGCTGCGGCCGGCGCTGAAAAGTTCAAGGCGGAAACGGGCATCGAGTTCCGCGACTTCGAACCGACCAGCGACACGCAGGGCGAACAGGCCATCCGCAACTTCGCCAGCAAGGGTTTCAACCCGGTCGTTGCCGTATCCTTCGCCTGGACCTCGGCCATGGAAAAGGTTGCCGCCGAATTCCCCGACACGAAGTTCGTCATCGTCGATTCCGTCGTTGAACTGCCGAATGTTCGCTCGGTCGTCTACAAGGAGCATGAAGGTTCCTACCTCGTCGGTCTCCTCGCAGGCATGGCTTCCAAGACCGGCAAGGTCGGCTTCATCGGCGGCATGGACATTCCGTTGATCCGCAAGTTCGCCTGCGGTTACGCCCAGGGTGCCAAGGCGGCCAACGACAAGATCGAAGTCTTTCAGAACATGACAGGCACCACCGGTGCTGCCTGGAACGACCCGGTGCGCGGCGGCGAGCTCACCAAGAACCAGATCGACCAGGGCGCGGACGTGATTTACGCGGCAGCCGGCGCGACCGGTATCGGCGTGCTCCAGACCGCCGCCGACAACAAGAAGTACTCGATCGGCGTCGATTCCAACCAGAACCACCTGCATCCCGGCTCCGTTCTGACCTCGATGGTCAAGCGCGTCGATCTGGCCGTTTACAACGCCTATAAGGATGCCAAGGACGACAAGTTCACGCCCGGTATCGTGGCACTCGGCGTCAAGGAAGACGGCGTGGCTTACGCGCTCGACGACAACAACAAGGCTCTTATCACGCCCGAGATGATTGCCGCTGTAGACAAGGCGAAGGCCGACATCATTGCCGGCACCATCAAGGTTCATGACTACATGGCGGACAATTCCTGCCCGAAATGATATGATATCTGACTGGGGCGCATGGTGATTTTTCACCTTGCGCCCTTTTCATATCCAGCCTTCGGAGAGGTTTCGGTTTGAGTATGGACCCTGCAATCGAGCTCGTGGGCATCGACAAGAAATTCGGTGCCGTTCACGCCAATAAAAATATCAATCTGACCGTTGCCAAGGGTACGATCCACGGCATCATCGGGGAAAACGGTGCCGGAAAATCGACCTTGATGTCGATCCTCTACGGTTTTTACCAGGCGGATGCCGGTGAAATCCGCGTGAATGGCAAGCCGGTTTCGATCCGCGACAGCCAGACGGCCATCAATGCCGGTATCGGCATGGTGCATCAGCACTTCATGCTCGTGGAAAATTTCACCGTGCTTGAGAACGTGATGCTCGGCGCGGAGGGCGGCGCATTGCTGGCCAAAGGCCGGGCCGGTGCGCGCAGGGAACTGAAGCGTCTGGAAGATGATTACGGGCTGGAAGTCGACCCCGACGCGGTGATCGAGGAATTGCCTGTTGGCCTGCAGCAGCGCGTCGAAATCCTCAAAGCCATGTATCGTGGCGCTGAAATCCTGATCCTCGACGAACCGACTGGCGTTCTGACGCCGGCCGAGGCCGATCACCTTTTCAAGATCCTCGGCGTACTGCGCGAGCAGGGCAAGACCATCATCCTCATCACTCACAAGCTGCGCGAAATCATGGCGATTACGGATTCCGTCTCCGTCATGCGCCGCGGCGAGATGGTGGCGACCCGCAAGACCTCCGAAACCAGCGTCGAGGAACTGGCCGAACTGATGGTCGGCCGCCGCGTGCTGCTCCGGGTGGAAAAGGGCGAGACGACGCCGGGCGAGGTGCTGTTATCCATCCGCAATCTCACCGTCAAGGATAGCCGTGGCGTCACAATGGTGGACGACGTTTCACTTGATGTCCGCGCTGGCGAAATCGTTGGCATTGCCGGTGTTGCCGGCAATGGCCAGTCGGAGCTGCTGGAGGCCATCGCCGGTATCCGCAAGCCCTCATCCGGCGAAATATGGGTGGACGGGCAGAAGGTGGACCGCCCCGATCCGGCCATTTTGCGCAAGCTTGGCCTCGCGCATATCCCCGAGGATCGTCACCACATGGGGCTGGTGCTGAAATTCGAGGAATATGAAAACTCCATCCTCGGCTATCATCATGACGAACGATACGGAAAAGGCCCCTTCCTCAACCCGGAGGCCATCCGCAGGGATGCGGTCGAGAAGATCGAGAAATATGATATCCGCCCGCCGAACCCGCAGCTGAAGACCGCCAATTTTTCCGGCGGCAACCAGCAGAAGATCGTCGTCGCCCGAGAAATCGAGCGGGATCCAAAAATGTTGATCATCGGCCAGCCGACCCGTGGCGTGGATATCGGTGCGATCGAATTCATCCATCGCCGCATCATCGAAATGCGCGATGCTGGAAAGGCAATCTTGCTGGTGTCGGTCGAACTCGATGAAATCCGTTCCCTTTCGGACCGGATCATGGTCATGTTCGCGGGCCGGGTCGTTGGAGAAAAAACGGCGGAAGCCGAAGAACAGACGCTGGGCCTGATGATGGCCGGCATCGCCGCATGAGGCATGAATGAGTACCGCTTCCACCCCCCTGCCAAACTGGATCAGCTACGGCCTGCTGCCGCTGCTGAATGTCGTCACCGCCTTTCTGATTTCCGGGCTCGTCGTGTGGTCGATTGGAGAAAGCCCGCTGGCGGCACTTCGCCTGCTCATCGAGGGCGCTCTCGGCCGAGGTGACGCCATTGGCTTCACTCTGTTTTACACGACGAGCTTCATCTTCACCGGCCTCTCCGTTGCCGTGGCTTTCCATGCCGGTCTGTTCAACATCGGCTCCGAAGGGCAGGCCTATATTGGCGGGCTGGGTGCGGCGCTGGTGGCGCTGGCGCTCGACCGTTACGTGCCCTGGTATGTGACGATGCCCTTTGCCGTCATCGGCGCGGCGCTCTTCGGCGCGGCCTGGGCCTTTATTCCGGCCTGGCTTCAAGCCAAGCGCGGCAGCCACGTCGTCATCACAACCATCATGTTCAACTTCATCGCCGCGGCGTTGATGGTTTATCTGCTGGTGAATGTGCTGATCGTGCCGGGGAAGATGGCGCCGGAAACGCGCACCTTTCTTCCGGGTGGCCAATTGCCGAAGCTCGACTGGCTGATGGCACTATTTGGTCTGAAGCTCGGCCCAGCGCCGTTCAACGTGTCTTTCCTCATTGCGTTGGCCATGTGTTTTCTCGTCTGGGTGCTGATCTGGCGCACCAAGCTGGGTTATGAGATGCGCACGCTGGGCGTCAGCCCGTCGGCAGCCATCTATGCCGGCATTCCCTATTCGCGCACCGTCATCATCGCCATGCTCATTTCCGGCGGTCTGGCGGGCATGATGGCGCTGAACCCGGTCATGGGCGCTTCCGCCCGCCTGCAGGTGGAGTTCGTCGGTGGTGCAGGTTTCGTTGGTATCGCTGTTTCGTTGATGGGGCGAAGCCATCCGCTCGGCATCATCTTTTCGGCATTGCTGTTCGGCATTCTCTATCAGGGCGGCGCAGACCTTTCCTTTGAGATGCCCAACATTACCCGCGAGATGATCGTGGTCATCCAGGGTCTGGTGATCCTGTTTGCCGGTGCGCTTGAATACATGTACCGGCCCGCGATCGTCCACATCTACCAGCGTCTGGCAAAGGGGTGAGCTGACATGGATTTTTTCGATATGCTGGTCAGCATTCTCGGCTCGACCATCCGCCTCACCATCCCGCTGCTCTTCACCGCACTTGCCGGGCTGTTTTCCGAACGCGCCGGCGTGTTCGACATCGGCCTTGAAGGCAAGATGCTGGCGGCGGCCTTCGCTTCCGCCTGTGTCGCCTATCTTACCGCAAACCCGTGGGCCGGTCTTCTGGCCGGCATTGGCGTCTCTATCGCGTTCTCGCTGATCCATGGTTTCGCGGTCATCACCAATCGTGGCAACCAGATCGTGTCTGGCGTGGCGCTCAACTTCATCGCCGCCGGCCTGACGGTGGTACTCGGCCAGGCATGGTTCGGGCAGGGCGGCCGCACGCCGCAATTGCCGGGGGAGGGCCGTTTTGCGCCGATCATCCTGCCCGGCGCGGATGCGATGCGCGAGGTACCCTACATCGGACCGCTTTATGCCAACGTCATTTCCGGCAACAATATCCTCACCTATCTCGCCTTCCTGGCGGTGCCGCTGTCGTGGTGGGTACTTTACCGCACCCGTTTCGGCCTGCGCCTGCGCGCCGTCGGTGAAAATCCGGGTGCCGTCGATACGGCGGGCATTTCGGTGACGTGGATGCGCTACCGCGCGGTCATCGTCGCCGGTTTCCTCTGCGGTTTTTCCGGTGCCTATCTCGCTGTCGCGCAGTCGGCCGCCTTCATCGCCAACATGTCGGCTGGTAAGGGTTATATAGCGCTTGCGGCACTGATTTTCGCGAAATGGAAGCCGGTGCCGGTCATGTTCGCCTGCCTGCTTTTCGGTTTTCTGGATGCTTTCGCCAATTTCATGCAGGGCAAATCCGTGCCTGGCATCGGCGAGGTGCCAGTGCAGATTTTCCAGGCCATGCCCTATATCCTCACCTGCATCCTGCTTGCCGGTTTCATCGGCGTCGCCAAGCCCCCCAAGGCCGGTGGCGTTGCCTATGCGAAGGAGCGTTAAACCCATGTCCTCCGATCCAAAGTCTCACGCCCTGTTCGAAGCCGCAGTGGAGGCCATGACTTTCGCCTACGCGCCCTATTCGAAATTTCCCGTCGGTGCGGCAATCCGCGCCGAAGACGGCAAAATCTACAAGGGCGCCAATATTGAGAACATCTCCTTCCCGCAGGGCTGGTGCGCGGAACCATCAGCCATCAGCGCCATGATCATGGGCGGAGCTAAAAAGATCAGCGAAGTGGCCGTGATCGCTGAAAAGCTGCCGCTCTGCTCTCCCTGCGGCGGCTGCCGCCAGAAGATTGCCGAATTCGCCACGCCGGAGACGAAGATTTATCTCTGCGACGAAACCGGCGTTCAGAAGGTCATGACCATGGAGGAGCTGCTGCCCTCCGTCTTCAAAACCGAGCTGCCCTGATGATGGATGGTTTGATCGATATTCTGGTGGAGCGCCTGAACGGCCTGATGCCGCGCGTTGCCATCGTCCTCGGCTCCGGGCTGGGCTCGCTGGTGGAAGAAGTCAGCGACCCGATCCGTGTGCCCTATGCCGATCTTCCCGGCTTTCCCGCGGGTGGCGTTTCCGGCCATGCTGGAGAACTGGTGGCCGGTTATCTCGGCGGCGAGCCCGTCATGATGCTGTCTGGCCGGGTGCATTTCTACGAAAAGGGCGATCCGGCGGCGATGCGCCCGGTCATCGAGGCGCTGGCTGGTCTCGGCGTGCAATCGCTCATCCTCACCAATTCGGCGGGTTCGGTGAGACAGGATATGCCGCCCGGCTCCGTCATGCAGATCACCGATCACATCAACTATTCCGGCATGAATCCGCTAATCGGCGAAGAAAGCCACCGTCGCTTCGTCGGCATGACCACGGCTTACGATCCGGATCTGATGCTCGCCATGCGCAATGCCGCGATCCGCGCGACGGTGCCTTTGTTTGGCGGCGTCTATATGTGGTTTTCCGGTCCGAGCTTCGAAACGCCAGCGGAAATCCGCATGGCGCGGCTTCTCGGCGCGGATGCCGTTGGCATGTCCACCGTGCCGGAAGTCATTCTTGCCCGCTTTTTCGGGATGCGCGTTGCCGCCGCATCGGTTATTACCAACTACGGCGCCGGCATGAGCGGCGCGGAACTGAGCCATGAGGAAACCAAGGATATGGCTCCGGTGGGCGGCAAGAGACTTGCCGCTATTCTGAAAGAAATGATCTCAGGAGGAGCGTGACCATGGAACTCCAGCGTCCGCGCGAAGCGGCTGCCCTCACTCTGTCCTTGCTGGACCTGACCAATCTCAGGGAAGACTGCACGCCGCAGCAGATTGCTGCCCTGTGTCAGCGGGCGCATACGGAGTTTGGCAACACGGCCGCTATCTGCATCTGGCCGCGTTTCGTCGCGCAGGCCCGCGCTGCCTTCGGAAAAGAACACGGGATTCGCATCGCCACCGTCGTCAATTTTCCCTCGGGCGATCTTGATGTCGCGACTGTCGTCGCGGAAACCGAAGCAGCGATCCGTGACGGTGCCGATGAAATCGATCTTGTCATCCCCTATCGTAAATTCATGGAAGGTGATGAATCGGCGGTGGCCGAAATGGTAGCGTCCGTGCGCAAGGCTTGCGTCGCGCCCGTTCTGCTCAAGGTCATTCTCGAAACCGGCGAGTTGAAGGACAAGGCCTTGATCCGACGCGCCTCCGAAATAGCCATCGCGGAGGGCGCTGACTTCATCAAGACCTCCACAGGCAAGGTTGCCATCAATGCCACGCTGGAGGCGGCAGACATCATGCTTCAGGCGATCCGCGATAGCCGGCAGAAAGTCGGCTTCAAACCCGCCGGCGGTATCGGCACGGTGGAGGATGCGACGCTTTACCTGCGACTGGCGGAAACCATCATGGCTCCCAATTGGGCCATGCCATCCACTTTCCGTTTCGGCGCTTCGGGCATTCTCGATGATGTGCTCAACGTGCTGGCCGGTGGCGAACCGGCCAAGGCCGCCAGCGGGTATTGAGCTTGATCCCGCAGGAGATCATCCGCCGCAAACGCGATGGCCAGTCGCTAACGCCGCAGGAGATTGCCGCGTTCATCGAAGCGCTGTCGAAAGACGGCATATCGGAGGGCCAGGCGGCCGCTTTTGCCATGGCGGTGTTTTTCCGTGGCATGAACCGGGACGAGATGGTGGCGCTGACGCTTGCCATGCGGGAGAGCGGCGATGTGCTGTCGTGGCGCGATATTGGCAGGCCGGTGGCGGACAAGCATTCCACCGGTGGTGTCGGCGACAATGTCTCCCTGATGCTCGCTCCCATCGTTGCCGCCTGCGGTCTTGCAGTACCGATGATTTCCGGCAGGGGCCTTGGCCATACGGGCGGCACGCTCGACAAGCTGGAAGCCATCCCCGGTTATAATGTCATGCCTGACGAGGCTCTGTTTCGCCGGACGGTGGAGTCGGTCGGCTGCGCCATCATCGGCCAGACCGGCGATCTCGCCCCCGCAGATAAACGCCTCTACGCTATCAGGGATGTGACGGCGACGGTTGATTCCATTCCGCTGATTACCGCTTCCATTCTCTCAAAGAAGCTCGCGGCTGGGCTTGAGACGCTCGTTCTCGACGTAAAGGTCGGCAACGGCGCTTTCATGCAAAGCCTGGAGGACGCCCGCATTCTCGCGCGCGCGCTGGTCGATGTGGCTGTTGGTGCGGGCCTGCCGACAACGGCGCTGATAACGGACATGAACCAGCCGCTTGGCGATGCGGCGGGCAATGCCGTCGAAATCGTCAATTGCCTGGCGTTTCTGGCCGGTCACAAGGCCGGCACCCGTCTGGAAAAAGTCGTCCTTTCCTTCGCGGCGGAAATGCTGGTGCAGGCTCGGAAAGCGGCAACGCTGGAGGAGGGCGAGGCGCTGGCGTCGGCGGCCCTTTCCTCCGGTCACGCCATGGAGGTCTTTGCGCGAATGGTTTCGGCACTGGGCGGCCCGTCGGATTTTGTCGAGAATCCATCCCGTTACCTCGCCTCTGCGCCGGTCATCCTCCCGGTTCCCGCTGCACGAAGCGGCTGGCTCGCATCCTGCGCGACGCGTGATCTCGGCATGGTTGTCGTCGAACTCGGCGGCGGAAGAACAAAGCCATCGGACACCATCAATCCGGCCGTCGGTATTTCGGATATCCTGCCGCTCGGCGCAAGGGTGAAGAAGGGCGAGCCGATCGCGGTCGTTCACGCCGCTTCCGGAGAAGACGCGGAACGTGCGATCACGAGGATAGAGAACTGTTACGGTATTGCGGATAGTGGCCCTGAAATCGCGGAACCCATCCTTGAGCGGATCACCTGACCAGCCGCATCTCGCCACCGGATACCTTGAAGGACGATAATTGTTTCAGAAAGCTCATGCCGATCAGCATGCTGCTTAGCGCGTTGTCCTTCAACACCATGGCATCTACATTCTGAACGCGGATCGCGCCGATTTCCACCCGGTCGAGTTTTACATGCGCCGCCAGGGTCTGCCCATTGGCTGTCGAGATCGCATATTTGAAATCGAGGCTGTTGACGCCGTAACCGAGCCGGCGCGCCATTGTCTCATTGATCGCCACCATGGAAGCACCGGTATCGACAAGCCCGTCGAATGATTTGCCGTTGATGCGGAAGGTGGCATTGAAGTGACCGCGTGCATCCGCCTTCAGACTGATATTGCCCAGTGAAACCGGCTGCGGTCTGGAAACTTCGGCGGTGTCGCCGGATTTTGCCGCGCTGATTTCCGGGCGTGGCTGGAATTTTTCCATCAGCGCGGGAATCTGTGTGGCGCTGACCGAAAGACCGACAAGCAGAAAAATCGCACGCGCCAGCAAGTGATTGCTCCTCATGGGCAAAGGTTAACCCTGTGCAGCATAGGCGTAAAACATACTGAAATCTTAAAATAAAAAGCCATCCGCCGCGTTACGTGCGGCGAATGGCTCAAACGGTTAAGCAATGATGAACGGTGTTATTTGGTGCCGTACATGCGGTCACCGGCATCACCGAGGCCCGGAACGATATATCCCTTTTCGTTCAGGTGCCTGTCGATTGCTGCGGTATAAATCGGCACATCGGGATGCGCCTCACGGAAATTCTTGATGCCTTCGGGTGCTGCCAGCAGACACAGGAAGCGGATGTTCTTCGCACCACGCTCCTTCAGCTTTTCCACGGCGGCGATGGAGGAATTGCCGGTCGCCAGCATGGGGTCGACAACGATGACCAGACGGGCATCGAGGCTTTCGGGAGCCTTGAAATAATATTCGACGGCTTCAAGCGTGTCGTGGTCGCGATAGACGCCGACATGGGCAACGCGCGCCGAAGGCACCAGTTCGAGCATGCCTTCCAGAAGGCCATTGCCGGCGCGCAGAATGGAGGCGAAAACCAGCTTCTTGCCTTCCAGCACCGGTGCCTGAATGGTCTCGAGCGGCGTATCGATGGTTTCCATCGTCATTTCAAGATCGCGCGTCACCTCGTAGCAGAGCAGCGTCGAAATCTCTCTCAGCAGACGGCGGAAGCCGGCCGTGGAAGTTTCCTTCTTGCGCATGATGGTGAGTTTGTGCCGCACCAGCGGATGTTCGATGACTGTGACGCCGTCCATGAAACTGGCCTTCCTTTTTATCTTATGCCCTGTAATTCACCGAAAGCACGTTTTCCGCAAGCCTTCTTCGCGGTTTTACCCTGTCAACACAGCTCAGGACTGATCGATCCGGGCGAGCAGCCGCGCGCGGGTGGCTTCGTCCACAAAGGCGCATTCCAGCGCGGTGCGGGTCATGCCGTTGATCTCGGCATCACTGAAACCGAAAGCCTCCGCAGCGAGCGCATATTCCCGCGCAAGCGAGGTGAAGAAGAACGGCGGGTCGTCAGAACTGATGCAGACACGCACGCCGGCATCGCTCAGCGCTTTCAGCGGATGGCTGGCGAAATCGGGGTAGACGCGGAGCGCGATATTCGAGCCGGGGCAGACCTCAAGAACAGTTCCCATCTCGACCAGCCGGGAGATGAGAGCGGCATCCTCGATGGCGCGCACGCCGTGGCCGATACGCGACGGTTTGACGAGATCAAGCGCGTCGGCAACGCTTTCAGGCCCGCAAACCTCACCCGCATGGATCGTCAGCCCAAGACCCGCATCGCGGGCGATATCGAAAGCGCGGGCGTAATCGGCAACGCGGCCCATGCGCTCTTCGCCCGCCATGTTGAAGCCGGTTACCAGCGGATGCCGGGCTCGCGCCGCATATTCAGCCGCCGCGACCACCCGCTCCGGGCCGAAATGCCGCTCGCCCGTGACGATGATGCGGGTTTCGATGCCGGTCTTGTCCTTGGCGATGCGAATGCCCTCGGCAACGCCGGCGAGATAGGCGTCAGCACCTAGCCCGATGCGGTCGCCATGATCCGGCGAGATGATCAGTTCGCTGTAGATCGTGTTGGCCTCTGCCAGTTCCGTCAGATAGGTTTCCGTCAGGACCGCATAGTCCTCATCGGTCTTGAACACCTGCGCCACCGCATCGTAGCACTGGATGAATTGCGCAAAATCCGACCAGACATATTGGCCGTCGCGCAGGAAGCCACTGGTGTCTATGCCGTATTTCTCCGCCTGTCTGGCAACGAGGGCAGGCGGTGCCGCACCTTCGAGGTGGCAGTGAATTTCCGCTTTCAGCAAATGCGATGTCAAATGAAGCTCCTGCCGTGTGAACCGGCGTCAATGCCTAGATGGTGAGCGATGCTTTCGCCGATATCGGCGTAGCTTGTACGGATGCCGACATCGCGGGAACGGATGCCCGGGCCGAATGCCATGATTGGCACCCTTTCGCGTGTATGGTCCGTGCCGCGCCAGGTAGGATCGCAACCATGGTCGGCGGTGAGAAGCGCTATATCGCCAGGCGCCATCTTGCGATGAATTTCCGGAATACGCGCGTCGAAGGCCTCCAGCGCCGCCGCATAACCGGCTACGTCTCGGCGGTGGCCGTAAAGCATGTCGAAATCGACGAAGTTGGTGAAGACGAGATCGCCGTTTTCTGCTTCGTCGATGGCCTGCAGCGTCGCATCCATCAAGGCAGCGTTGCCATTTGCCTTGATGACCCGCGACACGCCCTGATGGGCATAGATGTCGCCGATCTTGCCGATCGCATGCACCTTGCGCCCCGCTTCCACCAGCCGGTCGAGCAGGGTGGGCTCCGGCGGCAGAACGGAGAAGTCGCGGCGGTTGCCGGTGCGTTCGAAGGTCGCGACCGTCTCGCCGATGAACGGGCGGGCGATGACACGGCCAATATTCAGCGGATCGAGCAGCTTGCGCACCGTTTCGCAGAGAGCGATAAGCCGTTTAAGACCGAAATGGGTTTCATGGGCGGCGATCTGGAACACGGAATCGGAAGAAGTGTAGCAGATTGGCTTGCCGGTCCTGATATGTTCCTCACCGAGCGCAGCGATGATCTCGGTACCGGAAGCGTGGCAATTGCCGAGGATGCCGGGAATGTCGGCCGCCTCGCAGATCGCCTCAACCAGCTCCGGAGAAAAGGCGTCGCCCTCCGTCGGGAAATATCCCCAGTCGAACGTCACGGGTGTGCCGGCGATCTCCCAGTGGCCTGAAGGGGTGTCCTTGCCCTTGGAGATTTCGCTGGCAGAGCCGTGCAGACCGAAAATCCGCTCGGGAGGCTCCATGCCAGCGGGAATGTCGCCGCTTGCCTGCCTTGCGATCTCGATGAGGCCGAGCGAACACATGTTCGGCAGCTTCAGCGGCCCGGCCCGAAGCCCGGCTCTATCCGCCGCACCTGCCGCGCAGAATTCCGCGATATGGCCGAGCGTATTTGCACCAAGATCACCATAGTGCTCCGCGTCAGGTGCGCCGCCGACACCGAAGGAATCCAGAACGAGAAGAAATGCTCTTGCCATAACTCACCGAAACAAAATTGCGCCGACGGGCAATGTCAGGCCGAACTGTCGTTATAGATCAGCAAAACGTGAAGAAGGAAGTGCTTTTATGAACCATCCGGTAAAACCGGCCGTTCACGCCGCATCCCTTTTTGATTTCGGCGCATTGAGATTGCGCATGACATACCAGCCGGCCGCCACCACCATGGCCGCCAGAATATACCATGTCACGGCGTAGGAGAGGTGGTTGTTGGGGAAGGTGAGCATGGTCTTGCCGCCCACTGGCAGCCCGCCCGGATTGGGGGTTGCATCGGCGTCGACATAAAAGGGCGCGACCTGTGAGAGCCCGGAAGCCTGTGAAATCTGCGGGATGTTGCGGGAGTACCAACGGCCATTTGCCGGGTCGTTGGTCCTCAGGAAAAGCCCGCCGGTTTCCGGTGCGCGCATCAGTCCGACGATCTCGACGTTTCCGGTCGGTTCGCCTTCCTGGCGCAAGGATGGATCGCGCCGGTCGGAGGGCACGAAACCGCGATTGACGATGATGCTTGAGCCATCGTCGCGCCGCAACGGCGTCATGATCCAATAACCGGGGCCGAGATCCGTGACCGTGTAGACCTGAACCTCTTTGTCGTTGAGGAGTGTACCGGACAGTTTCACACGGCGATATTCATAATCGGCGGGATCGGTGAGTGCCTGCCATTCGCTGGCGGCAGGAGCATTGACGGGCTCGGCATGGGCGCGGGCGTCAACGCGCTCGATCAGGTCAAGTTTCCAGAAAAGGCGCTGAACCTGCCATGTTCCAAGCGCCAGCAGGCAGCCCGTCAGGACAACGGTTAAAAACAGGACGACGATTGCCGCGGGGCGGATGCGCCGTTTTTGGGGTGCGATTTCGCTCATTTCACGGTCCTTGCGAAGCGCCACGGCAGAGAGATCATCTGCTCCGGCGGGCCAAGTTGCGCCCGCATGCGCTTCCTCCAGCAAATAACCCCATAAATCGCGCCACGATTCATGGGGTTATGTGTTGACGCGCAAGGCGGCCCGCCGGCTGTCCGGCGGGCCGTTGATTTTTGCTGCTCAGGGCAGGTTTTTCACATCTTCGATGTGCAGCGGCATCATGTTTTTGTTCATGTTGTACATGACCCAAAGCGAGCCGGAGAGCGTGATCAGGAGAACTACGACGGTGAAGATCAGCGCCATGAAGGTCCAGCCGCCTTCGGATCTGGTGTCCATGTGCAGGAAGTAGATCATGTGCACGAAGATCTGGATGACGCCGAGACCCATGATCGCGATGACGAGCAGGGTCTTGTTTTCAAGAACGCCACCCATGACCAGCCAGAAGGGGATAGCCGTCAGAATGACCGACAGGATGAAGCCGATCATGTAGCTTTTGAACGTGCCGTGGCTTGCGCCATCATGATGATGATGGTCGTCGCCATGCGCGTCGTGATGTGCGTGTGCTTCGGAACTCATCAAAGAACTCCCATGAGGTAAACGAAGGAGAAGACGCCGATCCAGATGACGTCAAGGAAGTGCCAGAACATCGAAAGGCACATCAGGCGGCGCTTGTTTGCGGCGATCAGGCCATGTTTTGCCACCTGTACCATCAGCGTGATGAGCCAGATGGTACCGAAGGTGACGTGCAGACCGTGGGTGCCGACCAGAGCGAAGAAAGCCGAAAGGAACGCCGAACGTTGCGGGCCGGCACCTTCCTCGATCAGGTGATGGAACTCGTAGAGTTCGACGGCAAGGAAGGCGAGACCGAAGAGGCCGGTGATGCCGAGCCACACCAGCGTCGACTTCACCTTCTGCTTTTCCATTTCCAGCATGGCGAAGCCATAGGTGATGGAGGAGAACAGCAGGAAGCCGGTGTTGATGGCCACGAGCTTGAGATCGAAAAGATCCGCGCCCGAAGGACCGGCCGCATAGCTGCGGCCGAGAACGGCATAGGTGGCGAAGAGCACGGCGAAGATCAGGCAGTCGCTCATCAGATAAAGCCAGAAACCGATCGAAGTGCCGTTTTCCGGGTGGTGGTCTTCCTTCAGGTAGAAGACCGGTGGTTCAGCGCCGTCGACGCTTTGTGCAGGTGTATGAGCCATGTTCCGTTACGCCTGTTTCGCGAGCAGCTTCGTACGCTCCGCCTCGACGGTCGAAACGTCGGATGCGGGAATGTAATAATCGCGATTGTAGTTGAAGGTGTGGGCGATGGAGACCGCGATGACGCCGATGAAGGACAGCGCGGCGAGCCACCAGATGTGCCACACCAGGGCGAAGCCGAGCACCACGCTGATGGCGCTGATGATCACGCCTGCACCGGTATTCTTCGGCATGTGGATCGGAATGAAGCCTTCCAGCGGACGGTTGTAACCGCGCTTCTTCATGTCGTGCCAGGCATCCACGTCATGAATGACCGGCGTGAAGGCGAAGTTGTACTGCGGCGGCGGGGAAGACGTCGACCATTCGAGCGTGCGGCCATTATAGGGGTCGCCGGTGACGTCACGCAGCTGCTCGCGCTTCAGGAAGCTGACGATGAGCTGGATGATGAAGGAGGCGATGCCGAGCGCAATCAGGAAGGCGCCGAAGGCAGCAATCACGAACCAGATCTGCAGCGAGTTGTCTTCAAACTGGCTGAGGCGGCGCGTGATGCCCATCAGGCCGAGGATGTAGAGCGGCATGAAGGCGAAGTAGAAGCCGATGAACCAGAACCAGAAGGACAGCTTGCCCCAGAACGGATCGAGACGGTAACCGAAAGCCTTCGGGAACCAGTAGACGATACCGGCCAGAACGCCGAAGACCACGCCGCCGATGATCGTGTTGTGGAAGTGGGCGATCAGGAACAGCGAGTTGTGCAGCACGAAGTCGGCAGGGGGAACGGCGAGAAGAACGCCGGTCATGCCACCGATGACGAAGGTGATCATGAAGCCGATCGTCCACAGCATCGGCACGTCGAACTTGATGCGACCCTTATACATGGTGAAGAGCCAGTTGAAGATCTTCGCACCCGTCGGGATCGAGATGATCATCGTGGTGATGCCGAAGAAGGCATTGACGTTGGCGCCCGAACCCATGGTGAAGAAGTGGTGCAGCCACACCAGGTAGGACAGGATGGTGATGACGGCGGTGGCGTAAACCATCGACGCATAACCGAAGAGACGCTTGCCCGAGAAGGTGGCGACGATTTCGGAGAAGATACCGAAAGCCGGCAGCACCAGAATATACACTTCGGGATGGCCCCAGATCCAGATGAGGTTGACATACATCATCGGATTGCCGCCGAGGTCGTTGGTGAAGAAGTTCGTACCAGCGTAGCGGTCAAGGGTCAGAAGTGCGAGCGTCGCAGTCAGGATCGGGAAGGATGCGACGATCAGGATGTTCGAACACAGCGACGTCCAGACGAAGATCGGCATGCGCATCATGGTCATGCCGGGTGCGCGCATCTTGATGATCGTCACGATCAGGTTGATGCCCGATAGCGTCGTTCCCACGCCGGCGATCTGCAGACCCCAGATATAATAATCGACCCCGACCCCCGGGCTGCCGTCGATGCCGGACAGCGGCGGGTAGGCGAGCCAGCCGGTCTGCGCATATTCACCGATGAACAGGGAGATCATGGTGATGACGGCGCCGGCCGTGGTCATCCAGAAGGAGAAGTTGTTGAGGAAGGGGAACGATACGTCGCGGGCGCCGATCTGCAGTGGCACGACGAAGTTCATGAGGCCGGTGATCATCGGCATCGCCATGAAGAAGATCATGATGACGCCATGGGCCGTGAAGATCTGATCGTAGTGATGCGGCGGAAGATAGCCTTCCGATCCGCCGGAGGCGATCGCCTGCTGGACACGCATCATGATGGCGTCGGCAAAGCCGCGCAGAAGCATGACGAGTGCCAGAATGATGTACATGATACCGATCTTCTTGTGATCGATGCTCGTGAACCATTCCTTCCAGAGATAGCCCCAAAGGCGGAAATAGGTGAGCGCGCCGACGACGGCGATGCCGCCCAGAGCCACAGCCGCGAAGGTGGCGACAAGAATGGGCTCGTGAAGCGGGATTGACTCCCAGGTTAGCCGTCCGAACAGGAACGACGTTTGATCGGAGTTGACGACCATTTTAGCCTCTTGCGATTCAAAAACGTAAGATCGGCGCGGACAGGCCGCGCCGTAGAATGCCGGGACGTATCGTCACCCAGCGACTTTTTTCGTTTCCGGCAGCGCCGCAGGTTCGAAAGTCTGACCTTCGATAGCAGCCGGAGTGGATTGTGGACCGCTGGCGACGCCATAGGGCGCAAGCGGGGTGCAGACGACAGAGTTCAGCGCCTTGGCGATGTCGATGCCTTCCTTGCCGCCGCCGCCATTGGCGTCGATATGCATCATGTCGCGCATGCAGAGCTTGTTGGGCTCTACGCAACGGTTGAGGATGGCGCTGTAGAGTTCCGGATCCACCGAAGCGAAATATTGCACCGGCTCACGCTCGGAAGGCTTGGCGAATTCCAGATATTCCTGCCGGCCGAAACCCTTACCGCCTTCTTTCACCTTGGCTACCCACTGGTCAAAGCCCTGCTGGCTGAGACCATGGAACTTGAAGCGCATGTGCGAGAAGCCGGGACCGGAGAAGTTGGCCGAGATGCCGTCATAGACACCTTCCTTGTTAATGACCGCATGCAGCTTGGTCTGCATGCCGCCCATGGCGTAGATCTGGCCGGCAAGTGCGGGAACGAAGAAGGAGTTCATCGCGGTGGTGCCGGTGATCTTGAAATTGATCGGAACATCGACGGGTGCGGCGAATTCATTGACGCTGCCGATGCCGAGTTCGGGATAGAAGAATAGCCACTTCCAGTCCATGGCCACCACTTCGACCGTGATCGGCTTGATATCGGCGGTAACCTGACGATTCTCGTCGATCCGTTCCAGCGGGCGATAGGGGTCGAGACGGTGGGTGGAAATCCAGGTCACCGTGCCGAGCATCAGGATGATGGCGACGGGAGCCGACCAGATCACCATTTCAAGGCGCGTGGAGTGATGCCATTCAGGATCGTAATCTTCGGCCTTGGCCGACTCTCGGTACTTCCAGGCGAAAAACAGCGTCAGGACGATGACCGGGACGATGATCAGCAGCATCAAGACCGTGGACGTGATGATAAGATCGCGCTGCTGGATCGCCACGTCGCCCGAAGGGTTCATGACGACGAGGTTGCAGCCGCTGAGCAACAGCAGGGCCGGGATTGCCAGAAGGGCGGATGGGAGTTTTTTGATCATGCGCACGTTCTTTGAACTCGTACAGTTTGGATTAGGCCGCGAATAATTGCCGAAGGTCATTTTTGAAATGAGGTATATTGTCGCGGTGCAGCGAAGCCTTCGCGATGCACCATATGCCAGGCAGTACTGCGTTTAATGGCGAGCGGCTGCATTATCGCATGGTCAGCCGACTGAGCAACCCTTTATTGTCAAACTTCAATTGACGTTACGTAGGGTGCGTGTGACAATCCGTCGCATCGTAACGCAACGGAAGAGGAGCCCGCGCGTTACAGGAAATGGTTCGTCCATGACGCAGGAGGGATATTATGAGTTATACGAATGCTGCTCCATCCTTTGGGCAGGCACCGGAGGCAAACGGGGCTGGTCCCACGAGCGTCGATCCGGATCGCATCACGATTGCGGTCATTCTTGCGAGAATGACTGAATTCTTTGACTTTTTCATCTATGCCATCGCCTCTGCGCTCGTTTTCCCGCACGTCTTCTTTTCCTTCGTCGATCCGCTGACGGCCACGCTTTATTCCTTTGCGGTATTCTCGCTTGCCTTTATCGCAAGGCCGATCGGTTCGCTGATCTTCCTCCAGATCGACCGCAAGTTCGGCCGGGCCGTCAAGCTGATGGCGGCGCTCTTCACGCTCTGTGGTTCCACCATGGCGATCAGCTTCCTTCCGTCCTATGCGGAAGCAGGCATGCTCGCGCCGATCCTTCTGGCTGTCTTCCGTATCGGTCAGGGCCTTGGCCTTGGTGGCGCCTGGGATGGCCTCGTGTCGTTGCTGGCCATGAATGCACCGCAGAAGCAGCGCGGCTGGTACGCCATGATGCCGCAGATCGGTGCGGCCATGGGCTTCGGCCTCGCCAGTGCCTTTTTCATCATTTTTGTCACGCAGCTTTCCAATGCCGAGTTCCTTGCCTGGGGCTGGCGTTTCCCGTTCTTCGTGGCGCTGGCGCTCAATGTTCTGGCACTCTTTGCCCGCTTGCGCATGATCGTAACACCGGAATTCCAGGCCATGCTGGAACAGCATGAGCTGGAGCCGCGCCCGATGTTCAAGATGTTACGCTCGCAGTTTCCGGTCGTGGTCACCGGCGCTTTCGTGCCGCTGGCAAGTTTTGCGCTCTTTCACCTCGTTACGGTCTTTCCACTGAGCTGGGTCTCGCTTAATACCAGCCAGCGTGTTTCGGACTTCCTGTTCGTGCAATTCATCAGCGCCATCATCTGCGGCGGCATGATCGTGATTTCGGGCATTCTGGCCGACAGGATCGGCCGTCGGAAGCTTCTGGCTATCGCCGCAGCTCTCATCGGCCTCTTCAGCCTGGTGGCACCTGTTCTGCTTAGTTCGGGTGATATCGGCCGCTATCTTTTCGTCCTGATCGGTTTCTCGCTCCTTGGCCTCTCCTTCGGCCAGGCAGGCGGCGCGCTCGCCTCCCGTTTCAGCCGTGAATACCGCTACACCGGCGCATCACTTACCTCGGATATTTCCTGGCTGATCGGCGCTGGTTTTGCACCACTCGTCGCACTGGGATTTTCGTCCAAATTCGGACTGTTTGCCGTCGGAATTTACCTGATGTCGGGTGCTGTCTGTACGCTGGTTGCCCTTTGGTTCAGCCGAACGCTGGACATGCCGTCGGAGTGATCCAGGCAATTTAACAACACCTGCAGCCATTGCGCCGCGGAATCCTGTCGGATTTCGCGGCGTTTTTGTTTTTTTATTGCGCCGGGTCAATTTTAATCTTGACTCGGTCGATCATGAAATATTATGTAAGCAATACTGACGTAATTCAGTGTATCTCACCGCCGGAAAGCCGGCCTTCAGGGAACGCGATGCGAACGACGACGATCATTATTTGCGAGAAAGCGGCCATCGCCGCCAAGCCGTTTGACGGCCGCAAATCGACGGTTCGCGCCATTAAACGCCGATAAGCAGAAGAATGAGGAGCAGCCAGGTCGCCTGCGGCTCCGCCCGCAGAGTGCCGGCTGACGCGCCGGGTTTCGGGAAAGAGGGCGATGCCGCGCGAAATGCGCAACGAGAGGAGAGTGCCTTGAGTGTGACGGAGCAAAAATTCGGCCTTTACGATGCGGCTTTTGAGAAAAGCAGCTGTGGCGTCGGTTTCATCACCCGCAAGGATGGCGTGCAGACGCATGATGTGCTGAAGCGCGGTCATGAGGCGCTCTGTGCCGTGCCGCATCGCGGCGGCATGTCGGCGGAAGGCGTTGGTGATGGGGCGGGCGTGTCGCTGGACCTGTCGCTCTCCTTTTTTCGTGAGTTGACGGGCAACGATGCCCTGCAGGCTGGCCGGTTCGGTGTCGGCAATTTTTTCCTGCCGCAGAACCCGGCATTCCACGGTGAGGCGGTCGGTATCATCGGCAGCGCCCTAAAGGAGCAGGGCTTTTCGGTTCTGCTAGCCCGCGATGTGCCGGTCATCGATGCGGCCATCCGCGCTGCTGCCATTCCCTATCAATTACCGATCCGCCAATGGGTCTTTTCGGCACCAGCGGAATGCGCGACCCTTGCTGAGTTCGACTGGCGCATCCACAAGGCGCTGCTCGCCATCGAGGCACTTGCTTACACCGTGCCGGAGCTTGCCGGTTTTTACCCGCTCTCGCTTAGCGCCCGCACGCAGGTGCTTAAGGGTCGTCTGAACTCCCAGGAGGTCATGCCCTATTTCTGCGATCTCACTGACCCGCGCCATGAAGTGCATACGATGTATTTCCACACGCGGTTCTCCACAAACACGGATCCGCACCCCTCCATGGCGCAGCCATTCCGCCTGATGGCGCATAATGGCGAACTCAACACCGACAAGAAAAACCGGCTGTCGGAAGCGGCCGTGGCGCTGGCGAAGAACGCCAGCATCGTCAGGCCCAAGGGCCAGTCGGATAGCTGCCGTCTGGACCAGACATTGCAGGCGCGGGTGATGGAGGATGGTCTTGACCTCGTCACCGCCGTGGTCTCGATGATGCCGCCGGCCTGGGAAAACGACGACACGCTCTCGCCTGGTGTAAAGGCGATGCTGGAATATTTTTCGCTCTATGAGGAAAAGAACGACGGCCCGGCCGCGCTGATCTTCGGCGATGGCACGATCATCGGCGCACGCCTCGACCGCCTTGGCCTGCGCCCACTGCGAACCGTTGAGACGGACGATTATCTCTGTGTCATGTCGGAGGCCGGGCAGATCGCGTTTCCGGCGGAAAGCGTCATCCGCCGTGGCCGCATCGAAGCGGGCGGCATGCTTTATTACGACCACGCCGAGCGTCGTGCCTTTTCAACCGTCGAGGCGCTGGAGCTTCTTGCCTCGCAGCGGGACTATTCGTCTCTGCTGTCTGAAGCGCGCGTGATGCTTGGTGATCTGCCGGAGGTGCAGGCCGACAAGCAGGGTTCGCCGCTTCGCTACAATGGCGATCTGGAGCGGCACCAGCGTTATGTCGCCTATTCGCACAATCAGGAAAGCTTCAAGTTCCTAATGGACCCGATGCTGGCCTCCGGTGCTGAAAAAATCTCGGCCATGGGTTATGGCAATGCCATCAATGCGCTGTCCGATCAGGAAGGCGGGGTGGCCAAATATTTCTCGCAGCGTTTCGCGCAGGTCACCAATCCGCCGCTCGACAGCATTCGTGAGGCCGATGGCATGACGCTGCGGGTGGCGCTCGGTGCGAAGCCAAACAGCGGTGCGGCTAAAGCCCGCCAGATCGTCGTGCGCTCCCCGATCCTCACCCACCTCGATATGCTGCGCATTCGCGAACAGTCGGAGACGCCCCTTCGTCGTTTTGAAATGCTCTATACGCCAGTCTTTGATGCTGCTGACGCCAATGAAGCGGCCCTCCGGCAGGCGATCGACGGCCTTTGCGATGAGGTTGCGGCTTTCGCAGCCGAGCAGGGCGGGATTGCCGTCATCACCGACCGGCATGTCTCGGCAGGCCGCGCGGCCTTGCCAATGATCATGGTCGTTTCCGCCATCAATCAACGGCTCATTGAGGAAGGTCTGCGGCTGCGCGTTTCCCTGATCGTCGAAAGCGGTCAGTTTTCGTCCTCCCATCATATCGCGGCCGGCCTCGGTTTCGGTGCTTCGGCGGTCTATCCGCTCGGCGTACAGTTCCGTGCGGAAGAGAAATTCGGTGCCGAGGCCGACAAGGCGTTCAAGCGCTTCGCCAAGGCGGCTGAAAAGTCGCTGATGAAGACCATGGGCAAAGTCGGCCTGTGCACGGCGGAAAGCTACATCGGCGGTGAGTTCTTCGAGCCGAATTTCCTCGATACCAACGATCCCGTTCTCAAGCGTTATTTCCCCAATGTGAAGACCCCGGTTGGCGGCGTCACCTTTGCCGTCATCGCGCAAGCGGTGGCCGACTGGCATCGGAAAGCGTTGTCGGTGAAGGGTGAGAACGACATTCCGTTGCTCGGTCTCTTCAAGGAGCGCGCTGAAGGTGCCGGCCATTCTTATGGCACCACGGCGGTTCGCGGCTTCGTGGACATGACGGAGGAAAAGATCGGTTTCGACAAGGGAACCGAAAATGAGGAGGCGCTGCGCCTCCTGCCGCTTAACCGGCTGGAGGATGCCTTCGGTCTCAACGATGCGGCCTATTATCACAACAGCTTCGACCGGTTGACCCCGGAGGCCATCGACACATTCGAGGTTACACCCGGTTACCGCGCCTTCGCCCGGATGATGGCGGAAGAAAGGGCGCGCCGCCCCGCCGCCCTGCGCGATGTTCTCGACCTGCCGGCCGATGTGACCTTTGCCGGTTCGGCCGAAGAATTCCGCCGGGAAATGGGGCGTTTTTCCCGGCAAGGCAATAACAGCTTCATGGTGCGCGGATTGCGCTGCGAAAAGGCAGGAGACGGCGCGTTCCGGCTGCAGCTGACCGGCCCGCACGGTCATGAGCTTGCCCGCCTCGCCACACTCGGCCAGTCGCTGCTCGACCGCTTCGGCGACGACATCGCCGGCCATTGGCTGGAAGGTGGCGCGCTCATGGTTCAGGCAAAGGGTGAGGCCTCCGCCTATCTGTCGCTTATCCGGACCGCACCGGAAAGCATTCCGCTTGAGACCGTGCAAAAGGCAAGCGAGATCACCAAGACCCTCGCATCAGGTGCCATGAGCCACGGCGCGCTGGTCGCCGCTGCCCATGAGGCGGTTGCCCACGGCACCAACATGGTTGGCGGCATGTCCAATTCGGGTGAGGGCGGTGAGCACATCTCCCGTTACGGCACCATCCGTGCCTCGCGCATCAAGCAGTTCGCCTCAGGCCGCTTCGGTGTCTGGGCCGGTTATCTTGCCGATCCGATGCTGGAAGAGATCGAGATCAAGATCGGCCAGGGCGCAAAGCCGGGCGAGGGTGGGCAGTTACCGTCTCCCAAGGTGACGGTTGAGATAGCGGCGGCGCGCGGTGGCACGCCGGGCGTCGAGCTTGTCTCGCCGCCGCCGCATCATGATACCTATTCGATCGAGGATCTGGCCCAGCTTATCCACGATGCCAAGGCGGCGCGGGTACGCGTCATCGTCAAGCTCGTGTCGTCGGAAGGCATCGGCACGATTGCGGTCGGTGTCGCCAAGGCGGGTGCTGATGTCATCAACGTGGCCGGCAATACCGGCGGCACGGGTGCTGCGGCCGTCACCAGCCTCAAATATACCGGCCGTGCGGCGGAAATCGGCATAGCCGAGGTGCATCAGGCGCTGTGCGCCACCGGCCTGCGCGCTAAGGTGCTGCTGCGCTGCTCCGGCGCACACCAGACGGCGAGCGACGTGGTGAAGTCTGCGTTACTCGGCGGCGACAGCTTCGAATTCGGCACCACGGCGCTGATGATGCTGAAATGCGTCATGGCGAAGAACTGCAACATCAAGTGCCCGGCCGGTCTCACCACCAATCAGGAAGCCTTCAACGGCGATCCGCGGGCGCTGGCGCAATATCTCATGAACATCGCCCATGAAACGCGCGAAATTCTTGCAGGGCTTGGGGTTGCCTCGCTGCGGGAAGCCCGTGGTCGTTCAGACCTTCTTCACCTCCTCGATCATCCGGCAAGCGTCGGCCAGCTTGACCTCCGGGCAATGCTTGCCGTGGTCGAAGAGGTGAAGATCGACAGCCCGGTCTATATGGAAAAGGACTTCGCACTCGACGATGCCTTCATCGATCTCGTGCGTTCGGCGCTGGTCGACAGCAAGCGCGACAACATCGAGCTTGGTGGCAATCGTTTCCTCAACAATTGCAACAAGAGCGTCGGCGGCCAGCTCGCCGTTGATATTGAACGCATGTTGAACCATGAACTTTCCGATGAGCAGCTGGACGCGCTTCCAGCCGTTAAGCGCGATAGCCGCGGACGCCGTTTCCTGGAAGCGGGGTCGGTGCGCATCGATACCTCAGGTTCGGCAGGTCAGTCATTCGGCGCTTTCTGCAATGACGGCATGGTCATGGTGCATACCGGCACCTGCAACGATGGCGTCGGCAAAAGCGCCTGCGGCGGCACCATCGTCGTGCGCTCGCCCGGCGGCGGTTCGCAAGAGGCCGGTGACAATGTGCTGGTCGGCAATTTCGCGCTGTTCGGCGCCACCGGCGGCCGCACCTTCGTGGAAGGGCAGGCGGGTGACCGTTTCGCAGTGCGCAATTCCGGAGCCACCGCCGTGGTCGAAGGCGTGGGTGATTTCGCCTGCGAATATATGACCAACGGCGCGGTTCTGAACCTTGGCAGTTTCGGCAAGGGTTTCGGCAACGGCATGAGCGGCGGTTTCGTTTATCAGTATGATCCCTATGGCGATCTGCCGAAGAAGGTCAGTCATGATTCCATCCTGCTCGGCTCGATCACCGGTGAAGATGAACAGGCAGCGATCCACAATCAGGCAGTCCACCAGCTTCTGAGCCTGCATGTCACAGAGACCGGCTCGGCCAAGGCGGCATGGCTTCTGGACAACTGGGAGAGTGAGCAGCATAATTTCGTCTATGGCATGCCGCGCGCCCTGCTGCTTTATCAGGACAGCGACGAAATCCTCAAAGCCAAGCCCCGCAAGGAGCTGCTGGAGGAGCTGGCCTCCGCACTTGCCGCTCATCAACTGCGCAAGTTCAAGCTCGCCTATCGAGACCGCAAAGCCGTGCTGAACGGAACGGTGCCCGGTTATGGTGAGACGGATACGGAAGACATGTATGCGCTGCTCAATAACTACACCGTGTTGAGCATGGCGCAGGCCATCGCCCTGCAACGATTGCCGATGGCATCCGGTCCTTCCGACCCGACAATAGAAAAAGCCGTGCGTAATCTCATCCTCACGGAAGATTACGCGCTGATGCAGCGCCTGCTGAAATACGCCCGGGAGGCGCTGTCCAACCATAGCGATGAACAGCTTGCGGTGATGATCGCCGCCAAGCGGCTAGACGACTACAAGCAGGCACTGGCGCGCCGCAACATATGGTCGGTGGACAGCCCCGGCACCTATGGCTGGATCATCCAGCAGAACCGGAAAAACATCGAGAAGATCGGTCGCCTGCCAGGCTTCGAGGAGCTGTTCGCCGCTCGCGCCATCCCGGACCTTGCCACCGCATCCAGCCAGAACAGGGCAGCATGATGAAGATACCTTACATTCCACAGGATGCGCCCTTCAACGGCGACCAGCGCGCCTGGTTCGCCGGTTTTCTGGCCGGGCTCCATTCCCGCGCTGCCATCGGCCTCGAGACTTCGGTGGCTACCGCCACTCCCAAAGCAACGGCCAGTGTGCTGAACATCCTTGTCGGCACCCAGACCGGCAATGCCGAGGCGTTGGCGATGGACATCGCCGCTGCTGCCCGCACCCAGGGTATGCAGCCGGTTGTGACGGCGCTGGACGACGTTTCGATGGACAGTCTCGGCGCGATGAAGCGGGTTATTGTGGTCACCTCGACTTACGGCGAAGGTGAGATGCCTGACAATGCCCAGCTGTTCTGGGAGGCGCTCGCCGCCGACGGTGCACCGCGGCTGGAGGAGATGAATTTTGCGGTGCTCGCCTTGGGCGATACCGGCTATGACGGCTTCTGCCAGGCGGGCAAACTTATCGATACACGCTTTGAACAGCTTGGCGGCAAGCGCATGAAAGCGCGTATCGATTGCGATATCGACTTTGAGGATGCGGCCGCCGCGTGGATCGGGGAGACGCTGCCGCTCGCGCTGGCCGTCGATGGCGGCAAAGAAGCCGCTGTCACCATGCCCGACATTGCCGGGCAGCCCGCACGGGTAAAATCGGGCTGGAATCGCAAGAACCCCTATTCGGCGAAGGTCAGCGTCAATCGCCGCCTGTCCGGTCCAGGCTCGTCCAAGGAAATCCGTCACTACGAATTCGATCTTGCCCAAAGCGGGCTCGACTATGAGGCGGGTGACGCGCTTGGTGTCGTTCCCCTGAACGATCCGAAACTGGCCGGCGCGCTGCTCGACTATTTCGGAGCAGGCGCAGACGGCGAAGTCGCCGGGTTGGACCAGCCGGTCGGCGACGCGTTTCTCAACGCCTACGAGATTTCAACGCCCTCGCGCGAACTGTTGGCTGAAATCGGCAAGCGCGCGGGTCATGATGAACTCGGCCACATCCTTGCGAATGGTGACCGCGAACAACTGGCGGCTTTCCTCTGGAGCAAGGATATTCTCGACTTGCTCAATCTTGGTAGGAAACCCCTGTTCGATCTTGCCGAATTCGTGAGCTTTCTGAAACCCTTGCAGCACCGCGCCTATTCCATTTCCTCCAGCCCCTTGGTTGCGAAAAACAGCGTGCATCTGACGATCGCCAGCGTGCGGTATCGTGCCGAGAGCCGGGAGCGTGGTGGGGTATGCTCCACCTATCTCGCAGATCGGGTAGAGGCCGGGCAGAGTGCCGGCATTTTCGTCTCGCCCAACAAGACATTCCGTGTCCCGCAGGATGATAATGCGCCTGTCATCATGGTGGGACCGGGCACTGGCATAGCGCCTTTCCGGGCCTTTTTGCAGGAACGGCAAGCGCGCGGTGCCAAGGGCAAGAATTGGCTGTTTTTCAGCGACCAGCACCGGCAATCGGATTTCATCTATGAAAACGAACTTGGCGACATGAGCCGCGATGGCGTGCTGACCCGCCTCGACCTCGCCTTCTCACGGGATCAGGCGGAAAAGATTTATGTTCAGACCCGCATGCGGCAGAACGGCAAGGCGCTCTATCAATGGCTTGAGGAAGGCGGTTATTTCTACGTCTGTGGCGATGCGACCCGTATGGCAAAGGATGTCGACGACACCCTGCACAGCATCATAATCGATGAGGCAGGCATTTCCGCCGAAGCCGCAAGCGACTATGTAAACCGCCTGAAGCGCGAAAAGCGCTATCTACGCGACGTCTATTAGACCCTGCCGAAAGGGGACCGCCCGAGCTAGGATTGCCTCAGCAATTGGTGCAGGCGGTCTCGGCGTCGCGCTGCTTGAAGAAATAGTCCCTGCCGATCGTGATCGACTTCGTGCCGGATGAGGCGATGTCGGGCATGAACATCAGCAACTCATGTGGAACGGAAAGTTCGACATGGATGAGGAAGCTGTTTTCCACCAGCAGACGGGTCGGAACGGTGACGACTGACCCAACCGCATAGGGCCTCAGATTCTTCTCGTCCCAGGACCAGGTGATTTTCGCTTGTTTTTGCGCGTCGATCTTGATGCCGCTGATCTTCAGTTTCAGACCCTTGGTACTGTAGGGCGCAAAAACCGCAGTGGCGACATCCTGCATGCCTGTGAGATAGGTTTTGTCGACGGAACCCGTTTTCGATATCAGGTCGTTGATGGTGGCGGCCGCACTGCTTGCCCGCTTGTAGGTGTTATAGCCGATCGTCAACTCGAAAGAGGTCAGATAGAGCGCAAGCAATATCGGGAAGACGATGGCGAATTCCACCGCGCCCACACCCTGGCGATCTCCGACAAAGCGTGAAACGAGTGCGACCAGACGCCGCTTGCCGTTCGCCGCGACGGTGACAAGACCTTCCATCATGAGCCACCGCCTGTGGTGTATTTTTCGTTCATGAACGCACTTGTCGCGACGATGAGGAAATGGGAGGGCATGGATCCATCGGCCGGGCGTATTTTGGTGAGGTAGGGGCGGATGATATCGGCGACGACACGCCAGCGATAATACACGCGCAACATGTTGATGGTTTCCGGTCCACCCGGCTTGAAGCCGAATTGTGCCGTATCAAGATCGTAATATTCGCCGTAGGCTTTCAGAGGAATTGTGGTCGGTATATCCTTGAAGGCAGTAAAGGAGCGAAGGTCGACGTAGAGTTTCTGTTCTTTCTGGATCTCATCTGCCGAGCAGGAGATCATCACGGAGACTTCACTGCAGAAACTCCTGCGGAAATCCTCTTTCGAGATGGAGCTGCTGATCTGCCCGGTGCGCAGACGTCGTGACATGGTCTCGGTGGCGTTTGCCACGACCTGTTCCGCCATGAGGGCGACGAAGGTCTCGATAATCGCAAAAACGACGAGGAAATAGGGAATGGCCAGGATCGCGAATTCGATGGCTGCTGTCCCGTCGCGCGAGACTCCGAATTTTTCCAGCAATGGCTTCAGTCTGGCCAGTCGCATATGGGGCGTCTATCTCTAGAGTATGCGGCAAGCGCAACAGTTGAATTGTTGCGGACCATAACCACCCCATGTTTAGATTCTGTTACTTCGATAAATTATACTTTAATAATTTCCGAATTTGGCACGTCCCAAATAAAAACCCGGCTCAGGGCCGGGTTTTCTCGGAATTGGATGAAGCGGAGACTTAATCCGCGTCGGCCCTGGCGAGAACCTCCAGCGTTGGGGTGGAGGTAATGTTATAGCCGCAGTCCACGTAGTGACATTCGCCGGTCACCCCTCGCGACATGCTGGACAGGAGGTAGAGCGCCGATCCACCGATATCATCGATGTCAGCAGTCCGCCGCAGCGGTGCGTTTTTCTGGTTCCATGCGTAGATCGCGCGCGCATCCGAAATGCCAGCGCCCGCGAGCGTGCGGACCGGACCGGCCGAAATGGCGTTGACGCGGATATCGCGCGGGCCGTAATCGGCGGCGAGATAACGCACGGACGCCTCGAGAGCCGCCTTGGCGACGCCCATGACGTTGTAGTTTGGAATGACGCGCTGCGAACCATTATAGGTCAGCGTCAGCATGGAGCCGCCATTGGTCATCAGTTCTGCGGCGCGCTTGGCGATTTCCGTGAAGGAGAAACAGGAGATGACCATGGTGCGGCTGAAATTCTCGCGCGTCGTGTCGGCGTAAAGACCTTTCAGCTCGTTCTTGTCGGAGAAGCCGATGGCGTGCACGACGAAATCGAGCGAGCCCCATTTTTCGCGGATCGTCGCAAACAGCGCATCCACCGAAGCTATATCTTCGACATCGCAAGGTACGATGAAGTCGGAGCCGAGTTCCGCGGCGAGCGGTTTCACGCGCTTGCCAAGCGCTTCACCCTGGTAGGTGAAGGCGAGTTCCGCGCCCTGTGCCGCAAGCGCCTTGGAGATGCCCCAGGCGATCGAGTGATTGTTTGCGACGCCCATGATGAGGCCGCGCTTACCTTGCATGATGCCGTTCATGGGCAATTATCCGTTATGACGCTGGAAGACGAGCGTAGCGTTGGTGCCGCCAAAGCCGAAGGAATTGGAAAGAATGGTGTCGATCTTGGCGTTGTCGATGCGGCTGCGAACGATCGGAACGCCCGCAAATTCCGGATCAAGCTCGGAAATATGCGCGCTTTCGCCGATGAAGCGTTCCTGCATCATCAACAGGCCGTAGATCGATTCCTGCACGCCGGCCGCGCCCAGCGAATGGCCGGTGAGAGATTTTGTCGACTGGATGTGCGGGATCTTGTCGCCGAAGACTTCGCGGATCGCCCCGATTTCCTTGCTGTCGCCAACCGGCGTCGATGTGCCGTGCGTATTGATGTAGTCAATGTCGCCCTTGACGGTGGAAAGAGCCTGCCGCATGCAGCGGATCGCGCCTTCGCCTGAGGGGGCAACCATGTCGTAACCGTCAGAGGTCGCGCCATAACCGACGATTTCGGCATAGATTTTTGCACCGCGTGCCTTCGCATGCTCCAGCTCTTCGAGAACCAGAACGCCCGCACCGCCGGCGATGACGAAGCCGTCGCGGTTCACGTCATAAGCGCGCGAGGCGACGTCGGGAGTTTCGTTGTATTTGGACGACATGGCGCCCATGGCGTCAAAAAGGTTCGACATCGACCAGTCGAGATCCTCGTGGCCGCCGGCGAACATCACGTCCTGCTTGCCCCACTGGATCATTTCGGCGGCGTTGCCGATGCAATGCGCCGAGGTGGAGCAGGCCGAAGAGATGGAGTAGTTGACGCCGTGAATCTTGAACCAGGTCGCGAGCGTGGCCGATGCGGTGGAGGACATGGCCTTCGGCACGGCAAAGGGACCGATGCGCTTCGGGCTGTTGTTCTTCAGCGTGATGTCGGCAGCTTCGACGATGGTACGGGTGGAAGGACCACCCGAACCCATGATGATGCCGGTGCGCTCATTGCCGCTGATATCGCTCTCTTCGAGACCGGAATCGGCGATCGCCTGCTTCATGGCGACGTGGTTCCACGCGCCGCCCTGCGACAGGAAGCGCATGGCGCGACGATCGACCAGATCGGTCGGGTCCAGAGACGGCTTGCCCCAGACCTGGCACTTGAAACCGTGTTCGGCAAAATCCGGCGAAAATGAAATGCCGGATTTGGCATTGCGCAGCGACGCGGTGACCTCAGCGGCATCACCGCCGATGGAGGAAACAATACCGAGGCCGGTGACAACAACTCGTCTCATCAAAGGGACCTTTTCTTTAGATTTCGGCTGGGCGACTGAAGGCCGTCCGGCGTTTGTCTGAACTATTTCGTCTGCCTCAGGCAGCCTTTTCCTTGGACAGGCCGACCCGCAGGTCGGATGCCTGATAGATGGTTTCGCCGTCCGCCTTCAGCCAGCCATCGGCGGTGCCAAGCACCAGGCGGCCACGCATCACGCGCTTGAAATCAATACCGTATTGCAGGAGTTTGGTGTGAGGGCGAACCATGCCCTTGAACTTCACTTCGCCGGTGGAAAGCGCCATGCCGCGGCCTTCTTCACCCAGCCAGCCCAGGAAAAAGCCGGTCAGCTGCCACATGCCATCAAGGCCCAGGCAGCCCGGCATGATCGGGTTGCCCTGAAAATGGCAGGGGAAATACCAGTCATCGGGGCTGACATCGTATTCGGCGCGGATAAAACCTTTATCGAACGCGCCACCGGTCTCGGAAATTTCGGTGATGCGATGGACCATGAGCATGGGGGGCAATGGGAGCTGTGCATTTCCCGGGCCGAACAATTCGCCGCGACCGCAGGACAGGATCTCCTCGTAATTGTAACTTGATTGCCTCGTTGCCATACCGCTTTCACTTCCCAATTACTGGTGTTGATCGACTTCACTAGAGCAAGTTAGGTTCAAAATGAAGCGCTGCAAGGGCAGAGGCGGTTTCGCCCCCATTCTTTGTCTTCATAACCTTCTTTGCCGAAGTCATTACCTCAATATGCCGTCCGCATACAGGAAGCATCCGGCTGGAACCAGAGGAAATTTGCAAGAATGGCCGGTTTACAGCCATTTGCGACACTCGGCGGCGCTGAAACTATTGAAAGCATTCCCTGCAAAAGATATATGCTATTGCAATTGACGGGTTTCATACCCCTGTTTGGAATGGGATTGCATGGCATTTGACGCCACATTGGATATCGGAACGAGGCTGCGGCGCTCGGGGCTGCGGCCCACGCGCCAGCGCGTTGCTTTGGGCGATCTTCTTTTCGCAAAGGGTGATCGCCACCTGACGGTAGAGGAACTGCATGACGAGGCGGTGACCGCTGGCGTGCCCGTTTCTCTCGCCACGGTTTACAACACGCTGCATCAGTTTACGGAAGCCGGCCTGATCCGCGTTCTCGCCGTCGAAGGCGCGCGCACCTATTTCGATACCAACGTGTCGGATCACCACCACTTCTTCGTGGAAGGCGAGAACGAGGTTCTCGATATTCCCGTTAACAATCTCCAGATCGACAATCTGCCGGAAGCGCCCGAGGGCATGGAAATCGCCCATGTGGACGTGGTGATCCGCCTTCGCCGCAAGCGCGGTTGAAGCTTTTGCCCGATGACGGAGATGAAAATGGCGCCCATGAGGCGCCATTTCTGTTTTCAGCGGTCATTTCCTGTATCACTTCATGACATCTTCCGGCGGCCTGCCGGGCTTGGCTTTATAGGGCGGAAAAGTCCAGCCGAAGATCAACGCGCCCGCTCGCACGCAGAAAGCCGTGAGGAAACCCGCCGCTGATGCGGCATAAAGCGGTGCGCCAAGGAAATAGACGACAATGAAGGTGGAAGAGCCCAAAAGCGCGCAGGTAATGTAGATTTCCGGGCGAAGGAGAACGGAAGGTTCCCCGGCGAGAACATCGCGCAGCACACCACCAAATGTCGCCGTCAGAACGCCGGTGACGATGGCCACGGTTGCTGAGCCACTTGCCGCAAGACCCTTGGCAGCCCCCATCACGCAATAGGCGGAAAGACCGAGTGCATCGAGCCAGATCAATACTCGGTAACGGGATTCGAAGAGATGCGCGGTAAAGAACAGCAGAACCGCGACCGAGACGCAGACGAGAATATAAGTGGGATTTACCACCCAGAACACCGGCGCCCTGCCGAGCACGAGATCACGCACCGTGCCGCCGCCGATGCCGGTCGCGGCTGCGAAAAACAGGAAGCCGATCAAGTCGAGCTGCTTGCGCGAGGCAGCGAGTGCGCCGGTTGCGGCAAACACGGCGACACCGGCATAATCGAGAAAACCCAGAAGCGTCATGAAAAGGTTCCCCCCGGAAATACGGGCTGCGAACACGTCAGTGTCGCGCAAGCACTAAACTCTAGGCTGGCCGCCCGGATGATCGCAACATCCATAACCCAAACGGATGCAAAGGAAAATGCCGTGCGAATCGCTCTCGTTGCCGCTGTTCAGGCGCTGGTTCTCTTGATGTTTCCGGCGGTGCTTTCGGCGCAGCAGCAGCTGGTGAGCGACCCCGAAATCTATGAAAAGGACCATTTCCGCACCGAGTGCAAGGTGGCGGCTTTCGGCGACGATTTTGTTACACGGCTGGATATAAACAATGACGGGCTGATGGATGCTGTCGTCAATCATGGCGTTCTGGATTGCGACGGCGAAAAAGGCCGCGCCTGCGACGATGAGGGATGCCCCTATAATTTCTACGTCCAGGTAAAAGAGGGCGGTTATCTGATGATCGCGACGGCGCGGATCTACGGTTATGACTTCATCAAGCGGTTCGGCAACATGGTTTTCGTGCTGAAGATGCATCCGCGTTATTGTGAGCGCACCGACAAGGAGCCCTGCCTGATGACGGTGCGTGTGCGCGGCACGAAATTCGTCACCATTTCACGAAAGTGACGGCGGCGATTTTCAGGGCGTAATCCGCCGGATTTTGACCCGTTGATTGTAGCGCTGGCGAAGCGAGCGCGGAATGAGGAAGGTGGCGATGGCAACGGCGAAAACCATGGCCGCAACCACCCAAAGGGCATTCGCTTGCAGCGTGGCGGCGAGAACGGCGCCGCAGATCGCGCCGCAGATCATGCCCAGCCAGGGCACGATTTGAATGCCCCAGTCGAGGCTCCGTTCGCCAAGAAGAAAACGGCCAATGCCGCGGCCGAAACGGGAAAGCGCACCGGTTACATAGGTAAGCCCGATCGGCAGCCCCTCTATGTGTTCGACGGCGGCGTTGACCATGCCCATGGCGAAAACGACGAGATAAAACTGGGCAAGAGCGAAAGCTTCACCGCCGAGCAAGGCGGAAATGACCACGAGCGATCCCACAGCCATCAGAACGGCAAAGATGCGCCGGTCGAACTTATGCGCCACCACGATGCCGCCGGCATTGCCGGCCACGAAGGCAACGATCGCAAGAAGCAGTTTCGCAGCATGGGAATAGAGGCCAGCCTCCATAGAGACTGCGGCGCGCGTCGTGTTGCCGGTCATGAAAGACACGAAGTCGCCGGAAATATGGAGGCCCACCGCATCAGTCATCCCCGCAATAAAGGAAATGGCGGCAACCAGTGCAATTCCGGTCCCGGTTCGTCTTGCCCTGATGATATTGCGACGTCTTTGTCGGGTCATGGAAAAAGCTCGATATGAAAACACAGCATGCCCGGCGCGGGCAGTGTTATCCTATCTCTAGAATGCCGGACGGCGCATCTGCAATCTTTCTGGAGGCATTCGGAGGCCTCTATTTTGTCTAGACAAATATAAAATCCCTGCCTACCATGCCTCAAATAAAGCGAAAAACAACATCGCACAAAAATAAATCAAAGGGGTTCAGATCATGACGAAAACGTGGGTTCTCGCCGCCATCGCAGCGCTCGCCTCATCCGCTTCTGCCTATGCCGAGACGTCGGTAACGATCGGCATGTCCGGCTGGACCGGCTTTGCGCCGCTGACGCTTGCCAAGCAGGCAGGCATTTTTGAAAAGAACGGCCTGAAGGTCGATATCAAGAAGATCCCGCAGGCCAGCCGCCATCTGGCTCTTGCGTCAGGTGACATTCAGTGTGCCGCCACCACGGTGGAAACCTGGATTGCCTGGAACGCCAACGGCGTGAAATCCACCCAGATTTTCCAGATGGATAAATCGCACGGTGCGGACGGTATTGCCGTGCGCAGCGACGTATCAAAGGTTGCCGACCTCAAGGGCAAGGCGATTGCAGCGTCTGCGCCGGGCACGTCACCTTATTTTTTCCTTGCCTGGATTCTCAAGGAAAACGGTCTGACCCTCAAAGATGTCAAGGTCGTCAACCTTGAACCGGGACCGGCCGCGCAGGCCTTTGTCGCCGGCCAGAACGATGCGGCCATGACCTATGAGCCCTATCTCTCGACTGTTCGTGCCGCCCCTGACAAAGGCAAAATCCTTGCGACAACGCTGGATTATCCGGCTGTCATGGATACGTTCGGCTGCACGCCGGATTTCCTGAAGGCCAATCCGCAGGCGGCCAAGGCTCTGGCGGACAGCTATTTCCAGGCACTGGAACTCATCAAGTCCGAACCGGAAAAGTCCTATGAGACGATGGGAGCGGATGTGAAGCAGGCGGGCGAGGCCTTCGCTGCATCGGCGAAATTCCTTGAATGGCAGGACAAGGCCGCCAACCAGAAATTCTTCGAGGGTGAATTCAAGACATTCTCTGAAAAAGCGGCCGACCTGCTGCTGGAAATCGGTGTGATCAAGTCGAAACCCGATCTTTCGACGCTTGCGGATACGTCCTTCATCAAGTGACGGAATAAGCCGCCGCATTCCCAGCGGGGAATATCGCGGCCAGAGATGAGTGAGAGCGTCGATTGTGCGTCATGAAAGGCGCAAGGCGCTCTGATGGCGCGGCGAAAGTGCCGCGCCGGTTTTTCGGACAGGCGACAGAATGCAACCTCTTCAACCCATCAGGAACAGTACGAGAATTGCTCTCGGCATCCTGTTCTTCGTGCTGTTTTTCTCCGTCTGGGGCTTTGCCACCCTGGGCGGTTTCGTGTCGCCGACCTTTCTGGCCGACCCGATCACCATGCTGAAAGACGGTATCTATCTGCTGACGGATCAGGGATTTGCCGGCGATATCGGCATGACGATCTGGCGCGTCGTGGGCGGTTTTGTGCTGGCATCCCTCGTCGCCGTGCCTGTCGGCATTGCCATGGGGGCTTATAAGCCGATCGAGGCGCTGCTTGAGCCCTTCGTTTCCTTCGCGCGCTATCTGCCGGCTTCAGCCTTTGTGCCGCTTCTCATCCTCTGGGCCGGCATAGGCGAGATGCAGAAGCTGCTGGTGATCTTCATAGGCGCGGTGTTCCAGATCATCCTGATGGTGGCCGTGGCGGTTGCCGGCACAAGGCGTGATCTGGTGGAGGCCGCCTATACGCTGGGGGCGAAAGACCGTGGTGTGGTGCGCCGTGTCCTCATTCCCGCCAATGCGCCCGACATTGCCGAAATCCTTCGCCTCGTCCTCGGCTGGGCCTGGACCTATGTCATCGTTGCGGAGCTGATCGGCGCCTCCTCGGGCATCGGTTATATGATTATCAACAGCCAGGCGCTGATGGCGACCGGGCAGATCATCTTCGGCATCATTGTCATCGGCGTTATTGGCCTCATTTCGGATTTTGCGTTCAAATCATTGAACCGGAAGCTTTTCGCCTGGAGGCTTGCCTGATGAGCGAACTCGTTATCAAGGGCGTCAGCCGCACCTTTCCAGGCGTGCAGGGTGGGCAGCCGACATTGGCCTTGCAGCCAACCAATCTGGAAATCCCGCGTAATGATTTCGTCACCATCCTCGGCCCGTCGGGATGCGGGAAATCGACCTTGCTGCGCATCATCGCTGGTCTCGACCGCCCGACCACGGGCGAGGTGCTCTTGTCCGGCAAAGCGGTGACGGGCCCAGGAGCGGATCGCGGTATGGTGTTCCAGTCCTACACGCTGTTTCCGTGGCTGACGATCCGCGAGAATGTCGCTTTCGGCCTGCGCGAACGCGGCGTTGCCGAGAAGGAAAAATGGGAGATCGTCGATAGCTATATCGACAAGGTCGGTCTGCGCGGCTTCGAAAACCATTGGCCAAAACAATTGTCCGGGGGCATGCAACAGCGCACGGCCATTGCCCGTGCGCTCGCGAACGGTCCTAAAATCCTGCTGCTCGATGAACCTTTCGGGGCTCTCGACAACCAGACGCGCGGCCTGATGCAGGAATTGCTGCTCGGCATCTGGGAGCGCGAGCAGAAGACGGTCATTTTCGTCACCCATGATATCGAGGAAGCCGTTTTCATGGCGTCGCGTGTCGTAACCATGTCCGCAAGGCCGGGCCGCATCAAGTCGATCACGCCGGTCGATCTGCCGCATCCGCGCCACTATACCGTCAAGGCCAGCCCGGAGTTTTCCGAATTGCGTGCGAAACTCACGGAGGAAATACGCAGCGAGGCAATTGCCGCTGCTGCCCATGGATAGCTGATCCGGCAAGAGGGGAGGAGAGACGTATCGGTATGAGGAGCACAGGCGCCGATCTTCAGGAAAAATCGCTGCACGAGCGCATCCGTAACGATGTCGAGCGCCATATCATGTCGGGCGAATGGCCCCCGGGATATCGAATTCCTTTCGAACACGAGATGACCCGGCAATATGCCTGTTCGCGCATGACGGTGAACAAGGCGCTTGGCGAGCTGGTACAACGCGGCCTGATAGAAAGGCGCCGGCGTCTTGGCACTTTTGTTCGCCAGCCCCATGCGCAATCCGCCGTACTGGAAATCCACGATATCGAGCGGGAGGTGCAGGCGCTCGGTCTCGTTTACGGCTACCGTCTTGATAAGCAACGGCTGCGCCCTGCGGGCAAGGAAGATGGCGTCGCCATGGCGCTTGCCGCCGATGACCCGGTTCTGGAGCTCACCTGCACGCATTTTGCCGGTGGTGTGCCCTTTTGCCTTGAGGAACGCATTATCAATGTCACCGCTGTTCCCGAGGCGGAACATGCTGATTTTTCGCAGGTCGGACCGGGAACCTGGCTGCTGAAAATGGTACCCTGGAGCGCTGCCGAACATCGCATCAGCGCCCTTTCCGCAGACCGCAAAAACGCCACGGCGTTGGGTATTGCTTCCGGTGCGGCCTGTCTGGTTATCGATCGCCGCACCTGGCACGGGACAGATTACATCACCAGTGTCCGGGTTAGCTATCCCGGGGACCGGCATGCGCTGGTTGCGCAGTTTTCGCCTTCACAAAACAGCTAAAACTGTCTGGGCGATCAATTTTTCGTAAAGAAGAGTTTGCGAGTCGTCTTTTGACGATATAATAGTTGTTAAAAGAACTCAGGTTTATTATCGGAACGTCGAGCTTATACGACGATGTCCGTTGATGGCCCCGGTTTTCAGGACCGGTCAGTCTGCGGATGAGTTCATCGACGGAAATCCGGGATAAAAACTATGTCAGCTGCGACCTTCACCTCTTCCGCGCCCTCCACTAAGGCAAACGCAATACGGCATGCCTCCCTTGCCATGACTGTGGCCTTGCTGACGGGCCTGAGTGCCGGTGCGGCTTTTGCTCAGTCCGCTCCTGAAGCCCAGATTCAATCCGCGCCACAGGCGGAAACGGTTCAGCCCTCACAGGCGCCGACAGCTCCTGCAACGCCGAGCCCACCAGCCGCCGAACCTTCCGCAACCGCGCAGCCGTCATCGCCCCAGGCCGCGCCCGCTCAGTCCGCAAGCGATCCCGCGCCGGCACCTGAAGGCATTGCGCCGCAGCCAGCGCAGACCGGGCAACCAGTACAGACGAACCAGACGGCCTCGCCGAGCGAAATTGCCACCCCGGTCGAACCTGTCAGCACCCAGCCGACCAGTGCCGAACGTCGCGCGGACATTCCGCACAACCTGTCTCCTTGGGGCATGTTCATGGCGGCGGACTGGGTCGTCAAGGGCGTCATGATCGGCCTCGCCTTCGCCTCGTTCGTCACCTGGACGGTCTGGGTGGCGAAATCGATCGAGCTCGCAGGTGCACGGGTGCGTGCCGGCGCGACGCTCAAGGTCATTCGCCGGGCAAAAACACTTGATGAGGCCACCGATGCCGTCGAAAACAAGGGCGGGCCTGCCGCGCTGATGCTGCGCATGGCAACCCACGAAATGCAGCTTTCCGATGCGGTGGTCGAGCATACCGACGGCGGCGGTATCAAGGAGCGCGTCTCCTCGGCGCTGTCGCGGATCGAAACCCATGCGGGCCGCCGCATGTCGCGCGGAACGGGTGTTCTGGCGACCATTGGTTCCACCGCTCCCTTCGTTGGCCTCTTCGGCACGGTTTGGGGCATCATGAATTCCTTCATCAGCATTTCGGAAACGCAGACCACCAATCTCGCCGTCGTCGCGCCAGGTATTGCGGAAGCGCTGCTCGCAACCGCCATCGGCCTTGTCGCGGCCATTCCGGCCGTGGTGATCTACAACGTCTTCGCCCGCTCGATTACCGGATATCGTCACCTGCTGGCGGATGCCGCAGCGGGTGTGGAGCGCCTCGTCAGCCGCGATCTCGATTTCCGCCGAGTTCCGCCAGGCAGCACCAGCAAGCCGGCCGTATCGCTGGTTGGACGGTGACCGGTCATGGCTGGCGGCATTCGCGAAAATAGCGGAGACGATCTCTCCGAAAACCATGAGATCAACGTTACACCTTTCATCGATGTGATGCTGGTTCTGCTCATCATCTTCATGGTGGCTGCACCGCTCGCGACCGTCGATGTGAATGTCGATCTGCCAGCATCCACCGCCAAACCGGCGGAGCGGCCGGAAGAGCCGCTTTATCTGACGGTCAAAGACGATCTCTCGCTCAATCTCGGCAATGATGCGGTTGCCCGCGAGGCGCTCGCGGCAGCCATCGACAGGCAGACCGGCGGCAAGAAGGATACGCGTATTTTCCTGCGCGCCGACAAGGCCGTCGACTACGGCCACTTCATGGAAATCATGAACCTGCTGAGAGATGCCGGTTATCTGAAGATCGCCCTGGTAGGGCTGGAAAACGCGGCTGCGGCGTCGCAGCCCGTCGCTACTGGCCAACCCGTGGCGTTGGCAGCGCAGGGAACCGCGCCATGACTAAAAACGGCTACCCGCAGGCCCGGCATTCCCGTCTCGGGGAAGTGACGCTGTGGTCCGCCGCGGCGCTGCTCATGCTGGGCGTTCATGCCGGTTTTGCCTATTATCTGATGCAGGAGCCCGAGGAGCAGGAAGCCGGCGGGCCGCCTCCTGCCGCGATCATGATCGAAATGGCGGCGATACCGGAAGCCGTCAAGACTGAAGAAACGACGCCGGCGCAGGATGTCGAAGACGCCGAAGAGGTGAAGAGCGACAGCAGCGAACCGGTGGAAGAAGCCGCCCCGGAAGAGCCGCCGCCACCGGAGCCGGTTGCGGAAACGCCGCCACCACCGCCTGAACCGGTGCAGCCGCCTGAGCCGCCGGTCGAGGAGATCGTCGAACCGCAGGAAATTCCCGAACCCGTGGAACCCATCGATCCCGTTCAGGAGCAGATGATGGCGGAGCTCGAAAATGTCGAGGTTCCCTTGCCAGTCGTAAGGCCTCCGCCGCCACCCGTCGAAAAGAAGGTGGAAAAGAAAGAGCCGGAAGAGAAAAAGAAGGTCGAGCGCCAGCGCCCCAAACCGCAGCAGGCATCGGAATTGCGCGAAACCGCAAAGGCGGAAGCCCAGCAGTCCGACCGGACGGCGGCATCGCGCAGCAATGCCGGTTTCTTCTCGTCTTCGTCCATGTCAAATGCCGACTGGGGTGCGAAAGTGCGCTCGGCGATGCAACGGCGACTGGTGCGTTCAGCTGGAAAATCGGGAATGACCATTACGGTTTCGTTCAAGATTGACAGCGGCGGATCCGTCGGCGGGGCGAGGATTGTTTCATCCACCGGCGACTCGGCGATGGACCAGAAGCTTCTGGCCGTCATACAGAAGGCGTCCGTCTCGCCGCCGCCGCCAGGCGCAAATACGAGTTTTACCTTGCCGATTCTTTTCAAGTAGGCTGGAACTGAACGATTATCTCAGGCATCCCAGCTCCGGAAAGGATGGGATGCCTTATTTATTATCCATGTTGATTTGCAGCGGTCCTATGCCGCAGAGTAGGACCAATCCGTCCCATCGCATGCAATCCAACAGGAATCACGAAAATCATGAAATTCTCAATCGCAGAGGCGGAGGATCTCGTATCTTCTATCTTTGAGCGTAATGGCGTTCTGCCGCAAAATGCTCGTTCGGTGGCAAAGGCGCTGGTCGCTTCCGAGGCGGCTGGTCAGGGCGGCCACGGTTTTCGCCGTATCCCAGTTTATGTTCGCCAGGCGCGGGTTGGAAAGGTGGACGGCCAGGCGCGTCCCATGGTGAAGCGCGTGAAGCCGGGCGTTCTCTCCATCGATGCCAATCATGGTTATGCCTATCCCGCGATCGACTGCGCTCTGGACGAATTGCCTGAAATGGCCCGACAGCAGGGTATCGCGCTTGCAGCGATCCATCGCTCTCATCATGCCGGTGTCATGGCTCTGACGGTCGAGCGGTTCGCGGAAATGGGCCTTGTCGCGCTTATGTTCGCCAATGCACCGGCCTCCATGGCGCCCTGGGGCGGCAGCACGCCGCTTTATGGCACCAACCCCATCGCCTTTGCGGCGCCTATCGGCGGTGCCGATCCGCTGGTCATCGATCTGGCCCTGTCCAAGGTCGCGCGCGGAAAGATCATGGCGGCACGACAGAAGGGTGAAACCATTCCCGGCGATTGGGCGCTCGACAGAAACGGCCGGCCGACCACCGATCCCGAAGAGGCCATTGCCGGAACGATGGTGCCTGCGGGTGAAGCCAAGGGGGCTGCCTTGGCGCTGATGGTGGAGATCATGGCGGCCGCGGTGACGGGTGGAAATTTCGGATTCCAGGCATCTTCCCTCCTGGACGACAAGGGCGCGCCGCCCTCTCTCGGCCACACGATCATCGCCATAGACCCGGCATTCTCTGGTGGCGCGGCCTTTACCCAGCGGCTGGCACTCATCGCCGGTGAGATCGAAAAGCAGGAAAATGTGCGTCTGCCCGGTCGCCGCAGCCAGGGCATCCGCAAACAGGCTTTGGAAAGCGGCATCGTAATCGAAAGCGATATCCTCGCCGAGATTCAATCGCTCTGAAGCGACAAGAAAAACCCGGCGGATCGAATATGATCCGCCGGGCAAACCCGATATGGCTGCTTCGCATTTGCGTCGAAAGGACCGGACATCATGTCCAGCCCGCTTTTGGTCCGCCATCCCTCCATAGACATGGAGGGATCTGACGCAAAAAAGCCGCTCATTCGGTTTTCAGCTTACGGGAGGGGACGTTTCGCGTAAGCCGGGAAAAAGCAGAAGATCGATTATGCGTCGTGTTCGATCAGCCCACGAAGCAGAGCAATGCTGACGGCGTTCAGCAGATTGGCCGCCCCCAGTCTGTTTCGCACCCGCTCCAAAGTTTCCTTCACTTCCGTTTCGTCCGCGCCGGTTATCAGAGCGACGTGGGAAGGATGTTTACCCCGTGCGACAAGTCCCAGATAATGTCGCTCACGATCCGAAAGGACGATGTCGCGCGTCTGATGATGTTCATGCGGCATTTTTGAAGACATTTTCTTTCAGCCTCAAAAGAGATTGACCTGTCCCGGGTGTACGACCATCTGGTGATCTCGCCCCCGAAACCGGCTCATTGACCGCTCGGTTTATACGCGAACAGAAACGTCAGTTTCGCCAATAGGTTTCATCTCGCATCAGGAATTATGCAGTAAAAAGCCGCTTTCGCGGCCAGCCGGTCCCGGTGTAGACGATATTTCGGGGCATTGAGAGAAGTGCCGCGCCATTGCCGAGACCATAATCACGGGTCGTGCGCAGAATGTAGGTTCAAAGCTCTGGAATGTTTTTCGTCATATCCCGGGGATATGGGGTGCTCCAATAAGCGATGTTCCGAGCCGATAAAATAACATCGGGCGCCAAGTTTTGTATTTCTATTGTTACGTTTCGGCACATCTTTCAAAAAACGCCGACATATTTCTTAATTTTTATGGGTGTTTCCGAAATATTGATGCTGATAACATCTGTCAGCCGGCGGAATGATGCGCGTGTTTCCTGCGAATATCCGTGGGTGTTGCCCCGAACCAGCGCGAAACGGAACGCGAAAAGGCCCCGGGAGTGGAATAACCAAGCCTGTAACTGATGTCGGATACTGGAAGATCGCTTTCGACGAGGAGTTTGAAACCGGCATTTTTGCGAATGGCGTCCTTTATCTCGTTGAGATTGGTGCCAAGCTCGGCGAGCCGCCTTTGGAAGCTCCGTTCCGACAGGTTGAAATAGGGGGCGATCTCTCCGAGTGAAAGTTCCGCGTCCGACAGCCGCATCTGCATATAGCGTTTCACCTGATCGATGAAATGGGTCGCGTCCGCCGACGTTTCCGGCCGCAACATGCGGCATTGCAGATTCATCAATTCGAACAGGCGTTCATCCGCATTCGGATTGGCAACATCCAGAAGCGATGCCGGAAGTCGCATCGTGTGAATGGCTTGGGAGAAGCTGACCCGTCTGGTCAATCTGTCTTTAAATAGCTGAATATTATTTGGTTTCTGTCGCTCCAGACCGATCTCGATCTGGTTCACTCGTTCTCCGAGAATATCGCGCAGCCGCTGCATCAGAACGGCAAGCGACAAATCCACATATTGATCGCGCTTGGGGATCGCGGGCGCGAAGGACCAAGACAGGGTCACCTGCGCGGCATCCGTTACCATGGTGAAATTGCTGTTATTGGTGGCGTAATAAACATGGTCCTGAAGAAAACGCAGGAACGAGCGTACCGTTGGAGCGCTGATCAGCCCATATCCAAACGCGCCGGATGCACCGGGTGGAAAGGTGGCGGCGCATTGCAGGCCGAAGGCGTCATCGCCGGAAATCAGTGCGCAGGTTTCGAGCAGGCGGGAAAATCTGTCGAGGCTGATGCGTTCCGTCAGACTGCTGAATGTGGCGGGATCAATATCCAGAGCCCTGCAGATGGGAACAATATCGATGCCCCGTGACCGGGCATAATTACTGACGCCGGCGGCGAGACCGGCGACCACAGATATCTCGTCACTGACCCTTTTTTCGGGCATTCCTCGCCTTGGCGTACCATGTTTGGAAATTGTCGCCTGATGGTAAGCCTTGAAAGCGTGTTTGTCGAGCAGCCCGGCTGCGGCATTTTAAGGGTGATTGAAACCGGCGCTTTGTTGCAACACCTGCATGATGCTTTCTCCGGCGTCTTCGATTGCGCCGCTATTGTCGACGGTCGTGACATCGAAATCCCCTGCGACGGCCAGCGAGCTGCGTTCCAGCCGGCGCAGGATATCGTCCCGGCTTTCCCGTCCGCGCTGTTCCAGCCGCCTTGCCAGCACATCCGGCCGCGCAACGATGTTCACGACCTTCAAGCGGGAAAAGGCGGCGCCAAAATGGGGAAGGGCCGAGCGCGAACCATTGGCGATGACAACCTCTCCCGCTTCGAGATGGCGATAGACGGCGGCCGGAATACCGTATTTCAGACCGTGCGCCTGCCAGGAGACCGCAAAGGCGCCTGCATCCTCCAGCTGGCTGAATTCGTGCATCGAAACGGCATCGTGATTCTCGCCACCCGCATCGCAACTGCGGGTAATGACGCGACGCGTGAAATGGAAACCCGGGCGACCGGACAGCCGCGCCGCCGCATAGTCCATCAGCGTATCCTTGCCGGCCCCGCTCGGGCCGACAATCACGATCATCGTGCCGGGCGACAATGTGCGCCGGCTATCGTCTCCATCGGTGGTCATGCCACACGCTTGCCCTGGCGCCAGACCGAACGGGCGACCGGCACGCCATCTTCGCGGTGGACCCTTACCAGATCGGCCCGCAATCCGGTGGCGATACGGCCCCGGTCAACGAGGCCGACCGTGCGTGCCGGCGTGGCGGTAACCATGCGCAATGCTTCCGGCAGGCTGATGGCCTCAACCTGATCGGCGAGCAGGAACGGTGCAAAGAGCAGGCTGAAAGGCACGTAATCGGAGGAAAGAACATCCAAAACGCCGATCTCCGCAAGATCGCGCGCGGCGATATTGCCGGAATGCGACTTGCCGCGAACGATATTCGGCGCGCCCATCAGGACGCTCATGCCGGCGCTGTGCGAGGCCTTTGCAGCCTCAACGCTGGTGGGGAACTCCGCCAGTTTCACGCCATGGCCGATCGCTTCGCCGACATGGGCTTCGGTGGCGTCGTCATGGCTCGCAACGGTGATACCACGCTCGGCGCAGCGGGCAGCCAGATAATCACGATGCTTGGTGGAATATTCCGCCGATGCGGCCTGCCGGCGCCGCACGAATTCGGCAAAGGCCTCGTCGCTCAGTCCGCGCTTCTTCTGATAATAGAAGATATACTGATCCATGGATTGGAACTGGCGCTGACCCGGGGAGTGGTCCATCAGCGAAATAAGCCGCACGCGCGGATCGGTTTCGAAGTCCTCGAAATGTTCGAGCACATCGGCAGAGGCCACTTCGCAACGCAGATGCAGCAGGTGGTCCGCCCGCAGACGATTCTGATCCGCTGCCGCCTCGATGGCATCAGCCATCGCCCGCATTTCGCCCTTCTCGAAGCCGCCATCCTCATCTGAACCAAGCCGCAGGCAATCGAACACGGTGGTGATGCCGGAGGCGGCCACCTGTGCGTCATGTGCCTGAATGGCGGCGATCTTGTCCCAGATCACGCCTGGGCGCGGCGAATAATGCTGCTCCAGATGGTCAGTGTGGAGTTCCACCAGACCGGGGATCAGGAAGTCGCCTTCGAGGTCTTCTCCGGTTTTGGAAGCGCCTTGGCTGATATCAGCAATCTTGCCGTCACGGATCAGAACAGATCCCAGAATAATATCGTCTTCCAGAACGATACGGGCATTGGAAAGGGCGTGCTCGGTCATGGGTTCGCATCTTTCTTTGGTGGCTGGGCAAGGGGGTGCCAGCTATGAACGGTAAAGGGCGCGCCGCGCGTTTCTTCAATGAACAAGGCGAGGCCGGAAATGGCGAGAGGGCGGTCGGTGAATTCAGCGAACCGCGTCGAGAGAACCTCTTGTATGGCGGGCTGCTCATCTTCATCGATACGGCCGGTCAGCGTCATATGAAAACGAAAGTCATCCATCACATGCGGATAACCCCAGAGAGAGAGATTTTGTCGCTGGCTTTCCGTCAGCATCTGCGGCCGTCGGCGGGCAATATCGGTCTCGGACAGGGGCGCGCGGAACCGATCGAAGTGATCAACAACGTCGGCGGCAAAATCCTGTAGCGGCTGGTAAATACGGTCTGGAACCAGCGCGAAAAACGGCCCAAGCGCCCCGACGACGACGCGCGGTATCTCGAAGGCGGACTGATTGGCCGCAAAGTCTTTGACGGTCGCGAGAAGCTCCGCTTCGCTGTATTTTTCGGCAAGCTCAAAGGGGGCCTTCAGGGTCGCGTGGAAACCGTAACGGCGCGGTTCCTCCGTCAAATCGGCATAGTCGTGGTGGTCGTCGTGCAACGTGCCGGAAAACGCATTGCGGCCCAGCCAGCGCGACGCCGTTTCAGTCAGCGGATGATCTTTAGCCGGAGAAAAATAGATGGCGTAGCGCACGGCAAGCACTCTTCGGTGTCATGGAAAACCAGGGATGAGAAGCTATTTGGCGTGACTCGCCCGCTTCCCGCAAGGTCAGGAGTGCGAGTAATCGCTTTCCGTGACAGAATGATGATGCAGATGGAAAAAAAGCGCACTCAAAACGTGACAGATACTCCCACCACGATGAAGGCGCAGACGAAGATGGTGGAGAAATAAGGCCGGCGCAAATCGGGACTGCGTAAACGTTCGGGACGAGGGATAACGAACATCGTTGCGACTTTCGTTATCCAGCCCGTTAGGCCTAATGCTGTGTTTTACCGATAAGCCGCGAACGCAGCGAATTGGAAATATGGTCGAACAGGAAAACGACGAAGAGGATGAGCAGGACCATATAGGCGACCTTGTCCCAGTCGGCATTGGTGCCCATCGCTTCCAGCAGCTTCAGGCCGATGCCGCCGGCGCCCACCGCACCGATGATGGTGGCGGAGCGAGTGTTGCTTTCCCAGAAATAAAGGGATTGGGAAATGAAGACCGGCAGGACCTGCGGCAACACGCCGAAGCGATTGACCGCAATCGGCGATGCACCGACCGACTTGACGCCCTCGCGCTGCTTGTCGTCGACATTCTCCAGCGCTTCGGCATAGACCTTGCCGAGTGCACCGGTATCGGTGAAGAAGATCGCCGCAATGCCGGGGATCGGCCCCGGACCGAAGCTGCGGGTGAAGAACAGCGCCCAGATCAGCATGTCGATGGAGCGCAGGAAGTCGAACAGGCGCTTCATGCCCCAGTTTGCTGCCTTGTTTGCGGTGATATTGCGTGCCGCTATGAAGGCGAGCGGCAGGGCGACGAGCGTGCCGAACAGCGTGCCAACAAATGCCATCACCAGCGTCTGCATCAGCTTGGACAGGATATCCGCATGTTGCCAGACGCTGTTATCGAGGAAATCATCCACCATGTGACCGATATTGGACCGTGCGGGATCGAGCCTCTCTCCCCACAGAGCCAGTGCTGCCAGTTGGCCGTAGCTCTTGCCCCAGAATTCTGAATGGGTGTCAAAGAAGAAGTTCGCCCATCCGAGAAAGCGGCGCTGCACATAGACCTGGCTGGTGCGGATCTCGGCCTGACCCGCAAAGCCGTAATGGACGAGCACCTTATTGCCGTCCTGCCGGATTTCCTCCGGTGCGTTTTGCGGCGCTAAAGCCTGATCACCATTGATAACGACAGGATAACTCCTGCCATCGACATAGACATCGACCCGCGTCGGCGTCACATCGAGGCGGTTGTCCGAGCCCGCATAAAAAACGCTGTAACCGCCATCCGGCAAGGGCTGCAGCCAGTCGATCTTGGCGTCGGCTGGATATTGTCCGCGGCTCGACCATTGTGGCTGAACCTTGCCGTCTTCGAAGCGAAGGCGCGGTTGAGCACGCCAGGAATACCAGTCCTGAATATAGCTGGAGGCGCGATCCCATCGACCCTGCATGAAAGCCGGGCCGACATTAAAGAAGAAGAAGCAGCCGATGAGGTAGGCGGTGACGGCGAGAAGGCCAACGAGCAGGCCATATCGCTGCATGAAACTGCGGTTGAACACGTGTGGATGTGCAGCCGTCAGCCTCTCGCGGTCAGCGGTGTTGAGAATGAAGCTGGACGACATCAGGCCGCTCCCCGTCCGAATTCGAAGGATTGTTGGCCGATCAGCCTGCGGCGCAGCCAGCTGGAAAACTGGTCGACGGCAATGATGGTGATCAGCAGAAGGATGATGATGGCATAGGTCTTCGCCGCGTGATCGTTACCGATCGACAGCCGGAAGACCTCGCCGATGCCGCCGCCGCCCACGGCGCCGATAATGGTGGAGGCGCGTACGTTGATTTCGGCGCGCAGCAGCGCATAGGAGACGAAATTGGGCAAAACCTGCGGCACGATGGCAAAGCGCACCCGCTCCAGCCAGTTGGCGCCGGCTGCACGCAGGCCTTCATCCGGTTTCATGTCGGCATTTTCCACGACTTCGAAGAAGAGCTTGCCCAGCGCACCGATCGTATGGACCGAAATCGCGATGATGGCCGCGATCGGACCGATCGACAGGATGGCAGTCAGCAGTCCGGCGACGACGATTTCGGGAAAGGCGCGCAACACCTCCATAATCCGGCGCACCACCCAGCGCACGAGGCCGGCGCCAACGAGGTTGGTCGAGGCGAAGAAGCAGAGCACAAAGGCGAAACTCGTGCCGATGATCGTCGAGACCAGCGCGATATTGAGCGTGATGACTAGTTGGTAGATGAAGTGCGGTATGTAGAAGCCGTCGGCGATGTAAACGCGATCTGCGACATAGTTGTATTTCAGCGAACCATCCGCATAGGGAGAGGGCAGGTCGAACATCGCCCGGAAGATTTCCAGCGGACTATCCGGCACGAAGGTCTTCATGAAATCGAAGAAATAGGGCAGGCGCTCGAAGAATTTGCCCGAGTTTGCTTCGTTCGCGAAATTCAGGGAGGCGGCGAGGACGATGAGGAAGATGACGAGCGAAAGGACGGTATAAATGCGTCTTGTCTTCAACTGCTGTTGATAATGACGCATGACCGTTTTGGACGATGCGCTCAAGCCCTCGGGCGCGTGGGTCCCATTGTGCAGTGTGATCGCCATGCCGCTTTTCCTTTATTGGCAAAAGCGGCGGCGCCGTAAGCACCGCCGCCTCCGGATGAGAGCTGAGGATTAGCCGCCGATGACGGACTTACGAGCGTCGATGATCGTCTGGTAGAAAGACGGATCGACCTTGATGTAGGCAGTGTTCTTGCCTTGGGTGAAGCCCTGGAAGCATGCAAGGTCCTTCTTGGGCAGTTCCATGAAGAAGTCTTCTACCTTCTGCTTCATGTTGTCGCCGATCTTGTTGGCGACGAGCAGCGGACCGTTCGGTATTAGCGGCGACTTCCAGACCTGAACGATATCGTCCATGTCGAGGTTACCCTTCTTGACCATCTGATGAAGGTTACCGCCGGAATAGCCTTCTTCCCACTTGCCAACGCCCGAACCGAAGGTGGTGCCGACGTCAAACTTCTTGTCGAGAACGGCGAGAACGAGGTTCTCGTGGCCGCCGCCAAATCCGGTTTCAGAGAAGTATTCCTTCACCGGGACGCCCGTTTCTTTCGGGATCGCCACGTTCGGAATAAGGAAGCCCGAGGTGGAGTCCGGGTCGGCGAAGCCGATCTTCTTGCCCTTGGCATCGGCCAGCGTCTTGATACCGCTGTCCTTACGGGCAATCATGATGGTGTAATATCCGCTGGAGCCGTCAGAGCCCGTGTAGGTCAGAATCGGATCGACAGCCTTGGGGTCGGCAATAGCGATCTTGGCATAGGACGACGCGCCCATGGAGGCGATGTCGATGGTGCCGCCGAGCAGGCCCTGGATGACGCCGTTATAGTCCGGCGAGGGGAAGACCTGAACTTCGGAAACGCCTGTCGCAGCCTTGAGGCCATCGGCAACGCACTTGGTGTTGCGGATCTGGTCGGCTTCGTTTTCGGAACCGTCGAGACCGATACGCAGAACCTTGACGTCCTGAGCCATGGCGGAACCGGCCAGAACGCCAAGGGCGACTGCCGAAAGAAGCAATTTCTTCAACATGGACTTTCTCCTGTTTCCCGGCGAGCCGGAGTTTGTTGTGAAATATTGGCCCTTGACGCGGGCACAAACGATGCTGAGCGGTTCCTCAGAGCCCGGCGAGAGCGAGCGGTTCAGGGCCGGCAGATTGCTGCACCGGACGCGCGGCAAGCTGCGCGCCGGGAATATTGATGCTGGTCGAGGTCATTGTCTCGTCGATGCCGGAGCCTTGAGAATCGGTTCCGTAGATTTCGGTGACGGCAGCAGCCGTGAGCTCGGCGGGCGTTCCATCGAAGACGACGCGGCCCTGAGACATGCCGATGATGCGTTCGCAATAATTGCGCGCCGTATCCAGCGTATGCAGATTGGTGATGACGGTGATGCCTTCGCGCTCGTTGATGTCGCGCAACGCGTCCATCACGATCTTGGCATTGAGGGGATCGAGCGAGGCGATCGGCTCATCGGCCAGGACCATCTTCGGAGACTGCATCAACGCACGCGCGATGGCGACGCGCTGCTGCTGGCCGCCGGAAAGAGTGCCTGCCGCCTGCATGGCCACATGCTCGATGCCCAGCCGCTCCAGCGCGGCGATCGCCATCAGCCGCTCCTCATGGGTGAAGATGTTGAAGAGGCTAAGCGCCGTCGAACGGTGATTAAGGCGGCCGAGCATGACGTTGGTGAGCACGTCGAGGCGGGGCACCAGATTGAACTGCTGGAAGATCATGGCGCAGTCGCGCTGCCAGTTGCGGAGCGCCGCACCCTTCAGCGCCGAGACTTCGGTATCGTTGAAATGAATGGAGCCCGAGGAAGGGTCGACGAGGCGATTGATCATGCGCAGCAGCGTCGATTTTCCCGCACCGGAGCGCCCGATCACGCCGACCATCTGACCCTGCGGTATCTCGACATTTACGGAATCGACCGCAGTGTGGTTGCCGAAACGGCGCGTGACTTGCTTCAGGTGAAAGCTCATTTCCCCGTCCAATCTTCTTTTGACGGGGTTCCACGTAACAGCGGTGCGTGAAGCGCGAATGTCAGTTTGATGAATAAAATATTACAGGTTTCCGCGGTGCTGCCTGCGCCTGTTCGCCGACAAAGCTTTCAGGAGGTATCTCGGTGCGCAGGAATCCGCACATCTCTCAAAGGCCTCAAGACAAAAAATCCCGGAGTTTTACTCCGGGATTTTTAGCTGTTTCAGAAAAGGAAGGTTTTATCCGCCATATTTCGCGACGAAATCCTCTGCCGCCAGATTGCGGAAGTCGTCGAGAGCGCCACGCAGAGTTGCATGGTTCCAGTCCCACCATTTCAGATCATCCATTTTCCGGCCCAGTTCAGCCGGGAAGCGTTCCCGGATCAGCTTGGCGGGCACGCCGCCGACGATGGTATAAGGGGCAACGTCTTTTGAAACGACCGCACCTGCGCCGATCACCGCGCCGTTTCCAATTGTTACGCCGGGCAGGATGGTTGCGCCGTGGCCGATCCAGACATCGTGGCCGATGACGACGCGCTTGGCGCGGCGGGCAGCGAAGAAGTCCTTTTCATCCTCGGCGTCGTCCCAGTAGTTGTGGGCGCGATAGGTGAAATGGTGCAACGTGGCCCGTGACATCGGATGATTGGTGGCGTTGATGCGGACGGAAGCGGCGATGTTGACGAATTTGCCGATGCTGGCGCACCAGATGGCGCCATCCTGCATGACATAGGAGTAATCGCCCATTTCGACTTCCTCGATCCGGCAGCGCTCCGAAATTTCGGTGTAGCGGCCGATCGATGAATTGGTGACGCGGGCACTGTCGTGGATGACGGGTTCGAGACCGACTCTGGAATTCATGCTGCTGCCTTCCGGGGAGAAAATTGCGAGACGTCGAGAATGCGGTCGGCCACGGCTTCGCGCACTTCCTCATCATGGAAAATGCCGAGCAAGGCGGTCCCCTTGCGCTTCTTTTCGGCGATCATCTCGACGACGACCCGCCGATTGGCGGCATCCAGCGAGGCGGTGGGTTCGTCGAGAAGCAGGATCGCGTGATCGGTGATGAAACCGCGTGCGATATTCACACGCTGCTGCTCACCGCCGGAGAAGGTTGCCGGCGGCAGCGACCATAACTCCTTCGGCAGGTTGAGTTTCGAAAGCAGCGTCGCTGCCTGCTCGCGCGCCTCCTCGACCGCAACCTTGCGGGCAAAAAGCGGCTCGGCGACGACGTCTATCGCTGGAACGCGCGGCACGGTGCGCAGGAACTGGCTGACATAACCAATCGTGCGGTGGCGTATTTCGAGGATCGTGCGCGGCGAGGCGCTGCCGATATCGATGACATCACCCTGATGGCGGATGAGGATCTGGCCGCTGTCGATGGCGTAGTTGCCATAGAGCATTTTCAGGATCGAGCTTTTGCCAATGCCCGAAGGGCCGCCGAGCACGACGCATTCGCCGCCCGAAACGGAGAAATTGACATCGCGGACGACTGGCAGCTCGATACCGTCGCGAAGATGCATGGTGAAGCTTTTGAAGACTTCCGAAACGATGAGAGGCGTCGTCATGGTAGGTTCTTTCTTTCTGCGCGTGACTTTATCCGAAAACCGGGGACCACTTTTCAGAGCAACGCGGCTAGACCTGCAAAATGGAGGAAACAAGCAACTGCGTGTAGGGCTCGCGCGGATCGTCCAGCACCCGGTCCGTCAGACCGTGCTCGATGACGTCGCCGCCCTTCATCACCATCATCCGATGCGATAGCAGCCGCGCGACGGCCAGATCATGGGTGACGACGACGACGGCAAGCCCGAGATCGTTGACGAGGCCGCGTACGAGATCGAGCAGGCGCGCCTGCACCGAGACATCGAGGCCACCGGTCGGCTCATCCATGAAAACGAGACGCGGGGAGGTAACGAGGTTGCGGGCGATCTGCAGGCGCTGGCGCATGCCGCCCGAGAAGGCGCGCGGCTGGTCATCGATACGGTCGGTGCCGATTTCCACCCGCTCCAGCCATTCGCTGGCCGATTGGCGGATATTACCGTAATGCCGGTTACCAACAGCCATCAGCCGCTCGCCGACATTGGCGCCGGCAGACACCGCCATGCGCAAGCCATCCGCCGGGTTCTGATGCACGAAACCCCAGTCGGTCCGCATCAGGAAACGTCGTTCAGCCTCACCCATGTGGTAGAGATCACGCATGGAGCCGTCGCGCATGCGATATTCCACGCTTCCAGCCGTTGGCATCAATCGGGTGGAAATGCAGTTGAGAAGCGTGGTCTTGCCGGAACCGGATTCACCGACGATGGCGAGCACCTCGCCAGGGTAAAGCTCGAAGGAGACGTTGCGGCAACCGGCACGGTCGCCGTAATATTTGGAAACGTCCCGGACTTTCAAAAGCGGTGCGTCGCTCATTCTGCGGCCTCCTTCACATCCGCCAGCAGGTGGCCCTTGTGGCCATGGGCGCGGCGGTCTTCGCAATGGTCGGTATCGGAGCACACGAACATGCGTCCGCCCTTGTCATCAAGCACCACTTCGTCCAGATAGACATTCTCCGCGCCGCACAGTGCGCAAGGCTTGTCGAAGCGCTGGACTTCAAACGGGTGATCCTCGAAATCCAGGCTGACGACGTCGGTATAGGGCGGTACGGCATAGATGCGCTTTTCGCGCCCGGCACCGAACAGCTGCAACGCCTCCGACATATTCATTTTCGGATTGTCGAATTTCGGCGTCGGAGAGGGGTCCATCACGTAACGCCCGGCAACCTTCACCGGATAGGCATAGGTGGTGGAGATGCGGCCGTTGCGGGCGATGTCCTCGTAAAGCTTGACGTGCATCAGGCCGTACTCTTCGAGCGCGTGCATGACACGGGTTTCAGTCTCGCGCGGCTCGAGGAAGCGCAGGGGCTCGGGGATCGGAACCTGATAAACGAGGACTTGGCCCGAATGCAGTTCCTCCTCGGGAATCCGGTGCCGCGTCTGGATGATGGTGGCATCGCCGGTGCGGGTGGTGACATTGACATTCGCTACCTTCTGGAAAAAGGCGCGGATCGAAACGGCATTGGTCGTATCGTCGGCGCCCTGGTCGATCACCTTCAGCACGTCATCAGGACCGAGGATGGAGGCCGTCACCTGCACGCCGCCGGTGCCCCAGCCGTACGGCATGGGCATTTCGCGGGAAGCGAAGGGAACCTGATAGCCTGGAATGGCAATTGCCTTGAGGATCGCCCGGCGGATCATCCTTTTGGTTTGTTCGTCCAGATAGGCGAAGTTGTAGGCGGCCAGTCCGTCGTCAAATGAAACTTCTTTAAGCATTGCGCGTTAGCCTTGTGAAAAAAGGAGTACAAGCTCATGGAGATTGGAATTCTTGCAGCCGTGTTCTTTGCTGTTTTTGCAGCATCGACCGTCTTTTGCGCTTACTGGTTTGGGGAGCAGGGCAGCCGCTGAGCTATTCGGCCGCTTCGCCCATCCATTCCGCGCCATTGGCATTGGTCGCCTCGAAATCTGCGCGCATCTTTCGCACCAGACCGAGTTCGGCCTGGAAATCCACGTAGTGCGGCAGTTTCAGATGCTCAACGAAACCCGTCGCCTGAACATTGTCGGCATGTGAAATGACGAACTCCTCGTCCTGTGCCGGCGCGACGACATCTTCGCCGAGTTCGCCGGCGCGCAGCGCCCGGTCGACCAGCGACATCGCCATCGCCTTGCGTTCGCTCTGACCGAAGACCAGACCGTAGCCGCGGGTGAATTGCGGCGGTGCCTTGGCCGAGCCTTTGAACTGATTGACCATCTGGCATTCGGTGACCTTGATATCGCCAAGCGAGACTGAAAAGCCGAGTTCCGGTACATCAAGTTCGACCTCTACTTCGCCAATACGGATTTCACCGACGAAGGGGTGAGTGCGGCCATAACCGCGCTGCGTCGAATAGGCGAGCGCCAGAAGGAAGCCTTCGTCGCCGCGCGCCAGCGATTGCAGGCGCAGGTCGCGTGGCATCGGAAACTCCATGGGTTCCCGTGTCAGGTCGCCGGCAATATGGTCATCTGGCATGTCGCCGTCGCTTTCGATCAGCCCTTCCTGAGTAAGGATATCGGAAACACGCATGACGTATTCCGGCTCGCCCTCCCGCTGGCTTGCGGTTTCGACGGCCTCGTCTTCGAGAAGGGAGGGATCGAGTAGCCGGTGGGTGTAGTCGAAGGTCGGTCCCAGCAATTGCCCACCGGGCAGATCCTTGTAGGTCGCGGAAACACGCCGCTGCACCGCCATCTCGGCGGTATCCACCGGAACCGAATAACCGAAACGCGGCAGCGTGGTGCGATAGGCGCGCAACAGAAAGATGGCTTCGATCATGTCTCCGCGCGCCTGCTTGACGGCGAGGGCCGCAAGCGACTGATCATAAAGCGAGGCTTCCGCCATCACGCGGTCGACGGCGAGCGATAGCTGCGAAACGATCTGCGCAACGGTCATGGCGGGCAGGTCACGGTCTCCGCGACGCTTGTCGGCCAGAAGCCGGTGTGCGTTGGCGATGGCGGTCTCCCCGCCTTTGACAGCAACATACATCTCTTATGCCTCCACGGGTTTGATGCGCGTCGTGCGCGGCAGGCAGACGAATTTATCGCCGGCCGTCAGGATGACATCGACGCCGCGCGGGAAAGTGGCGTTGTTCTCTGCCCAAAGCCGCGGAAATATATCCGGCAGGCCGGAAGGGCTGATAATGTTGATATGGCGGATGCCGGGTCCGGAAAGCAGCAATTCCCGCCCACCGTCCAGATCGGACAATTCGATGATGAGCGTCGTGGAGCGGTCTGGATATTCCTGGCTGCCCTGGGCGAAAAGGCCGAAGGACGCGACGGCGCTGCCCGCTTCAATGACGGCAAAATGCGCAGCGCCTTTTTCTTCCGTCACAGGTGCGCCGGTGTGAAATCCGATCCAGCCCGGCACTACGGTCTTGCGCAATGCACCGCTCAGCCAGACCGGCGTATCGTGGTCGCAAAGCGCGAGCAGAACCGCACCGGTGGCCGCGGCAAGCGGTAGCGGCGGGGCGACAGCCGTTTCGATTGTCTGCGGCGTGCCGGGACGGGCCATGCCGTCCATCAGCTTCTTGAAAATTCGCTGGGAATCGAACACGGCGCTGGAAAAGCCGCCCGTCAATGCTTCGGCTTTCACACCCATCAATCCTCTCCTCTAACCATGGTGAAGAAATCGACCCGCGTGGCAGCGGTTTCCTTTGTTTTCCGCGCCTTCTCTTCACTCAGTCTTTTTTCGACAGGTGAAAGAAGCTCACTCTCGATGAAGTCCCGGGTCTGGCTTTCCTGCCAGAGTGCATCGAACACGGCGGCATACCAGGCCTTCTTGCGACCGGTGCCGAGAACATGGGCGTGGCCAACGGTTCCCGAGGCGAGCTTGACGGTTGCGCGGGTTACGGTGGTTTCACCGAGATTAAAGGGCGCGCCACCGCCGCCGATACGGCCCTTGACCATGACGAGGCCGGTTTCAGGCCCGCGCACGTTTTCCGTCTGCGGGCTGGCATCCTGCCGGTTCCAGAGAGTTTCGAGTTCTTGAACGGTGGCGCGGGCAAGAAGGGCCGCCACCCGTTTCCTTTCACTATCTATATTCGCAGCTTCGTTATTCATCGCTTGACCTCTAATGTCTATTGATATAGACAACTATACAATATAAGTTACAATTAACGACGATGAATGACAAGCGTGTGACATGAGCCCTGCGGCAGCGATGAAAAGAAAGAACGGCGTGGCGCTCTGGCGGCAGATTGCCGACCGGATCAGAGGCGAGATTGCGGCTGGCGATCACGACGAAACCGGCATGTTGCCGCCAGAAATGACGCTGGCCGAAAAATTCGGTGTCAACCGCCACACCGTCCGCAGTGCCATTGCCGCGCTGGCCAGTGAAGGCATTCTCGAGCCGATGCAGGGTCGCGGCACGTTGATCGCCCGCAAGGAACGTCTGAGCTTTCCCATTTCGCTGCGCACGCGGTTTACGGCAGGCATCGGAGATCAGGTTAAGGAGATGGAGGCGCTGCTTCTTTCTCACACCACCGAGCCGGCAAGTGCCGATCTTGCGACCCGGCTGCAAATGCCGTTGGGTGCGCCGCTCATCCGTCTTGAAACCCTGCGCAAGGCGGACACCCGGCCGGTGTCCCGCTCGACCACATGGTTTCCGGCGGATCGGTTTGCCGGAATAGGCGAAGCCTATCAGAAAAGCGGCTCGATCACGGCTGCTTTCAAGATGCTTGGCGTGGAGGACTATGTGCGTATCTCAACCGTCATTTCCGCTATCCACGCGGATACGCAGGATCTCACCGATCTCGAACTATCGCCCGGGGCTATCCTGCTCGTCACCCAGGCATTGAACGCGGATATGGATGGCGTGCCGGTGCAATATGCGGTCAGCCGATTTTCCGCCGATACGGTCGAATTCACGGTCGAAAATTAGAATACCGGCTTATTCCGTCTGCGAAAGACCGAGCACATCTAGCATGGAATAGAAGCCCGGCTTCTTGTCCAGGGCCCATACGGCTGCCGTAATCGCACCGCGCGCGAAGATGGAGCGGTCGCCGGCATAGTGGGAAAGCTCGACGCGCTCGCCTTCACCGGCGAATATCACAGAATGTTCGCCGATCACCGAGCCGCCGCGCAACGTGGCAAAACCGATGGTGCCGGTTTCACGCGCGCCCGTATGTCCGTCGCGTACACGCACGGAGGAGGCGGTGAGGTCGACCTTGCGGCCGGCGGCGGCCGCTTCGCCAAGCAGAAGTGCGGTGCCCGAAGGCGCATCCACCTTGTGCTTGTGGTGCATTTCCAGAATTTCGATATCCCAATTCTGCGCATCCAGCGCCTGCGCGGCCTGCTGCGTCAAAACGCTGAGCAGATTGACGCCGAGGCTCATATTGCCCGATTTGACGATGCGGGCATGGCGCGACGCTGCCTTGAATTTTTCCTCATCTTCGGGGGAGCAGCCTGTGGTGCCGATGACATGCACGATGCGGGCCTGTGCAGCGAGACCGGCAAAGGTGACGCTGGTTGCCGGTGACGTGAAATCAATCACGCCTTCGGCATGCAGGAAGGCCTGTAACGGGTCGCTGGTGATTTCGACGCCAATCGGGCCGAGACCGGCAATCTCGCCGGCATCGCGACCGACAACGGCAGAGCCTTCACGCGCGACGGCGGCATGCAGCTGGACACCCGGCGTCTGGTGAATAAGGCGGATCAACGCCTGTCCCATGCGGCCTGCCGCACCGACTACAACCAGTTTCATGCCGCTGCCCATGTTTTCACTCACTTTTCATGTCGGGCGGATCGAAACCCGCCGGTATCGGACGTTTGATGTTTGCAATGGTGACGTTAAAGACCGTCTGCCCGCTTCGCAAGTATCCCGTCGGAAGGGTCGCCCGTTTGAGGAGAAAGCGATCAGGCTCGCCAGCGCCGCCCGTCCAGCGCAAGGCCGAAATCGGAGGGTGTTCTCGCATAGGTGGCAAGCCCGGAAAGGGCCGCCTGCGGGTGGGTGACGACGAAGGTGGGGATGGTCCGCATCAGCGCGCTGTGCGGCGCCTTGTCTTCGAACGCGGCCCGGAATTCCGGGCTCTTCAGCGCCGGAATGATCTTCTGCGAAATGCCGCCAGCGAGATAAACGCCGCCCTTGGCCATGAAGATCAGCGCAAGGTCGCCCGCCACGCGGCCAAGATAGGTGCTGAAAAGCGAAAGCGTTTCTTTGGCCTGTGCATTTTGGCCCGAGAGCCCCTGCGCGGTAATATCAGCCGGATCGGAAAACATGGCTTCGATGCCATCGGCCTTGCAGACGGCGCGGTAAAGATTGACCAGCCCGCGCCCGCACAGAATCTGCTCACCGGCGACGCGGCCTTCGATGGTTTCGATATGGGGAAAAACCGCGTAGTCACGCGCGCTTCTCGGACCGATATCGATATGGCCACCTTCGCCGGGCACCGGGAACCACATATGGCGGGCATAGACCAGGCCGGCGACGCCGAGCCCCGTGCCGGGTCCAAGAACGACCCGTGATGCCAAAACGTCCTTTTTGCCGGAGCCAATACCGTCGCGGTTGTCGTCGTCGAGAGCCGCGATCGCCAGCGCCTGCGCCTCGAAGTCGTTGATGACGATGACATCCCTCAGCCCGAGTCTGGCCAGCATGTCCTTTGGCTTGACGACCCAATGGCAATTGGTGAGCGGAATTTCATCGCCTTCGATCGGGCCGGCAATGGCAAGAATGGTCGAGACCGGCTGAAGCGAAGTTTTGTCCAGAACCGCCTGCTGGATAGCGTCGTCAATTGTCGGATATTCCGCCGTCTTTACCGTGGTGAGGTGCACCGGTTCGGCAAAGGAATCGATCAGAATGGAAAAGCGGGCATTGGTGCCGCCGATGTCGCCAAGAAGGATCGGAAAGGACAGATATTCGGTATCGGACGTCTTCGGCATTGCCTGTTCCATGTTGGTGTGGGTCAGTCGGCGGAATTGAAGTCGATCAGGTTTTCTGCAGTCGCGCGGTTGAGCGCCATGGGAATATCATAAACCGTGGCAAGCCGGGTCAGCGCCTTCACGTCGACATCATGCGGCATGGCGGTCAGCGGGTCGGTGAAGAAGATCAGCACGTCCACTTCGCCTGTCGCGATCATCGCGCCGATCTGCTGGTCGCCGCCGAGCGGCCCGCTCTTGAGGCGAATGACATCCAGCCCCGGACAGGCTTCCTGAACCCGCCCGCCGGTCGTGCCGGTGGCGACGATCCTGAATCCGGCCAGCGCCTTTTGATGGTGACGTGCGAAATCCGCCATATCGTCTTTTTTCTCGTCGTGAGCGATGAGTGCGATACAGCGTTGCCCTGCCATGTCCCCAGCCTGTTCCCGGTAAAGAATTAAATCGATTTGAAGCCTTCTATAACAGCTTGCCGCCATTTGAAAAGGGAAGCTGTTGAATGCCGCATTTCTGTATCAGTTCAATGTCGGACGCTGGGTCGGAAGCGGAATATCTGAAGGCGGCTGAATGGCCGGAGCATTCTGGATGACCTGTTCGACGCTCTGTTGCCGCACGGCCTGGGCCGGGGAATAGGCCTGGGCGGCAAAACCCTCCGGATTGGCGGAAGGAGCGGCAGCCACGGCAGCGCAGGCCGATGGCAGGTCGGAAACCATGACGGGGCGGGGTTTTACCGGCTTGGCGTTCGGATCCTTTTTCGGCGGCGCCCAGGGCTCCTTGCTGAACCACCAGGCCAGCGACTTGTCGCAGCCATCACCCTTGCCCACGGCCGCCTGCGGTTTGCAGTTGGGCGCGCCGGGCGGGCATTCGAGCCTGACGTGGAAATGCTCGTCGTGACCGTAAATCGGCCTGATCTTGCCCATGAAGGTGCGGTCGCCCGTCCAGGTCTGGCAGAGTTTCTGCTTGATCGCCGGGTTGACGAAAATCCGCTCCACTTGCGGATAGCTTGCGGCCATCATCACCAGCCGGGCATTGAGCGGCGACCATTTGCGGTCGTCCACCGTCAGAAACTTGCTCTTGTCCAGCATGGATACGAAAGGCACCGTTTCACGCTGCTCCACGCTCAGCCGGGGCGTGGGCATCGGCCGCCACCAGATATCGACATCGAGACCGATCTGGTGCGAGGCATGGCCAGTCAGCATCGGCCCGCCGCGCGGCTGGGAAATATCGCCCAGCAGCAGCCCCGGCCAGCCGATTTTCTGGGCGTCCTGCGAAAATTGCTCGAGGAAGGAAATCAGCTGCGGCTGGCCCCAGCGCCGGTTGCGGGAAAGGCGCATGGCCTGCCAGCCCGGACCATCCGTCGGCATGGCGATCGCGCCGGACTGGCATCCCTTGGCATAGGAGCCGATCGGCTGCGAGGTTGCGGCGGAAGGCAGAGCCATGTGGCCAAACACTTCTTTCGCCGGCCTGTCTTCAGCCGATGCGGTTTGCGCCTGCAGCTGCACCGCGGAAACAACCGAAATCGCCAGCATGGCCGCCTTGAAAACTCTGGATGATCCCGCCGTCATATAGTCGTGCCCGTCCGATCAGATGATTCTCTTCCCCTCAAGATAAACTGGAACGGGATTTTGTTGAAACCATGTTTCGACCGCTGGCGCCAAAGCATGAGGATAAAGACGCCGATAAAGAGCTTGTGAGGCAGTGCATCTGTTTTTTGCCAATCTTTGTTTTATGCTCTCTCCAACAAACACGAAAACAGGGACATTCCCCCAATGATATTGGCACCACTGAAATCCCGCTTCCTCATCGCTCTTGCGGCATCCGCCCTGCTGATACCGGCGGCGGCCTCCGCACAATCGGCCGATGTATGGCGAAAGGGGATTTCGACGGTCGGGGAACTGAAACATCCCGATGGCTTCGATCATTTCGACTATGTGAATACAAAAGCGCCGAAAGGCGGCACCCTTCGCCTGTCGACGGCGGGCACCTTCGATACCCTCAATCCGCTGCTCGCCAAGGGCGAGGCGGCGACCGGCCTTTCGCTCGTTTTCGATACGTTGATGAAATCGACGAAAGAGGAGCTGTCGGCTTCCTACGGTCTTCTGGCGGAGGGCGTGAGCTATCCGGACGATATTTCGAAAGCCACCTTCCGGCTGCGCGCGGAGGCGAAATGGGCGGATGGCAAGCCGGTGACGCCGGAGGATGTCGTCTTCAGCTTCGAAAAGGCCAAGGATTTGAGCCCGCAGCTTGCGACCTATTACACCCATGTCACCAAGGCGGAGGTGAGCGGCGAAAGGGACATTACCTTCACTTTCGATGAAAAGAACAATCGCGAATTGCCGCAGATTGTCGGGCAATTGCTGATCGTTCCCAAGCACTGGTGGGAAGCCGCCGGCCCGGATGGCAAGCCGCGCGACATATCGCGTGGCACGCTGGAGCCGGTGATGGGTTCCGGCCCCTACAAGATTGCCTCAGTCTCTCCCGGCTCGACAATTACTTATGAACGCCGCGACGACTACTGGGGCAAGGACGTCAACGTGAATGTCGGGCTGAACAATTTCAAAACCATCGCCTACACCTTCTTCGCCGATCAGGATGTCGAATTCCAGGCCTTCAAGTCCGGCACCGTCGATTTCCGGCAGGAAGCCTCCTCCAGCCGCTGGGTCACGGGTTATGATTTCCCGGCCGTCAAGGAAGGCCGCGTCAAGAAGGAAGAACTGCCGAATATCTATCGTTCCGTCGGCATCATGCAGGCCTTTGTGCCGAACATGCGCCGCGAAAAATTCCAGAACCCGAACCTGCGCAAGGCACTCAACTACGCTTTCGATTTCGAGGAGCTGAACCGAACGCTGGCTTACGGCCAGTTCCAGCGCATCAACAGCTTCTTCATGGGCAGCGAGCTGGCCTCTTCCGGCCTTCCGACCGGGCGAGAGCTGGAAATTCTTCAGGAACTGAAGGATCAGGTTCCGCCGGAGGTCTTCACGACAGAATATCGCAACCCCGTGGCAGGCGACCCCGCCAAGCAGCGCGACAATCTGCGCGAGGCGGTCAGGCTGATGAAGGAGGCCGGTTACGAGCTGCGCGGCAACCGCATGGTCAATGCGAAAACCGGACAGCCGCTCGATATGGAGTTTCTGATCGATTCCGCCGGCATGGAAAGAACCATCCTTCCCTATGTCCAGAACCTCAAGAAGATCGGCATCAACGCGACGATCCGGACAGTCGACGCCTCGCAATATACCAACCGCACCCGCAGCTTCGATTATGACGTGATCGTCAAGCTCTGGGCGACTTCCGCGAACCCCGGAAACGAACAGGCGGATTTCTGGGGCTCGGCCGCCGCCGACCGGCAAGGGTCCAACAATATTGCCGGCATCAAGAACCCCGCCATCGATGCTCTGGTCCGGAAGGTTATATTTGCGCCCAACCGGGATGAGCAGGTGGCCGCCGCCCGCGCGCTAGACCGGGTGCTTCTGGCAAACAGCTATGTTATTCCGCAATTTTACCGTGGCGAGATGTTCATCGCCTACTGGAACACCCTAAATCGGCCTGAAAACCTGCCCGAATATGGCGTGGGTTTTCCGGAGGCCTGGTGGTCCAGCCAGGCCGCGAACTGACGCTGGCCTTGCTTTCGCACCGAAGGCTTGATTCACATAGGGCGAGACGAATCGCTTAAAGCGCAGGCAGCGCTTTCAGGAAAGGACCGGGTTTGACAGAAACGAAAACCGCTGACGTATCGGCCGGGAGCAGAGGCTGATGGGCGCCTATATCCTTAGACGTCTGGCGCTGATGATCCCGACCATCATCGGCATTATGGGCATTTCGTTTCTCGTCATCCAGTTCGCGCCGGGCGGCCCGGTAGAACAGGTCGTGGCGCAGTTGACCGGGCAGGGCGACAGCGCCTCCGACCGGCTCTCGGGCGGCGGCGATCTCATGGGCCAGTCCGGCGGTTTCGATGACAGCGGTTCGAAATATCGTGGCGCGCAGGGTCTCGATCCGGAACTGATCGCCAAGCTCGAAAAGCAGTTCGGCTTCGATAAGCCGCCGCTCACCCGTTTTCTCGAAATGATGTGGAATTATATCCGCTTCGATTTCGGCGACAGCTTCTTCCGCAATTCTTCTGTCATTGATCTCATCATCGACAAGCTGCCGGTGTCCGCGTCGCTCGGCTTCTGGATCCTGATTATTTCCTACATCATCTCCATTCCGCTCGGCATCAAGAAGGCCGTGTCCGACGGCTCGACCTTCGACGTCTGGACCTCCGGCATCATCATCATCGGTTATGCCGTGCCGAGCTTCCTGTTTGGTATCCTGCTTATCGTGCTATTCGCCGGCGGATCGTTCTTCGACTGGTTTCCGCTGCGCGGTCTGGTGTCGGATAATTTTGATCAGCTGAACTGGTGGCAGAAGATCATCGACTATTTCTGGCACCTGACCCTGCCGCTCATTGCGCTGTCGCTCTCGGCTTTCGCGACAACGACGCTTCTGACCAAAAATTCCTTTATCGACGAGATCAAGAAGCAATATGTCATCACCGCCCGCGCCAAGGGGCTCACCGAGCGCAAGGTTCTGTATGGTCATGTCTTCCGCAATGCGATGCTGATCGTGATCGCCGGTTTTCCGGGCGCCTTCATCTCGGCCTTCTTCACCGGATCGCTGCTGATCGAGAATATCTTCTCGCTCGATGGCCTTGGCCGCCTCGGTTATCTCTCGGTCGTCAACCGTGACTATCCGATCGTGTTCGGCACGCTCTTCATCTTCTCGCTGATGGGCCTCGTGGTCGGCCTCATTTCCGACCTTATCTATACGTGGATCGATCCGCGTATCGATTTCGAGCGGAGGGACGTGTGATGACGCTTGCCCATACCGCCGCAGCCGAAACGATAGAAAAGCCGAAGCGCCCGTGGTTTTCGCCGACCACCAAACGCCGCTGGCAGAATTTCAAGGCGAACCGGCGCGGTTATTGGTCCTTCTGGCTGTTCCTGATCCTGTTTTTCCTGAGCCTGATCGCGGAATTCATCGCCAATGACAAACCCGTCCTTGCCTCCTACAAGGGCGAGCTGCTGGTGCCCGTCATGGTGGATTATCCGGAGGAAAAATTCGGCGGCTTCCTTGCCCAGACCGATTACAAATCCTCCTTCATTCAGGACGAGATCAACGCCAATGGCTGGATGATCTGGCCGCCGATCCGTTATTCCTATCAGACGGTCAATTCCAATATTCCCCATTCGGCACCTACCGCGCCGTTCTGGCTGATGGACGAAAAAGACCGCTGCTCGGCCTATCCGCAAGGCAATGCCGATCCCGGCTGCACCCTCGGCAACCTCAACTGGCTCGGAACGGACAATCAGGCCCGCGATGTCACGGCGCGGATGATCTACGGTTTCCGTATTTCCGTGCTGTTCGGTCTGACGCTGACCATTGCGTCGGCCCTTGTCGGCGTCACCGCCGGCGCGATCCAGGGTTATTTCGGCGGTTGGACTGACCTGCTGTTGCAGCGTTTCATCGAAATCTGGTCGTCCATGCCGGTGCTTTATATCCTGCTCATCATCGCGGCCATCCTGCCGCCGGGCTTCTTCGTGCTACTCGGCATCATGCTGCTTTTTTCATGGGTCGGCTTCGTCGGTATTGTCCGCGCCGAATTCCTGCGGGCCAGAAACTTCGAATATGTCCGCGCCGCCCGTGCGCTTGGCGTCGGCAACTGGACGATCATGTTCCGCCACCTTCTGCCAAACGCCATGGTGGCGACACTGACCTTCCTGCCCTTCATCCTTTCCGGATCGATCACCACACTGACCTCGCTCGATTTCCTCGGCTTCGGCATGCCGCCGGGATCGCCGTCGCTGGGTGAGATGATCGCGCAGGGCAAGAACAACCTTCAGGCCCCCTGGCTTGGCCTCACTGCGTTTTTCACCATGTCCATCATGCTCTCACTGTTGATTTTCGTCGGTGAAGCGGTGCGCGACGCCTTCGATCCACGCAAGACGTTCCGGTGATCGCCATGACGGAAATAAAGACCCAACCCCTTCTCTCCGTCCGTGATCTCTCCGTCGCTTTCCACCAGGGCGGCGCGACCAGCATAGCCGTTGATCACGTTTCTTTCGATCTGATGCCGGGTGAGGTCGTCGCCCTCGTTGGCGAGTCCGGTTCCGGCAAGTCCGTGACGGCGAACTCCATTCTCAAATTGCTGCCCTATCCGGCGGCAAGCCATCCATCGGGAAAAATCCTGTTCGACGGCAAGGATATGCTGACTTTGCCGGAACGCTCCCTGCGTGCGGTCCGCGGCAACGACGTCACCATGATTTTCCAGGAGCCGATGACCTCGCTCAACCCGCTCCACACCATCGAGCGGCAGATCGGCGAGATTCTGGAACTGCATCAGGCAATTACCGGAGCGCAGGCGCGGGCGCGCACGCTGGAGCTGCTGCTGCAGGTGGGTATCCGCGAACCGGAAAGGCGCCTGAAGGCCTATCCGCATGAATTGTCCGGCGGCCAGCGGCAGCGCGTGATGATTGCCATGGCGCTTGCCAACCGGCCGAAACTGCTGATCGCCGACGAACCGACGACGGCGCTCGACGTGACGGTTCAGGCCCAGATCCTCGAACTTCTGAGCGACCTCAAGACGAAGCACGGCATGTCCATGCTGTTCATCACCCACGATCTCGGCATTGTCCGCAAATTTGCCGACCGCGTCTGCGTCATGACCAAGGGCAAGATTGTCGAGACCGGCACCGTGGAGCAGGTTTTCAACGATCCGCAGCACGCCTATACCCGCCATCTTCTGGCGGCGGAGCCGAAGGGCGAGCCGCCGCATTCCGATGCGACCAAACCGGTGGTCATGCAGGGCGACGATATCAAGGTCTGGTTCCCCATCAAGGCGGGGCTGATGCGCCGGGTGGTCGACCATGTGAAGGCGGTCGATGGCATCGATATTACCCTGCGCGCCGGACAGACGGTTGGCGTTGTGGGTGAATCCGGTTCCGGCAAGACGACGCTCGGTCTCGCTCTCTCCCGGCTGATCGCCTCTGAAGGGCGTATCAGCTTCATCGGCCAGTCGATTGACCACTATTCCTATGAAATGATGAAGCCACTGAGGAACCGGCTGCAGGTGGTGTTTCAGGACCCCTATGGTTCGCTCAGCCCGCGCATGTCGGTGGGCGAAATCATCGCCGAAGGCCTCAAGGTCCATGAGCGGTCTCTCTCCGCTGACGAGCGTGACACCCGCGTTGCGGTCGCACTGGAAGAAGTGGGCCTCGATCCGGCGACCCGCTGGCGCTATCCGCACGAATTTTCCGGTGGCCAGCGCCAGCGCATCGCCATTGCACGCGCCATGGTGCTGAAACCGCGTTTCGTCATGCTGGACGAACCGACGTCCGCGCTCGATATGAGTGTGCAGGCGCAGGTGGTCGATCTGCTGCGCGATCTCCAGGCGAAGCATGAACTCGCCTACCTCTTCATCAGCCACGACCTGAAGGTGGTGAAGGCGCTCGCCAATGACCTGATCGTCATGCGCCATGGCAAGGTGGTGGAGAGCGGTCCGGCGGCGGAGATTTTCGCCAATCCGCAGCAGGACTACACCAAAGCGCTGCTGGCTGCCGCCTTCAACATTGAGGCAGTGAAAACGAAAGCGGTCAGCCAGTAAGACGCATCACCTTTCCATTAAGACGATGATTTTTCTGTTGCTTCGCGGAAAATGCCGACCCATGTTGCGATGGACGTGACATGGAAACGGATTGATTGCGATGGCAGCGGATGTGGTCGTTTTGGGAGCGGGGATCATCGGGGTCTCCGTCGCGTTGCAACTGGCCCGAAGGGGCAAATCGGTGGTGCTGGTCGACCGGCGCGGACCGGGCGAAGAGACCTCTTTCGGCAATGCCGGGCTGATCCAGAGGGAGGGCGTGGTACCTTATGGTTTCACGCACGACCTTACGCTGCTGCTGCGCTATTCGTTGAACAACAGGATCGATGTCCGTTATCGGCTCTCCGCACTGCCGAGGATTGCGCCTTTCCTTGGCCGCTACTGGTATCATTCCGCAGCATCGCGACATGCCGCGATTACCCTTGCCTATACACCGCTGATCGAGCATTCGGTCTCTGAGCATAGTATCCTGATCGACGAAGCGAAAGCTGGCGATCTGATCGTGAAAAACGGTTGGATGACGGCCTACAGGACCGCCGCAAGGCGGGACGCCGACTATGCCGTGGCCGAGCGTCTCAATCGTGACCATGGCATTTCGCACTCGAAGCTCGATGCCAACGAACTGGCCACGGCCGAACCGCATCTCAGCCGGGATTTCGTCGGCAGCCTGAAATGGAATGATCCCTGGTCAGTCCGCGATCCACACGCGCTGACGCTTGCCTATGTCAAATTGTTTGAAAGTCTCGGCGGAACCTTTGTTCGCGGGGATGCCTCCACCCTCAGCCAGACGACAAGCGGCTGGACGGTGCGCACCGAAACCGGCGCTGTGGAGGCCGAACATGCTGTCGTCGCTTTGGGGCCCTGGGCGGACACGGTGACGGAAAGGCTGGGCTATCGCTTCCCGCTCGGTGTGAAGCGCGGCTATCACATGCATTATGCACCACAGCAGGGCACAAAGCTCAACAACTGGCTGATCGATGCCGAGCGCGGTTATTTCCTGGCGCCGATGCGAAAAGGCATTCGCCTGACGACCGGTGCGGAATTTGCCGAACGCGATGCGCCGAAATCCCCCGTGCAGATCGAGCGGGCGGAACGGGTTGCCCGCACCGTCTTTCCCCTTGGCGGTAGGCTGGATGCGGAGCCGTGGATGGGCGCGCGGCCGTGCACGCCCGATATGATGCCGATCATCGGTAAGGCGCCGCGCCATAAAACCCTGTGGTTCGCCTTCGGCCATGCCCACCATGGTCTCACCCTTGGGCCGATCACCGGCCGTGTTCTGGCCGAAACCATGCTCGGAGAAGCGCCCGTTATCGCGATTGATGCCTATCGTCCGGAAAGGTTCAATCCCTGATGGCTGGCGCATCGGCCCGAAAAATTTAGCGTGGTTTTCGTAAAATCCGATGCTCAAACAAAAACTTAGAGAGGCGGAGCGATTCCATTTTTATCTCCGCCGCTCTAAATCCGCTGGCCTTCCTGGAACGGGCCACGTAACATGGTCCCATGCAAAGGGGAAAAAGGGCAAACGTCATCATGGTGGCGAGGTTTCTCATCTATCAGCAGCAGGACGACTTTCGTTAGCGAAACTCGCTGCGCATGAAACGAGATGGAAACGGCTTGCTGGTGCATGATGTATGATATTGAAAACGCAAAGAAATTTTTCGCCGATAATCCCGATATCGAAATTCTCGAAGCTTTCGTCATAGACGCGAATGGCGTTCCGCGCGGCAAATGGATTCCGCGCGAGCGGGCAATCGACGTGCTTGAAAAGGGAATGGCGATCCCGCGATCCGTCTATGCGCTGGATATCTGGGGCCGGGATGTGCACGCCGCAGGTCTTGCCGAAGGGACGGGTGATCCGGATGGCTTTTGTTTCCCCGTTCCCGGCACGCTGTCGCGGGTGACTTGGCTTGGCCGTCCGACCGCCCAGGTTCTGCTGGCGATGAAAAACCCGGATGGATCAGGTTTTTATGGCGATCCGCGTCATGTTCTGTCGCAGGTTCTCGGCGCCTATAAAAGGGCTGGCCTCACGCCGGTCGTGGCCACTGAACTTGAATTTTACCTGATCGATCCCGTTCGTTCGGCGCTTGATCCGGTGCGCCCTCCGCATAGCCGTGAGGGGCGCTGGCACACCGGCCAGACGCAGGTTCTGTCCATTTCCGAATTGCAGGATTTCGAGGATGTCTTTCATGATATCGCGACGGCCTGCCGTGCCCAGGGCGTGCTTGCCGATACGACGCTGCGGGAGAATGGTCCCGGGCAATATGAGATCAACCTCAACCACGTCCCGGATGCCCTGCAGGCCGCCGATTTCGCCGTTTTCCTGAAACGTATCGTCAAGGGTGTGGCGCGGCGGCATGAACTCGACGCCACTTTCATGGCCAAGCCTTATGGATTGCAGGCCGGCAACGGCATGCATGTGCATTTTTCCGTTCTCGATAAGGACGGCAGGAATATCTATGCCGGGGAAGACGGTCCGTCGGATGCGCTGATGCATTCGGTCGGCGGCCTGTTGGAAAACATGGGGGAGAGCATGGCGATCTTCGCGCCCCATGCCAATTCCTATCGTCGCCTGACCCCCAGCGAACACGCACCGACCTACGCCTCCTGGGGCATCGATAACCGCTCGGCGGCCGTGCGCGTCATCGTTGCCAGCAAGGTCGCGACGCGTATCGAACATCGGGTGGCCGGTGCCGATACCAATCCCTATCTGGTACTTGCGATGATCCTGAGCGCCGCGCTTGCCGGCATGAAGGAGAAGCGCCAGCCGGGCGGCGCGATCGCCGGTGACAGCCACGCCATCAATCACGAACCGCTTCCCACCAACTGGGACTATGCGTTGCAGCGCTTCACACGGTCGAGCTTTGCCTATGCAACGCTTGGCCAGAAGTACCGGACGCTGTTTTCCGCCTGCAAGCAGCAGGAGCTTTCCGAATTTTCCCTGCGTGTAACCGACGTCGAATATGACGCCTATATCAGGACGGTGTGAGATGGCTGAGGTAACGAACATTCCCAATCCCGGCCATACATCGTCATGGTACGCGGCCTCCGCCAATGTCAAAACCGTGCGACCGACGCTCGAAGGCGCGCTGGAAACCGATGTCTGCATCATCGGTGGCGGTTTCACGGGCATTTCCGCAGCGCTGGAACTCAGTGAACGTGGCTATTCGGTCATCGTTCTGGAAGGTGTGCGGGTCGGCTTCGGCGCTTCGGGCCGCAATGGCGGCCAGATCGTTAATGGCTATAGCCGCGATCTCGAAACAATCGCCCGACGTTATGGCCACGAAAAAGCGGTGAAGCTCGGAGAAATGTCGCTGGAAGGCGGCGCGATCATCCGCGGTCGCGTCGCGAAATACGCCATCGACTGCGATCTCGTCGATGGCGGCTTCTTCGCGGCCTTTACGCCGAAGCAGATTCACGAAATGGAAGCTCACAAAGCCCATTGGGAAAAGCACGGTCATGGCGGCCTCGAAATGGTCTCCAAAGCGGATGTCGGCCACTATGTGAAGACCGACCGTTATGCCGGCGGCATGATCGACCGCTTCGGTGGCCACATCCATCCGCTCAATCTGGTGCAGGGCGAGGCGGCGGCGGCCGAGAGCCTCGGAGCCCGCATATTCGAAAATTCGCGCGTCATCGCGGTGGAGCAGGGCGTCAATCCCATTGTGCGCACGGCAACGGGCAGCGTGAAGGCGAAATATGTTCTCGTCTGCGGCAACGCCTATCTCGGCACTTTGCTGCCGGAAATCGGCGAGCGGATGATGCCGGTCTCAAGTCAGGTCATGGCGACGGAGCCGCTCGATGCGGATCTGATCGAGGCCCTTCTGCCCGCCAATTATTGCGTCGAGGATGCCAATTACATTCTCGATTATTATCGCCGCACCTCGGATAATCGCCTGCTTTACGGTGGCGGCATCGGTTATGGCGGCAGCGACCCGACCGACCTGACGGGTGTGATCCGGCCGAATATGCTGAAGACCTTTCCGCAACTGGAAAAGACCAGGATCGAATTCGCCTGGAGTGGCAACTTCGCGCTGACCCTGACGCGCATCCCTCATATGGGCAGGCTTTCGGACAATATCTATTTCTCACACGGCGATAGCGGCCATGGCGTCACGACCACCCACCTGCTCGGCAAGATATTGGGCGAGGCCGTTGCGGGCCACGCCGAACGTTTCGATATCTGGAGTTCCCTGCCGAATTACCCGTTCCCCGGCGGCAAGACGTTCCGCGTGCCGCTGACCGTACTTGGTGCATGGTGGTACGGGCTGAGAGATAAACTCGGCCTCTAGAACGTTACCGTCTTCAGGCCGGCCAGTGCATTTGCGGTGATTTCTTCCGGTGTGGTGTCGATATTGACGGTGACGACGCCCGGTTCGCCGGTCGGCACTTCCAGCGTGGCAAGCTGGGTCTGAAGCAGCGAGAGCGGCATGAAATGGCCCTTGCGTTCACCCATGCGCCGGCTGAGAAGTTCCAGGCTGCCATCGAGATAAACGAAAGCGAGTGGACCACCGGTCGCCTCACGAAGGCGGTCGCGATAGATTTTCTTGAGGGCCGAACAGGAAACCACGACACCCTTGCCGTCGCTGCCCTTGCGCAGTTCCGCACCGATCAGATCGAGCCACGGCCAGCGGTCTTCGTCAGTCAGCGGAATGCCCTCGGACATTTTATCGACATTGGATTTCGGGTGCAGCTTGTCGCCTTCTATAAAGGCAACGCCCAGTTTCTCAGCCACCGCTTCCGCGACCGTGGACTTGCCGGAGCCGCTCACTCCCATCACGACAATTGCCTGTGTCACCCGAACCTCTGATATTTCTGTTGCAACGCTCAGCCCCTACCATGAGCGGCGGGTGGCGGGAACATTAAATTTGGGCGGCGCCCTGTGTCAGTGGCCGGTTTTGCGGGCTGCGGACCTTTCCAGTGCGGAAAAGCCAGCGTGGATCAGGATCGCCAGCGCCGCAACGATCAAACCGCCCTGGAGAATGAAGGCGAGATTGTTGGATTGCAGGCCGGCGATGATCACTTCGCCGAGCGTGCGGGCGGCAACGGTCGAACCGATGGTCGCGGTGGAAAGGCTGATGACCGCCGAGAGCCTGACACCGGCGAGAATGGCAGGAAGGGCAAGCGGCAGCTCCACTTTGATGAGCCGCTGCCAGCCGGTCATGCCGCTGCCTCTGGCGGCATCCATCACCGTGGCGGGCAGGGTGGTGATTCCCGTCAGCGTATTTTCGAACACCGGCAGAAGCGCATAGAGGAACAGTGCAATAAGCGTGGGTTTCTCGCCAAACCCGATTAATGGTACGGCGAGTGCCAGAACCGCCACCGGCGGAAAGGTCTGGCCGATATTGACGATGCTGCGCGACAGCGGCAGAAAATCCGCCCCGAAAGGCCGGGTGACGAGAACCGCAAGCGCCCCCGCCGTGAGCGTCGCCAGTCCGGTCGCGATCGCAACAGTGCTCAGATGTGAGAGTGTCAGGGATAAGAGATTGGCCTGCGTGTAGATGGCGGGGGCATTGGCCTGCACGAGAGGGCGGAAGATCGGCGCGAATATTTGCGGTGCTGCAAGAAAGATGATCAGCACCAGCACCAGAAGCCCGAGAGAGAGAAAAGAAAAGACGTTTTTCATGGGGCGCCGGTGGCACGCTGGAGAAGAACGTCACGCCGCACCCGGCCCGCGGGCTGCCCATCGTCTTTTATCACAGGCAGGACATCGCAGCCCGCCCATAACATGGCAGACAGGGCATCGCGCTGGCTGGTGTCTTCGGTGAGCGGCACACCTTCCGCACTTCCCGGCTCCACGATCTCGGCGACCGAGAGAACCGAGAGCAGTTTCAGCGCGCGTTCGTTTTCGCCGATCATGGTGCGGACGAAATCCGTTGCCGGTTTCAGCACCAGCTCTGCTGGCGGGCAATCCTGCACGATGCGGCCCTTGTCCATCACCGCGATACGATCGGCCAGATGGAAAGCCTCGTCCATATCGTGGGTGACGAGAACGATGGTGACGCCGAGTTTCTTCTGGATATCGAGAAGGTCGTTCTGAGCCTTGGCGCGGATCACCGGGTCCAGCGCGCCGAAGGGTTCGTCCATCAGGAGAATGTTCGGTTCCGCGGCCAGTGCGCGGGCCACACCGACACGCTGCTGCTGGCCGCCTGAGAGCTCATGCGGAAAACGATCCGCATAGAGCCCGGGATCAAGCTGGAAAAGATGCATGAGCGCATCGATCTTGGCCTTGATGCGCTTGCGGTCCCAGCCGATCAGCTGCGGCACGGTCGCGATATTTTCCGCCACCGTCCGGTGAGGAAACAACCCATGCCCTTGGATGGCGTAACCGATCTGGCGGCGTAGCTTGAAACCGGGTATGGCGCTGACATCCTCTCCGTCGATCCGGATTGCGCCGGAGGTCGGCTCCACCAGCCGGTTGATCATGCGTAGCAGCGTAGTTTTCCCCGACCCTGAGGTGCCGACGATGACGGTGACGGTGCGCGGTGCGACGGTCAATGATACCTGGTCCACGACGGTCGTGTCGCCGTATCGTTTGGTGATGGTGTCGATCTCGATCATGCTCTTTGCCTTCTGCCTGCGCTGAAGAGATTGCTATCTATGAGGGCGTCGAGTGTGATTGCGGCCGCAAAGCCGAGGAGAACCGTCGGCACGGTGCCTAGCAACACGAGATCCATGGCTGTCTGTCCGATGCCCTGAAACACGAAAACGCCAAATCCGCCACCGCCGATCAGGGCTGCGATTGTCGCCAACCCGATATTCTGCACCAAAACGATGCGGATGCCGGTGAGGATGACCGGCATGGCGAGCGGAAATTCCACCCGCAGCATCCGCTGCGCAGGCGTCATGCCAAGCCCGCGCGCTGCTTCCCGGACCGCCTGGGAAACGCCGGCAAGACCGACCACTGTATTGGAAACGACCGGCAGCAGCGAATAGAGAAACAGCGCCACGAAGGCCGGCGCCATGCCGATGCCGGCAATGCCGATCCTCGCCGCGCCCGGCACGGTGGCCGCAATCCATCCGAGCGGCGCGATCAGAAGGCCGAACAGGGCAATGGAGGGAATGGTCTGGACGATGTTGAGACTGTTGAGAACCCCTGCCCGCAGGCGCTCGACCTTGTAACAGAGGATGCCGAGCGGAATACCCGCGACGGTCGCCGCGATCAGCGAACCCATGGCGAGCTCCACATGCCGCACGGCCTCGGTCCAGAATATGTCGGCCCGGCCGGTATATTCCTTGATGATGGAGAGTTCGCTCCAGAGACCGCTTGCCAGCACTGCGGAAAGTGCGGCGGTCGCCAGCAGCAACAACAGGATCCGGATGGCGGGTTTTGGCTCAAGACGCGCGATGCAGTCCGTGGCGAGCAAAGCCAGCCCGGCAAAGAGCAACCAGAAACCGCTCGACGGCGAGACGCGGGCGAAACTGTTTCCTTCCGGCGTGAGAAAGGAGGCAGCCTGTCCGACGAAAACCGAGAGCGCGGCAAGACCTGCCAGAGCAGTTGCGAGTTTCAGCCGTGCGGGAAAGCGGAAAAAGGCGATGACGGTCGCAAGAATAATGATGGCCGCAAGGAGTGTCGCGGCTGTTGACGGGAGGGACTCGAAGATTGTTCTTGTTTCCCCCTGAACGATCCGGTTGGCACGAAACGTCATGAAGGGTGATGCAAGAAGCGCATAAAGAAGCAGGCACGAAATCAGCACGCCCACCTTGTCAGGCCATTTCGTCAATTCCTGCCCCCTGTACCCTGAGTTGGGATCGGATCATGAGAACGCTTCCGCCCCCATGATCCTCCTCCGGCGTCATGAGCCGCTACTTGACGAAGCCGTTCTTGGTCAGAAAGTCGAGCGCCACGGTTTTCGCCTGCTCGCCACCCACCTGCACGCGGGCATTCAGATCCTGCAGGGTCGCGAGATCAAGCTTTTCGAACACGGGTTTCAGCAGTTCTTCGATATTGGGGTGCTTTTTCAGAACCTCTTCTCGAATGATCGGCGCGGGTTGATAGACCGGCTGCACATGCTTGTCGTCTTCCAGAACCACAAGGCCGGAAGGCGCGATGCCGCCATCCGTGCCATAGACCATGGCTGCACTGGCGTTGTTCGTTTGGTTCGCGGCCGCCGCGATCGTCGCCGCGGTGTCACCGCCGGAAAGCGTGATCAGCTGATCCGGTTTCATGTTAAAACCATAGGTCGTCTGAAACGCAGGCAGGGCGGCGGCGGAATTGACGAATTCGGAGGAGGCGGCAAGAACCACCGTACCGCCATCTGCGACATATTTGCCGAAGTCGGAAAGCGTCTTCAGATTATTCTTGTCGGCAACATCCTTACGCAGCGCGATCGCCCAGGTGTTGTTGGCCGGCGATGGCGTCAGCCAGACAATCTTGTTCGCGTCATAGTCAAGCTTCTTTGCCTCTTCATACCCTTTGGCGGCATCCTTCCAGAGCGGGTCATCCGCCTTGGAGAAAAAGAAGGCTGCGTTGCCGGTATATTCGGGATAGATATCGATCTCGCCCGCGGTGATCGCTTTTCTGACCACAGGGGTGGCGCCGAGCTGGATGCGATCCGTCGTCTCGATCTTGTTCTGGTTGAGAACCGCGAGGATGATGTTGCCCAGCACGCCACCCTCCGTGTCGATCTTCGACGACACCACCACCTGCGCCTGCGCGAGGGAAACAGAAAAAGCAAGCGCAAGTCCGGCGCCCGTCAACGTCATCAAGCGGTTCATAAATAGTCCTCCGGTGGGGTCAGCCTGTCGAACAGGCGAAAGATCGCCGCCGCAATTGCGGCAGAGTATTAACGGCCGGAACGAAAAAAGGTTGCACGCCATCCAGATTTTCACATCAATGGCTCCTGAGGGTACGGATAGCCGGCCCTCGTCAGGCGTCGTCGTCCCGCTTGCGGGCATCCTTGCCCATGACGAGCGGCATGAGCACGGACAGGAACAGAAGCCGGATAACATGATGCGAACCGACATAGGCGGTGTCGGCATGCATCATCACGGCCATTGCCGCCATGGTTTCAAGACCACCAGGCGCATAGGCGATCACGACGGCATTGAGCGGAACGCCTGTCACATGCGAAATCAGCCAGGCAATGCTGCCTGCGATTACCATCACGGCAATGGTGACCACGAAGCCGGCCAGAAAGCCCTTTCGCACCTCCATCAGGGATACATTCGAAAAGCGCGTGCCGATCAGGCAGCCGATCAGCACATAGACCGGTAGGCTCAGCCAGGTGGGCACACCGCCTTCGGTGAGGCCGGTAATATGCGTGCCGATGGAGATCGCAACGCCGCCAAGCAGCAGCGCGGCGGGAAATTTCCAGCGCAGGAAAAGCCACCCGGTCAGAAGCGAGGCGGCGATGGTGAGCGCTAGCGTACGCACGCCCATTGGCGGATTTGTAATCAACGGTTCCGTGCTGACCAGATCGAAATACTCGACGATCAGCGGCACGGAAAGCGTCAGTGCCAGCACGCGCACACTTTGCACGATGCTGACGGTCGCAAGGTCGCTTTTCGTCTCGGCGCCGAGGCTGATGATGTAGCTGAGATGACCAGGGGAGGCGCCCAGCATTGCCGTCGTCCGGTCGTAACCGAAACCGTAATGCAGGATCCAGTAGGCGACATAGAGCATGATCACGACGGCAACGAGCACGACGCCGAAACTCAAGGGCCATGTCTTTGCGGCATCGAGGACCGAGGGGGTAACGCTCGTTCCCATGGAAATGCCGACGACGACGAAACAGGCATTGCGGATGAAGGTGGGAATTCCAAGCTTTACGCCTGCAAGCCCTGTCATGGTGACAGCGAGCGCCGGTCCCGAAAGAAAGGGGGCGGGAACGTTGAGGAGGCTTGCAAGCAATGCGCCCATGCTGCCGATAAGGGCGGTGAGGGCAAATGTATGGAATTCAGGCTTGATGATCATTGCGACGCTGGTTGGTTGCTTGAAAAAGCTCGGGGACCAAATGCGCCGCTTCGTTCCGTGACGTCAACACGCAGGGCTGAAAATATTAGATTTCATGCCTATTCAACAAAAAAAGCCCCTGACCTATGGCCAAGGGCTTGATGATTGCGGGATAGATCAAAGGACGATCAGGCCGCCGGAAGTGCGGCAATCTTTGGCATTTCCGTATCGATCCCGAGCAGGAAGTTGATCTGCGGACGCGCCTTGACGAGATCGTCGATCGAATATTCCGTGAGCACGTCGAAGAAGGCATTTAGCGCCTTGCGCAGCGCCGAGTTCAGACCGCAGCTGTCCACGAGCGGACATTCCACGGCGCCATCCTCAAAGCACTCAGCCATCGCAAAGCTGTCTTCCGTCACCCTGACCACGTCGAACAGGCTGATCTTGTCGGCGGGTTTGCCAAGGCGCACGCCGCCATTGCGGCCGCGCACGGTTTCAACAAGGCCCGCCTTGTTGAGCGGCTGAAGGATCTTGAACAGGAACAGCTCAGATACACCGTAAGCTCTGGCGATCTCTGGAATGCGGCTCAGCTTGCCTTCATTCGCAGCGCAGTACATCAACATGCGAACGGCATAGTTGGTCTGTTTGGTCAAACGCATGCTGGTCTCCTAACTCTCAATGTGGAGTTATATAGTCTCTTTTTCAGTTTAGAACAATTCCAGAAACTGAAAAAACTGGCTTCCATCCGAGATTTCTCAAACAGCCGTGTTGACCGCCCTCATGATTCATGAACAAACAAGTCAAGAATCGAATGTAATGGAGGCATTCTTAATGGCAAGCTTGAAATCCTACTTTTCCGCTGCCGTTTTTTCAGGGCTGACGATCCTTTCCTTCGCGCCTGCCGCCCGGGCAGAGGGCGAAGTTAACGTCTATTCCTATCGCCAACCTGAACTGATCCAGCCGCTGCTCGATGCCTTTACCAAGGAGACAGGGATCGAGACGAACGTCCTGTTTCTCGACAAGGGGCTGGTGGAACGTATTCAGGCAGAGGGTGTCAATTCACCGGCAGATGTGCTCCTGACGGTCGATATCGCCCGTCTCGTCGAGGCGAAAGAGGGCAAGGTCACCCAGCCGGTCCTCAATGATCCCGTTGTCGAAAAGGACATTCCCGCCAATCTGCGTGATCCCGAGGGCGAATGGTTTGGTCTGACGACACGCGGACGCGTTGTCTATGCGTCGAAGGAACGGGTGACCCAGAAGGACATCACCTATGAGGAGCTTGCCGATCCTAAATGGAAGGGCAAGATTTGCATTCGTGATGGCCAGCATTCCTATAATATCGCGCTGATTGCCTCGATGATCGCCCACCACGGCGTCGATTACACCCGCACATGGCTGACTGGCCTGAAGAACAATCTTGCCCGCAAGCCTGATGGAACTGACCGCAGCCAGGCGAAATCGATCTTTTCCGGCGAATGCGATATCGCACTCGGCAATACCTATTATGTCGGTCTGATGCTGACCAATGATCGCGAACCGGAGGAGCAGGAATGGGCGCGCTCCGTGCGCGTGATTTTCCCCAATGCAGGTGATCGCGGCACGCATGTGAATATTTCCGGAATGGCGCTGACGAAATATGCGCCCAACAAGGACAATGCGCTGAAGCTGATGGAATTCCTGGCATCGCGGGAAGCGCAGGAAATCTACGCCAAGCAGGTCTTTGAATATCCGGTGCTGCCCGGCGCGGAGCCTTCCGACGTCGTGAAGGGTTTCGGCCCAATCAACCCAGACAAGCTGCCGCTGACGGACATAGCCGCCCACCGCAAGGAGGCTTCGGAGCTGGTGGATGAGGTGGGTTTCAACGACGGACCGACGAACTGACCGTCACGCATGCTTCTCAGTCGCTCTTCCGAGCGCCAGAAAAAAGCCCCGCTGCGATAACAACGGGGCTTTTATTTTGTCTACCGTCTGGCTGGGATTATTTCATCGTCGGCATGACGAATTCGGCACCCGACTTGATGCCGGACGGCCAGCGCGACGTGATCGTCTTGGTCTTCGTCCAGAACTTGATCGAATCCGTGCCGTGCTGGTTGAGATCACCGAAGCTCGAAGCCTTCCAGCCGCCGAAAGAGTGGTAGGCAAGCGGAACCGGGATCGGAACGTTGATGCCGATCATGCCGATATTGACGCGGCTTGCGAAATCGCGGGCCGCATCGCCGTCACGGGTGAAGATGGCTACGCCGTTGCCATATTCATGCTTCATGGGTAGTTCCAGCGCGTCTTCGTAATTCTTGGCGCGAACGACGGACAGAACCGGTCCGAAGATTTCCGTCTTGTAGATGTCCATGTCAGGGGTGACGTGGTCAAACAGGCAACCGCCGACAAAATAGCCGTCTTCATAGCCCTGCAGTTTGAAATCGCGGCCATCGACCAGCAGCTTCGCACCCTGTTCGACACCGCTGTCGATCAGGCCCTTGACGCGCGTCTGTGCTTCCTTGGTGACGAGCGGACCCATATCGGCCTTGTCGTCTGTATAGGGGCCGATTCTCAGGCTTTCGATCTGCGGAATGAGCTTTTCAACGAGACGGTTGGCCGTCTCTTCGCCAACCGGAACCGCAACGGAAACGGCCATGCAGCGTTCGCCGGCCGAACCGTAACCGGCGCCCATCAGTGCGTTCACCGCCTGATCGAGGTCGGCATCCGGCATGATGATCATGTGGTTCTTTGCGCCGCCGAAGCACTGTGCGCGTTTGCCGTTCATGGCGGCGGTGCCATAGACGTAACGGGCGATTGGCGTCGATCCGACGAAGGAAACCGCGCCGATATCGGGATCGGTGAGGATGGCGTCGACGGCACCCTTGTCGCCGTTGACGACGTTCAGGATGCCGGCCGGAAGACCGGCTTCAATCATCAGTTCAGCAAGGCGGATCGGCAGCGAGGGGTCGCGCTCGGAAGGCTTCAGGATGAAGGCATTGCCGCAGGCGATCGCCGGCGCGAACATCCACATCGGGATCATGCCGGGGAAGTTAAACGGGGTGATGCCCGCGCCGATGCCGACCGGCTGGCGGATCGAATACATGTCGATGGCCGGACCTGCGCCCTCGGTAAATTCCCCCTTCTGCAGATGCGGGATGCCGCAGACGAATTCGCAGACTTCAAGACCGCGGATGATGTCGCCCTTGGAATCCTCGACGGTCTTGCCATGCTCGCTGGAAAGCAGCACTGCCAGCTCGTTGATGTCGCGGTTCAGAAGCTCGACAAATTTGAAGAAGACGCGAGCCCGGCGCTGCGGGTTGGTGGCGGCCCACTTCGGCTGTGCCGCCTTGGCGCTTTCGACGGCGGCACGCAGTTCGGCGTCGCTCGCAAGTGCCACGGTCGCCTGCACTTCGCCGGTCGCCGGGTTGTAGACATTCGATGTGCGGCCGCTGGTGCCCGGCACATGCTTGCCATTAATGAAATGACCGATTTCCTTCATGGGTGTTCCTCCAGAATATGATGATGCAGCATTACCTTTCGATTTGCACAAATCAATCGCCTGAAATAAGCATCAATTGTGCAAAAATAGACATAAGGAGGGTGCTGTGAACTGGGATGATGTGCGGTTGTTTCTGAGCGTCGCGCGAAGCGGCCAGTTTCTTTCGGCGGCGAGAAAGCTCGGTGTAAATCACGCCACCCTCAGCCGCCGTATTTCCGCATTGGAAACGGCAATCGGCACACAGCTTTTCCTGAGAAGCACCAATGGCTGCGAGTTGACGGAAGAGGGCCAGCGCCTTCTTGCTGGGGCCGAACGCATGGAAACCGAAATGCTGAATGCCCAGGCAAATCTCGGTCGTGTCGATACGGCTGTGGCGGGAACGGTGCGCATCGGCGCACCCGATGGCCTCGGCGTATCCTTCCTTGCGCCAAGGCTTGGCAGACTGACGGCCCGTTATCCCGACCTGAAAATCCAGCTTGTGCCGGTGCCGCGGTCCTTTTCCCTGTCGCAGCGCGAGGCCGATATCGCTATCACCATCGAGCGGCCGGAGCAGGGCAGGCTGATGTTTTCGAAACTCACCGACTATTCGTTGGGCCTCTATGCCTCGGCGCGTTATCTGGCCGACTACGGAACACCGGGTGATATTGAGGCGCTGAAGCGCCATCGGCGGATCGGATATGTGGAGGACCTGATTTTTTCACCCTCGCTCAACTATACCGGCGAGATCATGCGCGACTGGGACGCGGCCTTCGAGATATCGAGTGCCACCGGCCAGACGGAGGCGGTGCGGTCCGGAGCAGGGATCGGCATCCTGCACAATTACATAGCCGGGCAATATCCTGAACTTATGCGGATCATGCCGCATCTCGGTATCAGCCGCTCCTATTGGACGGCTTATCACGAATCTGCCCGCCAGCTGGTCCGTGTCCGCACGGTCGTCGATTTTCTCCAGGAACTGGTCGGGGAAGAGCGGCGAATCTTCATCTGAGATTAGCCGCTCTTTTTATTAGTACTATTAATTGCTGATGCCGGCTGGTTCCGGGCTTGACAAATGGCTGCCGGCTGGACGACCAATGCAGCTATTGGGAGAAATCGGAATCTGACATGTCGACTATGATAAGAAAGCTTTCGCCGACTGGCCTCGGCGTGGCCGTCATGCTGCTTGGAATGCTGCTTTTTGCATTGAACGACGCCATGGGAAAATGGCTTGTATCGACCTATAGCCAAGGTCAGGTCATCCTTATCAGAAGTGCGGCAGCGCTTGTCATTCTCGTTCCGATCGTCTGGAGGGCAGGCCTTTCCGGCCTCGTGAACATTGAGCGGCCCGGCCTTCAGGTGGCGCGCGTGTTCTTCTCAACAGCTGAACTTTTCTGTTTCTATTTCGCAGTGGCGAGCCTGCCGCTGGCGGATGTGATGACCTACTGGCTGGCAGCGCCCATCTATGTGGCCGCCCTGGCACCGTTTCTGCTTGGAGAGAAGGTTGGCTGGCGCCGCTGGACGGCCATTGCCATCGGATTTGTCGGTGTTCTCATCGCGCTCAAACCCAGTTCGGCAAGCCTCACTTCCGCGGCGCTCTTTTCCATTCTCGGCAGTGCTGCCTTCGCCTTCATGATGTTGTCCGGTCGCCAATTGCGTAACACGCCGGATACCGTGCTCGCCTTCTGGCAGATCATCGGTGCAGGGCTTGCGGGCATCTTTGCGGTGTTTATGACCCCCTCTGGCTGGATGCCGGTCCAGTCCAGCTTCGATCTGGCGTTTCTCAGCCTGCTTGGCGTGGTCGCCATGGCGGCGCATGTACTGGTGAACCGGGCCTTGAAGCTCGCTGACGCCGCCACCGTCGCACCGCTGCAATATACGCTGCTGCTCTGGGCGGTGGTCTTCGGCTGGCTGTTCTTCAACGATGTGCCGCAGACCAGTATCGTTGTCGGCGCAGGCCTGATTGTTTTTTCCGGACTTTATATTTTCTTCCGCGAAAATACACTCAAGCGACGTCGCGAAACCGCCGAAGGACTGGCTTCGGAGCAGGTTTGATCTTTCCAGTACGCTGTGGTGACAATCACGGGACTTGACGAAGGCGTGATCTTCAGGAAGTAAGAAGGGGTCCTGCGATGATTTGTCTCGCAAGGGCAGAGGAAACAAAGGTGCCGGGCCCCTCTGGCGAGAGTTTTACGGCGCTCTCGCGATGTCGGTACCGCCTGCAAAATTGGCCGGCGGATTAAAAACTATGAAAAACCTGAATGTGCTTCGCGCGCGTGCTTTTCGCGTGCGGCCTGACGTCCTGCGTCGGTCCGTGAACCTCATCGTTATCGGAGGAGACCGGACATGAGCGCCGCCCAGAAAACCACGCTTTCCTACTTCAAGTGGGCATTTATCGTCACCGTCGTGGGTCTGATCCTTGGCGGTTACCTCGGCTGGGAAATGACCGGCACGATCGGTGGCACAGCGACGATCTTCTTCATCTGCGCGGTGCTTGCCGTGCTGGAAATCTCGCTGTCCTTCGATAATGCAATCGTCAATGCCAACAAGCTCAAGGACATGACACCGGTCTGGCAGCATCGCTTCCTGACCTGGGGTATTCTCATTGCTGTTTTCGGCATGCGTATCGTCTTCCCGCTGCTCATTGTCGTCGTTGCCGCCAATGTCGGCCCCTGGACGGCACTCGTGATGGCGGCCACGCAGCCGGAGCGCTACGCGGAAATCATGCGTGACGCCCATCTGCCGATTGCGGCTTTCGGCGGCACCTTCCTGATGATGGTCGGTCTTAACTTCTTCTTCGACCATGAGAAGGATGTGCACTGGGTGCGTTGGATCGAGGAAAAGGCTGCGACCTATTCCTCCGTCAAGGGCATCGAGATCGCTTTTGTGCTTATTGTGATGCTGGTCTTTTCCCGCATCATTGGCGCCAGCGACAATCCCGAACTCGGTCCGGTTGCGGCTAACACCTTCTTCCACTCGGCGATCTGGGGTCTTTTGACCTTCCTTCTGGTGGAAGTTGTCGGCGGCATTCTCGATCGCAGCCAGGAAATGCTGGAAGGCGCTGCAAAGGGCGGCTTCGGCGCGTTTCTTTATCTCGAAGTGCTGGATGCCAGCTTCTCCTTCGATGGTGTAATCGGTGCTTTCGCACTGACGCAGAACCTCTTCATCATCGCCATCGGCCTCGGCATCGGCGCGATGTATGTGCGCTCGATGACGATCATGCTGGTGGAGAAGGGAACCCTCGCTGAGTATCGCTATCTGGAACACGGCGCGTTCTACGCTATCCTCATCCTGTCGGTCATCATGTATGTGCAGACCATGTTCCATATACCGGAGGTCATCACCGGTCTTGGTGGCGCGACCCTGATCGGCATTTCGCTCTGGTCGTCGATCCGGCATAACCGGCAGCAAAGTGCCGATGCGGCTGACGCGGCGCGCGGTGCGGAAATCTGATCTCCGTTCATCCCTGCCTTCCGCCGCTGAGGCGGAAGGCATTTTTTGAGCATCATCTCTCCGACTGCCTTTTTTTGTTGCTGTTTATTCTTTGAGGAAAATTTGGCCACAAAGATGGATATTTGCTCCAAGTGGCTGTTTTCCTTTTATTTTGTGCGCCGCAATAAAACTGGCACGCTTCCTGCTTCTCATCTGGCAAGTCCAGAGGGGACGTAAAAGCCTGGAAAACGGGTCAATAAACGCCGCCGCGCCGCGCGATCTTCCAAGGTCTGCGCCGCGCGGCGGTTTTGTTTGTGCGGATGGTTCTTGAGTTTTCCACTGCGTTGCATGAAAACAGTGGAACAACGACGGGAAGGGTCACCGACTTGCCTGCACAATTGTCGCCCACGGAGGCCTTGGGGCTTTGGCACCGCGTATCCGCGGCGCAGGTCATTGACGATCAGCCGGATTTGACCTTGCGTCAGACGGCCATCCTGCTGCAGATTTATCTCGTGCCGCCGCCGCACACCGTTCGGGGTCTCGCCGCCACGCTACGTGTCACCAAGCCGGTTATCACCCGTGCACTCGACAGTCTCGGAGCGCTGGGATTGGTAGACCGGGTTCGGGATGAGCGGGACAGGCGCAATGTCGTGATAAAACGCACCGTCGCCGGTGCGCTCTATCTGGAAAAATTCGGCGATCTGATTATTGATCAGGCACGCAAGATCTAACCCCTGGATGTGAACCCATGATGCTCGACCGCCGCCTGAATGTCTTTCGCCCCGATCTCGCCGATGCGAAATTACAGGGTGTGGTAGAGGCCGAACGTTTCGTCAGTGGTGCGCCCGCACAGGTCATCGCACCTGTCATCGGTCTGCGGCCGACGCCTGATCTCGCCACCGGAATAGACACAGAACTTCTCTGTGGCGAAACGGTGCGTGTTTTCGACAGGGCGAATGGCTGGGCGTGGGTGCAGGCGGATGCTGATGGTTATGCCGGTTATATGCCGGAATCGGCTATCGGTGACGTTGCCGCCGCCACACATCAGATCATCGCGCCGCGCACATTCCTTTATCCCTCGGCGGAGTTGCGCAAACCGCCGGTGGCGGCGCTGTCCATGGGCAGCCTGATCCGCATTGTCGGCGAGGGGGAGACGCGCGGCACCCGCTACCTGATGACCGAAAAAGGCGAGGGCATCATTGCCGCCCATTGCCGGGCCGTCGGTGCGGCGCTTGAAGAAGACTATGTAGCGGTCGCTCTGCGCTTTATCGAAACACCCTATCTCTGGGGTGGCCGCTCCGGTTTCGGCATCGATTGCTCCGGCCTTGTGCAACTTTCCATGGCGATGACTGGCCGCCGGGTTCTGCGCGACACGGATATGCAGGTAAAGTCACTGGGCGTGGAAATCGAGCGTGATGAATTGACCCGCGGCGATCTCGTTTTCTGGAAGGGCCATGTCGGCCTCATGGAAAACGAGGAAACGTTGTTGCATGCCAATGGCCATACGATGAACGTCGCACGCGAAAACCTTGACGCGGCCATCGAGCGCATCGGCTGGCTTTATGAAAAGCCAACGGCTTTCCGCCGCCTGGAAGGCTGAGACAGCGGCTTTCACGAAAATGTGCCTGCCCGGCCCTTTGTGGGAGAGCCGCCGGCGCCTACATCGGTTGGATGATGGTACGGTACTGGCAACGATGAAGACGAGAACGGCAACACGACTGGCAACGATCGTCACAGCGGTTTTGCTGAGCGCCTCGGCGCAGGCGCAGACCGTTTTTCAAAATGGTTTTGCCCCCGCACCGGATGCCTATGCAAACCTGCCGGGCGTCAAGGACCCGCGAACGCTGCAGCCCAAGGTTCGCTATAACTGCCATAGCGAACTTGGCGTGACCGGATACTCTCGAGGTCCCTACCGGGATGTTTTCGGCAGCCGCGGTCTTCCTGTTCAGGGGTATCGCTGCACCGATGAAAACGGTATTTCCAGTTTCGGCGGCAGAAATCCGGTTTCCAAGGACTGGTATCCCGGCATCAATCCCGTGGACCCGACCTTCTGAAGTGGCCTCGCTTGAGCGCCGGGCCGAAAACGACAATGCGGTTTCGGGAAATCGACCCGCGAGCAGGCATGTGAGGCATTTGCCGCCGCCGGCGCTCTGGACTTGTTATCGCTTTTTCAGATAAATCTTGCGCGTGACAGGTTGATACCTGCAGGGGTGCGGAGTGAGATCGGCTATTTTCTGACCATTGGCCGATATTGGGGAATGCAAGTATGACGAAGACCGATATAGCCACCCGTGTCCACAATCATACCTGGAAGCTAGACCCGATCGTCCGCAGCCTGATCGATACGGATTTCTACAAGCTCTTGATGTTGCAGATGATCTGGAAGCTTTATCCGGAGGTCGATGCGACGTTTTCTCTGATCAACCGCACCAAGACGGTGCGGCTGGCGGAAGAGATCGACGAGAGGGAACTGCGCGAACAACTCGATCACGCGCGCACCCTGCGTCTCTCCAAGAAGGAGAATATCTGGCTTGCGGGTAATACGTTCTACGGCCGCTCGCAGATTTTCGAGCCGGAATTCCTCTCCTGGCTTTCCAGTTATCAATTGCCGGAATACGAGCTTTTCAAGCGCGACGGGCAATACGAGTTGAATTTCCATGGCCGCTGGATGGATACGACGCTCTGGGAAATCCCGGCGCTGGCGATCATCAACGAGTTGCGTTCGCGCAGCGCCATGCGCTCGCTCGGTTATTTCACGCTGGATGTCCTCTACGCCCGCGCCAAGGCCAAGATGTGGGAGAAGGTCGAACGTTTGCGGGAATTGCCGGGCCTGCGCATCTCTGATTTCGGCACCCGTCGCCGCCACAGCTTCCTGTGGCAGCGCTGGTGCGTCGAGGCGCTGAAGGAAGGCATCGGCCCTGCCTTTACCGGTACGAGCAATGTCCTGCTCGCCATGGATTCCGATCTTGAAGCTGTCGGCACCAACGCGCATGAACTGCCGATGGTAGTTGCGGCCCTGGCGCAGACGAACGAGGAACTGGCCGCCGCCCCCTATCAGGTTCTGAAGGACTGGAACCGGCTCTATGGGGGCAACCTGCTGATCGTGCTGCCGGATGCTTTCGGCACCGCGGCGTTTCTGCGCAACGCGCCGGAATGGGTGGCGGATTGGACCGGTTTCCGTCCGGACAGCGCGCCGCCGATCGAAGGCGGCGAAAAGATCATCGAGTGGTGGCAGAAGATGGGCCGCGACCCGCGCAAGAAGATGCTGATCTTTTCCGATGGTCTCGATGTCGACGCCATCGTCGATACCTACCGCCACTTCGAAGGCCGCGTCCGCATGAGCTTCGGTTGGGGCACCAATCTTACCAATGATTTTGCCGGCTGTGCGCCGAAGACAATAGCCAGCCTCAAGCCGATTTCCATCGTCTGCAAGGTCAGCGACGCCAATGGCCGACCGGCTGTGAAGCTCTCGGATAATCCGCAAAAGGCCACCGGCGATCCGGCTGAAGTCGAACGTTACCTGAAGTTCTTCGGCGAGGAAGACCACAAGGAACAAAAGGTTCTGGTTTAAGGCGCCCGGGCGCTCCGGTTGAGGAAGCGCCCGTCGAAACCCGATCCGCGTTCAGCGGATTACTTTGCGAATTGATGTGCGATGTAATGGAAGAGTGCGCGGATGCCCTGTGCTTCCCCACCAATCGACGAATGGTGTCGTTCGCTAAGTGACCAGCCGTAGATGTCGAAATGCGCCCAGCGTTTGGTATTGGTGACGAAGCGCTTCAGGAACAGGGCGGCGGTGATCGATCCACCCATGCCACCCGAAGGCGCATTGGTGATGTCGGCTGCGCGCGAGCGGATATCCTTGTCATATCCCATATAAAGCGGCATTCGCCACAGCGGGTCATCCGTATCGATGCTGGCTTCAGCGATATCATGCGCCAGATCGTCGTCATCGGTATAGAAGGGCGGCAGATCGGGACCCAGCGCCACACGGGCTGCTCCCGTCAGCGTCGCCATGTCGATCATCAGATCAGGCGCATCCTCGTCCGCATAGGCCAGAGCATCCGCCAGAACGAGACGCCCTTCCGCATCGGTGTTGTCGATCTGTACCGTCAGTCCCTTGCGGCTCCTATAGATATCGCCTGGACGGAAGGCATTGGCGGAAATGGAATTTTCGACCGCCGGCACGAGAACGCGCAGATCGACCGGCAGCTTCGCATCCATGATCATCAGCGCAAGGCCGAGAACATTGGCGGCCCCACCCATATCCTTCTTCATCAACGCCATGGATGACGCTGGCTTGATGTCGAGACCGCCGGTATCGAAGCAGACACCCTTGCCCACCAGTGTCAGTCGCGGATTGCCCTTCTTGCCCCAGTTCATCTCCAGAAGGCGCGGCGCGCTTTCACTGGCGCGGCCGACAGCATGGATCAGCGGGAAGTTTTCCTTCAGCAGATCATCGCCGGTGGTAACGTTCGCCTTGGCCTTGTAGTGGGCGGCAAGCGCCCGGAAGGCGATCTCGAGCTCGTCCGGTCCCATGTCGTTGGCCGGAACATTGATGAGGTCGCGAGCGAGGAACACACCTGCCAGAATGCGTTTGATCTCGCCGTCTTCGGCGTCCTGCGGAATGAGAAGCTTTGCCCCGCTGGTCTTGGTTGTCTTGTATTTGTCGAAGCGGTAGCTGCCGAGGCCGAAACCGAGCGCGAGGCGATTGGCCGTCAGGGGCGCGGTTTCGATGTGCCACTCGCCCTCCGGCAGCTCACGGGCGAGTTTGCCGGTGATAAAGGGAATTTCGGAAGGATTGCCACCAAGGCCGAGAAGGACACCGCCCAGCGATCCATCAGCGGAAGGAACGAGCAGAACCGCGCCGGCTTCCGCCTTGAACCCCGCCTTTTTGGCCCAGTCCAGGGCGACCGGGTCTATGGCACCCTGTTCGATATGGGCGGGCGTGACGGCGAAAACCGGCAAAGTGCTGCCGGCCTTCGAGCTGAAAGGGGTGGGGCGTTCGATGAACTGATAGGGCGCCATGGTATGCTTCCGTAAATGTCGAGGATCGGTGCGATTAACGCTCTGTTAGGGTTAACAGATTATTGCTTAAGCGAAAGTTGCGTCATGTGAGTCTGTCGTGTGTCGGGCGCAAGATCGATCATTCTCGGGCGGGGGCGCTGCCATGACTGCATTTTCTTTGGGTGAGACAGGCCGGACAGGGTTGCTGCGGGGCGTATGTCTTGCAGCGCTGGTTTTGGCCGTTTCCGGATGTGCGAGCACCAACAAGCCGGATCGCATGTCCACCGGCTCCATTCCCGCCGCCACGCGCTCTTATGACCACCTGAACATGGAGCAGCTACGGCAGGCGGAAGAAACCGCCGGCAAAGCCTATGAACGCAACCCCAAGGACAAGTCCGTCGGCATGAATTATGCCAGCGTACTGATGATGACCGGTAAGAATACCCAGGCCCTTGCGGTCATGCAGCAGATCGCCATTGCCAATCCCGCCGACCGTGAAGTGCTTGCAGCCTATGGTAAGTCGCAGGCGGCTGCTGGTCAGCTGGAGCAGGCGCTTTCGACCATCCAGCGCGCGCAGACACCTGATCGCCCCGACTGGCGGCTCTACTCCGCCGAGGGAGCCGTGCTCGACCAGCTCGGACGTTCCAATGAGGCACGCTCCAGATATCGTCAGGCACTTGATCTCAAGCCGAACGATCCGAGCGTATTGTCCAATCTCGGCATGTCCTATGTTCTGTCGAGCGATCCGCGTACTGCTGAAACCTATCTGCAATCGGCCATCGCCCAGCCGGGCGCCGATAGCCGCGTCCGCCAGAACCTTGCGCTTGTGGTAGGTCTGCAGGGCCGGTTTGCGGAAGCAGAACGCATTGCGGTGCAGGAACTCTCCGCGCAGCAGGCTCAGGCTAACCTCAGTTATCTGCGTGCGATGCTTTCACAGCAGAATTCCTGGCAGCAGCTTGCGAAGAAAGACGGCAAGCCGGCTGGTTAATGTATTTTTCTGAGAAATTTACAGCAGAGCCCGGCAGGTAGGTAATTCCCGCTTTGCATAAATCCGTAGTGCTTTTTCTACGTCAGAACGTGTCGGCAACGCGAATACCAGCCGGGCCGAGAATGACCGCGATGAGGACCGGCAGGAAAAATATGATCATCGGCACGGTCAATTTCGGCGGCAGAGCAGCCGCCTTTTTCTCGGCCTCATTCATGCGCTCGTCGCGGCCTTCCTGTGCAAGAACACGCAGCGCCTGAGCGAGCGGGGTACCATAGCGTTCCGCCTGGATAAGCGCCTGCACCACACTTTTGACGCCGTCCAACTGGGTGCGCATACCAAAATTCTCTAGCGCCGTGCGCCTGTCCTGGAGGAAAGACAACTCCGCTGTCGTCAGGATCATCTCTTCTGCCAGTTCAGGTGACTGCTCACCCATTTCTTCCGCCACACGGCGCATAGCCGCTTCCATTGACACACCTGATTCGATGCAGATCAGCATCAAATCCAGCGCGTCCGGCCAGGCACGCTTGATTGACGCCTGCCGCTTGGTCATGCGGTTCGAAACATAGATATTGGGGGCGTAGAAACCGATATAGCCGAAAAGAAGCACAGCCATCAGCCGAACGACAAAAGCTTTGTCCGCGAGATTTCCGAGAATGAAAACCCAGGTAAATGCGATCGCGAGGAAAATGAACGGCAACACAAATCGGGCAGCAAGAAATGTATTGAGCGCATTCTGAGAACGGAAACCGGCGGCGCGCAGCTTGGTCATTGTGTTCTGATCGACAAGTACCTCCCGAAGATTGAATTTCTCTACGATGCGCCGGGCGGATTTATTATTGTTACTGCGCAGCGATGTTCTGCCTTCGCGGGTCGCGGTCGCAAGGCGTTCGCGCTCCCGGCTGCGAATGAGGTCGCGCTCCGACGAGACGGCCCGCATGCGCTTGGCAAGATCTTTGCGCTCCAGAAAAGGCATGATCAGCGTATAAAGGGTCGCAAAAACCGCGAGCGTCACAAGAATGGCGATGATCGTCTGTGGGTTCGTCAGGCCTGAGAAGAAATTTCCGGTCATGATCGCCCCTCAAATATCGAAATTGATCATTTGCCGCATGATGAAAATCCCGATGAGCATCCAGAATGCGGATGCCCCCAGAATGATGTGTCCGCGCATATCTGTGAAAAGTATCGAGAGGTAATCAGGTGATGTAAAATGTACCAGCATCATCACGATGAAAGGCAATGCGCCGATGATGACGGCGGATGCCTTCGCCTCCATGGACAAGGCATTCACTTTGGCGCGCATCTTTTTGCGGTCGCGCAAGACCTTGGAAAGGTTGGACAGGGCCTCCGAAAGATTGCCGCCTGCCTGTGCCTGAATATTGATAACGATACTGAAGAAGCTGACCTCGAAGAGCGGCATCGTCAGCATCATGCGCTCTATCCCCTGTGGAATCCCGATACCGACCTGCTGCGCGTCGACCACCCGCTGAAACTCCGTTTTCACGGGTTCTTGCCCGTCGGAGGCGATAAGCCGCACGGCATCGTTCAGTGGCAAACCGGATTTGATCGAACGGCACATGACGTCAAGCGCATTCGGGAATTCTTCAAGAAATTTTTTCTGCCGCCGTTTCAAAATGAACGCCAAGACCCATCTTGGCAGCCCCAGAACGGCAACGCCGCCAATAAGCAGGGAAATCATCAATGAAAGATTGTACACTAGCGCGATAAGGATTGCGCAGGCGCCTGCGCCGACGCTCATGAGATGGAACTGCCGAACGGAAATTGTCAGCCCTGCCTGCACGAGCTTATCGCGCAGGCTGACATTCTTTGCTTTTTTCGCCTTCTCATTCTGTTTCTTTTCCATATCCCGCAGGCTGTCCTGCATGGATTTGCGGCGCTTGCTGAGTTCTTGGACCCGATCGCGCGCGGCCTTGATATTGACGTGATCCGTCTCAGCGGCCTGTACTCGCTTGAAGCGACTGGTGGTCTTTTTTTCGACCTCTATCTGCTGGAAGAGAAAGACATAGGCGAGCGCTCCTGCCGAGATGGCGACAAGGACGGCAAGTAACGCTATTGTCGGGTCCATGGCGGTGCTTTCCCTTAGGATGTCTTTTCCATCTCATCGAGCGCGGCCGCCAGACGCTTGTCCTCGCCGTAATAGCGTGCGCGATCCCAGAAATGCGGTTTGCTGATACCGGTTGATACATGCCTGCCGATCAGCCTGCCCTGCGCATCTTCGCCTTCGATCTCGTATCGCATCAGATCCTGGGTAACGATGACATCGCCTTCCATGCCGATTACTTCGGTGATCTGCGTTATCCGCCGCGAACCGTCACGCAGGCGGGCCGCCTGAATGACGATATCGATCGATCCTGAGATAATTTCGCGCACAGTCTTGGCGGGGAGCGTGAAGCCGCCCATGGCGATCATCGATTCGATACGGCTGAGGCATTCACGCGGCGTATTGGCGTGCAGCGTTCCCATAGAGCCGTCATGACCGGTGTTCATGGCCTGGAGCAGGTCGAACACCTCCGGCCCACGCACTTCACCGACGACGATACGCTCGGGCCGCATGCGAAGGCAGTTCTTGACGAGATCGCGCATGGTGATTTCGCCTTCACCCTCGATATTCGGCGGACGCGTTTCGAGCCTCACCACATGCGGCTGCTGCAGCTGCAGTTCGGCGGTATCTTCGCAGGTGATGACGCGTTCATCCTTGTCGATGAAGCTCGTCAGGCAATTGAGGAGTGTGGTTTTGCCGGAGCCGGTGCCTCCGGAGATGACGACATTGCAACGGACACGACCGATGATCTTGAGCAATGTCGCGCCCTCCGGCGTGATCGCTCCGAAACGCACGAGCTGGTCGAGGGTCAGCTTGTCCTTCTTGAATTTTCGGATTGTCAGCGCCGGTCCGTCGATGGCGAGCGGCGGTGCGATGACGTTTACACGCGATCCGTCCGGCAAGCGCGCGTCGCATATGGGGCTCGATTCGTCCACACGCCGACCGACCTGGCTGACGATGCGCTGGCAGATGGAGAGCAACTGCGCATTGTCACGAAAGCGGATATCTGATTCGATGGTCTTGCCGCCGACTTCGATGAAGGTCTGGCCGGAACCATTGACCATGATATCGGCAATGTCGTCGCGTGCGAGAAGCGGCTCCAGCGGCCCGTAACCCAGCACGTCGTTGCAGATATCTTCGAGCAGCTCTTCCTGCTCGGCAATCGACATGGCGAAATTTTTGATCGTGATGATATCGTTGACGATATCACGAATTTCCTCGCGCGCGCTTTCCGCGTCGAGCTTGGCGAGCTGCGAAAGGTCAATCGTATCGATAAGGGCAGAAAATACCTGGCCCTTGGTGTTGTAATAGTCTTCCGTGCGAGCACGTTTTTTCTGTGCGAGGGGTGCGCCCGTCACCTGACGGGTAACAGGCGATTGGCCGGGCTCGAGCGTGTCAATCGCAGGAGAGCGAGGCTCAGGCACCGCCGCCACCTGCATGGATACAGGTGCGACAGGTTCCGGCTTCGCGCTTCTGGCTGGGCCTTCGGGCCCGCGTTTTCCGAACATCGGCTTTTCCGTCTAAGGGCGCTGGCAGAGGACCTACTTGCGCTTGAGAATATTCTTCAGTTTTTCCAGACCGCCGCGCCTGTTTTTACGCAGGACGGAGCGACCTGTGATGGTGTGCGCGATCTGCGAGAAGGTTTCCGCAGTCTGGGATTTTTCATCCATCTCGCTGATCATGCGTCCGCTATTGGCGGCATTTCCGAACAATTGAGCGTCGAAGGGGATGATCGCGATCGGCTCGATTTCCAATGGCTCAAGAAAATCCGCCGGCGTAATTTCCGGACGTTTCGGCATCCCGACCTGATTGAGAACGAGATGCGGTAATTTGTCGTTGGGTCTCAGCTTGATCAGCGCATCAAAAAGGTTCTTCGTGTTGCGTAGATTGGCAAGATCGGGAACCGCCGTGATGACCACCTCGTCAGCTTCCGCAAGGACTGCCCGGGTCCAGTCGCACCATTGGTGGGGAAGATCGAGAACAGCGACGGGCGCGCTGCGCTGCAAGACCTCGAGGATCGGCAAAAACGCCTGGCGATCGAGATCATAGGTCCGGTCGAGTAGGGACGGCGCCGCAAGAAGCGACAGGTGATCGGAACATTTCGTCAGAAGACGGTCGAGAAACACCTCGTCCAGTCGTTCCGGTGAAAAGACTGCTTCCGCCATGCCCTGAGTAGGATCCTGATCGAAATCAATATTGGCCGTTCCATAGGCAAGATCCATATCCGCCAGAATGGTTTCCGTCGAGAACAGATTGGAAATGCCGAAGGCGCAATTGTGCGCAATGGTTGATGAACCAACTCCGCCCTTGGCACCAATGAAGGCGATGTTGCGGCCGAGCGGTTCGGCTTCGGGATCGACGAAGATCGCGGCGATCGAACCGAGCAGATCGGCCATGTTGATCGGCGCGACGAGATATTCGGAAATGCCGTTGCGGATAAGATCGCGATAAAGCGTAATGTCGTTGTGCCGGCCTATGATGATGACACGGGTGGACGGATCACAGACCTCCGCCAGTGGCGCGAGATCGCCCAGCAGCGAGGTGGTTGCGCTTGCCGTTTCAAGAATAATGAGATTGGGTGTGGGCGATGCGGAAAACATCGTGGCCGCCGCATTGATATCACCCTTTGTCACCCGCAGAGTGACCTTGCTCATGCGCCTGTCACTCGACAGCGCATCCATGACACTCTGCATCCCGTCGCTGACGCAGAAGGCGTGAATGGAAATGCGGGGCAGCGGCCGCAGGCGATCCATATCCGAAGCGCGCAGCGGCGGGTCGGCTTCTGCGCCGACGCTTGGCTTGATGTCGTATTCTACAGCGCTCATCGTTTTTCCTGCCGTGACAAATGTTGGACCCGCATCAATTCGTGGGCGCCGTCGAAGGCTGGCCGCGATAGTTATCGATGACAACCGCACGGCGTTCGGCATCGATCGGGCTCATGCCGCGCGGTCCCACCAGATCCATCGGATTGGCGATCTGCGCAGCGAGATTGCTTTGGGAGGCGCACCCGAAATTGTACCAGTTCTTGTTGGCGAAGGTATTGTCGGAGAGATCCTCGGGCCACTGGCCGCATTGGCCGGTCATCGCGGTAACGGCGATATAGCTCAAACGGATAGGTGCGGCGTCGCCATTCGGAGAAGCGGCATAGCGTGTTTGCATGATCTTTCCGGCAGCCACACCTGCGCCGGACAGCGTAGAGCGAATCTGTTTCGCAATTTTTGCTGCCGTTGCCGAATTGGGCGATCCTGAAGGCATCTGAATGTTGATGACGCCCGTCGACATCGACGCATAATTCTGGGCGAAGCCACGGATATTATCCGCCATGGCCGTGGTCAAACGGCTGTCACCCGCCGAAACCGGAATATCAAGCGAATGTTCGGCTTCCGACAGGGTAATCGGGTGGCGCGTGCGATAGTCGTCGGGAATGGCATTGGTGGTCATCGGATCACGCGCGCAGCCCTGCAGCAGGCCGGCGGCAAGCGCGACTACGGCGATGAGACCGGCTTTTGTTGCAGGCAGGTGGAGGGAAAAAGCGGAAGAGTTTTCCTGCATGGCGTTTCCTGCCCGGGTGTGGCTCGCTGGGGAAAGAAGGTTGAGTGCGTGCATGGTCATTTGTAGATGAACCCCACTGATCCCTGATAGGGAGCTGCCTGAACCTGGTCCTTGCGGCCATAGACCTTGTTGACACGGTTCATGAAATACATGGCGGCATCGTTTTCCGGGTTGAAGTTGTCATCCGGCCGGGCAATCTGATTACGGGCAACGGGTCGCACCAGATAGGGCGTCGCGATGATGACCAGTTCCGTTTCGTTGCGCAGAAAGTCCTTGCTGCGGAAAAGCGTACCGAAGATCGGGATTTTCGAAATGCCCGGAAGTCCGGACATGGCCTGCCGGACATTATCCTGAACCAGACCGGCAATCACGATCGATCCGCCGGAGGGAAGCTCGACCGTTGTGGAGGTTTCGCGCTTTCGCACTGACATATAGGTCGACCCTGGGATCGTGCCGCCCGCATTACCGGTTACGACATTGCCTTCATAAGTCGGTTCGGAAACATTGGTTTCGATTTTAAGACTAATTCGGCCTGGCGAGAGCACCACCGGCTTGAAGTTGAGCGTAATGCCGTAATCGACTGTATTGGTTGTCCGCGTAATCGTCGGCCTTCCGGTATCCTTGTCGATGTCGACTTCCTGTTCTGCCGCCATACGGAAGTCTCCCCCGACGTAGAACTTCGCCTGTTCGCCTGAAATGGCGGTTAGGCTTGGCTCAGCGAGGGTACGCACCACGCCCGCCTGCTCCATCGCATTGAGATACGTCGCGAAGCCCATGGACCCGGAGCCGATAGCGCCGCTTGCGATTCGTGAAGCGCCGCCAATGGCATTGCCGAGGTTCGATGGATTGGCGAATGAGAAACCGTTGCCGCTTGTCGAACTGCTAATCGAGCCATTGAAACCGAGCTGCTTCAGAACCTGCCTGCTGACTTCGGCTACCGTGACTTTCAGCGTCACCTGATCTTCACCTTCAATCGTCAGCATGTTGACGATTTGGGAGACCTGACGCCGCTCGGCAAAAATTGCCGCATCTCCGCCATTGTCCCCGCCGGTCAGCGATATGTTACGGGTCGTGGCTTCGCCGCCTTTCAAAAAGGCGTCGGCAAGTTGAACGGCGCGTGCGGAGTCCTGCGGCGTGCGTACCGAACCGGTAAGAACAATATTGTCCGAAACGATTTCAATCTTGATATCTGAATCGGGAATAAAGCGGCGGATATTGGCCTCCAGCCCGGAGATATCGCGCTCAACTTCTAAATCCAGACTGACGATTTCCCGGCCGCCGTCACCAAAAATGAAGATGTTGGTCTGCCCTACCGTCTTACCGAAGAGATAGATACGTCTTGATGTCCGAGTAACCGCATCGGCAAGGGTTGGGTCAGCGACCAGAATGTCGTGGGCATCCTCCGGCAAATCAATGACCAGTGCCTTGTTCAACCCGAGTTTCAGGCGCTTGCGAATGCCCGCGCCGCTCTCTGTAATCCGCACGATGCTGGCACTTTGCGCTTCTGCTTCACTGATGCTCAGAAACTTGGGAAAATGCTGGCCAGGAACGCCCGAAAAGGCCAGACAGAACACAAGTCCACCCGCCATGGATGAACGCAAATGTTGTTTGAGGCGTGTCTTCATGAGCTTTCCGGTCATTGTGAAGCTCCTTGACCGTTCTTCACGATCGAGCCGGATTTGATTACTTGAATTTCCGGTTGCCCGTAACTTCCGCTGAGAAGGTGGTCGGCCGAAAGCGTGTCGTTTTCCTGCGCATCGGCGACGGAGCGCAAGGCGAGCGTGAGACGATCTGCCATCTGTTGCGCCACGGTTATGATCTTGGCCTGCTCAGGGGTCAGCTCCAGTGTAGCGGTTGCGCCGACCACCGCCGACGTGCCGTCCTCGCCTTCCTTGATCTGCTGATCGATCGCCAGAACACGGACATTGTTCAAGACATTTTCGGTCAGGAAATTACCACCGTCGCCCTTGCGGACCATGATGACATCGACCCGGTCGTTCGGCAGCACAAAGCCGCCCGCACCGGTCGAGACTGAAATCTCGGTAGCCACGGCGCGTTTGCCGGCCGGCAAAAGCGAAGACATGATGCGAGTGCTGGAATCGACCACTTTTTCCGGTCGGATCGGTTCACCTTCGAACAGGGGCAGCCGCACAACCGCGCCCGCGAGTTCGGTGATGGCGTCAGGCCTTTTTGCTTCCGTGATGAAACTATCCACCACATTACCCTGTGGCCAGGGTGTCCAGCGCACGGAACTGTCGTTCAGGCGACTACCGACCGGCAGATTGACCGAAGAAACGAGAACGTTAACCGTCGGTTCTTTCTGGATGATCGTTTCCGCTTTTTCGATGACCTGCTTTGCGCCGGAAATCTGCATGGCGACAAGGCCGGCAAGACCGGCGGCCACCAGGGCAACGGAAAGAATAACGATACGCGACGATTTCATGCTCGATCCTTGAGGGAATCAGACTCTTCTTCCTCTAGGATGGTGTGCGAGTGGTATATTTATGGTTAATATTGTCCTGAAGTTTGTGGTTAACAAGCTTCTAATAAAAATTGAGATTTATAAAATTACAAAAGACTTGTGATTGCTGCTTTGACGAGAGGTGCTTCGCCGTAGGTAAAAAATCCTGCAATCGCAATACCAATTCCGTAAGGTATTTTCTGCGCGACCATAAGAGAATCCGGAATTGGTATCCCGAAAGCCATGATTTCTTGTGAGCGAGATCGGAGAAGCAGAATACCGACTGTCAGTGCTCCGCCGACCAGTGTTACGGCAAGAAGAAACTCCACGAGCGAAACGTTGAAGCCATACCAAACCGCCGCTCCCGTCAACAGCTTGGCATCTCCTCCGCCCATGACATTGGCGGCAAAGAGCGCGAAACAGCCCAGAAATACAATCAGAGCACCCGCCAAACTCAAGCCAAACGTCTGAATGTCCATTCCTGTGAAAGGAGCGATAAAAACGAAAGACAATAAAAGCACAACGGTTATCACGTTTGGGATCGTCATGCTAAAAAGGTCATTTAAAGCAGCGAAACAAAGGCAAAGCGGAAGGATAAGAAAAATTGCCGCGACAATCATAGACAGCCTTCCTCACAGACTTTGTAGTGCCGATAAAACGAAAATACAGGTGATGTCGGCACTTGTGTGCCGTCACCACCTGCAGCATGCTTAAAATGATTAGACGCCGCCGGTGGCAGCCTTGGAGTCTGTGAACGACTTGCCAATGAAGGTAAACGTGTCCTTGAGTTTGCCACCGAGCGTTGATGCGCCGCCGATGATGGCGACAGAAATGAGGGCAGCGATCAAGCCGTATTCGATGGCGGTCGCGCCGGATTCGTCCTTGAGGAAACGAGCGAAAATCTTGGTCATAAGGTCTCTCCTAAATCTTGTTTGGTTCAGCACGCCGACAACTGTTCTCCGTTGTTCGGTTGCCTTCAAACTACAGCCGAGCGATTTCCAAGCGCTTAAAAAAAACGATTAACTCAAAGTAAACGGCAGGATGAGTTTCTCTTGGTAAATAAAAACGAAAAGTAATTTATACATTTCTACATTCGCTGATAAACGAATGTATTTTAAACCTGATCCCTTCTCTTTTCCTTGTAAGCGTCGTTTCATGGAGGCGCACATGTTCAGTTTTGAAGCGGGTGAAGAGGCGTTAAAATATCATCTTGTTACACATGGTTATCATCTGCGCAGCGGATACTCGCTATTTAACCCTTCATTCACTAAAACCGCGCATTCTGTGGCGCAATAAACTGTGCGGATAATGAGCAAGGGCCAAACGCGTGACATCCGGAAAACTGGCGAAAATCATGGTCGGCTTGTCCGCAATTCTTGGAGCTGCGGCGCAGCCTGTTTTTGCTCAGGACGATTTATTGCGCGTGTCGATGAATCACGCCCGCGTTCTCCGCCTCGACCGTCCCGTGAGCAAGGTCATTGTCGGGAACTCCAAGGTCGCAGACGCCACGGTGGCCGATTCCACCACGATTGTTCTGACGGGCCGCAGTTTCGGAACGACCAACCTTGTACTTCTCGATGCCGAAGGCAATCCGATCGTGGATGAACGCATCCTCGTCTCCATCGACGAGGGCAATACGGTTCGCGTGTTCCGTCAGACGGAGCGCACGGTGCTGTCCTGTACGCCGAATTGCGAACAACATTCGCAAAATAGTGGCGACAAGGACGCTCAGCCCTGACAGGGCACGTCACTGCACAATTCTGACAGGCCGGTTGGCCTTCCGATGGAAACGGAAGTCGCCGGTTTTGAGCTTTTCTGAAAGTGAAGAAGACGAAAAAAGCAACACGCTTCCCGGTGTTTACCGGTCGGCTATATGTTGCTTTTTTTCGGCTAAGTATTTGATCTGGCTAAGATCAAAAATGGAATGGTGCCCAGAAGAGGACTCGAACCTCCACACCCTTTCGAGTACCAGCACCTGAAGCTGGCGCGTCTACCAATTCCGCCATCTGGGCGACGGAGAGCGATGTACGAGGGCAGCCGCCCGGTGTCAACAGACTTTTTGAACTTTTATGACGATCATTGATTTTAAAGCGAAAAAACTTAATCAGAGCTGTTGAAACATGTCGCCGGGTCAGGTGTCGAGGCCCTCACGATTCGTTCTGTCGACATGGCCGAGGTCGCGCTCCGGGTCGATGATGTCACGGATTCTCTGTTTGAGTTCTTTGGGACCGGGAAAACCACCATCGCGTTTGCGTTCCCATACGGTCGTCCCATCGACAGTGATCTCGAACAGGCCGCCGGTCGAGGGAACGAGACTGACTTCGCCGACATCAGAAGCGAAGGTTTGCAAGATTTCCTGCGCCATCCAGCCTGCGCGAAGCAGCCAGTTGCATTGCGTGCAGTAGCGAATGGTTATGCGGGGTTTGGTCTGGGTCATCCCTGATCTCCTTCAGCGCAATAATGCTCACGATAATGTCAACTTTGTTACTCATGTTTTTACCGGGCGCATGCTTGTTCTTATCATGTGGCTTTGCAAACAGAGAAGCTGTCGAAGGCTGAAACGTGGAGATCCTATGGCCCAGTTCGAGAATAATCGTCAGCGTCTTTTCTTGCCGGCGGTGGCGCCGCTTTATAATTCGACCCATGATCTGGTTGAGACCATTCTGCGCGTCGCCGCCGGGTTTCTTCTTGTCACCCATGGCTTTGGCAAGATCGTCAATCCTTTCGGCGCTGTCGGCATGGTGGAGAGCCTCGGCTTTTACCCTGGCGTCTTCTGGTCGCCGCTGCTTGCCGCCACGGAATTTTTCGGCGGCATTTTGGTTGCTATCGGCCTGTTCACCCGGCCGGCATCTTTCGCGGCCATGATCGTCCTGTTGGTTACGGTCTATTTTCACGGTATCGTAAAGGCGGAAGGCCTCGGCGGCGCGGAAAAGTCGATTCTCTGGGCCGCGATCTTCCTGTTTTTCGCCGTGCGCGGCGGCAACCGTCATTCGGTGGACGCCAGGATGGCCCGTGAATTCTAAGGCCTAAGTCGTGAGGCTGCCCGCTATCGCCTTGCAGACGACGTTACGCTCTTGAAAATCGATTTTTCCCGTGGTGAAAGCTGGATTTGATCGGCAATCTTTGCCGATTGAGTCCATCGTCGCCGCCAAGAGGTCTTATGCGCGTAGCAATCATAGAAAACATGGCGGGTACGCCGCATGGACAAATCGGCATTGCCCTGCAAGAGGCGGCAGCAGAAATCCACGTCATCCGCGCCTATGCGGGCGATCCTCTTCCTGAAGATGCCGATAATCATGATGCGCTTATCGTTCTAGGCGGCGAACAGAACGCGTTGGACGATGTGCTCTATCCCTATCTCCCGGATCTGGCGCGGCTGATGAAGACATTTGGTGATGCGGGTAAGGCGGTGCTGGGCGTGTGCCTCGGCAGCCAGTTGCTGGCGCGCGCCTATGGCGGAGAAAATATTCTCTCGGGCCCGCCGGAATTTGGCTGGCAGGATGTGTCGCTGACGCGGGAGGGCGCTTCCGATCCGCTTTTGGCCGGACAGCAACAGACCTTCCCGATCTTTCAATGGCATTGCGATACTTTTACGCTTCCGCCTGGTGCCACGCGCCTTGCGAGCAATGCCATGACACAAAACCAGGCCTTTCGTATCGGCCGCGCGGCCTATGGCACCCAGTTTCATTTCGAGGCTTCCACCGATGTTGTCGACGAGTGGTGCCGGACATTTCCGGTTTCCGTCGAAAGAATGTCGCCGGGCTGGCTTGAAAATTACGGTCACCACCGTGGCCCGCGGGCGCAGATGGCCAACACGGCCGGCCTGGAAATAGCCCGTGCCTGGATCCGGCTGATCTGACCGCAGCGATTTTTGGTTGCGAATTGAACGGGGTCTGCTCATGATCGCCGCGGGTTCACCCCGATTTGCAACAGAGGCGCAAAGATCATGTATAAATTCGAGATCTATCAGGACAAAGCCGGCGAATATCGCTTCCGCTTCAAGGCATCCAATGGTGAGACGATGTTTTCGTCGGAAGGATATAAGGCGAAGGCATCGGCTATCCATGCGATTGAATCGATCAAGAGAAACGCTGTCGGTGCCGACACCGTTGATCTGACTACCATGACGGCCTGAACGCCGCCCTTGCGCGAGAACCCGAAGCGTTTCGTCTGTCATAAATGACGGGCGTATTGGCAGATGCCGGCGTAAAGATAAGATTCAGTCTTTTTTGATAATCTTCCGTTAGCATTTGTCTTTCGAGGTTTGCGGGTGGCGTCTGAGTGCCCCCGATTTGTTTTGCGTACGGGTTCTCATGCGTTCATCGGCTGTGCCAGCACTTCTTTTCGGTTGCCTTCTGCTTGGGGGCTGCACGTCCAGTTCCGGGCCGGAAAGCCTGATGGCCGGCTTGCCGTCGAAGGAAACCACAAGTTCGGTCAAGCAATCCGCGCCGGTGCCGCAGGCAAGCGTCGGCACCCAGCCCATTTCAGCACAGCCACGTCAGGAAGTTCTGGCATGGGGTGGGCCAGTGCCTGATGAGCCCAAGGCCTTTTCCGCCGTCACGCCAAGGGCATCCCTGCCGCAGAGTGCGCCGGAAATCCGTCTGCCGGTTCCCTCGCAGACCGGAATGGTGCAGCCGGCCGAACGGCCCATGGAGCGCCCGGTGCAATTGGCCATGGCTGCGGCTCCGGCGGCGAGCGCTGGCGTGCAGATCCGTTCCCGCATCTTCCGCTCCAGTTTCAGCGACGCCAAGCCCATCAATTTCGGCCGGGTTCAGCCGCGCCATTTCCAGGTCCATGGGGTAGATGTCTCCCGCTGGCAGGCGAATATAGACTGGCCGCTGCTGCGCACCCGCGGCGCGAACTTCGCCTTCATCAAGGCGACGGATGGCGGCGATCATCTCGATCCGATGTTCCGCACCAACTGGCAGCGCGCGAAGGAGGCGGGAATTCGCCGTGGCGCTTACCACTTCTTTTATTGGTGCCGCAACGCCAGCGAACAGGCCGACTGGTTCATTCGCAACGTACCGCGCGATCCGGACGCGCTGCCTCCGGTCATCGACGTGGAATATAACGGCGAATCAAGCTGCAAGATGCGCCATTCCCGTGAGCGTGTTCTAGAAAAGATGCGCGTCTTCATGGACAAGCTCGAGCGCCATTACGGCCAGCGGCCGATCATCTATACGGCGCCCGATTTTTACAAGGACAACCTCCAGGGCGAGTTCCAGGATTATCCATTCTGGTTGCGCGCCGTCGCCCAGCATCCGTCAGTGGTCTATCCCGGCCGCAAGTGGCTGTTCTGGCAATATTCCGGCTCCGGCCTCTCGCATGGCGTTGATGGCCGCATCGATCTCAATGTCTTCAATGGCAGTGAGGAATCCTGGCATCGCTGGGTGGGCCGTCGTTCAAGCTGATGATCAGCGTGCGAATTTTCGCGCGCCGGCAACACACAGCACCACCACCAGCGTAACGCCGATCATGGCCGGGCTCACGTCCTCGTGCAGCAGGGTTGCGGCGAGCGCGAGCCCGAAGAAGGGCTGGAGCAATTGCAGCTGCCCCACCGCAGCGATGCCGCCGAGCGCCAGTCCGCGATACCAGAATATGAAACCGATAAGCATGCTGAACAGCGAGACATAGGCAAGCCCGCCCCAGGCTTGCGGGTCTATGCCGCCAAGGGTTTCCGGCCCGGTAAAAAAGCCAAGCGGCAGCATCACGGGGAGGGAAAGCACCAGCGCCCAGGAAATCACCTGCCAGCCGCCCAGCTTGCGGGAAAGGGCGGCGCCCTCCGCATAACCAAGCCCGCAGACGATGATTGCACCAAGCATCAGAAGATCGCCGGCAAGCGAGGCTTCTATCCCGGCGGCAAACGAATTCGACAGGGAGAAACCCGCAACCAGCGCGCTGCCGAGACAGGAGAACAGCCAGAAAACGGGGCGCGGGCGTTCCCCGCCACGCAACACGGCAAAGACGGCAGTTGCAAGCGGCAGCAGCCCGATGAAGACAATGGAATGTGCGGAAGTGACGTGCCGCAGGGCGAGCGCGGTTAAGAGCGGGAAACCCACCACGACGCCAAGCGAGACAATAAAGAGTGATGTCAGATCACCGCGCGCCGGTCGCTTCTGCCTGAACAGATATAGCAATGCGAGCGCCAGCAGGCCCGCAATGCTGGCGCGCGCGGCGGTCAGGAAAACCGGGTCGAAACCCGTTACCGCAAGGCGTGTCGCGGGCAGAGACCCGCTGAATATCACCACGCCCGTCAGCCCGTTCAGCCAGCCGCTTGTCGTCTTGTCCATGATCATCTCCTGCGTTTCGCCTTTATTGGTTCGGAACGGCTGGCAGGAACAGCGACAATCCGATACAATATCAATAAACTGTTATGGTATGCAAAGCAGTACGGTTGGAGATGTATGTGGACGTGCAGGTCGCGGCGGGAACGCGCATCGAAAAGGTAATGGCGAATATCCGCCAGCGCATCGCCGCGCGTAGTCTCGTTCCGGGCGCTCGCCTGCCGTCCGTGCGGGCACTCGCAAAGACCATGCAGCTTTCCACCTCTACCATTGTGGAGGCATATGACCGGCTTGTGGCGGACGGAACGATAAGCTCTCGCCCCGGCTCCGGCTTTTTTGTTGCCGGCCCGCTCGCGCCGCTCTCCCTTGCGGATATCGAACCACGGCTCGACAGGGCGGTGGACCCTCTTTGGGTGTCACGGCAGTCGCTGGATGACGGGTCCGCGCTCGCCAAGCCCGGTTGCGGCTGGCTCCCGGCATCGTGGATGCCACAGGAGGCCTTGCGGCGGGCGATGCGGGGTCTGGCCCGCGCCGATGACGCCTTGCTGACGGATTACGGCAGCCCGGTGGGGCTGTTGCCGTTGCGTCAGCTTCTGTCACGCCGGCTGGCCGAACACGGTGTGCAGGCGGTTGCGAGCCAGATCATGCTCACCGATTCCGGCACGCAAGCAATCGATCTTCTCTGCCGTTTCCTGTTGCAGCCGGGGGATACGGTTGTCGTCGATGACCCCTGTTATTTCAATTTCCACGCCCTGCTGCGGGCGCATCGGGTGAAGATCGTCGGAGTGCCCTATACGCCTGCTGGTCCTGATCTGCCGCTTTTCGAGCAGGCGCTGAAAGACCATCAGCCGCGGCTTTATATTACCAATTCCGCGATCCATAATCCGACCGGCGCAAGACTATCCGCTGTTTCCGCCCATCGCCTGCTGATGCTGGCCGAACAGGCGGGCCTGACCATCATCGAGGATGATATTTTTGCCGATTTCGAAACGCAAGCGGCTCCCCGGCTGGCGGCTTTTGACGGTCTGAACCGCGTCGTCCAGATCGGCAGCTTTTCCAAGACGCTGTCCGCCTCCGTGCGGTGTGGTTTCATCGCAGCACCCCAGGCATGGGTGGAGGCTTTGACCGATCTCAAGATCGCCACCGCTTTCGGCGGAACACATTTTTCGGCGGCGCTTGTTCTGTCGCTTTTGACGGACGGAAGTTACCGCAAGCATGTCGAGGCACTCAGGCAGCGTCTTGCGGCAGCGGTGCCGGAGGTGGCGGCCCGTCTGCGATCGATCGGATGTGTGCCGTGGATCGAGCCGCAGGCGGGCATGTTCCTGTGGTGTCGCCTGCCGGAAGGGATCGATGCCGCCGATGTGGCGCGGCGGGCGCTTGCGCGGCAGGTGGTGCTGGCCCCCGGTAACGTCTTCAGCTCGTCGCAGAACGCCTCTGGTTTCATGCGTTTCAACGTGTCGCAAATGGCCGGCTCGCAGGTCATGACGGTGCTTGCGGATGCCCTTCGGTGAGTGACTGGCCATCCCCGTTTATTGGCATTTGAAGGAAATCGGAACAAAATGCCGTGAACGTCGTTTTCTCCGCAGAATGAAGAGGAGGAAACACCATGACATTCGACCCCAACAACCCGCGTCCGGACCGCGATCTCCGTCCGGAACTGAATATCAGCAATGAACCACGTGCCAGCACGTCGTCGTCCTGGGTGCCGTGGTTGGCGATCATCGTTGTCGTTCTGGTCGGCGTTTTTGCCTGGTCGCAAATGAGCGGTCCGACCACTGATCCGGCAACGACGTCCTCCACCACGCCGCCAGCGGTAACGGATCAGGCCCCGGCGCCGATGGCTCCGACTACGCCTGCAACGCCGCCGGCGAACAACACGGCACCGGCAAGCCCGAATACGGGTGGCACGCAGACCCAGCCTTAACGGGTTGATTGATATGATAAAACCGCCTGCTTTTCAGCGGGCGGTTTTTCTTTGTGCGAAGCCAATCGCGCTTAAAGCTGCTCCATGGCGGAGGGGCAGTTGGACAGCTTCGACCAGCGATTGATCGACTCCTCCGCGAGTACCGACAGCGAGATGCTTCCGAAGCGGGACAACAGGATGGTTTCGGCCTCGTTCATGGCGTCGAAAAGTGCAGCGTTGACCGCCTGTTCGATGACGCAATTCGGATTATCACCGGCCAGTCCTATCGAAAACAACTCCGGTGCGCCGAGTGCCCGATAGATGTCGAGCAGCGTGATCTCGCTAAGCGGCCGTGCTAGCACCCACCCGCCGCCATGGCCTTTTTCCGACGATACGTAACCGTGCTCCCGTAAGCCCGCCATCGTGCGACGCACCACCACAGGGTTGGTCTGCAACATTGCCGCGATGCTTTCGGAGGTCGCCGCGCCCTCGTGTTTTTCCATATGGATCAGAATATGCAGCACCCGAGAAAGGCGCGTGTCGTGTCTCATTGCTCACCCCATCCATTTCTCTCGACGCTATCAGGCTCGACGCGACGTAACAATATAAGTTGCGTGACTATTGACTTCGAAAATCACGTAACAATATAAGTTTCATGAAATTAATAGCGCTTCCGCTTTATTCCCTGAACAATGGGTGCTTTATGAAATTCGACGTGATCATTATCGGCGGCAGCTATGCCGGCCTTTCTGCGGCCCTTCAGCTTGGCCGAGCCAGAAAGAACATCCTGATCGTGGATGCCGGCGAGCGCAGAAACCGATTCGCCAGCCATTCCCACGGTTTCCTCGGGCAGGATGGTAAGGCGCCGGGTGAGATTATCGCCCAGGCACGCCGACAGATCGAACGTTACCGGACGATACATTGGGTCGAGGGCACGGTGAGTGATGCCGACGGGTCCTTTGGCGATTTCATCATCGAGATCGACGGCAGCCGTCGGGAGAGGGCGGATCGGCTTATCCTTGCAATGGGAGTGACCGATGAACTTCCGGAAATCGCCGGGCTGAAGGAGCGCTGGGGTTCTGCGGTCTTCCATTGCCCCTATTGTCATGGTTATGAACTCGACCAGGGAAAAATCGGCGTCATCGCCGCTTCACCTATGGCCATCCACCACGCATTGATGCTTCCTGACTGGGGCGAGACGACCTTTTTCACCAATGGCATATTCGAGCCGGATACGGATCAGCATGCGCTGTTGGTCGCGCGCGATGTCCGGGTAGAAACAACCCGCATCACGGAGATTGCTGGCCATGCGGATGTCGTTCTGGCGGACGGCCGCAGCATCACTTTAGCCGGTCTTTTCACCCAGCCGAAATTGCACATCACTGCGCCATGGATCGAAAACCTCGGCTGCGCGATTGAGGAGGGACCAATGGGATCGACAATCGTGACGGACCCGATGAAACAGACCACCGTTCGCGGCATCTTCGCCTGCGGTGATGTCGCACGACCGGCCGGCTCGGTCGCCCTTGCGGTGGGCGATGGCGCCATGGCGGGCGCTGCGGCGCACCGATCAATCCTGTTTCCGGAAATCCGCTAGGACGAAATAAGGTTCAGCCAGCGTCCCGGCGGCATGCCGAACGCATTCTTGAAATGCCGGGTGAAATGCGCCTGATCCGCGAAACCGCAGGCAAACGCCGTTTCGGCAAGGCTCGTACCCGCGCGCATCATGTCCTTGCATTTTTGCAATCGGCGCATGATGAGATAACGGTGCGGGCTGGTTCCGAACAGGCAGCGAAACTGCCGGAAGAGCGCGAAGCGGTCGAGCCCGCTTATGTCTTCCAGCTCCTGTGACCCAACGGTGTCGGCGCTGTTCTCCAGCAGATAGTCCCGACATCGCAGAACGGCTGCACGGTCGATGCACTTGATGGGCCTAGCGCTTCCGTTCGAATGTTTCCAGAGCAGATCCGAAAGCCGCGATTGCCAGTCGGTGAGCAGCAGACTGCCAGGTTCGCCGTCCAGATTGCCGAGCGCCTCGGTCAGGCATTGCTGGAATTCTTCGTCCTCGATGACGGCACTTTGGGCAAAAGGCAGCGTGTTATACCCCGCCTCCGTCGTTTTCTCCGGCGGAAGGTAGAGCATGCGATAGTGCAGGCCTTCGTCCGTGCCTGCGCCGCCATCGTGCACTTCGTCGGGATGCAGCACGATTACATTTCCAGGCATGCTGAAATGCGATGATCCGCGATAGGAAAAGGTCTGGACGCCGGAAAGCGTGACGCCGAGCGCATAGGTATCGTGGCGATGTGGTGCATAGGCGTTGCCGTGAAAGCGCGCGTCTATACGCTCTATGCCCTCGCTCGAGCGCGCCTGCACGATCCCTTCGAATTTGCACGAACGTTCAAGATCGCTGCTGCTCTGAGGCGCTAGGATCGCTTCTCTTTCGTAACCACAGCCAGATTGAGTTCGCATGTTTGACACCAAGATCGCCATCATTCTTCGTGATGACCTTGCCGTATGGCAAAAACTGAACGTTACCGCGTTCCTCATGTCTGGCATTGTCGCCCAGACCCGGGAGATCATCGGGGAACCATACCTCGACGCAGCGGGCAACGTCTACAATCCCCTGTCCATCCAGCCCATCGTCGTCATGGCCACGGATCAGGAGGCGTTGCGCAAAATCCACCAGCGTGCGCTCGAGCGTGACGTCACGACTTCGCTCTACATCGAGGAAATGTTCTCGACCGGCCACGATGCCGCCAACCGCCAGGTATTTTCGAAATTTTCCCCCGATGATGCCAAGGTGGTCGGCATGGCGCTGAGGGCTGACAAGAAGATCGTCGACAAGATCACCAAGGGTGCGAAGCTGCACGCTTGAGGATGGGCCTTCAAACGCAAAAGGGAGGCTGTGAGCCTCCCTTCAATAATAACGGCAGATGATGCGGCTTATTCGTCGTTCATCTTCAGAGCGGCGATAAAGGCTTCCTGCGGAATTTCCACCTTGCCGAACTGGCGCATGCGCTTTTTGCCTTCCTTCTGCTTGTCCAGAAGTTTGCGCTTGCGTGTCGCGTCGCCGCCGTAGCACTTCGCCGTCACGTCTTTGCGTAACGCACGCACGGTCTCGCGGGCGATGACCTTGCCGCCGATGGCCGCCTGGATCGGGATCTGGAACATGTGCGGGGGAATGAGTTCCTTCAGCTTTTCGCACATGCCGCGCCCGCGCCGGTCGGCCGCCGAGCGGTGCACCAGCATGGAAAGCGCATCGACGGGATCGCCATTGACGAGGATTGACATCTTGACGAGATCGCCTTCGCGATAGTCGATGATGTTGTAGTCGAACGACGCGTATCCCTTGGAGATCGATTTCAGACGGTCGTAGAAATCGAACACCACTTCGTTGAGCGGCAATTCATACGTGATCATCGCGCGGTTGCCGACATAGGTCAGCTCCGTCTGCAGGCCACGCCGGTCCTGACAGAGTTTCAGGATGCCGCCGAGATATTCGTCGGGCGTCATGATCGTCGCCTTGATCCACGGCTCGCGGATTTCCTTGATCTTCACCACGTCGGGCATGTCGGCCGGGTTGTGAAGTTCCTTTTCCGTGCCATCCGTCAGCGTCATTTCATAAACGACCGAAGGCGCTGTTGCGACGAGATCGAGATTGAACTCGCGCTCAAGGCGTTCCTGAATGATTTCGAGATGCAGCAGGCCAAGGAAACCGCAGCGGAAACCGAAACCGAGAGCGGCGGACGATTCCATTTCGAAGGAGAAAGAGGCATCGTTGAGGCGAAGCTTGCCCACCGCTGCGCGCAGGTCTTCGAAGTCGGCAGCATCGACCGGGAACAGGCCGCAGAACACCACGGGCTGCGCGGGCTTGAAGCCGGGCAGGGCCTGCGCCGTCGGGCGCTTGTCGTCGGTAATGGTATCACCAACGCGTGTATCGGCCACTTCCTTGATCGAGGCGGTGATGAAGCCAATCTCGCCGGGGCCGAGGCTATCGACATTGACCATCTTCGGGGTCAGCACGCCGACACGCTCAATGCCGTATTTCGCGCCCGAACCCATCATGCGGATCTGCTGGCCCTTGCTCAGCACGCCATCGATGACGCGCACCAGAACCATGACGCCGAGATAGGTGTCGTACCAGCTGTCGACCAGCAGCGCCTTCAGTGGCCCGTTTTCGCCGACTTCGCTCTTCGGCGGCGGCAGACGGTTGACGATGGCTTCCAGAACATCGGGAATACCAAGACCGGTCTTGGCTGAAATCATCACGGCATCGGAAGCATCGATGCCGATGACTTCCTCGATCTGTTCCTTGATGCGGTCGGGTTCGGCCGCCGGCAGGTCGATCTTGTTGAGAACCGTGACCAGCTCGTGATTATTGTCAATTGCCTGATAGACGTTGGCGAGCGTCTGGGCTTCCACACCCTGCGATGCATCGACCACCAGCAGCGAGCCTTCGCAGGCCGAAAGCGAGCGGGACACCTCATAGGCAAAGTCGACATGGCCGGGCGTGTCGATAAGGTTCAGCACATAGGTCTCGCCGTTATTCGCCTTGTAGTGCAGGCGCACGGTCTGGGCCTTGATGGTGATGCCGCGCTCGCGCTCGATGTCCATCGAATCGAGAACCTGTTCCGACATATCGCGTTCGGCGAGGCCGCCCGTCGACTGGATCAACCGGTCGGCCAGCGTTGATTTGCCGTGATCGATGTGGGCAACGATCGAGAAGTTGCGGATATGGTCCAGGGGCGTGCGGGTCGAATTTGTGCTCATGTTCCGCGCTATAGCAGGGGCTTGTCATGCCGCAAAGCGGGAATTTGGTTAAAAGCCCTTTAAAATAAGCTTTCAGACCGCAAATTGCTCCGGCCAGTCGCGGCGGGTGGCAACCTGCCCCTCGGTGCGGAGCCTTGCCACAGCGGCAAGATCGATATCGGCGATCAGCAGCGTGCTCTGCGTCACCGCGTCGTTTTCGCTTTCCGCGATAATGCCGGATGCGGGCATACCGTAGTCGGATGGCACGTACAGGGCGGCCCGCCCGCGATTCTCATCGACGGCGGGAGACCACGGAGCCTCGCCCGCCGTTGGGGAAGAAAGAACGGCATATTGATTTTCCAGCGCTCGGGCCTGCGCGCCGATGCGCACCCGGTAAGCCCCGGCCAAAGTGTCGGTGCAGCTTGGTGCAAGAACCAGTTCCGCGCCAAGCTCCGCAAGCCTGCGGCCGAGCATCGGAAACTCGTTGTCGTAACAGATCAATATGCCGAGCCTGCCGATGGGGGTGTGGAAGGCTTTCAAACCCTCGACACCGGCATGGATGTTCCATTGCTCGCGCTCGAAGCGGGTCATGATCTGCTTGTCCTGATAACCGATCAGGCCATCAGGGCCAAAGAGCCAAGCCCGGTTGCGGAACTTGCCATCGGGGTCCTTCACCGGCGCGCTGCCGGGCTGGAACAGAATCTGGTGTTGCCGCGCCAGCTCTTCGCAGAGCTCCACCCAGGAGGGAATAAGCGGCTGTATCTCTTCGATGGAGCGGTGCAGATCGGAGCGGGCGTCGGGCGGCAATTGTCCTGTTAGCACCATGGCCGAATATTCCGGCAGGAGCAGCAGTTCCGCGCCCTTACCCTTGGCCTCGCGGACGATCGCGGAAAGATGCGCGGCGTAGGCCTCCCATGTTTCGATCAGTTCGATGGCATATTGGCTGGCGGCTAACCGGGTCATTCGTTTTCGTCTCCAGCAATGTTCTTCATCCAGAAGGACAGCGGTTTTGCGCTTTCGCTGTCCTCGTCGAGGTCCTGCCATGTGAAGCTGGTGCGCAATTCGGGGTGATGGCGATAGCCGCGTTTTTCCCAGAAGGCGTTGAGCGGCACATAATCTACTGGCCGGCGCGGATGATTGACGGGCCTTTCGACCGCGCAGAAGGTGCAGCGGTCGAAGCCGAGCCGCTTTGCATGTGCCTCCCGTTCCTCGAAGAAGCGCACGCCGACGCCGTGGCCGCGATAACCGGGAAGCAGCACGCTTTCACCGAAGTAAAATATCCGGTCAGGATCGTAACCCGCCTTGACGAAGGGCGCCTTCACCTCATCGGTCTCCGCCGCCATCGGCATGCCGGTGGACATACCGACCACTCTGCCGTCATCGAGCGCCAGCACGAAGAGCGCCCCCTCCGTATCGGCATAGGTCGCAAGATATTTGCGCTCATACTCCAGCGAGCCGTCATAGAGATAGGGAAAAGCACGAAACACCTCGATCCGTAGACGCGCAAGGTCATCGAAATGATGCGCGGCGTCGATGCCGGAAAGAGACTTGATTTCGACGGTCATGGGCATTTTCACTCTCGGTTGCACTGGTTATACCGTCATGGAAGACCCGCGCAAGCATGAACGGAGAAGATGATGACCGCTGCTGACACCATCCGCGCCTATTACGATGCCTTCAACCGTCAGGACATGGATGCCTTCCTGGCTCTGCTTCACGACGAGGTAGTGCATGACATCAATCAGGGCGAGCGCCAGACCGGCAAGGCCGCCTTTGCCTCCTTCATGGATCATATGAACCGTTGCTACCGCGAAAACCTCACCGACATGGTGATCATGGCAAGCGAAGACGGCAAGCGCGCATCCGCTGAATTCGTCGTGAACGGCGAATATCTCGCGACCGATGAGGGGTTGCCGGAAGCAGATGGCCAGAAATATGTACTGCCGGCCGGAGCATTCTTTGACCTGAAGGATGGGAAGGTTAGCCGAGTAACAAACTACTATAATCTGAACGACTGGATCGCTCAGGTCGGCGCCTGAGCTGTCAACCGCCAAGCGGACAGGCCGCAGCGAAAATTTCTACTATCGTGGATATTGACTCCATCATATGGGAATCATAGTCTCATATGATGGAAAACAAAGATCAGATACTCGAACGTTCGATCGGCGAGCGTATCAAAACATTGCGGGCTGAAAACGGCCTGACGCTTGACAGGCTCGCCTCCGAATCAGGCGTCAGCCGCGCCATGATTTCCCGTATCGAACGTGGAGAGGCGAGCCCCACGGCGGCGTTGCTCGCGCGCATCTGTGCGGCACTCGGCCTTTCGCTCTCTGGTTTCTTCGCGGAAAATGAAGAGGCTGTTTCGCCGCTGGTGAAGAAGCGCGACCAGCAGCTCTGGAAAGACCCGGAGACCGGTTATGTCCGCCGCGCCATTTCCCCGCCACGGGTGGGGTCCGATGTTGATATCGTTGAGGTCGAGTTTCCCCCAGGCGCGCGCGTCGGATTTCCGCCGCATGCGGCAAGCCGAGGCATGACTCAATATGTCTGGCTTTTCGAGGGCGTTCTGGAAATGACGAGCGGCGGCGTCTTGCACCTGATGGAGCCCGGAGATTGCCTGTTCATGCCGGTGGGCGAGGGGCATGTCTTTCACAATCCTACCGAAAAACCCGCCCGTTATGCCGTCGTGCTGGATCAAAGACAGCGCTGATTTCCCATAGGAGTTCATATGACCGCTATCCGCGTATTGAATCGTCAGGAGACGATTGATGCCCTTCCAGAACTTTGCGACGTCCTTGCCGAATGTGTGAAGGGCGGTGCATCCGTCGGTTTCATGTTGCCGTTTTCATCGCCGGATGCGGAACCTTTCTGGCGAGCCGTGGCGGATAATGTGGGCGAGGGTGGTACCATCCACGTTGTGGCGGAAGTGGATGGCAGGGTGATGGGCACCGTTCAGGTCGGCCTTGCGTCCAAACCCAACCAGCCGCATCGCGGCGACCTGATGAAGCTTCTCGTGCATCCCTCGGCGCGCGGCCTTGGTCTTGCCCGCAAGCTTATGGAAAAAGTGGAGCAGGAAGCGGCGGCTCGTGGCCGTACCCTTCTGGTGCTGGATACGGCCACCGGCAGTGATGCCGAAGCGATCTATCCCCGTCTCGGCTGGGAGCGGGTCGGCGTCATTCCCGATTACGCCCTGTTTCCTGATGGCCGTTATTGCGGCACAACCTTGTTTTACAAGCGAATCGGCTAGAGCATTGCAGCCGCTTATTGTCCGGGCTTCAGCGTCCGGTTGAAGGCGTCGATGATGATCTTCTCGAGTTCCGCGTGGATATTGGCACGATCTCGCGGCCCGGCCGGTTCGCAGATCGGATCCCGCTCGCCGACGGATTTCAGAAACGCATCCGCATCTGGTTTGCACAATGGCAGGAAGCTGAAGTGGTTTGCCCCGTCCACTCGATGGTAGGTGGCGCCGGGGACGTCCTTCGCCAGTTTATCCGAAAGCACGGCTACCGGAATCTGGCCCTTGCTGCCGAGGTTTACGAAGGCGAGCGGAATGTCGATCTTCGCCAGGCTCTCCTGTTTGAATGCCACCGCCAGACCGGGATCGACGAGAACGGCGGAGCGGATACGCGTGTCGCGGTTCTGCTGCTCGAAACGGGCTTTGTCCAGAGATCGCAGATCAAGCTTCGGTACGCTCACGGGTTTGTCGTTCTGGTAACCCCGGCCGCCGGCAAACCACTGGCAATCCATCATCGCGGCATTGTCTTCACAATATCGGACATAGGCGCCAAGATCGGCCCTCGCGCCGGCAATCTCCATGGCGGTGCTGCCGCCCAGTGAAAATCCGAGAACGCCGACCCGGCTGGGGTCGATTACGCTCGACCATTTTCCTCGTGTCGTGAGGGCGGTAAGGATGGTGGAGAGATCGTTGGTTCGCTCCCAGACTTTCGGTGTATCCGCGGGCGTGGAATCGCCGCTGGTCGTACCGGGATGATTAGGCCCGACGACAATGAAACCTTCGCTCGCAAGCTTTGCGGCGATCCAGGCCATGCCCTCCGCGCGCGATCCCGATCCGTGTGAAATCAGCACGAGGGGAAACCGCCCCTCCTTTATCGACGCGTCTTTTTGTACGGGAGCGCCTTGGAAGATACGATTATCACCGGAATAGCCAGCTGTTCCGTTGCCGGCGGCCGGATACCAGATCTGGACATCGAGATCCTGGCTACGAGCGGTCGAGGGAACAGTGATGGCCGCCAGCCCGACATCATCAGAGGCGAAAGCCGGTGGCATGAAAGCGAGATTGAGGAGGATGGCGGCAAGCGTCATTTTTGGTGTCATGGAAAGTGTCTCCGGTTTGCAAGTGCCATCAACATCTCGTAATTTTTGCCCGTAGACGCGTCCTTGATCGTGTTTCAGGTCGTACAGAAACGCGATCTGGTCCATGAGAGGCAGACATGCCGTTGCCTTAGGGGATATTGATCCGTGCTTTTCATTCCGCTGCCTTTCGTCGTGGCGCTTCTGCTGGTCGTCATGTTCATCGTCTTCCTTCGAAGTGGAGACGATGTGCGGACCAACCGGGCGTTTCTGGCTTCCATTGCCCTTTGCGCCGTGCAATCCGTCCTCGTCGGGCTGCGTTGGGGTTATGGCATCAGCGAAATGCGTTACCTTCTGCCGATCCTTGCCGCCTGCCTGCCACCTCTGATTTACGTTGCTTTTCGCGGCTTGATGGGAGCGGTTGCGAAGAGCCGGAGGGCGATGTTCGCCAGTCTGGCCCTATCGCCGCTATTGATCGTCGTTCTGGAATTCATATTTCCGGCAGCGATCGACCTGGCGCTGATCGCCGTTTTTGTCGGCCACGCCGTCGCTCTGCTTCTGCTCGGAAGAAAGGGCCCCGATGGGCTGGACGAAGCGCAATTTGCCAGCGTCGCATCGGCGCACCGGGCGCTCATCATCGCTGCCGTTGCTCTTTGTGTTTCTGCTCTTTTCGATCTGCTGGTGTTTTTTGATTTCGCATGGGCGGAGGGGCAGAATGTCGCCGCACTCGTCAGCAATGCCAATCTTTTCGGATTGTTGTTGATCGGTCTCATGGCGGCTCTCGCTGGCAAAAGCAAAGCGCCGCAAACGGCGACAGAGCCGGTTTCGGACTTACCGCCGCCGGCAGAACCATCCGAACAGGACCGGGATATCGTCGCAAGGGTCGACCGGCTGATGGAGACGCAAGCGCTTTACCGTGACGAGAACCTCAACCTGTCCCGGCTCGCAAGACGCCTTGGCCTGCCAAGCCGGCACATCTCGGCGGCAATCAATCGCTCTCTTGGCGTCAATGTCTCGCAATATGTCAATCAGCTCCGGATCCGCGAAGCCTGCCGATTGCTGGAGGAAACGGAGCAATCGGTGACGGCGATCATGTTGTCCGCCGGCTTCCAGACCAAGTCGAATTTCAACCGGGAATTCCGTCGTGTCACTGGCATGAGCCCGATCGACTGGCGCGAAAGGGAGGTGTGGAAGCTGGTCTCGCCAAACAAAACGGCCACCCGGCAGATGCCGGATGACCGTTCGAAGCCCGAAGAAACTTTTAAGATCGTCGGAAAATGATTGTTGATCAGAGCGTGCCGTTACGCTGCTGGATCATCATGTAGGTGTCATAGGTATATTCGGCGATCTGGGCCCAGAGATAGGCGTCCTTCTTGAAGGCCTGCTGGCTTTCGTAGATCTTCTTGAAGCTTTCGTTCTTGGCCGAAATCTCCGCATAGGTTTCCAGCGCTGCCTTATGGCAGACGTCTAGAATTTCCTGGCTGAAGGGGCGCAGAATGGCGCCCTGCGCCACGAGTTCCTTTAGCGCCTTCGGGTTACGGGCATCATAACGCTCCAGCATGCTGGCGCTGCCGGCGGCGCAGGCGTCTTTCAGGATGCGCTTGTAGTTCTCAGGCAGATCGTTGAACTTCTGCAGGTTCACGAAAGCATGCACGGCCGGGCCGCCTTCCCACCATGCCGGATAGTAATAGTACTTCGCGACCTTGTAGAAACCAAGCTTCTGGTCGTCATAGGGACCGACGAACTCGGTGGCGTCGATCGTGCCCTTTTCCAGAGCGGCATAGACATCGCCGCCGGCGATCTGCTGCGGTGTCACGCCAACCTTCTGCATCACCTGGCCGGTAAGGCCGGCGATACGCATCTTCAGACCCTTGAGGTCGTCGATCGTGTTGATTTCCTTGCGGAACCAGCCGCCCATCTGGGCGCCGGTGTTGCCGAGCAGGATCGAGTAGATATTGTGCTGGGCAAGGAATTCATTGAGCAGTTCATTACCGCCGGCCTGGTTGAACCAGGCATTCGTCTGGCGGGCGTTGAGACCGAAGGGGACCGAAGTGCCGAGCGCAAAGGTCGGGTCCTTGCCGACATAATAATAGGAGCAGGTATGCGCCATTTCGACGGTTCCCGCCGTCACCGCATCCGCTGCCTGCAGCGCCGGAACGATTTCGCCGCCGGCAAAATGCTGAATGACGAAGTTGCCGCCGGAGGCTTCCCTGACATGATCGGCAACGATCTGGCCCGCGCCGAACAAAATGTCGAGGCCTTTGGTGAAGGACGACGTCATGCGCCAGGTGATCTTGGGGTTTTCCTGTGCGATGGCCGGAGCGGCAAGCGCCGTTGCGGTGACGCCGGCGCCGACAGCGCCTGCCTTGCGGATAAATGATCTGCGATCCATGTCGATAAGCCCTGATGTCTATGCATGTAACGGGCGAACCGCACGGTACGCCTCCCGCCGGCTACTAAACATTTATCCCTGCGGCCATCAAGAGGGAATGTCTGAAACCTGCGTGATCTTCCTTTGTGCTTGACGATTGCTTGCGGATCTTACTCCGCTCTAGAGCATGCTGCGCTTTAACGTCGGGTCATCCATGGCAGGATTATAAAACAGCGAAAGAGTCAGACTTCTGGCGATGCGTTCCGCCGTTTCCATGAACCAGTCATGGGCCTTCCTGCTTGGTGCGATATCATCGAGCGTTGCTGAAAAAAGTGCGAGCCACTGCGGAAAAAGGTCTGCCGACATTCCTTGCACCCCCAGATGTGCCTGCACGGGCTTGCCGCCATAGCCGCCATTCTTGAGGGCGACAGCCGTCCAGAACTGTTTCATCCTGGCCATATGCTCCGGCCAGCGCCCTGCAAGTCGCGCATCAAAAACGGGGACAAGTGTGTTGTGGTCGAGAACGCGGCTGTAAAAGGTCTCCACCAGCAGGTTGATGAAAGCGGCATCGATGCCGATCTCGGCCATGGCCTTTTCTGCCCTGTCCTGAATTTCCGCTTTGTGGGCAGCTCGCCCTGCAATTTGATCCTGCATCGTCTTTCCCTTTTGACAAATTTAACCCCCAGTACCGCTGTCTGCAATGCGACCCTTTGCCTTATTGGAATAATTCTAAAATGGCTTGATCCGGACGGCGAGCAGATGTATTTAGAATTATTCTAAAAAGGTTTTAGCCATGTTTCGCAGTCTTTTTTCCCTGTCCAAACGTCCCTTTTCCTCGCTTGAAGAACAGGAAATCCTCGCTCTCGCCATCTCGTCGGAAGAGGACGACTCCCGCATCTACCGCTCCTATGCCGATCATCTGCGGGCGCAATATCCGCAATCGGCCAAAGTTTTCGACGACATGGCCGAGGTCGAGCAGCAGCATCGGAATGTCTTGATCGACATGCATCGCCGTCGTTTCGGTGAAACCATTCCACTGATCCGACGCGAACACGTGCGCGGCTTTTACGAGCGCACGCCGGACTGGTTGGTGAAGAACCTGTCGCTTGAGAAAATCCGCGCTCAGGCCGAACTGATGGAAGCCCAGGCGATCCGCTTTTATGATGAAGCTGTCAAGCGCACCACGGATGCGTCCACTCGCAAGCTCCTGGGTGATCTGGCCGAGGCGGAGCGGGGTCACGAAGACATTGCGCAGATGCTCGAAGAAAAACATCTTGATGAAAACGGCCGGACGGAAGAGGAGGAAACCGCAAAGCGGCAGTTTCTTCTCACCTATGTGCAGCCCGGCCTCGCCGGTCTGATGGATGGCTCGGTCTCCACGCTCGCACCGATATTTGCGGCCGCCTTTGCGACACAGGATACCTGGCAAACCTTTCTCATCGGTCTTTCCGCCTCCGTCGGTGCGGGTATCTCCATGGGCTTCACCGAGGCCGCTCACGACGATGGCAAGCTTTCTGGCCGCGGATCACCGCTAAAGCGCGGCCTGGCCTCGGGCATCATGACGGCCGTTGGCGGTCTTGGCCACGCGCTGCCCTATCTCATTCCGCATTTCTGGACAGCGACTGCCATTGCGGCAATCGTCGTTTTTGTGGAACTCTGGGCCATCGCCTTCATTCAGAACCGTTTCATGGAAACGCCGTTTCTTCGCGCCGTATTTCAGGTGGTGCTGGGTGGTTCGCTGGTGCTAGCGGCGGGCATACTCATCGGCAACGCGTGAAAAAGAAAGAGCCCGCGACGGCGGGCTCCAATCTCTCAGACACGGAATTTCAAGGGTCAGCGCAACGCGCCGACCAGAACGTCTCGGCCATCCTCGATGGACACCCAGCGGCCCGTGTTGAAGGACGCCTGCCGCTTCAGATAGGTGTAGTTGGTGTCTGTCCACAGCTTCACATCGTCGGTGAGGTTGTCGAGAATGTAGTCGCCATCAGTGGTGCGGAGCGTCAGCACGGCATGACCTTCTCCATCAGGCTTGCGCACGACGGTGATCAGGAGATCGGCCACGGAAAAACCGCGCTCGATCAGCTTCTTGCGCTTCAGCAGTACGAAATCCTCGCAGTCGCCGGCGGTCGTCGGATATTCCCAGACCTCGTCCTTGCCGTAGATTTCCTGGTCGGTCATCGCAACGATGGTGGTGTTGACCGTCGTATTGATCTCGCGAATGACGCCCCAGCCATATTCTGTGACGCGCGGCGGCGGCGTCACCTTGCTGCGAATGTTGCATTCGTCGGCATATTTCTGACAGAACTCATAATGGCCGATCGGCTGGGAGGTAATACCGCCCGTCACCATGGAAGGGCTTCCCTTGATTTCCGCCATGGCGGAGGCAGCAGTCATTAGCCCGGCAGCAACTGCAAACAGCAGCGCACGCGCCAGCGGTGCGTTCATCATCAAACCCGTCCCTTAATTCTTAACGAAAAGTTAAGAGGGATAGGGGGGTTGAGTCAATCATTAGCAATCGGCGATGCGCAAGACTCGTCGAATATGGTTAAGAGCGTTGCGCAAATGCCTATATTGTAAGGGCTTTGACCGCCGCGAGCATGCGTTCGATATCCTGCGGACGGGAAAGCCGATGGTCTCCGTCGCGGATCAGGGTAAGCACCACATCGTCGGCGGGAAGATGTTCGATAAGCTTCAGAGCATGCTGATAGGGAACGTCAGGGTCGCGCATGCCCTGCAGAACATGAACCGGGCAGCCCGTGGTGATGATGCCGGTGAGTACCCGGTTCTGCCTTCCGTCTTCCATCAGCGCGCGGGTGAAGATGTTGGGCTCGGGGCTATAGTCCGAATGTTCCTCGAAGTAACCCCGTTCTGCGAGAGAGGTTTTTTCCGCATCCGTAAGGCTAGGCTCTATCAGTTCCTGCGTGAAGTCAGGCGCAGGCGCAATGAGAACCAGGCCGGCTACCGATGGCGCGTCACCCGCCTTGCGCAGCTCCTCGACCATGCGCAACGCAATCCATCCACCCATCGATGAGCCGACGAGAACGACACGCGACGACGCCTTTGCACGCACAACCGCAAGTGCCTCTTCGAGCCATCGCGAGATCGTGCCTTTATTGAAGTCGCCGCCGGACGCCCCGTGCCCGGAATAATCGAGCCGCAGGCAGGCAAGGCCGCTTTCCGCTGCAAAGCGATCGAGCTCAACCGCCTTGGTGCCCGTCATGTCGGAACGGTATCCGCCCAGCCAGACGAGCGTCGGCGCGTCCTGTTGCGATGTTGCGGGGCGATGGAGGAAAGCAATGTTGCGGGCGTCGTCGCCCGTTCCTATATGCAGAAATTCAATGGCTTGTTCGGTCATGTATATGCAGTTCTCCTGATTTTCCTGCAATATCGGCGGCGTATTTGCAAAATCCGTCGCAACAGGTGATCTTTTCGGGCAGATATGCTATTGACTTCGCCGCGGCAATAACGACATTTCCGCCACTTGTACCAAACAAGCTGTTTTTTGTTGACGTGATCCAGAAACAGATCAGGAGAATACGACCATTCGCAGACCTTTCAAAGCCGATGCCCCCGTCAAGGAGGGGCCGCGCTCCAACCGGGAAATTCGGGTTCCCAGAGTTCAGCTTATTGATGAAGAGGGCCAGAACCTCGGTAGCATGCCGACGGATCAGGCTTTGAAAATGGCGGAAGAGGCCGGTCTCGATCTCGTCGAGATTTCGCCGAACGCTGAGCCGCCGGTATGCAAGATCCTCGATCTCGGCAAGCTTAAGTACTCGACCCAGAAAAAGGCCGCTGAAGCGCGCAAGAAACAGAAGATCGTCGAAGTCAAAGAAATCAAGATGCGCCCCAACATCGACACGCATGACTATGACGTGAAGATGAAGGCGATGGGCCGCTTCTTTGAAGACGGTGACAAGGTGAAGGTAACGCTGAAGTTCCGCGGCCGCGAAATGGCCCACCAGGAACTCGGCATGAAGCTTCTCCTCCAGGTAAAGGAAGACACCCAGGCGATTGCCAAGGTGGAGGCCGAGCCGAAGCTGGAAGGCCGTCAGATGATGATGGTTCTCGCCCCGAAATAACCTTTTGCGCGTCCACATCACTGGCGCGTATCTCACCGCAAGGGAAATTCTCATTCCCCGTTGCGCTTTTAGCCGACTGCGGTTATAAGCGCGCGTCCGAACGGTCCGGCAGGGCATGCCGTGGCCGTTCCTGAATAGCTTGAAATAGGCCTCGTCTGCCTGTTTCGATACAAAAACGGAGTAGCAAAATGCCCAAGATGAAGACGAAGTCCGCTGCAAAGAAGCGGTTCAAGATCACCGCCACCGGCAAGGTTGTTGCAGCCGCCGCCGGTAAGCGCCACGGCATGATCAAGCGTACCAACAAGTTCATTCGCGATGCGCGTGGAACCATGGTTCTCGCCGACGCTGACGGCAAAAAAGTCGTCAAGAACTACCTGCCGAACGGTCTCTGAGACTTTTCCGCACTTTTGGACACTTTAAGGAGATCATGACATGGCACGCGTAAAACGTGGCGTAACTTCCCGCGCCAAGCACACCAAGACACTCAAGGCAGCCAAGGGCTTCTATGGCCGCCGCAAGAACACCATCCGCGCAGCCAAGGCTGCCGTGGATCGTTCCAAGCAGTACGCTTACCGCGACCGCAAGGTCAACAAGCGCAACTTCCGCGCTCTGTGGATCCAGCGTATCAATGCTGCTGTTCGCGAATTCGGCCTGACCTACGGCCGCTTCATCGATGGCCTGAACAAGGCTGGCATCGAAGTCGACCGCAAGGTTCTGTCCGACATGGCTATTCATGAGCCGGCAGCATTCGGCGCGCTCGTTGAAGCAGCGAAGAAGGCGCTTGAGTACCTCAAGGATGCCGGTACGACCAACGAGTTTGAAACCGCTGTAAAGTAATTACGGCGCGGACAAACTGTTGTTCATTTGAACCCGCGTCGGGAAACCGGCGCGGGTTTTTTGTTTTCAGCTGCCATACATTTCTATCGGTGTTTTTTAATTTAGAAATTTAGAAGAGTTGGAGTATTCACGCCGTTTGAAGCGAAACCCTTGGTGGACGAAATGCTGGTCAATAAAAGTGAGGTTGCTGAAGCGGAAGGTTTTCGCGTTCATCTCGACGACGATGACATCGCGACCCTGATGCGCGTCCTCCTGAAAAGCGACCGTCGCATCCAGAAGGTCGAGCTGTCGCGGCTGACGGTGTGGATCAAACGACAGGGTACGGAGCGCGTTACCTGGTGGATGAAGATGCAGAAGCTGCTGTCGAAGCTACTGCCCTATGCATTTCTTCGCCCGTCAGAACCGCTTGACGGCGCGGGCCTCATGCAGCGGGAACTGGAAACATTGCAACAGTTCCAGCAACGCGGCTTCCCTGTTCCGCCGCTGGTCTATTCGTCCCGGACGGCGGTGGTGCTGGGAGACGTTGGTCCGACGCTGATGGAGCGTATGGATGCGCTGAAGGCGTCCGATCCTGCACAACATGACGCGCTGCTGGTCAAATCCGCGGAAGCGCTCGGCGAGTTGCATGCCGCCGGTCTCTGCCACGGCCGCCCGCACGTCCGGGACTTTTTTCTGGCGGATGGCCGTGTCGGTTTCATGGATTTCGAGGAGCGCCCTCAGGATGTGATGCCGCTTGCGACTGCCCAGGCCCGCGATATCTGGCTGCTGTTTTTGCAGGTCGCCACCCGCGCCTGTGATGCGCCTGAAACGCGCGACGCTGCCTTTGCGCGCTGGCTGGAAAACGCCCCACCGCGGGCAGTCAAAGAATTAAGCCGCCTGACCCGCATTCTCGGGCGTTTTTTACCGCTTGCCCGGTTGATCGGGCGCGTGCGGATGGGTAGTGATCTGCGACGCTTTATCATGGCGACCGACTATCTGATGAATGCTGTGAACACCGACGCCGCTGTTACAAAATCCGGCAAGGCAGGAAAAGATGACTGAACTTGATACCTTGAAATCGCAATTGATGTCGGAGATCGCCACTGCTGCCGATGAGCCAGCCATCGAAGCCGTCCGTGTTTCCGCGCTTGGCAAGAAAGGCTCGGTGTCGGAGCTTCTGAAGACGCTTGGCAGCATGACGCCGGAAGAGCGTCAGACTCGCGGCGCCGCGATAAACCAGCTTAAGACCGAAATCACCGATCTCATCGGAGAGCGCAAGAACGCGCTGAAAGATGCCGCAATCGCTGCGCGCCTCAAGGCCGAAACCGTTGATGTCAGCCTGCCGGTTCGCCAGTCTCCGACCGAGCGTGGCCGTATTCATCCGATCAGCCAGATCGTCGATGAAATCACCGCCATCTTCGCGGATATGGGTTTTTCGATCGCCGAAGGCCCCGATATCGAAACCGATTATTACAACTTTACGGCTCTGAACTTCCCGGAAGGCCATCCGGCCCGCGAAATGCACGACACTTTCTTCTTCCAGCCGGATGAAAAAGGTGAGCGCAAGGTGCTGCGTACGCACACTTCGCCGGTGCAGGTCCGCACCATGGAAAGCCAGAAGCCGCCGATCCGCATCGTCATTCCCGGCAAGACCTATCGCCAGGATTCCGACGCGACCCATTCGCCGATGTTCCATCAGGTCGAAGGCCTTGTCATCGACAAGAAGGCGCATGTCGGCAATTTGCGCTGGGTTTTGGAAGAGTTCTGCAAGACCTTCTTCGAGGTCGATAGTGTCGTGATGCGCTTCCGCCCGTCCTTCTTCCCCTTTACGGAGCCGAGCTTCGAGGTGGACATCCAGTGCGACCGTTCCGGCCCGATCGTGAAGTTCGGCGAAGGCACGGACTGGATGGAAATCCTCGGTTGCGGCATGGTGCACCCCAATGTGCTGCGTGCTGGCGGGCTTGACCCGGATGAATATCAGGGCTTTGCCTGGGGCATGGGCCTCGACCGCATCGCCATGCTGAAATACGGCATGCCGGACCTGCGTGATTTCTTCAACGCCGATGTCCGCTGGATGACCCATTACGGCTTCCGCCCGCTCGACATGCCGACGCTGTTCGGCGGTCTGAGCGTTTAATCCGGTTAGCCAAGGAGCAAAGACATGAAATTCACTCTTTCCTGGCTGAAAGAGCATCTCGATACCGATGCGACGCTGGACGAGATTTGCGAGCGGCTGACGGCAATCGGCCTTGAGGTCGAGGACGTTGACGACAAGGCGGCCTACAAGCCCTTCGTCATTGCCAAGGTGATTTCCGCCGAAAAACACCCCGAGGCCGACCGCCTCAAGGTGTTGATGGTGGATGCCGGTGACGGCAGGCCGGTGCAAATCGTCTGCGGCGCACCGAACGCGCGCTCCGGCTTGGTTGGCGCGCTGGCGCGTCCAGGCGTGTATGTCCCAGGCATCGATGTCACCCTCGCCGTCGGCAAGATTCGCGGAGTCGAAAGCCACGGCATGATGTGCTCCGAAAAGGAGCTCAACATTTCCGACGATCATGACGGCATTATCGACTTGCCTGAAGATGCACCAGTCGGCACGTCCTTCGCCAGCTATGCCGGCTTGGACGACCCGGTCATCGAGATCAATCTGACGCCGAACCGCCCCGACTGCACCTCTATCTATGGCATCGCCCGCGATCTCGCCGCGTCCGGTTTGGGCAAGCTGAAGACGAAGCCTGCGCCGTCCTTCAAGGTAGAAGGCGAAACGCCCGTCGATGTTAAGCTGGAACTGGATGATCCGGCGCTTTGCCCCGGCTTCTCGCTGCGCATCGTGCGCGGTGTGAAGAATGGCCCAAGCCCGAAATGGATGCAGCAGCGTCTTCTGGCGATCGGCCTGCGCCCCATCAACGCGCTGGTCGATATCACCAACTACATGACCTTCGATCAGGGCCGGCCGATGCACGTCTTCGACGCCGCCAAGGTCCAAGGCGATCTCACCGTGCGCCGCGCGAAAGAGGGCGAGACGATCCTCGCGCTCGACCAGCGCGAATATAAGCTCGGCCCGAACAATGTCGTCATCGCCGATGAAAAAGGCCTTGAGTCCATCGGTGGCGTCATGGGTGGCGAACATTCCGGCTGCGACGAAAACACGGTTAATGTGCTGATCGAATCCGCTCTCTGGGATCCGATTAACATTGCCAAGACCGGTCGCTCGCTCGGCATCATTACCGATGCGCGTTATCGTTTCGAGCGCGGCGTTGATCCGGAATATATGGTTCCGGGTCTTGAGCGCACCACCGAGCTGGTTCTCGAACTCTGCGGCGGCGTTGCAGGCGAAGCGAAGGTCGTTGGTTACAAGGGTTATGAGCCTAAGGTCGTGGATTTCCCGCTTGCGGAAGTGAAGCGCCTGACAGGTCTGGAAGTTTCGGCGGCGGAGAGTCTCGCCATTCTCAAGGGTCTCGGTTTTGGCGTCGAGGGAACGGGCGAGCGCGTATCCGTCACCGTGCCATCCTGGCGGCCGGATGTCGATGGCAAGGCCGATCTGGTCGAAGAGGTCATGCGCATTCATGGCGTTGACAATATCAAGCCGGAACCGCTGGAAAGCTTCGGTGCCGTCAACGGTCGGATACTGACCACGCTGCAGATCCGCACCCGCACCGCGCGCCGTGCCCTGGCAAGCCGTGGCATGCTGGAGGCCGTCACTTGGTCCTTCATCCCGGAAGCGCAGGCGAAGCTATTCGGCGGCGGTTCGCCGGCCCTGAAGCTTGCCAACCCGATTGCTGCCGATATGTCGGACATGCGGCCTTCGCTGTTGCCCGGCCTGCTGACCGCCGCGCAGCGCAATGCCGACAAGGGTTATGGTGACGTCGCGATCTTCGAGGTTTCCGGCACCTATGAGGGTGATACGCCTGATAAGCAGCGCCGGGTTGCCGGCGGTGTTCGCCGTGGCACGGCCTCGCTGGCGGGCAGCGGCCGCATGTGGTCCAATGCGGCCAAGGGTGGCGGCAAGCCGGTGGATGTCTATGACGCCAAGGCCGATGCGCTTTCTGTGCTCGAAGCCTGCGGCCTGCCTATGGCCAATGTGCAGATCGAGGCCGGGGCGCCCTCCTGGTATCACCCCGGCCGCTCCGGCACCATCAAGATGGGCCCGAAGGTCGTGCTCGGTTACTTCGGCGAGTTCCACCCGAAGACTCTGTCGGAACTGGATGTTTCCGGTGTCTATTGTGGTTTCGAAATCTATCTCGACGCCATGCCGGAGCCGAAGAAGAAGGCAACCCGCACCAAGCCTGCGCTGGAGCTTTCACCCTTCCAGGCGGTCAAGCGCGACTTCGCCTTCGTGGTCGACAAGTCGGTGGAAGCGGGTGCCATCATCAAGGCGGCAACAAGCGCCGACCGCAAGCTGATCACCGGCGTTAATGTCTTCGATATTTTCGAGGGCGCATCGCTCGGCGAAAACCGCAAGTCCGTTGCCATCGAAGTTCAGATCCAGCCGGTCGACAAGACGCTGACCGATGAGGATTTCGAGGCGCTGACGGCGAAGATCGTCGGCAATGTCGAGAAATCAACAGGTGGCGTTCTGCGCGCCTGACACCCGATGACGCAATGAAAAAGCCGCGGCAACCACCGCGGCTTTTTGTTTTTAGCGATTGGCCATCTGCGACATGCGTTCGGGATAGCGTTCCCCCGCAACCTTTGCCGGCGAAAGCAGGGCACCGAGGCTTGCAACTTCCTCCGTCGTCAGCGAAACGTCCGCCGCCGCCACGTTTTTCTCCAGATTGGCGATTTTTGTGGTGCCGGGGATGGGAACGATGAAATCGCCCTGCGCCAGCACCCAGGCGAGCGCCAGTTGCCCGGCGGTAACGCCCTTCTTCGTCGCCATGTCTTCCAGCAGCTGGATGAGTGCCAGATTGGCGTCGAAGTTCTCGCTTTGGAAGCGCGGCAGGCCGCGACGGAAATCATCGGCGGCGAGGCCGTCGAGTGACTTCAGCGCGCCCGTCAGAGCCCCGCGCCCGAGCGGGCTGAAGGGGACGAAACCGATGCCGAGTTCACGGCAGGTATCCAGCACGCCGTTTTCCTCCACGTCACGGGTCCACAGCGAATATTCGCTCTGAATGGCGGCAATCGGATGAACGGCGTGGGCTTTGCGAAGCGTCTCAGCACTTGCTTCGGACAGCCCGAGATGTTTCACTTTGCCCTGCCGTACCAGTTCCGCCATAGCGCCTACCGTCTCTTCGATCGGCACATTTGGATCGACACGATGCTGGTAGAACAAATCGATGGCATCGACGTCAAGACGCTTGAGCGAGGCTTCAGCGACGGCGCGCACATTCTCCGGCCGGCTGTCGGTGCCCACCATCATCTGTCCTGCGGGTTTGGTGGGGTCGATTTTGAAACCGAACTTGGTGGCAATGACCACCTTATCGCGATAGGGCTTCAAGCCCTTGCCGACGAGAATCTCATTATTGTAAGGCCCATAAACCTCTGCCGTATCAAAAAACGTGACGCCGAGTTCGACGGCACGGTGCAGCGTCGCTATTGCGCTGCTTTCATCGCCGGTCGGGCTATAGGCATGGGTCATTCCCATGCAGCCGAGGCCAAGCGTCGAAACGGATAGGTTGTTTCCAAGGGTTCTTTTTTTCATTTGTTAGTCCTTCCATAAGGAACCGCCCGTCATCAGGGCGTGATCAGAAAATAGCGTCTCACGGTGACGAAAATAATCGCTGCAAATCCGCGTGGGTTGTTCTATAATTTAGAACAATGAACCGTGTGCAACTCTCCCAACTGGCCGTTCTCGCCGCCGTTGCCGAAGGCCGCAGCTTTCGCAAGGCTGCGGCTGAACTCGCCATCGCGCCCTCCGCCGTCAGCCATGCCGTCTCATCGCTCGAGGCAAGCCTTGGCCTGCGTCTGCTGCATCGTACCACCCGCAGCGTTTCGCCGACAGAGGAGGGCAAACGGCTTCTCGAAACACTGGGGCCGGCGCTTGCCGATATCGACGCGGTCATCGAGACCCTTGCCGAGCATGGTGGAAGACCAGCCGGCCCACTGCGCATCACCTTGCCGAGACTGGCCGCCGAGGATCTCATCGTGCCGCGGCTGGGCGAGTTCCTGCGGCTCTATCCCGATATTTCGCTCGAAATCTCAACGGATGATCGTTTCGAAGACATTGTCGCAAAGGGTTTCGATGCCGGTCTGCGGCTCGGGGAGCACCTCGATGCGGATATGATTGCGGTGAAGGCCAGCGGCGCATGGCGCGGCGCAATTATTGGTTCTCCGTCCTATTTTGCGGAAAATCCACCGCCACGCGATCCCAGGGATCTCATTCGGCATCGGTGCATTCGCCGGCGCTTCGCCAGTGGCCTTATCTATCGCTGGGAACTGGAGAAAAATGGCAAGGCGCTGGTGGTTGATGTTCAAGGACCGCTGATCCTGTCAGATCAGAGCCTCATCCGTCGGGCGGCGATAGATGGCGCAGGGCTTGCCTTTGTTTTCGAGCAGCGCGTCGAAGACGATATCAGGGAAGGCCGGCTAATCCGCGTGCTGGAGGACTGGTGCGCACCCTTCGATGGTTTTTATATCTATTATCCCTCGCGCCGGCAAATGCGCCCGGCGCTGAGGGCTTTCGTGGATTTTTTCCGCTTCAGGAGTTGATCAGAACTTGATGCGATAGCGGATATGGCCGTCGCTTTTCACGTAGCTGTCATAGAGCTTCTGGGCGCGGTGGTTGTCGTCGCCGGTGTGCCAGTACAACCGTGACCAGCCCTTGTCCCTGCAGATGGTGACCAGATCGTCCATCAGCGCCCGGCCCGTTCCCTTGCCGCGGATTTCGCCATCGACGAACAGGTCCTCCAGATAGCAGTCGGGCGTCTTTACCCAGGTGGAATCATGGAAGTGGTGAATGGCGAAACCGGCCATGCGGTCGCCGAGCATGGCCACCCGCATGGAAACACGGGATGCGGGATCGAGAATGCGCGCCCAGGTATGCTCGGTCACCTCATCGGCAAGATCGACCTCATAAAAGGCGAGGTAATCGTTCCAGAGTCGCAGCCATTCTGCCCGGTCGGACTGCTGCGCGTCGCGAATTGTGAGCTCCATCTTATGCGCCAGCCTTGTCGAGAAGGGCCATCATTTCATCCGTCAGCTTCAGGTCGACGGCACGTTTGAAACTTTCAAGCTGCGACAGGCTGGTGGCACTGGCGATCGGCGCGGTTATCGCCTTTTTCCGCAACAGCCAGGCAAGCGCGATATCGGCGAGCTTCGCCCCGGTCTGCGCCGCCACCGCATCCATAGCCCCCAGAACGGCTAGGCCGCGTGTGTTGACGTATTCACCCACCCGATAGCTGCGGGCAACACCTTCCGTATCGCCCTTGGCACGATACTTCCCGGTCAGGAAGCCGGCGGCGAGGCTGTAATAATTGATGACGCCGATATCTTCCTCGATGCAAAGGTCGGCAAGAGGACCTTCGAAATCCGCACGATTATAGAGATTATATTCGGGCTGCAGCACATCATAACGCGGCAGATCGTTCTTCGAAGCCACGTCCAGTGCCTCCCGAAGCTGGCTCGCGGAATAATTGGAGCAACCGATGGCGCGGATTTTTCCCTGTTCCTTCAGCTTTGCGAAGGCGGCAAGCGTCTCTTCCAGCGGCACGTCGGCATCCGGCTTGTGAGCGAGATAGAGGTCGATATAGTCGGTTTGCAGCCGCTTCAGTGAAGCATCGACTGCCTCTGCGATCCATTTGGCGCTGAGCCCGGTTTTCTGGCCTCGATTGTCGAACCCGACCTTGGTGACGATAACCGCATCCTCGCGCTTGACGCTCGACTGCTTCAGCCATTTGCCGATGATCACCTCGGATTCACCGCCCACATGCCCGTCCACCCATGCGGAATAGACATCCGCCGTGTCGATGGCGTTAAACCCTGCATCGAAAAAGGCGTCGAGCAGCGCAAAGGAAGTCTTTTCGTCCGCCGTCCAGCCGAATACGTTGCCGCCGAAGACAATTGGCGCAATGGAGAGGCCGGTCCGGCCAAGGCTTCGTTTTTCCACGGGAATGCTCCTGTTGCTGACTTTGCGGCAGGTTAGCAACTGCCCGTCGGCATAACCATTCAATTCATTTGATGGTACTCATCAGGCCGCAGGCGATGGTCGCGAAATCAGGCCTGAAAGCCGCGATAGTGACTGGGTGGATAACGATTATGCTGTTGCCAGACGCGTCGCAGATGCCGGGCGGAGGCAAAGCCCGCTCGCTCGGCGATGGCTTCCATATCGAGACGGCTATTTGCAAGAATGTCGCGAGCCAGGTTGACCCGTGTCAGATTGACGTAATCAATGACACTGATGCCGGTATGCTCGCGAAACAGGCGCGACAGATGCCTTTCGCTGAGTGCGGCGATATCGGCCAACCGTTCCAGCGACCAGTCCCGCCCGGGTTCGGCCATGATCCGATCCTGCACCCGGTGAATGGCGGGATGCATGTGGTTACGGCCGGTGAGCCAGGGAGAAATCTGCGGATCGTTGCCGTTGCGCCGAAGGTAAACGACCATGGTTTGGGCAATGCGCGCCGCGACGGCAGGTGATGTCAGCCGCGAAACCACATGCAGCATGAGGTCGATGCCGGTGGAGATGCCTGCGCTGGAAAAGCGGTTGCCATCCTCGACGAACAGGCGGTTTTCGGCGACCTGGGATAGGGGCGCGATGCGGCGGAGCGCATCGATGCAGTCGCTGTGTGTCGTACAGCTCCGTCCGTCGAAAAGCCCGGCTTCGCCCGCCAGCAGTGCGCCGGAGCAGATGGAAATGACAGTGGTGTCGACACGCACGACGCGGCGCAGCCATGCCGCCAGTACCTGCCGCTCACGCCGGGTCTCCGGTTCGCTCCCGGAGCGCGACGTGCTGCCGGAGATCAGCAGAAACGCATTGTCCGGCAGGGTGGCAGGCAGGGCCTCCAGCCCGCAAATGCCAAGGCCGATCGAGGATTGCTGTTTCTCCTGTGCCGCGATGTAGCGGCAGTCGAAGAAGATATCGCTCTGCTCGTCATTGGCATAGCGGACCACCTGCAAAGGCCCTGCAATATCGAGCAGTAACGCATGCGGCGGCACAAGCGTGAAAAAGGGAACGACGCGTGTGCCGTCTTTTTGCATCAGGCTGCTGCCTTCAACGGTGCGAGCGCGTCGCTCACTGTGGCGATGCGCGCGAAGCGGCCGGCCAGCACCAGTTCGGTCCGCTTGCGGATGTCATCCGCGCTGAATACGGTGCCGGAGGCATGGGTCATCGGAAAGGTCAGCGTCGCCTCGGTAACATAGTCGACACTGTAGCCGAGATCGGAGGCGTGCCGCGTCGTGGTTTCGCAGCATTGCTCGGTGCGGATGCCGGAGACGATCAGCCGGTTGATGCCTCTCTGCGTCAGCCAGATTTCGAGGCCGGTGCCGGCGAAGGCCGAGTGCCTGTTCTTGTGAAAGGTCACGTCGGGGGCGATCCGCACACCCTCTAGCGCGCGGATATAGCCGCTGTCTTTGGAGAAGGCACGGTCGCCATCGACATGGAAGATTTGCACGACGGGGATACCCGCAGCTTTGGCGCCATCGATCAGCGCCTGCTGCTTCTCCAGATAGGCGGCGAGCCCGCTTTCCTCGAAATAGGGGGCGTGCCGGAAGGATTCCTGAACGTCGATGACGAGAAGTGCGGTGTTGGAAGAGGACATTTCATGTTTCTCCTGTGAGTTCATGAATAGCATAATTCTCCTTTTCTTGTATGGAGAAAAGCAAACAGCCCGACAAATGACGGACAAATCCGGCCATAATTTATTTCTTGCGTGCCGGCGGCTTGCCAGCCCGGACGATGGTGATAAGTTCCGGTGAATGGCAGAGTGGGAGAATGGAATGCTGCGCTTCGGAATAATCTCGACGGCGAAAATCGCTCAGGACCACGTCATTCTGGCGATACAGGATGCGCAGAACTGCGTGGTCAGCGCCATTGCCAGCCGCGATCACGCCAAAGCCCGTGCGGTTGCCGAGCGTTTTTCCGTGCCCCACGCCTTCGGCTCCTATGAGGAGATGCTGGCATCGGATGTGATCGATGCGGTCTATATTCCGCTTCCTACGGCGCAGCACGTGGAGTGGACAATCAAGGCCGCGGATGCCGGCAAACATGTTCTCTGCGAAAAGCCGATTGCGTTGAAAGCAGAAGAGATCGATACGCTCATTGCTGCGAGAGACCGCAATGGTGTTATCGTGTCCGAAGCTTTCATGGTCACCTATTCCCCTGTTTGGGCCAAGGTGAAGGAATTGCTGGCGTCGGGGGCCATTGGCACGCTGAAACATGTGCAGGGCGCTTTCAGCTATTTCAATCGTGATCCAGGCAATATGCGTAATATTCCCGAACTCGGCGGCGGTGCCTTGCCGGATATCGGCGTCTATCCGACTATCGTAACCCGCTTTGCCACCGGCGCCGAACCAAAGCGCGTGCAGGCCACGGTTGAGCGCGACAGGGAGTTCGGCACCGATATCTATTCCAGCGTCCGGGCCGATTTCGGCGGTTTCGAGCTGAGCTTTTATCTGGCGACCCAGCTTGCCGCCCGTCAATTGATGGTTTTTCATGGCACCGACGGTTACATCGAGGTCAAATCACCGTTCAATGCCAATCGCTGGGGTGCGGAAGAGGTCGAACTGACCAATCAGGCCCATAACCAGTCGCAGGTCTTCCGGTTTCAGGATAGCCGACAGTACAAGCTGGAGGCGGAGGCCTTTGCCCGTGCGGTGACGGGCGAGGGCAAAGTCGTCACTCTGGAAAATTCCAGGAAGAACCAGCTTTTCATCGACGCCATCTATCGGGCGGCGGAAAAGGACGGGTGGGAAACCGTTTAATCCGGACCCCGCCGGTGCCTTTGCAGCCGCAAATATCCGTAGAGCGCCAGGACAAGCGCTGCTATCGCCGAAAGGGTAAGCGGGATGAGTGGTTGCAGCAGCGGGTTGCGCCATAAAAGCAGAGCAAATATGCCAACGCCGACGATGCGGGAGATGAGCGTGAAGGCATTCCTCAGAAAGCCGTTCGGCTCGTCGCCATTCGAACGGTTCAGCCGCAAGCTCGTAGCAAGTCCTGCAGCGGCACCCGGCAAACGGGCTGCCAGCGAATCGACGCCGAGATAGAAAATAAGCAGGCACGTGACGGCAAGATCGACGGCCAATCCGAAAATCTCGGCCAGCGCGAAGTGCGAAAGTCTCAAGGGTGCAGGCTTTTAAAGCGTCGGCTGTGTGGAGCGCGGGCGCTGCAGCACCAGAAGGGCTATAACAACACCCACGACGCCAAAATTATAACCGGCGAGTGCCAGCAGCAGCGACACCAGCGGCACGGCCGTGGAAGAAAGCACCATCGCGACACCGTAAGCGCCGATGATCATCATGCAGATGAAAATGATGCTGAAGACAGAACGCAACGCAACTGCGGTTACGCCGAGCACTGTGGCGGTTAGAAATATCATGATGCCGCCTCCTCTTTGGTTGCCGGGTCTGGAACAAGACGTAGCGTCTCCTTCCCTAACGAACCCTTGTTTTCTCCTCTGATCCCTGTTTTCCTAACTCGTTAGTTGAGGATATGGTTTCATCGTCGTTAAAATCGGTGGGCTGGGCCGGCATTTCCGAATCGACCACTTTTGGTTACAAAAGGGCATGAGTGATATCTTCTCCCACGCCGCATTGAGCAATCTTGCCGAATTTTCGGTGTCCGAACTGTCGGGTTCCATCAAGCGCACGGTGGAGACGGCTTTCGAACAAGTGCGGGTGCGCGGCGAAATTTCCGGCTATCGTGGTCCGCATTCTTCCGGTCACGCCTATTTCTCGCTGAAGGATGATCGCGCCCGCATCGATGCGGTGATCTGGAAAGGCACTTTCTCGCGCCTGAAGTTCCGCCCGGAAGAGGGCATGGAAGTGATCGCCACCGGCAAGATCACCACTTTTCCCGGCTCCTCGAAATACCAGATCGTCATCGAAAGCCTGGAGCCTGCCGGTGCCGGCGCGCTGATGGCGCTTCTGGAAGATCGACGTCGGCGGCTGGCGGCGGAAGGATTGTTTGATCCTGCTCGTAAACGTCCCCTGCCATTCATGCCGCGTGTCATCGGTGTCGTCACGTCGCCCACGGGTGCGGTCATCCGCGATATTCTTCACCGTATCTCGGATCGGTTTCCGGTCCACGTCGTCGTCTGGCCGGTCAAGGTGCAGGGCGAAGGTTCGGGCGAAGAGGTGGCGAACGCCATTCGCGGCTTCAACGCGCTTCAGCCCGGTGGCGAGATTGCCCGCCCCGATGTACTGATCGTTGCGCGCGGCGGCGGCAGCCTCGAAGACCTCTGGAGCTTTAATGATGAAATCGTCGTGCGCGCCGCTGCCGAGAGCGAAATTCCGCTGATTTCCGCGGTCGGACACGAAACCGATACGACACTGATCGATTATGCCGCCGACGTGCGCGCGCCGACGCCTACGGGAGCCGCCGAAATGGCGGTGCCGGTGCGGGCTGAACTCGAAGCGCAGCTGTCCGGCCTCGCTGCCCGCCTTTCCGGTTCTGTCTTGCGGCAGATGGACAATCGCCGTCAGGGCGTGCGCGCTCTGGTTCGGGCGCTGCCGTCACTCGATCAGCTTCTGGCTTTGCCGCGCCGCCGGTTTGACGAGGCCGCGAGCGGTGTTGGTCGTGGATTGGAACTGACGACGCTGAACAAGCGCCGTGCCTTCGAACGTTCTGCCTCGGGTCTCAGACCGGAAACCCTGTTGAACGGTCTCAAACATCACAGGCAGCGGATTACCGAGCGCATTCACCGGGCCGAGACCCTGGTGGAGCGCCGCCTGTTGCAGGGCAAAGGCCGCGTTGATTCCTTCGATTCCGCATTGCGTTCGCTCCCCGCCCGCCTGCTCGGCCAGCTGGAGCGGCAGAAGGAACGGGTCGTCACCGCGTCGCGCCGGGCCGATACCGCCGTGTTACACCGCATGGCGCAGAACCGTTCCGGTCTCGCCGCCCATGATCGTATCCTGCAATCGCTGTCCTACAAGAACGTGCTGAATCGCGGTTATGCGGTGATCCGTGACGAGGAGAACCGGCCTTTGACCCGCGCGGCAGCTATTGCTTCAGGCGCTGTCGTATCTATGGAGTTTGCCGACGGTCGCGTCTCCGCCATCACGACGGGAGAGGGGACGTCATCTCCGGAAGCCACCGTCGCGCCCAAAAAGAAGCCGGTCAAGCCGGCTCCTTCGGACCCTGGCAACCAGGGCAGCCTGTTCTGATCAGATCGACGTCGCATCCGAAAAGCGGCGGCTGACGGTGAAGCTCTTTTCGATATCTGGATGCAGCTCCATGCCAAGGCCGGCACCCGGCGGCACGGTGATCATGCCGTTTTTCACTTCCGGCAAAGCGGTCACGAGATCGCGATACCAGGTCTTGTAGAAGGCGCGAACGCTTTCCTGCACCAGCGCATTCGGCGCGTTGAGCGACAGATGTGTGGAGGCGCAGAGCACCACCGGGCCCGTGCAATCATGTGGCGCGACCGGCAGATGCCAGGCTTCCGCCATGGAGGCGATCTTGCGTGCTTCAGAAAGCCCGCCGCACCAGCTGATATCAAGCATGACAACACCGGCAGCACCGGTTTCCAGCAGATCGCGGAAAGCCCAGCGGGAGCCGAGCGTTTCGGACGCGGAAATCGGGGCGGGCGACACGGCGGCATAACGGGTCAGGCTGGAAAGGCTGTCCATCTTGATCGGGTCTTCGTGCCAGAAGGTCTGGTAAGGGGTAAGCGCCTTGGCGATCTGCATGGCTGGCAGAAGCTGCCACATGGAGTGAAACTCCACCATGATATCCATCTTGTCGCCCACCGCCTTGCGGATCTTTTCAAACGGCTCGAGCGCGCTTTTCAGGTCCGGCATCGAGATATATTGCCCGCGCGTCTTTTCCGCTGCGGCATCAAAGGGCCAGATCTTCATGGCGGTGATACCGTCTTCCAGCAGCGAATGGGCAAGCTCGTCTGCCCGGTGCAGGAAGCCGTTCAGATCGTCATAGTCCTTGCCGCCGGACAAGCCGTAATTGGCTGTCTGCTGGCCGGTTGCCTTCTTGATGTATTCGGTGCCGGCACAGGTATTGTAGGTGCGGATTTCCCTGCGGCTGAAGCCGCCGAGCAACTGGGCTATAGGCTGGTTGGTGGCCTTGCCGAAAATATCCCACAGCGCGATATCGAAGGCCGAGTTGCCGCGCACTTCCGCGCCCGATGAGCGGAAACCGAGATAACCGACAAGATCCTGCGCCAGAAGATCGATCTGCAACGGATCGCGACCGATCACCCGGGGTGCGATATATTCATGCACATAGGTTTCCACTGTCTCGGCGCCATAAAAGGTTTCGCCAAGCCCGGTGATGCCTTCATCCGTATGGACCAGAATCCAGAGCAGGTTTGCCCGTTCCGCCACACGGACGGTCTCGAGTTTCGTAATTTTCATGAAGTGTCTCCTCCAGAGGCAGGTCGCGTTCCCTCGGGAACTGCATTGAAAAATCAGGCGATGCCAGCAGCCAGAAGCGCGTGCACGCTTTCATCGAAATGCCGCGCCATCAGCGTCGAGGCCGTTTGTGGATCTCCCGCAGCGATGGCCTGTCCGATGGCGATGTGAAGTTCACCGGCGGCGTGGCGCTGCGCGTCGGAAGTGCGGCTTTTCCAGCCGATCGGCCAGGTCTGACGCGTCACATTCTGGAAGGCGCCGAGAATGAGTTCGAAAACCGGGTTCTTCGAGGCCTTGGCAACAGCAAGGTGAAAGGCAAGGTCGTGCTCCATCACCTTATCATTGTCGCCGAAATCTCGCTCCATATTGTTGGCATGGTCGAGGATCGTAAGGGCTTCCGCATCCGTTCGCCTTAGTGCCGCGAGCGTCACGGTTCTGACTTCGATCGTGCGTCGGACGTCGTAGATTTGCTGAATGTTGATCTGCTCGGTGTGAATGCCATGTTCGAACATCAGCGACATCGCGCCATGATCCAGCGTCGCCACGGTGGCGCGCTTTCCCGCGCTGACATCGATCAACCGCATGGCGGATAGAGAGCGGAACGCCTCGCGAACGACTGTGCGTGAGACACCCAGTTGTTGCGAGAGCGAAAGCTCGCTCGGCAGCTTCGCACCAGGCGCCAGCTCGTTCTCTCTGATATGACGGGTGATCGCGCCGATCGTGCTGCTGACGAGGCCGGATTCATGCGAAATGGCGTTTAACATTTTTCCTCCAACCTGTAGTACAGGTTTATGGAAAATTGCTTACAGGATTTTTTCTGCGGAAACAAGCGCCCATGCCCGCTTGATCGCTGGTCCCATCAGCAGCGTAAACTAGTCCTCGAAGTTTCGCAGGAACCGCTTCAGCAGCCCGTCAAGCGCTGCGCGCTCCTCTTCGCTGAGATGGGCGACAAGACGATGCTGGTTTTCGACGTGCGCGCCAACCGCCTCCTCGACGACGGCAAAGCCGCGATCCGTCAGTGATATCAAGACGCTGCGCCGGTCCTGCGGATTGTGAATACGCTCCACCAATCCGGCTTTTTCCAACTGGTCGATCCGGTTTGTCATGGTGCCGGAACTGACCATGGTCATAGCCAGCAGTTCGCCGGGAGAAAGCCGATAAGGTGAGCCCGCGCGTCGCAATGTCGCTAACACGTCGAAAGCGGAGGAGGAGAGGCCGTGTTTCAAGAGCACCGCCTCTACCTCGCGGCCAAGATGCGTGCTGAGCCGGTGCAGGCGGCCGAGCAACCCCATGGGGCCGACATCGAGATCGGGTCGTTCGTTACGCCATTGCGTGAGAATATGGTCGACGTGGTCCATGGGTTCCTTGCTCATCACCAAGGCATAACAATTGATATCTTGACGTCAAGATAAAATTGACTAAGCTGAATTTATCTTGATATAGAGATTCTTGAAATGAAGAAAAATACCACCTACGTCGCCGATGTGCTGGCGACAGCGCTTGCTCCCGCCATCTGGGGAACCACCTATTTTGTCACCACGGAATTCCTGCCGCAGGGATATCCGCTGCATGTCGCGATGCTGCGCGCCTTGCCGGCCGGTGTCCTGCTGCTGCTTCTCGTCCGAAAGCTGCCGCAGGGCATCTGGTGGCCGCGCAGCTTCATTCTCGGCGCGCTCAATTTCTCGTTCTTCTGGGCGATGCTTTTCGTTTCGGCCTATCGATTGCCCGGCGGTGTCGCGGCGACGGTGGGCGCGGTGCAACCACTCATCGTCATCGGGCTGTCGCGGCTGTTTCTTGCTGCGCCGGTGCGGCCGCTCGCCATCGTCGCCGGTTTTCTCGGCATTGCCGGCGTCGCGCTTCTGGTGCTGACCCCCGGCGCGGCACTGGATGGTGTCGGCGTCGCCGCAGGTCTTGCCGGTGCCGTCTCCATGGCCTTCGGAACGGTGCTGACCCGCAAATGGCGCCCGCCGGTCTCGAACCTCACCTTCACCGCCTGGCAATTGACGGCGGGGGGCATTCTTCTTTTGCCGGTCGCTTATCTTCTTGAGCCGGCCCTGCCGGCGCCAACGGCGGCCAATGTTCTCGGTATGGCCTATCTCGGCCTTATCGGTGCGGCACTTACCTACCTTCTGTGGTTTCGTGGGCTTGCCCGCATCGAACCTTCCGCGGCCGCATCGCTCGGTTTCTTAAGCCCCGTCGTTGCAACTCTACTGGGCTGGCTGGCGCTCGGTCAAAGCCTAGCGCCAGCGCAGATGGCCGGTTTCATCGCCGTACTTTTCAGCATCTGGCTCAGTCAGCGCAGTCAGTTGCCGAGGTAGGGGGCCGTCAGGCCCATTCGCCCTTGCGCATGACAGGTACCGTGGAGCCATCCGGCTTCACGCCATCGATATCCACCTTATTGGAGCCGATCATCCAGTCGATGTGGATCAGGCTGGAATTGCCGCCCTGCGCCTTGATCTGGTCCTGCGACAGCGAAGCGCCGTCAAGGAAGCATTTCGAATAGCACTGGCCGAGAGCGATATGGCACGAGGCGTTTTCATCGAACAGCGTGTTGTAGAACAGGATGCCGCTCGCCGAAATCGGCGAGGAATGCGGCACAAGCGCCACTTCACCGAGACGCCGCGCGCCCTCATCGGTGTCGAGGACCTTGTTCAGCACGGCTTCACCCTTGGAAGCCTTGGCTTCAACGATGCGACCCGCTTCGAATTTCACCTGGATATCATCGATCAATGTTCCCTGATGCGACAGCGGCTTGGTGCTGGAAACGTAACCCTCAACACGCAGGGCGTGCGGTGTGGTGAAGACTTCTTCGGTCGGAATATTCGGATTGCAGGTCACGCCGTTCTTGGCCGTGGAGGCGCCGCCGTGCCATTCGTGGCCATCTGCCAGACCGATCTTCACATCCGTGCCGGGGCCGGTGAAATGCAGCGCGGAGAAACGTTCGCCGTTCAGCCATGCGGAGCGCTTGGCGAGATTGACGTTGTGCTGCGCCCATGCGGCGACGGGGTCGGCCACATCCACCCGTGAGGCGGCGAAGATGGCATCCGCGAGCTTGCGCACCGCTTCATCCTCGGTGAGGCCGGGGAAGACCTGCTTTGCCCAGGAAGGATTGGGGTAAGAAATGATGTTCCAGTTGATATCGAAGTTGGAAATCTTTTCCAGCGCCGGCTTATAGGCGGTGGAATTGGCCTTGTTGGCGCGCGCCACCTTGGCGGGGTCCTGCTCTGCCAGCAGCATGGGGTTGTCGCCAGCAATCGCCAGCCTCGCCGCGCCGTTGGCATAGGCTTTCGCCATGCCCTCATAGAGCCAGCCGGAAGCCCGGTCGAAATTCGCGTCGCTCGCATGACGATAGCGCGAAAGCGTGGTTTCCTCGTCGGAGTAGAAAGTGGTAACCAGCCCGCTGCCGGCCATATAGGCATGTTTTGTCAAAAGCCTGACGAGCGGCAGGGCTGCCAGCGGCGCAGTGATCACCAGATCCTGATCCTTCTGCAATTGCAGACCAACCTTGACGGCGACTTCCGCGAGTTTTTCCAGTTTGACGGGATCGATGGGGGAAACGGTCATGATCTGCCTTCGTCTATTTCAATAGGAGGCGCCGACCATAGCTCATTCCTTCCGAAAGCCAAATGCTTTCAGGAGCGCCTCTTGCACCTCATTCCGCAACCAGCGGTGCGACAATGGCCTTCAGCGCTCTCTGGGCGTCGCGGGGCGAAAGCCTCACCTGCAAACCACGTTGCCCGCCATTCATGTAGACGTAATCATGGGCCATGGCCTCGGCGTCAATGGCTGTCGGCACCTGCTTCTTCTGTCCGAAAGGGCTGATGCCGCCGACATGATAGCCGGTCGCCCGCTCGGCATCGGCGGGTTTCATCATGCTGGCGGATTTGCCCCCAAAGGCGGCGGCCAGCTTCTTCATGCTGACCTCGCGGTCCGAAGGAACGACGACGCAGACGGGCTTGCCGTCCAGCTCCGCCATCAGCGTCTTCAGCACCAGATGCGGCGGCTCGCCAATCGCCTCGGCCGCCTGCAGGCCGATGCGATCGGCATTCGGGTCGTAGTCATAGGTAACGGCGGTGAAGGCAATACCGGCCTTCGTCAGCATCTGGGTGGCGCGGGTCGTTTTGGACATGGCAGGCTGCGTTCAGGCGAAAAGGGTCTGGTAGATGTCCGGCTTGAAGCCGATCGTTATCTCGCCCTTCGCTTCCAGCACCGGACGTTTGATCATCGAGGGCTGCTCGAGCATAAGGCCGATGGCCCTTTCGCGCGTAAGATCGGCCTTCTGGCCGTCGTCGAGTTTCTTGAAGGTCGTGCCGGCCCGGTTGAGAACCGTTTCCCAGCCAGCGGCATCACACCATGTTTCCAGATGGGCGCGGTCGATACCGGCTGCCTTGTAGTCATGGAAAGAATAATCGACGTTGTTCAACTCCAGCCAGCTTCTCGCCTTCTTAATCGTGTCGCAATTTTTGATGCCGTAAATCGTGACCGTCATGCTATCGCCTCTTTGTCTTCAAGCCTTCCGGCATAACAAAATATCCGTCTTATTCAAGCCGCGGCTGAGGTGCCTTGGGTCGATTGATCAAACGTCGTGCACGAGCTATGCAAAATCGAGGTGGCTGGCATCCAAACGAGCGCGAGCAAAGCTGCATGGCTTCCCTGCTACATCAAGAGTTGTGGAAGAGGCATGAAATCCCCATTATCTGGACAACAAAGATGGAGATTAAAATGCGTCAGGTTGCAAAGACATCGCGTAACTTCTTCGGTGAAACTTTCGCCGTTCTCGGTGCAGCGCTCTCGGTTTCGGCCGCTGTTCGCGCACATCGCAAGCCCGCCCGTGCCGATCTCGAAGCTCTCGGCATCGACGGCAAGGCTTTCGACAAGGTCCAGCTCTAAGCTGCTTATCGTTTATAGCGAGGCGAAATCGCCTCGCTTGCGCTGGGCAGCGGAATCCCCTTGGTTTCGACAGGTGCTGCGGTGATGTGAACTGCGCCCTTGTTGCAGACAAGCGCATGCCTACGGCATTCAGTACGCAGCAGATAGTTTAGGCATCGATGCCATGCTGTTTCAGGCCCGCTTTATCGAGCCGCTATCTTGCGGATTTGCCGCTTCGGCATGCTGAATATTTTCTCCGGTAGATATAATTGATTCTCGGGCTCCTCGTAGCGCTCCGCTTTCGCCGAAAGTCCGAAGCGTCCGAGAGATTCGTGCCGCGTTTCCCCATTATGGCTGAAGATGAGTTCGAAACTGCCCGCCAGCCAGCTATAGGGCTTTTCAACAGGCATGGTTTCTATTTTCCCGCAGCCATAGATCGCGGTCAGGTGCGGCGTAAATGGTGACGCGGCGACATAGGGAAGATTTGCCCGCCAGAGGGCGCGCTGGACCATCTTCGCCAAGGCTTTAAGCTCCAGCATCTCCCGGCGGCTGTTTAGCACCAGACAGTTGCGATTGCCGAAAAGCGAACTCCCATCGAACGTGATCGGAACCGGCCGCGCCCTTATCTCCCCCAGTGCCGCTTTCATCCGGTTTACAAGGCCGTGAGGAACGGTGTCGAAACATCCGATACAGAGCAGGGTGATATGCAGAAGCGCCGCCGGACAGGCCTCACGCTTTGTCCGCCCTGCGGCGTGGCACGATGCATCGGTGAAAATCCTCTCCGCCAAGGCTGCTGGCGGTTTCAGCACAATCAAGACCTTGCTGCTGAATCGTGGGTTGATCCGGCGCGGTTTCTCCAGCTCAAACCCTTCAAGGAAAAGCTGCCTTGACCCTCCTTTATCCGTCAACTCCAAATCCACGACGATGCTCCACGGCCTATGCCAAGGCCGCGATATTATCATCGCCGCGAAAAATTAAAAGAACAAAAATAGAACAAACTACGCAAGTGCCGGGCAATTCAGTTCTGCAATGGAGAGGGAAAATCACCCAAAATAACCCCGGTTGACACGCTACCTACTAGTTGGTAGGTAAAGCGCATGAAAATTTCGCAAAGCAAAGCCGATGATATTCTCCAGTGCGCGCGCACGCTGATTATAAGAGGGGGCTACAATAGTTTCAGCTATGCCGATATTTCTCACGTGGTGGGTATTCGCAATGCAAGCATTCACCACCATTTTCCCAGCAAATCGAATCTGGTCCAAAAACTGGTCGCGCAATACAGGCTGGAGGCTGAAGCCGGTATCGCCGAGCTGGAGCGAAACATCTCCGATCCGTTGGAACAGCTTCGCGCCTATATAGGCTATTGGCAGGGATGCATCGCCGATGCGACCCATCCCTTCTGCGTCTGTGCGCTTCTTGCCAGCGAAATACCGATTCTCCCTGAAACGGTCGTTACTGAAATACGCGCACATTTCCGAGGTCTCTCGGACTGGCTTACCGCCGTCCTGCAGCGCGGCGTTGCCCAGGGGCGTGTCGTACTGACCGGAGCAGCGCGGGCCAATGCTGAAATCTTTATGGCGACAGTGCACGGGGCAATGCTTTCGGCACGTGCGCACGGCGATCCCGCGACCTTTGCCGCGATAACGCGCCCCATGCTGGAGCGCATTACTGCTTGAAATTGCACCTCGTAAAGGGCGTGGACGCATGACCCGAGCGAGGTGCCCACCAATCAACTGACGACGTTATGCTCGTAGATATGTCGATGACAATCTGCGTCCCGCACCACCCATCTCCCGGAAAAGAAAGGCAATTCGCATGTTCGGTATTTCTCCGCTCGGCTGGGTCCACACGCTCGGTAGCCTGCCGGCAATTCCTGTGGCCATCTACATGTTTGCCCGTCACGGTCGAATCGTTCCCCGATCCACGCCGGGTGCAATCTATTTCGTCTCCATGCTGATTGGCGCTGCAACGGTCTTCCTCGTGGCGCATCAGCCGGTCAGCTACGGCGTTGGCGTCCTGACTATCCTGTTCCTGCTTGCGGGCTATGGAATAGAACGCGTCCTGGGTTCAACGCGTATCGCCAGATATATTGAAACCATCTGTCTCAGCATCACTGCGTTTCTGTTGATGGTGCCAACCGTTAGCGAAATTCTACGTCGCGTCCCCGATGGTCACCCGATAGTTACGGACCTGAAATCGCCGCTGCTTCTCGGCGCTCAGGCGGGATTGCTGGCAATCCTCGTGGTCGGGCTGACCGCCCAGGTGATCTATCTCACACGACAAAACAGAAACGCCGCGAACTAGTCGCGACGTCATCATTAAAACTGCCTTCGATACGGTGGCGTTGCGGCAGCAACGTCACCGTATCGAGTATGATTCTATTCCCACTCGATGGTGCCAGGTGGCTTGCTCGTCACGTCATAAACGACGCGGTTGATGCCGCGCACTTCGTTGATGATGCGGGTCGCCGCGCGGCCGAGGAAGTTCATGTCATAGGGATAGAAATCCGCCGTCATGCCATCCACCGAAGTTACGGCGCGCAGCGCGCAGACGAAGTCATAGGTGCGGTAATCGCCCATGACGCCGACAGTCTGCACCGGCAGCAGCACGGCAAAGGCCTGCCAGATGGTGTCGTAAAGACCAGCCTTGCGAATTTCGTCGAGATAGATCGCATCCGCCTTGCGCAGGATATCGAGCTTCTCGCGGGTAATCGCGCCGGGGCAGCGGATCGCCAGACCGGGGCCGGGGAAGGGATGGCGACCGATGAAGCTTTCCGGCAGGCCGAGTTCGCGACCAAGCGCGCGCACTTCATCCTTGAAGAGTTCACGCAGCGGCTCGACGAGCTGCATGTTCATGCGCTCTGGAAGGCCGCCGACATTGTGGTGGCTCTTGATGGTGACCGAGGGGCCACCGGAGAAGGACACGCTTTCGATGACGTCAGGATAAAGCGTACCCTGCGCCAGGAACTTCGGTGCGCCCTTGCCATCGGCGGCAATCTTGGCCGCTTCGGCCTCGAAGACCTCGATGAACAGTCGGCCAATGGTCTTGCGCTTCACTTCCGGGTCGGAAACGCCCGAGAGTTCACCGAGGAAGAGATCGGCGGCGTCCACGTGCACCAACGGAATATTGTAGTGATCGCGGAACATGCCGACGACCTGCTCGCTTTCGCCAAGCCGCATCAGGCCATGGTCGACATAAACGCAGGTTAGCTGGTCACCGATTGCCTCATGAATGAGGATGGCCGCAACCGAGGAATCGACGCCGCCGGAAAGCGCGCAGAGAACGCGGCCTGTGCCGACCTGATCGCGGATCTTGCGGATCATTTCGGCGCGATAGGCGGCCATCGTCCAATCGGATTTGAGGCCGACGATCTTGTGCACGAAATTGGAGAGCAGCTTGCCGCCATCAGGCGTGTGCACCACTTCCGGGTGGAACATGGTGGTGTAGTAGTGGCGCGCCTCGTCGGCTGCGATGGCGAAAGGTGCGTTCTCGGAAGTTGCAATAACTTCGAAACCTTCCGGCAGCTTCGTGACGCGATCGCCGTGGCTCATCCAGACAGGATAGCTCTTGCCCTGTTCCCAGAAACCGTCGAACAGCGGGCTCGCCTTCTTGATGTCGATATCGGCCCGGCCGAATTCCGCCGCATGGCCACCTTCGACCACGCCGCCGAGCTGCGTGCAGAGCGTCTGCTGGCCGTAGCAGATGCCGAGGATCGGAACCTTGCTGTCGAACACCGCCTGCGGTGCGCGCGGGCTGCCTTCCGCCGTGACAGATGCGGGGCCGCCGGAGAAGATCACGCCCTTGGGCTGAAGCTTCTCGAAAGCCTCTGCGGCATTCTGGAACGGGTGGATTTCGCAATAGACCCCGGCTTCGCGGATGCGGCGCGCAATCAGCTGCGTCACCTGGCTGCCGAAATCGATGATGAGAATGCTGTCGGGATGGGCTATCTGGGTCATGGCGAGCCTTTAAAGAAAAGCGGGGCTTTAGGCAACCCGGAAGCGGGCTTCAAACGGCGGAAATTTGCGAAAATCGCAAGGTTTCAAAGGGCAATCACATCGTCCTCGATGGCGCGGCAGAGCCGGTCGACGGCGTCTGCCAGCTTTTCGTCGATGATATCAAGATACTCCGTCCAGTCGTCCACATGGTTCACATCGGCCTTGCCATCGGAAATACCGCGCAGGCCGATGAGCGGCACACCGAAGCGCTGACAGGCTCGCAAGACCGCAAAGGTTTCCATTTCCACCATATCGGCATCGATCAACCCATAGGCTTCTCCGGAAACGACGTTGCCGCCGGTGGAGAGTCTCGCCTCTGCAATATCGGGTATCCGGAGTGGCAGGGCAACTTCGGCGGGCAGATCGAGAAACGGCGTGCGCCCCTTCGCGAAACCAAAGGCGGATGCATCCATATCTCGATAGGAAACCGAAGCCACTTGGTAGATGCCCGTCTGTTGCAATGTCCGTGAACCAGCGGAACCGAGCGAAACGACGAGGTCGGGCAGATGGTCAGCCGCATCGAGACCAGCAAGAATGGCCGTAACCGAAATGGCAGCTTCCACTGGGCCGACGCCGGTCATCAGGGGCGTAATGCGCGCCTGCAGGTGGGGGCCGTATTCGGCGGAGGCCGCCATGACGAAAAGAATGGATTTATCCGCAACATGCGAAAGCCGGTAGCTCATCCGGTAATATCCTCGCGCCCTTTTACCACCATCATCGTGCCCGTCATGGAGGCGATCAGCTTCGCCGGCCCCCCATCCGAAAGCGCATAGGCGCGGCCATCGGCGACGATCAGATTATTTCCGGGCTTGATGATCTCGCCGCGAAACAGGAACCGCTCACCACGTCCCGGCGACATCAGGTTGACCTTGAACTCGATGGTCAAAAGCGAGGCTTCCGGCTCGATTATCGTGTAGGCGGCATAGGTGCAGGCAGTATCCAGACCGGCGGCTATCACGCCCGCATGCAATATGCCGTGCTGCTGGGTCAGCTTTTCATGGAAGGGAAGCTCGATTTCCACCAGCCGGTGCTCGATGCGGCTTATCTCGGCATTGATGGCCTGCACCACGCCTTGCCGCGCAAAGCTTCTTTCTATCCGCTGACGAAAATCGCCGGGATCCGTGATCTCCATGGCCTACCTGCCTGCTTTAAGTCCCATCGCAAACTGACATGGCGCGTGGCGGCAGGCAAGGCAAGGGTAGTGCGGCAATTAGTTCAGCATGACGATGCTTGCGTTGAGCGCTGTGGCAAAGGCAACCCACAGGGCATAGGGCGCGAAGAGCAAGGTGGATGTCAGGTCACGGCTATAGGTCAGAACCATAAAGGCGATGACGCAGATCAGCATGGGAATGATGATGATGAGCGCGCCAGCGGGGCTTTGCATGCCGAAAAAGATCGGTGACCACAGGAAGTTCAGCACCATCTGCGTAAACCACAGCCGCATGCGCGTGCCAGTGGGCCTTCTGATCCAGGTGCGTGCGCCGGCGATGCCGATCAGCACATAAAGCGTTGTCCAGACCGGACCAAAAATCCAGTTCGGTGGATTGAAGAAGGGCTTTTGCAGAGACTGGTACCATTCACCAGGCACATTGTTGACGCCGATGAGAGCGCCGATGGCGACAACGGCGACGATAAAAACAATGTAGACGGTGATGTTTTTCATGACGCCTCCAATGCGCGGCCCGGACTTTTGTTCCCAAGCCTTTTCAATATTTTAGCCCGCGATGCGCACGATATGCTGATCCCACGCCACGTCGCTGCGACGGGATTGAAAGAATCCATCATAGGAGGAAACCGCAATGCCCTTGGCTGCCGCGGCCACGCCCGCCGCTTCGCGCAAGGTCGTCTCGGAAACGACACGACCGGATTTCGCATCGAGCGTCACGGCGGCGTTGCCGTTGGGCGAGGTCAGGCCTACCAGCCCTTCACGTCGGTTGACCGCGATGGCCCCGACATAATTGGCAAGGCGTATCGTCGTTTCTTCCGGCAAATCCACGAAGGTCACATCCTCCCCCCGGGAGAAATGGCCGACAAGCGGCGGAAGATCGTTGCGTGGTCCCTCATACTGGCATGCAAACCAGATGTGGCCGTCATCAGCGAGATCGACATGGCGGGTGGAAAGCTGTCGCAGCCGATCCGGCATGGCGTGTTTCTGTATCAGCTGGCCGGTCGCCGCATCCAGCAGGACAAGCGAGGGCTGCATAGTGTCGATATTGAGTTTTGTGCGCCCGAAATCCGGATGGGTTTCGATTCCGCCATTGGCGATCACGATGAGCCGCCCGTCATCGCTCACCGTCATGTCATGTGTGCCGATACCATGTGCGTCATATTCGCCGATGCGGACAAAGCCGTTGCGGGCGTCATAAATCCCGATAACACCGCGATTGCCGTCGAAATCGTTTTCGCTCGCGTAGAGGATTGTGCCATCGGGTGAGAATTGCCCATGGCCATAAAAATGGCGGTTCTCCGGCGCGTGCATCACCACAGGTTCCTGACGACGCACGGGATCGATGGCCATGAAGAAAGTGCCGGGACGGCGCGCAAAGGCCACTGTGATGCCCGTCGCATGGCTCGTCGCCATTCCATGGGCGCGGGCGGGAAGCGCAACGCGATCGATGATCTCGCCGCGCTCGCTCACCGTCGCAATACCGTATGATCCGTCGCGACCGCGGAAGGCGGAGGCAAAGACGGCGTCTGTGCGTTCCAGCGCATGCAGCGACCGTGGGGCGAGGGCGGCAAGGAAGGGAATACCCGCCGCCTTGATGAAGCTGCGCCGGTCGATCAGCATCCGCTTGCTGCCTGACATCATCAGTCAGTCTCCGTCAGCAAAGGAAAAGCCGGAACTCAGGCCGATGGCGCTGCCATATTGGTCGTTGAGGCGGTAAATCAGGTCTTTGCCGTTGAGCAGCAGGTAATCTACCTTGGCACGCTGGGCGTCCTTGTCCAGTGCCTTTTCGACATCGGTGTCGATCGTTGCCGCAACGCGGATCATCGATTTGGCGATGAAATCGATGGAGTTGACGATGGAGCGCTGATCGGGCGGTACAAGTTCGACCATATCGGCCGTGTGCAGGAGGGTCTGTACGGCCTTGATGTTGGCGGAAATGCTCTTCCAGGTCAGGCCGGAACGCCAGTAAATGGCGGTGCGGGGAAATTTCGCCTTGTCCGGTCCCTTGTAGAAAGTCTCGATCCGCTGGTCGCGGATTGCCTCTGCGCCGTGCACGAGGATGCCGAGCAGGGCGACCAGCGCCTCGCGCTCATCACGAAACACGGGGTTGTCCGGTCCCGGCTGTGTCCAGTTTTTCTGCGCACCGTCAGGTGCGTTCCAGCTATCGGAAAGCTCCGTCGCCACGTTGGCGATGTTACCGGCGATGGCGGCGCCGAAACGGCAGCGAAAATCGCCTTTCTTGTCGCGCAATTCTTCCGCGCCTGTGCCGTAAAGCACGAACTCCAGCGCGCCAAGCCCCTGTGCCGCGACGCTCTTGCCTTTCAGGCCGTCTGCGGTGGTAACGCTTTCATCCTTTTCCGAAAGGTAACGCTGCACCTGCTTCAGTCCGAGACCCTTCTTGTCGGGGTAATAGAGCACGCGTTCGAAACGGTTCTTCTCGATCACCGGGCCGACACGCACGATCTCGATTGTCGACCAGTTCAAGACCGTTTCAGTAAAAGCCGCCTGCGCTGCTGCCTCCGTCGTTTTGGAGGGTGCGGCGCAGAAGGCCTTCATGCTGCTTTCAAGAGTCTGCGCCGACTGCCGGAAGTGGTCATAACCGGGGCGGATGAAGCCGTTCACCGCCTTTTCCATCACGCCCCGCACCTGCGCGGGGTCAAGCGGCGGCGGCGGTAATAGCTCCACATCCTGCGCCCTTGCCGGCGGCGTGGTGAGAAGCAGCAGAACGGAGATGACGCCGGGAATTTTTCGCATGGAAATCTTCATCAAAGGGACTCCAGAAAGGCCAGCAAAGCCTGCCGGTCGGATTTTTGCAAGGCGGCAAAGGCATCGCGCGCTTTTTGCCCTTCACCGCCGTGCCACAATATGGCTTCCGTCAGGCTGCGCGCCCGCCCGTCATGCAGGTAAAAACCGTTGTCATTGACGCGCTGCGTCAAGCCGATACCCCAGAGCGGCTGGGTGCGCCAGTGCCGACCGCTGGCTTCCCCCACCTGCTGGCCATCGGCAAGATCCTCTCCCATGTCATGCAGGAGAAAATCCGAGTAGGGCCAGATCAGCTGGAAGGAATGCATGGGATCGGCGGCATCGCGGCGGGTGACGAATTTCGGGGTGTGGCAGGCCGTGCAGCCGGCTGTATAGAAAAGCTGCTTGCCCTGAAGAACAGTTCGATCGCCGGCATCGCGCCGCTGCGGCACGGCGAGGTTCTCCGCGTAGAAAGTTACGAGATCAAGAACCGGGTCCGGCGCTTCCACCGGCCCCAGCCGTGGCTGCACACCTGTTGGCATGGCCAGACAGTCCTTCTGGGCCTCGGTGCAATCGCCATAGGCATTCGGCGCATCCGGCGTGGAAATGCCGATATCGTTGGAAAAGGCGCAGGCGCTCTGGTCGCGCACGCTTGCATTCTGCGCCTTCCAGCCGAACCGCCCAAGTTTCACTTCACCGGTGCGATGGTCCTTGACCCATGCCGGCCGCCCGGCAATGCCATCGCCATTTTTGTCATCGGGGTCTGCGTTGGCGAGAATATCGGCCTCGCTGATCGCCTCGATCAGGCCAAGTCCGAGAGTAGGCATGGCGATCCGTGCTGAAAGCGTCGTATCGGCGCCTAGCGGACCATATTTCAGGTCCGCTGCGGAATAGGCGGGCTGGCGTAGCGTCACCACTTCGCCATCCGAAAGGCGCACAGGCTTTTCAGTGTAGGTGATGACCGGTCTGCCCTCGGCGGCAAGGCCAGGTATGGCGAGGTTCTGAAGCTGCCGGCCATAGGTCTCATCGGGAAAATTCAGCACCTCATGGCGCGCAATCGCTGCCCGTTCCTTCCAGTCCCGGGCCGGTCGCGCCAACCGCAGAAACAGCGAAACGGGGTCTTCGCCGGCAAGTGGCGGGCGACCCCTGCCGTCCTTCACATGGCAGGTCTGGCAGGATCGGGCATTATAAAGCGGTCCCAACCCGTCCGAGGCCTGGGTGGAGGAGGGGGAGGAGACCCACAGCTTCTGGAACAGCGCGTTGCCGAGCTTGAAATCCTGCTTCCGCTCGAAGGGCATTGTGGCGGAAGGTTGGGAAAATGCGTTGCCATCGGCCTTGCCGGTGCTGGTGGTCGCGCCGCCGGACATAGCCTCGAAGGGCTCCGGCTTCGTAAAATCGGTCGTCGGCGCAGTGACAGCCAGCACGCGGCTTCGGTCTTTCTCCGTCAGGTCGTCACGCAGTGGCGCGGCAAGCGTCACCGACGCCACAAGACACACTGCCCCGGCGAAGAAAAACGGCTTGCGGATCGGCGACAGCGACAATTCCATGGAGTCGGAAAGCACATTTGGTAGGCGGGCCACAGTGGATCGCGGCCCGCCTTGCCGCTTATTTGAAGACGGCGTTCGGATTGTCGAGGCTCGCGGAGCCTTCGAGTTCGATCTTGCCAAGATCGAGTGCCGCGATGACGCGTTCAACGGTCTTCGTCTGGTCAATGAGACCGTCGATAGCCGCCTGAACCACGGCATTGCCTTCCTTATTGCCTTCACCGATCATCTGGTCGTAGGCCTCGACCGTCTGGGCGCGCTTTTCCATTGCATGCATGGCGTCGAGCGTCTTGTTCAGCTTCGCCGTCATTTCGTCGTTCAGCGCCTTGTCCTTCGCGCCAACGAGTTCCGACAACGACGCGCCGGTCATCTTCGTACCATCCACGCGGGTATAGTCGCCCGTATAGGCAGAAGCGATGCCGATGGCGTCGTTGAGATGTGAATTATAGGTATTGTCGGAGAAGCAATCATGCTCCTCTTCCGGATCGTGCAGCAACAGGCCAAGCTTCATGCGCTCGCCGGCAAGCTCGCCATAGGAGAGGGAGCCCATGCCGGTCAGAATAGCGGTGAGGCCTGCCTTCGGATCGGCTTCCACCGTCTTCGTGGCCTCACCTTCCGGCGCCCAGGCATCCACCATCTCCTGAAGGTCCTTGATCAGTAGGGTGGAGGCGGATTTCAGGTAATCGGCGCGGCGGTCGCAATTGCCGTTCGTGCATTTTGCCTTGTCATAATCGGTGTAGGGGCGGTTGCCTGCGCCCGGCCCGGTGCCGTTCAGATCCTGGCCCCAGAGCAGAAATTCGATGGCGTGGTACCCGGTCGTCACATTGGCTTCGACATCGCCCGCCTCGTGCAGGCTTTCGATCAGTTCCGGGGTGATCTTGGAGGCATCGACCTCTTCACCGCTGATCTTGATCTTCGGATTGGCGATGATGTTTGCGACGTAAAGCTCGTTCTCGTCGCTTTCCGTGCCGTAAGAGGGGTCGACATAATCGATCAGACCCTCATCCAGCGGCCAGGCGTTGACCTTGCCTTCCCAGGCATCGACAAGCGGATTGCCGAAGCGATAGACTTCCGACTGCTGGTAGGGAACGCGGGCCTTGATCCAAGCTTCGCGCGCGGCTTTGAGGGTCTCTTCGCTCGGCGTTGCAATCAGCGCATCGATGGCCTTGTCCAGCTTCTTCGCTGTGGTCAGCGAATCCTCATATTTGGCATGCGCGACATCGGCATAATGCTTGATAACGGCGGCAGCGTCGGTGGCCGCCTGCGCGGGAAGCGCGGTGAAAGCCGCCGATGCGGCCAGAAGCACGAAAGACGCGCTAAGAATTGTTTTGCGGATCATGATCCCTCTCCTTGAGCAGCCATGAAAAGACTTCAGGCTGCGGCCAGCGAGTTCTGACCCAATCACAAACTTGTGTCAAATATTCTAGTTTAGAATGCTTTGAAACAAGCCGGCTCGGTATTTCCCAAGTAAAATCGCTGCGTGCAAAACCTGTTTTATGCTTTGCGTTTCATCAAGCAGAAGAAGAAACCATCCGTATCTGTGGTTGCAGGCGTCAGCGTCACTGTTTTGCCATCGGAAGAATGCGGCTTGTTGGCGTTACCGCCGAAAATCGACTGCCAGCGCTCCAGAGCCGAACCGATCGAAAACTCCGGGTTTTCCGCGCAGAACCGTTTGACCTGCTGTTCGTTTTCCTCGGGCAGAACCGAACAGGTGACATAAAGCAGTTCGCCACCCGGGCGCACGAAACCTTTGGCCTGCGAAAGCGCCTCGCCCTGCTGCTGCACGCGTTCTTCCAGATTGCGCGCTGTCAGCCGCCACTTGGTGTCGGGACGGCGGCGCCATGTACCGGTGCCGGTGCAGGGGGCATCGACCAGAACGCGGTCGAATTTTTCATGGAACGGGGCAAGGCCGGAGGCGCGGTCATGCACCTGCACATTGCGCGTACCGGCCCTCTTCAGCCGCTCGATGATCGGCGCGAGCCGCTTGCGGTCGGCATCAAAGGCGTGGACCTGACCTTTATTGTTCATGCTGGCGGCCATGGCCAGCGTCTTGCCGCCACCGCCGGCGCAGAAGTCGAGGATCTGTTCGCCTTCATGAGCACCGGCAAGATCGGCGACGATCTGCGACCCCTCGTCCTGCACCTCGAACCAGCCCTTCTGGAAGGAGAGTTCGGCAGTCACGTTCGGCAGGCGGGAGGGGCCTGTGCCGGCGGGAATACGAACGCCCTGTCGGGCAATCTGCGTGGCTTCCGCGCGGCTTTCCTCAAGTGCCTTCAGAACCTTGTCCCGGGTCGCCTTCAGCGTGTTGGCACGCAGATCAAGGGTCGGTCGCTCGTTGAGCGCTTGCGCTTCAGTGAGCCAGCGCTCTCCGAATGCCGTTTCGAGGGAAGATTGAACCCATTCGGGTATGTCGCCCTGAATATGGGTCGGCGCATCGTCGAGGGAACGGGAGAGAAAGGCCTGCTGCCTTTCCGCGTCGGGCGCGGCGGGGGCGAACTTGTCGCCGTCGAATTCCGCCGAAAGTTCCGAAAAGCTTTTGCCCCATTGCCGCAACAGGACAGCATAACCAAGCGAGGTGGCGCTATCGTCATCCATCAACCAGGCGTGCGACAGTTTCATGCGCAGCGCGTCGTAGACGATGTTGCCGATGGCAGCCCTGTCGCCGGACCCGGCAAAACGATGGGCGAGGCCCCAATCTTTCAGCGCATCGGCAACGGGACGCCTGCGTCCCTCAATATCCGCCAATACTTCGATTGCTCCGGCCAAACGCCCGCCCAAACGCATTGTCTACCTCTTCTTGCTGATTAGCCCGGTTGGTAGACGCGAATGGCGGCGAGGGCAAGGCTCAATCGGCCTTGACGACCTCGTAGCAGACCTTGGCAGTGCCGGAGCTGATCATGCCGATGTTCTTGGCGGCAGCCTTGGAAAGATCGAGAACGCGACCCTTGATGAATGGTCCGCGGTCGTTGATGCGCACCACGACGGCCTTGCCGTTGCGGGCGTTGGTTACCTTGACCTTGGTGCCGAACCGCAGGGAGCGGTGAGCGGCGGTCAGGTTGGCGGCGTTCATACGCTCGCCTGAAGCAGTCTTGGAGGACAACGCATACCACGATGCGCCTCCACAACCATTTGCCGCATTCGCCTGAAGAGGCGCAATGATGGAACAGGCGGCAATAGTTGCAGCGGTGAAAGTTATACGACGGATATTCAACAAACTGTACTTCCCTGAAAATCGGCCCCGCGCCGATTGATTGTGCCCTTGCTAAACGACCATGAACTGGTCTGAACGCCTTTTAATGCGAGATTGTAGGGCGAGGGAAAAATGGCGAAAAAAAGCTGATCTCAAATCACGAACTGTTACATTCTGTAATATTCGTGATCGTTAGCCGGAAAGTCACCCAACACAGCTCAGTGTAGACAATTGAAAAAAATGCCGCAGAATCAATGCGGAATGGAAATGTCATTGCAACTCACGCCTTCGTGAATCTACCTCACGAAATGTGAGTGAAATATTTTTCCAATGACTAGGATTTTAGTGATTCTGCGTAGTTAATTAAGTCTTAATTCGCTTAAATTCAATGAAAACCATCCGCAAAAACGCCGTTGGATGGATTTTTCATCGTTTTCCGTGGTGCTGTTTTCAGCCGCGCCAGAGGCCATTTTTCCAAAGTTGTCGGAGCGACTGCCGGTACTCCGGGAAGTGGAAATCAAAGCCGAGCTCCCGTATTTTGGCATTGGAAACACGCTTGTTCTCGCCGTAAAACGAACGCGCCATGGGCGTCAGATCGGCGGTCTCGAAATCCTGCTCAGCCGGTGGTTCAACACCCATCACTTCAGCTGCGAAGCTTACGACATCCTGCGGTGGGCAGGGTTCGTCATCCGTCACGTTAAAGATGCCGCGTTCATTTTTCTGCGTCAAAAAAGCAAGTGCCGCACCGATATCCTCGACCCGGATACGATTGAACACCTGGTCCTTCTTCACCAGCCTTCGCGCCGTTCCCTTCTCGAAATTCATGAAGGTATTGCGTCCCGGGCCATAAATTCCGGAAAGGCGCAGGATGGAAAGCGGCACATCTGCTTTTTCGGTTGCCCCAGTCCACGCGGCCTCAGCCGCCACCCGCTCGACAGAGCGTGCGGAAACGGGACGGCAGGGTGTCGTTTCGTCTACCCAGGTGCCCTGATGGTCGCCATAAACGCCGACGGTGGAAAGGTAAGCCACCCATTTCAGATTGGGCAGGAGCTTTTTTAGGTCGTCGCCCAGAAGCGCAAGCAGCGGGTCACCGTCCTTGCCCGGGGCGATGGATTGTACGAGATGGGTGACATTCCCCATTGCGGCGATGAGATCGTCATTGAGATGGGCGCCGTCGAAGAGCAACGGCCTCATGCCTGCGGCACCGAGGTTTTCAAACTTGTCCCTGCTGCGTGTTGTGCCGCAAATACTTGTAGCCTCGGTTTTCAGCGCGTTGGCAATGGCTTTCCCTGAATATCCCGCGCCGAAAATCATCACATGCATGCGTCATGCCTCTGCCAGTTGCCATTCCATTTCCGCATCCGGATCAGTCTCCGGTGCGCGACCGGCAGAGTATGTACGGAATTCGTCCCTGTCCATAAGCCGTGACAGTGCCCATGCGGCCATCCCCCGCACCTCAGGCGAAGGATCGGTCGCCGCAAGTGCCTTGCATTGGTCCACAAATTGCCGGTCGGCAGAGTTTCCGGCTGCAATGAGCACATTGCGGATGAAGCGGTTGCGACCGATGCGTTTGACGGGGGAGCCGCTGAAAAAGCTGCGAAAGGCGGTATCATCCAGCGTCAGCAGGAATGCGATAGACGGTTCCTTCAGATCTTCGCGCGCCTGCAGCTTCATCTCGGAAGCGCTGGCCGCGAATTTGTTCCATGGACAGGCGGCCAGGCAATCGTCGCAGCCATAGATGCGGTTACCGATCATCGGCCGGAATTCGTGCGGGATCGGTCCCTTGTGCTCAATGGTGAGATAGGAGATGCAGCGGCGCGCGTCCAACTGGTAGGGGGCAGGGAAGGCCGCGGTGGGGCAGGCGTCAAGGCAGGCGCGGCAGGAACCGCAATGGTCCTTCTCTGCCTCGTCAAGACAGAGTTCGGCGGTGGTGAACATGCTGCCGAGAAACAGCCAGGAGCCATGGGTGCGGCTGACCAGATTGGTATGCTTGCCCTGCCAACCGAGACCGGCGGCGGCGGCAAGCGGTTTTTCCATCACCGGGGCGGTGTCGACAAAGACCTTCACATCCTCGCCGGCGCGGGCGGCAAAGCGCGTGGCAATTTCCTTCAGTCGCCCCTTGATAACGTCATGGTAATCGCGATTGCGGGCATAGACTGAAATTGCTGCCTTGTCCGGTTTCGAAAGGAGATCGCGCGGGTCTTCATCGGGACCGTAATTGAGGCCGAACATGACAATGGAGCGTACATCGCCCCAGAGTGTTTTCGGCTCCGCCCGGCGAGCTTCGGTTTCCGCCATCCACGCCATGGTGCCGTGATAGCCATTGTCGAGAAATTGCCGCAGCCGATCGGGTGCAAGCGGAATACTGTCGGGCGCGGTGATGCGACAGAGATCGAAGCCAAGCGAAAGCGCCTCCTGACGAACGAAATCCGTCAGTTTGCGTGCGCGTATCCGCTGCTTGTCGCTGGCAACGTCGATGATAGTGCCTCCTGCGGGTTATTCCGTGAAATATATAGGCGGAGCCGCAGGCCACAGCAAATAGTCGGGAGGCCCGACCTCAGAAGTCTAGATCGGCATAGTGGGAGGAGGGGGCAAGACGCGGAATGCGCTCGCTGAGGAATGGCCGGAAGGACGGCCGCGATTTCACCCGCTGATACCATTCCTTGGCAATCGGCGCTTCAAGCCAGTTGATCTCGCCGAGATAATCCAGCACCGAGACACCGGCCGCCGCAGCAAGATCGGCATAGCTCAGCCTGTCACCGGCGAGCCATGTGCGCGAACCCGCCAGCCATTCCAGATATTTGATATGCTGGCGAATATTGTTGCGGGCGGTGCGCAGCAGCTTGGAATCCGGCGGTCCGCCACCCTGCGCCGCCGTCATCTGCAATTTGTAAACGCGTTCGCGGACCAGCGGCCGGGTCACGTCATTTTCCATCTTCTGCAGAAACCATTCCGTCAGGCGGCGGATTTCCGCGCGTTGAAACGGGTCTTCGGCCAGAAGCCGCCGGTCGCGCTTCAACACGCCATGCGTTTCGTCCAGAAATTCAGCCAGCACATAAGGGCCGCTGAGCGAGCGCATGTTATCATCAAGATAGACCGGCAGGGTGCCGGCCGGATTGAGCGCCAGAAACTCCCTCCGTCTTTCCCACGGCTGCTCCTCAACGAGATCGGTCTGGAAGCCGTATTCCGCAAGGATCAGACGAACGAACCGGGACGCGGTCGACATCGGGGAGTGGTAGAGAGTTGGCATCGGTACTCAATTTTTACGATTGGTTGTTATGATCGGCATTTGCCGGAAAACTTTTTCAGTTTCGCTTCATCAAGACGCTATAAGAGCTTGGCTACTTTAAAACAAGTTTAACGAAATTGCTTTCCCTTCCCGCTTCCCCCTGAAAAAAGGATATCTCATGGGTGACCAATCGATCATCAGCGCGCTTCTGCTGGGCATTATCGAGGGTCTGACGGAGTTCATTCCCGTTTCCTCCACGGCGCATGTGCTGCTGGCCGGGCATTTCCTTGGCTTTAAATCGCCGGGTAACACCTTTGCCGTTCTCATTCAGCTCGGCGCGATCCTGGCTATCCTTCTCGTTTATTTTCAAAAGCTTGTCTCGATCGCTATGGCCATGCCGACAAACGCGAAGGCGCGGCGCTTTGTCCTGGCCGTTTTCCTCGCCTTCCTGCCGGCAGCCATCATCGGGGCTCTGGCGCACGACTTCATCAAGACGGTGCTGTTTGAAACGCCGATGTTGATTTGCGTCATGCTCATCATCGGCGGCGTTATTCTGCTTGCCGTCGACCGTATGCCGCTGAAGCCAAAATATACCGACATCATGGAATATCCGCCGTCCCTTGCCTTCAAGATCGGCCTTTTTCAGTGCCTTGCGATGATTCCCGGCACCTCGCGCTCGGGTGCGACCATTGTCGGCTCGCTGCTGATGGGGACGGACAAACGCTCGGCGGCTGAATTCTCATTCTTCCTGGCGATGCCGACAATGCTTGGCGCTTTTGTGCTGGATCTCTACAAAAACCGTGATGCGCTGAGCTTTGATGACAGCGCCCTGATTGCTGTGGGTTTCATCGCGGCCTTTGTCTCCGGCCTCTTCGTTGTGCGCTCATTGCTGGATTTCGTCTCTCGGCGCGGTTTTGCGCCCTTCGCCTGGTGGCGCATCGTCATCGGTGCAGTTGGGCTCGTCGCACTGCTCGTTATGGGCTGACTTCAATCAAGCGGACCAAATAAAAAAGCGCCCCGAAAGACCGGAGGCGCTTTTTTGTTTTAAAGATATAAGGCTGATCAGTTGGCGCTGATCGAAGCCGTTGCGCAAGGGTCGACGCCATAAGCGGGAGCGCAGCCGCTCTTGCCCGCTGCAACCGTACCCGGCGCCATGAAAGAACCCGCCAGAACCACCAAAGCCGCACACGCAAAAAAGAGTGCGATAGATCTGCCCATTTTATGATTGCCTTTCAGACGTTCGTTCGCGCGGATCGTGCCGCCGTGTGTGAATTGAGGGTTCGGGATATGTTTGGAATGTGGCGAATATCAATAAACGAGCTTGCTGAATACCGGGTTAATGCGAAGTCTTTTCCACAGTTGCGCTTGTGCCACGCTTACCGGTTTCGGCGCTTCGCCGTTAACCATATCGCTGCTCCTGCAGCTTGTGTTCTTGATTTTCCTCCCACGCCATTTGGCAGTAAAAATGCATTGAAAGCGGTTTGGTTGCGATAACATGCATAAAAAAAGCGGGATGTGCTCCCGCTTTTGATTTCCATCAAGTGCCTGACCTCAGGCAGCCTTGCCGGCGTTCGAAAACTGTCCATGCGGGCGATACTGCACCATGTAGGATGGCAGAACCGAAGCGACGCGAACGGGGGTTATGCCGATGCCTTCCAGCGTCAGTCCGTTCTTTTCGGCATCAGCGGAAACGACATTGTCCTTTTTAAGCATGGTCACCTGATCGGACGTCAGGGGTGGCGTAATCAGTGGCACCAGAGACGCGAGCTTGCCGATCATAGAGGCCACGCCGAAAGGCAGGTTGATGAATGGGCGTTCGCGGTAGGTCGCGGTAAGAACGGCCTCGAGACAGTCACGGAAGGTCATCACATCAGGACCACCGAGTTCATAGATAGCGCCGGGCTTCAGCTTGCCATCGACCCTGCGGGCAACGGCCTCCGCAACATCTTCGACATACACCGGCTGGAATTTGGTTTTTCCGCCGCCGATCAACGGCAGGAACGGCAGGTTGCGGGCCATCTTGGCGAATTTATTGAAGAAATCGTCTTCCGGTCCGAAAATGATCGAAGGACGCAGTATCACTGCGCTTGGCAGCACGGAATGGATGGCGGCTTCGGCACGGCCCTTGGTGCGGCCATAACCGGTATGAGAATTTGCTTCCACGCCGATGGCAGAGATATGCGTCAGCGTTGCGCCGGCGTCGCGGGCCGCTTCGGCAATGGCTTTGGCGCCAAATTCCTGCACGGCGTCAAAAGTGTTGCGGCCGCTTTCGGTGAGAATGCCGACGCAATTGACCACATGGTCTGCATCTTGGACGGCTTTGATGATGGAATCGCGATAACGCAGGTTGGCCTGCGCGAAGGAAATCTGGCCGACATTGCCGAGCGGCTGCAGAAAGCCGGCAAGATCGGGGCGGCGGACGGCGACGCGGATGCGATAACCGCGCTTGGCGAGCATTCTCACGACATGCCGCCCGACAAAACCCGAACCGCCAAAAACGGTGACGAGGGGTGGAAGGTTGGCCAAGGTCATGGGAGGCTCCTCAGAAGCTGTCGATAAAGCGTTTTTCAGTCTCTTAGCCCAAAGCCACGCGCACGTGAAGAGAGGTTGTCGCAAGGCCTGCGGCTAGTTTGCGAAATGCGGTTGATGACCGTCAGATTCCTTCGACGATCATCATCTCCGCATCCGCGACTTCCTGGCGGATTTTGGCCGCCGCCTGGTATTCGGGGGAGTTGTAGCAGTCGATTGCATGCTGGACAGATGGGAACTCGATGATGACGTTGCGCGCACGCGCCTTGCCTTCCAGCTCGGTCACTGAACCGCCGCGAGCCAGAAAATTGGCGCCGAACCGCTCAAAAGCAGGCTTTGCCGTGGTGACGTAGTCCTTGTAGCGCTCACCGTCGCGCACATCGACGCGGGCGATCCAATATCCCTTGGGCATGTTGTTCCCTCCAGTTGCTGTTATTGATTGGCCGGAAAGCTGGCGCGCAGCATATCGTCCAGAATGGCGCGGGCCGCCGCTTTCGGGTCCTCCGCCCTGACGATGGGGCGGGCGACAACCAGATGGCTCGAACCGGCCTTGATGGCGTCATAGGGCGTCATTACCCGCTTCTGATCGCCAAGATCGGCGCCGGCGGGGCGAATGCCGGGGGTGACCACGGCAAGGTCGGGGCCGAGAATTTCACGCACAGCGGTCGATTCTTCCGCCGAACAGACAATACCGCCCATACCGGCCTCGCGTGCCTGTTCAGCCCGACGCAGCACCAGCGACCGCGCGTCGGACGCGTAACCGGCTTCCGCCAGATCGCTGTCGTCCATCGAGGTCAGCACGGTGACACCCAGCAGGCAGAGGCCGGAGCCTTCTGCCGCCTTGACGGCAGCACGCATGGCTTTGGGATAGGCATGCAGCGTCAGCATCGACATGCCCATGCGGGCGATGTTTTCGACACCCGAGGCGACGGTATTGTCGATATCGAGCAGCTTCATGTCGAGAAAGACCTTCTTGCCGCTCTGGACAAGGTCACGCGCGAATTCGAGACCGCCGGCAAAAACCAGTTGATAGCCGATCTTGTAGAAAAGGACTTCGTCACCGATTTTCGAAACGATGTCTTCGGCCTGTTGCACAGTCGGAACATCGAGCCCGACGATGAGTTTTTCGCGCGCGGTCATTGTCTTATCCCTGCCATGTTTCCATTGCCGTCCAGTCGCATGTGGGGGACGCGGCTGCAAGTGAAAACTCGGCGATGGAAAAGCGGAAAAGATTGCCGCCGCCCGGCGGTTGGTCTTCGGCGCGGCTGATGCCACGGCCCTCGATATGGCATTTCAGAAGCGTGCCCACACCGCCATGGCCGATAAAGGCAACCGGCTGCCGTGGGTCGTGTCGGTCGAGAACGGCTTTGACAGCCCCGACGATCCGCGCCTGCGCATCGATTGCCCGCTCCCAGCCGTGAAAACTCTCCTCAGGATGAGCGAAGAAGCAGTCCGCCGCCTTCTCGAATTCCAGCGGTGGCAGGAAGCCGGTGGCCGACCGGTCGTTTTCATGCATTGCCTCGACGATCTCCATTTCCGCGCCGGATGTTTCGGCAAGGATACGCGCGGTTTCGATCGCCTTGGTTTCAGCGCTGGAAACGATGCGCCGCAACGCCCGCGCCCAAGGCAGGTGGCTCGCCTCCCGCGTCCGCTCGACACCCCTGTCCGAAAGTCCCCACTCAGGAACGGGAACCGTCGGATCGATCTTGACCTGAGGGTGGGTGATGTAAAGCGCATGCATGGCAATCGGTCCTTAAGGGCGATGGAAAGGGCAAATCAACACCCTAACCATTCGTCACGACCGGGAAATGACGGCCTTGTTCATTCTGCAGACGCGATCAGGCCCGCGTATATGTCCACAATTGCGCCGGCGGAATATTGCGGACGATGAAATCAAAATGGCGGATATGGTAGAGATGCGGCTGCGCGACGATCGGGGAAATCGGACCGTAGGATATCTGCACCACGGGGCGGCCGTGCGGTACCCGCTTCAGCAATTCGTCGAGAAGCTTGATGCGGGCAGCCATCGGAAAATTCAGCATCGGTACCGCGGAAATGACGCTGTCGAACATCTGGCCCTTGTGCTCGCCAAGTGTCGCATCGAGATCGAAGGCGTCGCCATTGACGAAATTGACGCCCGGATAGCTTCTGAGCAGCTGATGGTAGAAGTCGGTCGAATATTCGATGGCCGTCAGGCTCTCCGGCTTGATGCCGCGCGCCAGAATGGCCTTGGTGATGACGCCGGTGCCAGGACCGAGTTCGAGAACCGGCAGGCCGGAATGGGGATTGATGACACTCGCCATTTTTTTGGCCGTGATCGACGATGTCGGGACAATGGCGCCGACTTTTTTTGGCTGGCTGACCATGCCTTTGAAGAAGCGAATTTCTTCCTCAAATTTCTGTTCAAAGCGTTGCTTCAGGTTGAGTGCCATGATTCCCCTCGGATACAATTTGGTCATTGTCAAAAAACGGTTACGCACTGTTGATCTCATTTGGCGCAAAAACAAGGCAAAATGTCGTAACTGGAAAAATTCGGTTTTCGTTTGAAATGCGCGTTACTCGAATCAAAAAACGCCGGGGAGCAATCCACCGGCGTTTTTGATTGAATTGGCAAAAAACAGCCGTTTAAACGCGCATCGGCATCAGAACATAGAGTGCATCATCGCCCGCCGTGTCGCGAACGAGCGTCGGCGATCCGGCATCTGCCAGCAGAAAAATTGCATCCTCGCCGGAAAGCTGCGACGTGATGTCGAGGAGGTATTTGGCATTGAAGCCGATTTCCATCGAATCATTGTCGTAACCAACGGCGACTTCTTCGGTAGCGCTTCCTGAGTCGGGATTGTTGACGGTGAGCGTCAATTGGCCGTCAGTTAGCGCCAGCTTCACGGCGCGGCCGCGCTCGGAAGAAATCGTCGAAACACGGTCCACGGCCCGGGCGAAGGTCTGGCAATCGACGCGCATTTCCTTGTCGTTGCCGGTGGGGATCACGCGCTGATAGTCCGGGAAGGTGCCGTCGATGAGCTTGGAGGTCAGAACGACCGAGCCGACCGTCAGGCGGATCTTCGCATCCGAGACTTCGACGGTGACTTCCAGTTCCGGATTGTCCATCAGCTTCTGCAATTCACCCACGGTCTTGCGCGGAATGATGATGCCCGGCATGCCTTCGGAGCCCGCGGGGGCATCCACGTCTGCACGCGCCAGACGGTGACCATCGGTGGCGACGGCGCGCAGCTTCAGCTCGCCATTGCTTTCGATGGTGTGGAAGAAAATGCCGTTCAGGTAATAACGCGTCTCTTCGGTCGAAATCGCAAACTGCGTCCGGTCGATCAGCATCTTCAGATCGGTCGCCTTCAGTTTGAAGGTATGGCTAAAGGTGCCGGCGGTCAGGTCAGGGAAATCCGCTTCAGGCAGGCATTGCAGCGAGAATTTCGAGCGGCCGGAGGCAACGGTCATGGAGGAACCGTCCGGGTTGGTCGCCAGAAGCACTTCCGAACCATCCGGCAGCTTGCGCACGATTTCATAAAGCAGGTGTGCCGGAACGGTGGTGGCACCCGCCTGCTCCACCATGGCCGGGGTCGCTTCGGTGATTTCCAGATCGAGGTCGGTCGCCTTCATGTCCAGATTGGCGCCGGATGCGCGAAGCAGAACGTTGGACAGGATCGGGATCGTGTTGCGTCGCTCGACGACCCGGTGGACGTGGTTCAGCGATTTCAGAAGGTTCGACCGCTCAAGAGTAATACGCATGGACGCTACCGCTTTCAACCGTTGCGAACCGGCCACCGCCGGATCGGCAAGAAGAGTCTTCACCGGCAAAAGCCGGACAATGTGGACGGGCAAAATGGCAGAGTTATTGGAGAAAATGCAAGAGCCGAGTGCATCTGCCTCGGCTCATTTTGCTGCTATACAACATGATCCACAGGTTGGGAGCGCCGATGGAGCTTGTTCGCCGGTTTTCTATTGCCCATAAAGGGGAAAACCGGAGCGACCGGCCGGCAGGGATCGGCCAGAATGATTGGAAGCCGTGTGACGCAGGAAATATCGAACAGTGATGCCAGACAGGCAGCGAAGGAATTCAGGATCGGAGCGGCCACCATTCCGGCCCGGCCGCTGGAACCGGCGCTTTACCTCGTCGCCACTCCCATCGGTAATCTCGGCGATATCACCCTCCGCGCGCTGGAAACACTGGCCTCGGCCGATGTTCTCGCCTGCGAAGATACCCGCGTCACCCGCATCCTGCTTGAACGTTATGGTATCCGCACGCGTCCGCTTTCCTATCACGAACACAATGCCAACGAAGCGGGGCCGAAGCTCATCGCCGCGCTGGCGGCCGGAAAATCCGTGGCGCTGGTCTCGGACGCCGGAACACCGCTGGTTTCCGATCCCGGTTATCGCCTCGGCCAGCTGGCGCTCGAGGCCGGGCATCGTGTCGTGCCGGTGCCGGGGGCCTCTGCGCCGCTTGCCGCTCTTGTCGGATCCGGCATGCCGAGCGATGCCTTCCTGTTTGCGGGTTTCCTGCCGGTGAAGGATCGCGGCAAGCGCGACCGATTTGCTGAATTGGCGAAAATCCCCGCGACCCTGATCTTTTTTGAATCGCCGCATCGCATAAGTGCCTCCGTCAAGGTGGCGTCGGAGGTGTTGGGCCGTGATCGCCGGGCCGTTGTCTGCCGCGAGCTGACCAAGACTTTCGAAGAGTTCCGGCGCGGTACGCTGGGCGAGCTTGCGGATTATTACGATGGCGACCGCGTGGTGAAGGGCGAGATCGTGCTGCTGGTGGAACCGCCCTCCTATGACGAAATTCCCGATATCGAGGATGTCGAGAAACTGCTGAAGGATCTCGTCGCCACCATGTCCGCCGCCAAGGCTGCCGGCGAAGCCGCGAAGCTGACGGGCCTGCCGCGCAAGGAGCTTTATCAGAGGCTGCTGGATATGAAGGAAACGGATGGTCGTTGACGGGCGAAGCAACAAAAGGCGCAAAGCCGAGCGGCGCGGCCATACTGCCGAATATTGGGCCGCGCTTTATCTGCTGCTGAAGGGATATCGCATCCTTGCCATTCGGTATCGAACCCGACTGGGAGAAATCGATCTCATCGCCCGCAAAAAGGACCTCGTCGCCATCATCGAGGTCAAGGCCCGCGCTTCCGGTGGCAGCGCGGTCAATGCCGTCGGTTTCCATTCGCAGCAGCGCATCCGGGCGGCTGCCGATCTCTGGCTTTCCCGCCGCAAGGATGCCGGCCGCTTTTCTCTGCGTTTCGATATTGTCGCCGTTTTGCCGCGACGTCTGCCGCAGCACTTTATCGACGCTTTTTGAGCGGGAGAGGGAAAGCAATGTCTACCGAGCGGGAAAAAATGGCCGCGGGCGAATGGTACAGCTGCATGGATGCCGAGCTGGATATGCTGCGCCGGCATGCGCGCCGGGCGGTTCACCAGCACAATACCATGCCGCCGGACGAGCGCGGCGCTATCGGGCCGCTGTTGCGTGCACTTTTTGCCTCTGTTGGTGAAGGGGTATTTATAGAGGCACCGTTTCATTGCGCTTATGGCCTCAACGTCAAGCTGGGGAGGAATGTCTATCTCAATGCCGGCTGCACCATTCTCGATTCCGCGAAAGTCACAATAGGCGACGGCGCGATGCTCGGCCCCACCGTGCAGATCTATTGTGCCGAACACCATCTGGACCCGGTTCCGCGCGCCGAGGGGATTGAGATCGCAAAACCTGTCATGATCGGCCGTGATGTGTGGATTGGCGGCGGTGCGATCATTCTGGCGGGCATCACCATCGGTGCCGGTTCGGTGGTGACGCGCGACGTACCGCAGGGCGCTACGGTGGTTGGAAATCCGGCCCGTCTGATAATGCGAAAGGACGCCGGAGAAATACATTTTTGAGGAACCGGCGTTTATCGGCAGACGGTGTAATAAATCTGACATGAAACTGTTAAAGAGGCGTCATGGAACCCCTCTATTCGCATCCTCACCCCAATAAATGGTGGAGAGGATCTAATAATGTTCAAGAAGATTTCCATGGCCGCTGTGGCCGTCAGCATGTCGGCAACGTCCTCCATGGCCGCGACCAATATCACCTGGTGGCATGGCATGGGCGGCCGTAACGGCGAAGTCATCAACGAAGTCTCGCAGAAATTCAATGAAGCCCAGAAGGAATGCGCTCTGACGCCGGTTTCCAAGGGCTCCTACGAAGAAGCGCTGGCCAGCGGCATCGCGGCCTTCCGCTCTGGCGAACAGCCGAACATCCTCCAGGTATTTGATGCGGGCGCCGCCACCATCATCAACGCCAAGGGCGCTGTGATCCCGGCCGAAGACCTCATCAACAAGGCCGGTTACAAGTTTGACCGTGACGCCTTCATCAACGGTGTGCGTTATTTCTACGCTGCCGCTGACGGCAAGTTCGTCGGCATGCCCTTTAACTCCTCTGCGCCGATCATGTATGTCAACGACGAAGCCCTGAAGAAGGCCGGCGTTGAAGCCCCGAAGACATGGGAAGAGTTCGAAAAGATTGCGCCGAAGCTGAAGGAAGCCGGCTATATTCCGTTGGTACAGGCGCAGCTGACCTGGCAGTTCACGGAGAACTTCTTCTCCCGCAACAACATCCAGTTCGCCACCAATAACAATGGTTACGACAGCGTCACCGACACCAAGCTCAAGGTCACCGACCCGAACCTCGTCATGATGTTCGAAAAGCTCAAGGACTGGAAGGACAAGGGCCTGTTCGCCTATTACGGCGCCGGCTGGAACGACAACCAGAAGCCATTCGAAGAAGGCAAGGTCGCGTTCTGGATCGGTTCTTCGGGCTCCTTCGGCGGCCTGCAGAAGACGGCGACCATGCCGTTCTCGGCAACCTTCCTCCCCTACTGGGGCTCCATCAAGGGTGCCGGCACCAACTCCTTCATCGGCGGTGCTGCCCTCTTTGCAATGTCGGGCAAGTCTGAAGCCGAAAACAAATGCGTGGCGGACTTCTTCCAGTTCCTGACCTCGCCTGAAATCCAGGTCTTCTACCACAAGGCAACCGGTTACGTCGCCATCACCAAGGCCGCTTACGAAAAGGCCAAGGCTGAGGGTTACTACAAGGAAAAGCCGGTCGCCGAAGTCGGCATCCAGCAGCTGTCCCTGCCGGGCGGCGAATGGTCCAAGGGTTATCGCCTCGGCTTCTACCCGCAGATCCGCGCCGTGATGGAACGCGAATACAACCGCATCTTCTCCGGCGAAGTTACGCCAAAGGCTGCTTTCGAGATCATCGAGAAGGAAGGCAACGACCTTCTGGCACGCTTCGCCAAGACGGCTGGTTGATCAACCTCGTTTGAAATCAATGATAGTTGCCGAGCCTCCTTTCTGCGGAAGGGAGGCTCGCTTCTGGATAAGGAAGCGCAAGCGTGGCCCATACATCCTCTCAACCAAGCCCATTGTTGGCTGGCCGATCCAACAAGGTGGGAAAACCGGCGAAGGCTGCTGAAGCCGGCATGAAGCGCGTGCAGTTCTCCTCGTCCTTTGTGCCCTATCTGTTTCTGGCGCCGCAGCTGGCGGTGATTTTTATCTTTTTTTATTGGCCGTCGGTTCAGGCCATACATTCGTCATTCTACATTGAAGACCCGTTCGGCTTCGGCGCTTCCTTCGTCGGACTTGCCAATTATTCGGATGCGATCTTCAGCCCCGAATATCTCAGCATCGCCAAATTCACGGTGGTCTTCACCGTGCTGGTCACCTTCTTTTCGCTGTCGCTCGGCCTGCTGCTCGCCGTCAAGGCTGACGCGGTCATTCGCGGAAGTTCGACATACAAGACGGTGCTGATTTCCGTTTACGCCATCGCGCCGCCGGTCGCCGGTCTGATCGGCATGATGTTTTTCGACCAGCATATCGGCCCCTTCGTGAAGATGGCCGCGTTTCTCGGTTGGGACATGAAGGTCGGCCTCAATTATGTCGACACGGCCTTTGCCATGATCGTTGTCGCGGTCTGGAAGCAGATTCCTTACAACTTCATCTTCTTCCTCTCCGGTCTCCAAGGCGTTCCGGTCTCCGTGCGGGAAGCCGCCGCCATCGACTGCCGCTCGGGCTTCCGCCGGTTCTGGACCGTCATCATGCCGCTCCTGGCTCCCACGGCCTTCTTCCTGCTCATCATCAACATCACCTATTCGCTATTCGATACCTTCGGCGTCATCGACGTGATGGTGAAGGACAAGGCCGCGAACAACCCGATCACGCTGGTCTATAAGGTGTTCCTGGACGGTTTCCGCGGCAATGACATCGGCGGTTCATCTGCCCAGTCCGTCATCCTGATGCTGGTTGTCTTCGTCCTCACCATCATCCAGTTCCGCTTCATCGAGAAGCGCATCCATTACAATTGAGGGAGAAGACGATGTACAAGACAAAACCCCTCGACCATCTGGTGCTGATCATTGGCGCACTGTTCCTGATATTGCCTGTTATCGTGGCCTTCATGACCTCCACGCATACGGCGGCGGAAATCCACCGCAGCGGCCTGACGATCGTTCCCGGCGATAATTTCGTCGAAACCTATGAAAAGGTGCTGACGCAGAAGGGCGGCTTCACGGGGCAGATCACCGGCATCAACATGGTGATCAACTCGCTCATCCTCGGCATCGGTTTTGCCGTCGGTAAGATCGTCCTGTCGATGACGGCTGCTTACGCGATCGTCTATTTCCGCTTTCGCTTTGCGACGCTCGCCTTCTGGATTATTTTCACCACGCTGCTCCTGCCGCTCGAAGTGCGCATCATGCCGTCCTACGAGGTGATGAGCAAACTCGGTCTGCTGAACTCCTATACGGGACTGATCGTGCCGCTCTTGGCATCCGCGACAGGCACCTTCTATTTCCGGCAGTTTTTCAAATCCATTCCGGAAGAATTGCTCGAGGCGGCCCGCATCGACGGGGCAGGACCGTTCAAATTCTTCATCGATATCATCATCCCGCTCTCGCGCACGATGATGGCGGCGATCTTCATCATCATGTTCGTTTATGGCTGGAACCAGTATCTCTGGCCCATGCTGATGACGACGGATGAGAAATTCTTCACCCTGATGCGCGGTATCAAGTCGATCCTGCAGGTCTGGGTCGGTTCGCAAATCCCCGATTACAACGAAGCTTTCGCGCTCGCCGTTCTGGCCATGCTGCCGCCTGTGTTGATCGTCGTGATCTTCCAGCGCTGGTTCATCAAGGGCCTCACCGAAAGCGATAAATAAGGAGACCGAAATGGCCGCGATAGAAATCAGTCAGGTCTGCAAGGATTACCATGGTGGCGTACGCGCCGTGCATCATGTCGATATCGACATCAAGGACGGCGAGTTCATCGTTCTCGTCGGTCCCTCCGGTTGCGGCAAGTCCACGCTTCTACGCATGGTCGCCGGCCTCGAGGATATCTCCGAGGGTACGGTGAAGATTGCCGACCGGGTCGTCAACCAGACCGATCCAGCCGATCGCGATATCGCCATGGTGTTCCAGAACTACGCGCTTTACCCACATATGTCGGTGCGCGAAAACCTGGAATACGGGCTGAAGAACCGCAAGACACCGAAGGCGGAGATCGATACGCGTGTGGCTGAAGCCGCCCGCATGCTGCAACTCGAGCCCTATCTGGACCGCAAGCCTCGCGCCCTTTCCGGCGGTCAGCGGCAACGTGTCGCCATGGGGCGCGCCATCGTGCGAAAGCCGGCCGCCTTTCTGTTCGATGAGCCCCTGTCCAACCTCGATGCCAAGCTGCGCGTTTCCATGCGCGGTGAAATCAAGCGTCTGCAGAAGCGCCTCGGCACCACCTCCATCTACGTCACGCACGACCAGCTGGAGGCGATGACGCTGGCGGATCGTCTGGTTGTGCTGAATGGTGGCCGCATCGAACAGATCGGCGCGCCGCTCGATGTCTATCACACCCCTGCCTCGACCTTTGTCGCGAGCTTCATCGGCTCCCCCGCCATGAACCTGCTGAAGGCCGAACTGCATGGCGATAGCCTTGCCATCGGTCCGTCGCTGTTTGCGCTCAATGGCTTTGCGCCTACCTCAGGGCCGGTGACGGTGGGCATGCGCGCAGAGGATTTCCGACTGGCTGCGGCAGGTGAGCAGTGTTTTGCACTCCGGGTTGATTATGTCGAGGAGCTGGGTTCCCAGCGCCTCATCCACGGCATGATCGGCGACCAGACCCTGACGATTGCGTTCCCGCCGGATGTTGACGTTCCCGCCACGCTTTCGGTGACGATCGCGCCGGAAAAGCTGCATTTCTTCTCCAGCGAAACCGGCAAGCGTATTGCCGGCAAAGCGGAGCAGCTTAGTGTGCCGGCCGCTCAGCTGGCGACGGCCTGAGCGCATCGCAGAAATCGGCGCAATGACTAAAATTGCGCCGATTGTCAAAACCGCTTTGTTACAATCCCGATGATAGAAAATCTCCAATATTTCACGGGGGTTTTCTTATATGTCGTTCAAAATGATGTTCGCGGCGGCCGCAACCATGGCAATCCGGACGATGCCGATATTGCCGGCCTACCTGCGCAGACGAAAAGACGAGGCGGTCGTCAGCGCCTCCTGCACTGATCTGCGGCTTCAACCGGCCCCGATCAATCCGGAATGGATCATCTCCGGCAACCCTGAGGCACGCGCTGCGGATCACTCCCGAAGTGGCGATCGCGCCTCCAGCACTGCCATGTGGGATTGCACCGCGGGTGAATTCCGCTGGTTCTTCGGCTGGGATGAAACCGTCTATATTCTGGAAGGCGAGGTGCATGTCACCTCCGAAGACGGTTCGGTCAGCATCCTCAGGGTGGGGGATGTCGCCTATTTTCCCGCTGGAACATGGGCCACCTGGCGGGTCGATCATTATGTCCGCAAGGTCGCCTTCATGCGCCGTCCGTTCCCCACGGCACTGGCTTTGGCCTATCGTGTAAAGAACAAGCTGTTTGCTGGCCGCTCCTACAAGCTGGCGGCCTGAACCCTGATTTCACCTCCGGCCGGCGGGCCAATGCTGCTCCGCCGGCGGAATTGTGAAGGTTCAATAAAACTCACACAAACCACCGCTTGCAGCAGTTGCGTTTGAATGGTCGCTGCCCTACATCTTCAGGGTTTTCTGAAGCATTTCCGGGTCTCTTCCGGTCCTGCCGGGAAGCTTGAAAAGACGGAGCAATGGGCACGGCGGACAGGCGAAGCGTCCGCATGCTGCAAGAGGGACCTGTGCATGGCGAAGATCAAGAACGTCGCGATCCAGATGGATCATGTTTCCGGCATCAATATTGCCGGCGACTCCACCTTCGCCATGAGCCTTGAGGCGCAGGCCCGCGGATACCGGCTGTTTCACTATACCCCCGACCGCCTTTCCATGCGCGATGGCAAGATTTACGCGACCGTCGAGCAGATGGAACTGCGTGATATCAACGGCGATCATTTCTCCCTGTCGGAGCCGGAGCGGGTTGATCTCTCGACCATGGATGTCATCCATCTGCGTCAGGATCCGCCATTCGATATGGCCTATATTACCTCGACCCATCTCTTGGAGCGTATTCATCCCAAGACGCTGGTTGTCAATGATCCTGCCTGGGTGCGCAATTCGCCGGAAAAGATTTTCGTCACCGAATTTGCCGATCTGATGCCGAAGACGCTGATTACCAAGGACGTTTCCGAGATCGCCCGCTTCCGCAACGAAATGGGCGATATCATCCTCAAGCCGCTTTATGGCAATGGCGGCGCAGGCGTCTTCCATTCGGCACGCGATGATCGCAATTTCTCTTCCCTGCTGGAAATGTTCGGCCAGATGTTCCGCGAACCCTATATCGCTCAGGAATACCTGCCGGACGTTCGCAAGGGCGACAAGCGCATCCTCCTCGTGGATGGCGAGCCGGTCGGCGCGATCAACCGCGTGCCGGCAGAAAACGATGCCCGCTCCAACATGCATGCCGGCGGCCGGCCGGAGCCGACGGAACTGACGGCGCGCGAAAAGGAAATCTGCCGCCGCATCGGTCCTGCCCTGCGCGAGCGCGGTTTCCTCTTCGTCGGTATCGATGTGATCGGCGATTATCTAACGGAAATCAACGTCACCTCACCGACCGGTATTCGCGAAGTGCGTAAATTCGGCGGCGCCGATGTGGCGAGCCTGCTGTGGGACGCGATCGAGAAAAAACGCGACGCTCAGGATTTCTAAGGCGATTCCAATCGCTCCCGATTTGTTCCGCGCGTACAACTCGATACAACTAAAATACATCGACTGCGAGAAATTGTTCTGCAGATGTTCTTGTTTTATTCTTTGCTCTGTGGCACGTTGCTTGCGGGTGGTCGTGATAGGGCATGAAGCTCTGCTGATGCGGCCGGTTTGCGGGGCAGGCCATGGTGGCACGGGTTAATACGGTTGCATTTCAGGGCATAGAGGGTGTGCCCGTTGAGGTGCAGGTCATGGTCGCACCCGGAAAGGTCGGCATCCAGATTGTCGGCCTGCCGGACAAGGCAGTGGCGGAGAGCCGGGAGCGGGTGCAGGCGGCGCTGCATGCTTCGGGTCTGGCGCTCCCGGCAAAAAAGGTGACCGTCAATCTCGCGCCTGCCGATCTGCCAAAGGAAGGATCGCATTTCGATCTTCCCATTGCTCTCGGGCTAATGGCCGCTTTGGGCGCCATACCGGCAGAGGCGCTCGGCGAATATGTGGTTCTCGGCGAACTCAATCTCGACGGCACCATCGGCATGGTCTCCGGCGCGCTGCCGGCGGCGATCGGTGCCAACGCCCTCGGCAAGGGTCTGATCTGCCCGGCTGAAAGTGGGCCGGAAGCCGCCTGGGCCGGGGCCGGCATCGATATTCTCGCTCCGCGCAGCCTCATTGCGCTCGCCAATCATTTTCGCGGCACGCAGCTGCTTTCGCGCCCCGTGCCCGCCATCCGGACCAATCCGGTCAACCTTCCCGATCTAATGAATATCAAGGGACAGGAAAGCGCCCGACGCGCTTTGGAGGTGGCCGCTGCCGGCGGTCATAATCTGCTGATGGTCGGGCCGCCCGGTTCGGGAAAGTCCATGCTCGCCGCTCGGCTGCCTTCCATCCTGCCGCCACTGGAGGCGGCGGAACTGCTGGAGGTGTCGATGGTCCATTCCATCGCCGGCCAATTATCGGGCGGTAAGCTCTCGGACCGCAGACCGTTTCGAACGCCGCACCATTCCGCCACCATGGCAGCGCTGATCGGGGGCGGATTGCGTGCCAGACCGGGTGAGGCCTCGCTTGCTCATCACGGCGTCCTGTTTCTGGATGAGTTCCCGGAATTTTCGCCCCAGGTGCTGGATGCGTTGCGCCAGCCGCTGGAAACCGGCGAATGTATCATCGCGCGGGCCAATCACCGCGTCAGCTATCCGGCGCAAATCCAGCTCGTCGCGGCAATGAACCCCTGCCGGTGCGGTATGGCGGGTGAGCCGGGGTTTACCTGCGCCAGAGGCCCGCGCTGCGTGGCCGACTATCAGGGGCGAATTTCCGGCCCGCTGATGGATCGCATCGATATTCGCATTGATGTTCCCGCCGTTTCTGCCACTGACCTCATTCGCCCCGTTGCGTCCGAGCCGAGTGCGGTGGTTGCTGCCCGTGTCGCCAATGCACGCCTCGTCCAGCAGGAGCGCTATGCGGCGGCGGGATTTCCTGCCGTCCGCACCAATGCCCGCTGCACGACGACTCTGATAGAAAAATATGCCGAACCAGATGCCTCCGGGCTACAATTGTTGCGCGATGCCGCCGAACGGCTGAAGTTTTCCGCCCGCGGTTATCACCGTATTCTGAAGGTCGCGCGAACATTGGCCGATCTGGACGGAAAGCAGACGGTTGGCCGCATTCATGTGGCGGAAGCCGTGTCTTATCGTATCGCGGGTGAGAGGTTACCAACACCGGCTTAAGCGGTGATGCTTGCGTGCTTTGTTGGGAAGAGTTTTGAGGCGCGCTTCCCGATTGCTTCGCTCTTTGCGATAAGGAGATGCGAAAGAGAGATCTGAAGCGCATCGCGCGAATTCGGTTGAATGCGCGGGGTTGTGAAAACTCATATGCCGCCAGCGGTGCCGGCGGCATAGTGAACTTCGCTCTTTGGTCCGCGATCGCGCGTACCGACTGGAATGATCAGAGCCCAAGCCCTTCGAACAGCGCCGTCGAAAGGTAACGTTCCGCGAAGGACGGAACGATGACGACGATGTTCTTGCCGGCATTTTCCTCGCGCGCGCCGACCTTGATTGCCGCCGCCAGTGCTGCACCGGAAGAGATGCCGACGGGCACGCCTTCGAGCCGCGCCGCAAGACGAGCGATTTCAAAAGCCTCGTCATTGGTGACGGTGACGATCTCGTCATAGATGCCGGTGTCGAGGATCGCGGGTGCAAAACCGGCACCGATGCCCTGGATCTTGTGCGGGCCGGGATTGCCACCGGAAAGCACCGGGCTGTCGGCGGGTTCGACTGCGATAACCTTCACTTCCGGCTTGCGGGATTTTAGAACCTGACCGGTGCCAGTGATCGTGCCGCCCGTGCCGATGCCGGAAACGAGGATATCGACCGTACCGTCGGTGTCGTTCCAGATTTCTTCCGCCGTTGTTCTGCGGTGAATATCCGGATTGGCGGGATTTTCGAACTGCTGGGGAATGATGGCGTCGGGCAGGGTCTCTGCCAGTTCCTGCGCTTTTGCAATGGCGCCCTTCATGCCCTTCGGACCTTCGGTCAGCACCAGTTCGGCGCCGAGCAGCGCCAGCATCTTCCGGCGTTCAACCGACATGGTTTCAGGCATGGTGAGGATCAGCTTGTATCCCTTGGCGGCGGCGGCAAAGGCAAGCGCAATGCCCGTATTGCCTGATGTTGGTTCGACCAGCGTCGTCTTGCCGGGGGTGATCTTTCCCTGCACCTCGAGCGCTTCGATCATGGCAACGCCGATGCGGTCTTTCACGGAGGCGATTGGGTTGAAGAACTCCAGCTTGGCGAGCAGGTTGGCCTTCACGCCCTTTTCCTTCGCCAGCTTGTCGAGCCGCACGATCGGGGTATCGCCGATTGTTTCGGTGATCGAGGAATAGACGCGTCCGCGTCCGGGCTTTCTGGCTTCAGGCATGATGCTCCCCTGTATGAAGGCCCCAGAATATGAGGCCGCGAGATTTGAGCGGCAGAATAGGAGCAATCGCCGTGTCAAGCCAGCGAACGTTCTTCCTAATGTCGGGGGATTACCGGAAAAATTTCACGGTAAATCATGCAATTGAACCAAATTATTTTAGGTGCTGCGGATTGCGATCATGGTCGCCGTTCCTGCCAGAATTCCCGCCGCGGTGCGGTTGAGAATTGTCAGCGCGCTTGGCCGTTTCAGAAGGTTGCGCGCTTTCGCCGCGAGCAGGATGTAAGGCAGAAGAACGGCCATCAGCACCACGAAGGTGAGTGCGAGCAGTGTCGCATATTCTGACGGGCCGATCATGCGGATGTCGATCAGCGTCGGCACCAGTGCCACATAAAACAGCATCGTTTTCGGGTTGCCGAGCGTGATCAGCAGGCCCGACAGGAAGGACATCGGCATGCTGGTGCTTTTTTTCGCCTTCAGGTCCTGCGGCAAAAGGCCGGCGGTCCAAAGTTTCCAGGCGATGTAGAGGAGATAGGCCGCACCGGCGAATTTCAGCACCATGAAGGCTTCCTGAAAGGTCTGCGCCACGAAGGCCAACCCCAGTATCACGGCGGTGAGGTAGATCATGTCGCCCAGTATCAGCCCGAGGCCCATGAAGAAGGTTTCGTGGAAGCCCGACCCCAGAGCCCGCGCCACGATCGCCGTCATGCCGGGACCGGGAATGGCCGCGGCGATGAAAAGGGCAGTGGCATAGGCAAAAATGGTCGTCAGCGTCATGATGATGTTCCCCGGAAAATCCACCAGATCAATAGCGAAATTGCCAGGTAAAAACAATCGATCACGCAGGTTGCCGGTCAGACCCCGGTCGAACCGAAACCGCCGGTGCCGCGCGTCGTCTCGGAGGTTTCCGTCACTTCACTCACGGCAACCTGCGTCACCGGCGCGATTACCATCTGCGCAATGCGCATGCCGCGCTCGATGGTGAAATCATCCTGCCCCAGATTGGCCAGAATGACCTTCACTTCGCCGCGATAATCGCTGTCCACCGTGCCGGGAGAATTGAGGCAGGTGATGCCGTTCTTGATGGCGAGGCCCGAGCGGGGGCGTATTTGCGCCTCGTAGCCGGTCGGAACTTCGAAGATGAAACCGGTCGGCACCAGCGCCCTTTCACCGGGTTTGAGCGTCAGCGATTGATCCGCAGGCACCGCAGCGCGCAGGTCCATGCCGGCTGCACCGCCGGTTTCGTAAGACGGCAATTCGAGGCCTGCACCATTGGCGAGGCGGACGAGGCGGAGAGGGGGGCGATTGTCATTTTGAACGGTCATGCGGCATTAGTTTGCGCAGATCGCGGCAAGGTCAATTGCAAATGCGGGCCTGAAACGCTAGATAGCCCGCAATTCACAGGATTTGTCAGATGGCCGAAACACTTGCCGAGGCGGTCTCCCGCCGCCGCACCTTTGCTATTATCGCGCACCCGGACGCGGGTAAGACGACGCTTACCGAAAAGCTGCTGCTGTTCGGCGGAGCGATCCAGCTTGCCGGTGAGGTGAAGGCGAAGAAGGATCGCATCCAGACCCGTTCGGACTGGATGAAGATCGAGCGCGAGCGCGGCATTTCGGTCGTCACCTCGGTCATGACCTTCGAATATAACGACCGCGTTTTCAACATTCTCGATACGCCCGGCCACGAAGACTTCGCCGACGATACCTACCGCACGCTGACGGCCGTGGATGCGGCGATCATGGTCATCGACGCCGCCAAGGGTATCGAGCCACGCACGCTGAAGCTCTTCGAAGTCTGCCGCATGCGCGATATTCCGATCATCACCTTCATCAACAAGATGGACCGCGAAAGCCGCGACGCCTTCGAGATTCTGGATGAGGTCGAGGAAAAACTCGCGCTGGATACCGCGCCGATCACGTGGCCGGTCGGGCGGGCCAAAACCTTCTGCGGCGCCTACAATCTCGCCGACAGCACCTTTCGCGGTGGTGACACACAGGTGGAGGCCATAAAAGTCAACGGTCCGCAGGCGGTCGCCGATCGGCTACCGGAAAATGAACGTCAAGCCTTCGTCGAAGAAACGGAACTGGCGCTGGAAGCCTGCCGCCCCTTCGACCGTCAGGCGTTTCTTGAAGGCCACATGACGCCGGTGTTCTTTGGGTCGGCGTTGCGCAATTTCGGTGTGCGTGATCTTATAAATGCACTCGGTGATTTCGCACCGCCGCCGCGCGATCAGGTGGCGGATACCCGCACCGTGCATGCGGCCGAAGACAAGATGACGGCCTTCGTCTTCAAGATTCAGGCCAATATGGACCCCAACCACCGTGACCGCATCGCCTTCGCACGCATCTGCTCCGGCAAACTGGAGCGCGGCATGAAGGCGCGCCTGTCGCGCACCGGCAAGCAGATGGGGCTCACTGCGCCGCAGTTCTTCTTCGCGTCACAACGCCAGCTGGCGGATACCGCCTTTGCGGGGGACGTGGTGGGTATTCCCAACCACGGCACGCTGCGCATCGGCGATACGCTGACCGAGGGTGAAAACCTCGTCTTCCAGGGCGTTCCGAACTTCTCACCGGAAATCCTGCGCCGCGTGCGGCTGGAAGATGCGATGAAGGCCAAGAAGCTGAAGGAAGCCCTGCAGCAGATGGCGGAAGAGGGTGTGGTGCAGCTCTTCTCGCCGGAAGACGGCTCGCCGGCTATCGTCGGCGTTGTCGGCGCGTTGCAGCTCGACGTTTTGAAAGAACGGCTGATGGGCGAATATGGCCTGCCGGTCTCGTTTGAAATGTCGCGCTTTTCCGTCTGCCGCTGGATTTCATCTGATCAGCCGGCGGAGATGGACAAGTTCCTTAACGTCAAGCGCGGAGATATCGCCCGCGATCTGGATGGCGATCCGGTGTTTCTGGCGCAGGACGCTTTCTCGCTGCGTTATGAAGCAGAGCGTTTTCCGGCGATCAAGATGGTCGCGATCAAGGAATATCACGTCGCCAAGGCGGCTTGATAAAGGCGTGATTGCACTTTGTATGCCAAGGGCTTAGTTTCCCGGTGAAATGGGAAACTGGTCCGGCATCATGACGCTTTCAGGCAAGCATATTCTCCTCATTATCTCCGGCGGCATCGCGGCCTATAAGAGCCTCGATCTCATCCGCCGCCTGAAAGAGCGGGGTGCCAAGGTCACGCCGGTCATGACGAAGGGCGCACAGGAATTCGTTACGCCGCTCGCCGTCGGCGCGCTTTCCGCCACCCATGTTTTCACCGAGCTTTTTTCCAGACAGGACGAGCAGGATGTCGGCCATATCAGGCTGGCGCGCGATTGTGATCTCGTGCTGGTGGCACCGGCCACCGCCGATCTGATGGCGAAGATGGCGCATGGTCTGGCCGACGATCTCGCTTCCACGATCCTTCTCGCGACGGATCGCAAGGTGCTGGCCGCGCCGGCGATGAATCCAAAAATGTGGTCAGCAAAGCCAACGACGCGCAACATCGAAATGCTGAAGAAGGATGGCGTGTTGTTCATCGGGCCCATGGCCGGTGAGATGGCGGAGAAGGGTGAGGCTGGTCTTGGTCGCATGGCGGAGCCTTTGCAGATCGCGGAAGCCGTCGAGTCGCTGCTGGATGACAGGCCAAAGCCACTCAAAGGCAAAACGGCGATCGTCACGTCAGGGCCGACACATGAGCCGATCGATCCGGTGCGGTATATCGCCAACCGCTCGTCGGGCAAGCAGGGCCATGCCATTGCGGCGGCTCTGGCGGAACTGGGGGCGGAGGTCGTGCTGGTTTCAGGCCCCGTCACCATCGCCGATCCCGCAGGGGTTACGACGATCCATGTCGAGCGGGCCGAGGAGATGCGCGATGCGGTGATCTCAAGGCTCCCGGCGGATATTGCCGTTATGGTCGCTGCGGTCGCGGACTGGCGGGTGACAGGTTCCTCGGACCAAAAGATCAAAAAACAGCCAGGTGACGCGCCGCCTTCGCTACAGCTGACGGAAAATCCGGATATTCTGAAAACCGTCGGCCACCATGAAAAGCGTCCCAGGCTGGTGGTTGGTTTTGCTGCCGAAACGCAGGATGTGGAGAAAAACGGCCGCGCGAAGCTGGAACGCAAGGGCGCGGATTATATCGTCGCCAATGACGTATCGGCGGAAACCGGCATCATGGGCGGCGACCGCAATAGCGTGAAGATCATTTCGGCTGACGGTCTCGAAGCATGGCCGGATCTCGATAAGGCGGACGTCGCAAAACGTCTGGCAGCCCTTATCGCGGAGAAGCTCTCATGACCCTTTTTGATCGCAAGACTTTCGACAGGGTACTCGTTAAATGGCCGGGCGTGCGTTTCGTCGATCAATGGGATTCGCATGTGGCCAAGGTCGGCGACAAGGTCTTTGCCGTGCTGGGCGAACGGGAGGACTGGCGGCTGGTGGTGAAATGTTCGGAAGAGAGCTTCGAAATCCTCACCTCGCTCGAAGGCATCGCTCAGGCGCCCTATTTTGCCAAACGCAAATGGGTGTCGATTGCCGACCATTCCCCGCTCGAACAGGAAGAGCTGGAACACTATGTGCGCCGTTCCTATGAACTTGTCGCAGCCGGCCTGACGAAAAAACTGCGGGGCGAGCTCGGCATCGTCATCGATCCTGCACCCGCCCTGTAGTTTTCGCTTCAATTGACCTTTTTGTCTTTGCCGATGATCTGGCGGACGCCCTCTTTGGTGAAGGGCTGGAGAAGCTGCGGCACAAACCCCTTGGCGATCTCACCCTTGATGCCGATATCGGTGGACGAGGGCCGGTCGGGGTTATGGTAGGAGCCGAAGATAATATCGAAGATGACGAGGTTCTCGCCGTAATTGGTATTGCCTTCCGGAAGTTGTTTCGAATGGTGCCAGCGGTGCAGGCGCGGCGTGCTGAAGACGTAATCGAGCAGCCCCGTTCTCATATCGACGTTGCAATGGGTCAAGATACCGATGAATGCGGTCACGGCACCCAGCCACCAGAAGACCTGAAGCGGCGCACCCATGAAATAGAGCGGAATCTGGCTGAGTGCGATCTTGAACAGGGAATCGGCCACATGAAACCGGCCGGTATTCACGACCCAGAGCCGCACGACACTGTGATGCAGCGCATGAAAGCGCCAGAAAAACACGGTTTCATGCGCAATGCGATGGGCCCAGTAGAGACCGAATTCGGCAATCGTCACCGCAAGCGCAACCTGCACGATGACAGGCAGGTGAGAGGGCCATAGGTCGAAGCGCATAGCCGCGAGCGGCTGCAGCACATTGGCGGCCAGCATCGGGAAGATGGCCGCTGCGGCGGCAGCGAGCTGCACGAGACCCTTGGTCAGAAGCGTATGGCCGATGCTGGTCATGGTTTCGCCATCACCCTCTAGCCATTCGACTTCATAGGGAATATAACGTTCAAGAAGAAACAGGGTGAGAACCGCGCCAGCATAAACAGCCAGAAAGGTCGCGATCGGATGGCTGCCAGCGAAAGCGAAATAGGACCCCACGAGGCCGCCGATGAAGACCAGCGGCCACGACGAATAGGAGAGGACCTGTTTTATTATCTGCGCTTTTGCCATGAAACTCTAATCCCGTCCGGCATCATCCCGGCTGCCAAGTGCTGGCGCAATTGCGCCCAGGCCTCAAAGCAGCCCTTACCCGTATTCATCACCCGTCTCGCTTGAAGATCGGGCTCTTATCGCTCCGATACATTACATAAGCATGGCACGCGCCAACCTTCGCAGGGTCAACTCACCCTGATTGCAATGTAAACAAGCGTCAGCGCAATGACCCAAAGCGCAATGCGACCCCATTTGGTGTGGCGTGCTTCCGCCTTGCCGATGGCTTCCGCCGTCTGCGCGTCGAAACGCAGCCCGTTCTCGCTCATATACATCAGTTCGGAATGCAGCTTCTCGGTCTTGGCGGCAATCTCGGGCACCGCTTCGGCGAGCTTGAGAGCCGCCTTCACGCCATCCTTCAGATCGGTGGCGATGCGTTTTGGGCCGAGATTGTCGCGGATCCAGCCGCCGACGACCGGATCGGCTGCCTTCCACATGTTGAAGCGCGGATTGAGCATGCGCGACACGCCTTCCACCACCACCATGGTCTTTTGCAGCATCACGAGTTCCGGCCGCGTTTCCATGTCAAAAAGTTCGGTCACTTCGAAGAGGAGGGTGAGCAGCTTGCCCATGGAAATCGTCTCGGCCGGCTGGCCATGGATCGGCTCGCCAATGGCGCGGATCGCCTGGGCGAAGCTGGCTTTGTCGTGATGGCCCGGCACGTAACCGGCTTCGAAATGCACCTCCGCCACCCGCATGTAGTCGCGGGTAATGAAGCCGTAGAGGATTTCGGCAAGGAAGCGGCGTTCCTTTTTGCCGAGACGCCCGGCAATGCCCATATCCACGGCGACGATCTCGCCCTTCGCATCAACGAAGAGGTTGCCGGGGTGCATGTCCGCATGGAAAAAACCGTCGCGTAGCGTGTGCCGCAGAAAGGACTGGATCAGCGTGTCGGCGAGCTTGTTCAGGTCGTGGCCAGCGGCCTTCAGGCCCTCTATATCCGACATCTTGACGCCGTCGATCCATTCCATGGTGACGACGTCGCGCCCGGTGCGCTCCCAATCGACTTCCGGAACCCGGAAACCCGGATCGTTCTTCGTGTTTTCCGCAAGTTCAGATAGCGCCGCTGCCTCAAGCCGCAGATCCATCTCGATCTTGGTGGTCTGCTCCAGCGTGCGCGTCACTTCGACGGGGCGCAGGCGGCGCGCAGAACGGACGAAACGCTGCTGCAGGTCGGCGATCAGATACATCGCCTCGAGATCGTTCTGGAAACGCTGGCGAACACCTGGACGAATGACCTTGACGGCCACCTTGCGCGGCCCCTTCGGTGTATCGACCATGGCCGGATGCACCTGCGCGATGGACGCGGCGGCGATCGGATCGCCGAATTCCCTGTAGAGCTCCGAAACCGACCGTCCGAGTGAACCCTCGATATTGGCTTTCGCCGCAGCCGCTGGGAAAAAGGCCATGCGGTCCTGAAGGCTTGCAAGATCGTCGGCGAAATCGGCGCCCACCACATCCGGCCGGGTGGCCAGAAACTGGCCCATCTTGACATAGGAAGGCCCGAGCCGCTCGACAGCCACGGCCAGTCGGTCGCTGCGTTGCGCCCGTTTCGCCTTGCTGCGGGCGAAGGGCTTCAGCAGGGCTTTCAATAATTGCGCGGGGGCGGGCAGGTCATCGGACGGCAGGGCCAGCACGACGCCTTCGCGCACGAGAACCCAGCCAACCCTTGCGAGGCGGAAATATGCGCCCAAAGTACTCATGCTTATGCTTGTCTCCTGCGTCTGGCGGGCATGGTTTTAAAGCTTCCAGCCGGAATGCAGGGCGGCGATGCCGCCGGTGTAATTGGTATAGGTCACGCGGGAGAAGCCGGCGGTACGGATCATCGTCGCAAAATCCTCCTGATTGGGGAATTTGCGGATCGACTCGACCAGATATTGGTAGGGTTCGGCGTCGCCGGTGATCATCTTGCCGAATTGCGGAATGGCGTTGAACGACCATGCGTCATAAACGCGGTCGAGCAGCGGCATTTCGACTTCGGAAAATTCCAGCACCAGCAGCCGTCCGCCACGTTTCAGCACGCGGTGGGCCTCCTTCAGCGCCACATCGATGCGTGGCACGTTGCGAATGCCGAATGCGATCGTATAGGCATCGAAACTGTTTGCCTCAAAGGGCAGTTCCTCGGCATTGGCCTCAACGAAGGTCAGATTGTCGGAAAGCTTCTTTTTCGCGGCGCGCTCCTCGCCCACGGCCAGCATCGAGCCGTTGATATCGAGAACGGTGGCATGCGCCAGACGATTGGAGGCTTCGATGATGCGGAAGGCGATATCGCCGGTGCCGCCCGCGACGTCCAGGATCTTGTAGGAAGGATCCTTGCGCGGCGAAAGCGAGGAGACCATGGCGTCCTTCCACAGCCGGTGCAGGCCGGCCGACATCACGTCATTCATGATGTCGTAGCGCTTGGCCACCTTGTGGAAGACTTCGTTGACCAGCCCCTGCTTCTTGCCTTCATCCACCTTGTGAAAGCCATAGGACGTTTCCATGCCACCTTCTGCGGTCGTACGGGCGTCGGTCATCATCTGTCTCCATATTTATTGCGTGGCGGACCATAGCGGAAACGCCATGGCAACGCTATCTGTTGCCGCATCGCCTGGGCGCGACATTTCGCGTGCATTGTATAGACCACATGGTCCTAACGATAAACTGCCGGATAAGCCAGATGCCAGAATTGCCAGAAGTCGAAACCGTCAGACGTGGCCTCGCGCCAACCATGGAAGGCGCAAAGGTCCGCAAGCTCCATCTCGGCCGCCCCGATCTGCGGTTTCCGTTTCCAGAGGATTTCGCGCAGCTTATTGAGGGAAAGACGATCATCTCGCTTGGACGCAGGGCGAAATATCTCCTTATCGAGCTTGAGGGCGGGCTGACGATCGTGTCCCACCTCGGCATGTCCGGCTCGTTCCGCATCGAGCCGGAAAAAGGTGAGGGCGGTGAAGCGCCCGGCACGTTTCATTATGCCCGCTCGAAAGACGGCAAGCATGACCATGTGGTCTTTCATCTGGAAAAGGGAGAGGAGCGCGTCTGCGTCATCTATAATGATCCGCGCCGCTTCGGCTTCATGCATCTGGTGGAACGCAACAAGCTCGATCTTTACCCTGCATTCGCAGAGCTTGGCCCGGAGCCGACAGGAAATGCGCTGAGCGCCGATTATCTGGCAAGCCGGTTTGAGGGCAAAAGCCAGCCTCTTAAAAGTACGCTGCTGGATCAAAAGGTCATCGCCGGTCTCGGCAATATATATGTCTGCGAGGCCTTGTGGCGCGCGCATCTTTCGCCTCTGCGGGCAGCGGGAACGCTGGTGACGAAAGGCGGCAAGCCCAAAGCGCAGCTCATCGATCTAACGGAGAAAATCCGCGACGTGATTGCCGACGCGATTGCCGCCGGCGGCTCCTCCTTGCGAGATCATATACAGACGGACGGAACGCTCGGATATTTCCAGCACTCCTTTTCGGTCTACGATCAGGCCGGCCAGCCTTGCCGGACACCCGGCTGCGGGGGTACGGTCGAAAGGATTGTGCAGGCTGGCCGTTCCACATTCTATTGTGCCGCCTGCCAGAAGTAACAATGTTGGACTACGGAGAAGGGGAGATTGCAGTGGACTATGAAACGATATTGGTCGAGAAACGCGATGAGGTGGGTGTCATCACGCTCAACCGCCCCAAGGCGCTCAACGCCCTCAATTCGGTGCTTCTGAAAGAACTGCGGCACATTTTATCTTCGTTCTCCGTAGATGATTCCATCGGCGCGATTATTATCACCGGCTCGGAAAAGGCATTTGCGGCAGGCGCCGACATCAAGGAAATGCAGGGGCTGGATTTCGTTGACGCCTATGTCGGCGATTTCCTCGGCGGCTGGGATGAGGTCGCTGCCACCCGCAAACCTGTCATCGCCGCCGTTTCCGGTTTTGCGCTCGGCGGTGGCTGTGAACTGGCGATGATGTGCGATTTCATCATCGCATCGGACACGGCGAAGTTCGGCCAGCCGGAAATCACCCTCGGCGTCATTCCCGGCATGGGCGGCTCGCAGCGGCTGACGCGGGCAGTGGGCAAGGCGAAGGCCATGGACCTGGTGCTGACCGGCCGCATGATGGATGCGGCGGAGGCCGAGCGCGCCGGCCTCGTGTCGCGTATCGTGCCGGCTGCGGATCTCATGGACGTTGCCGTCGAGGCCGCGACCCGCATCGCCTCGCTGTCGCGCGCTTCCGTGCTGATGGCCAAGGAAAGCGTCAACCGCTCCTTCGAGGTGCCACTCGCCGAGGGTCTGAGATATGAACGGCGTGCCTTCCAATCGCTCTTTGCGACAGCGGATCAGAAGGAGGGCATGGCGGCCTTCGTGGAAAAGCGCAAACCCGCTTTCCGGAATCGCTAAGGATTCGGAATATCGGCGCTTTTAGGCGTTTTGCGCGTTGACGGGCGTACGCTTTAGCGGTATATGCCCGCCCACGGTTAAGGAAAGCCATCCGGCTTGTCCGAAATTACTCCCGCATTCTTGGGTTACCTGAGGTCTTCGAACGACCCGATCCTATGGTTGCGGAATTTGGTTTGAATTCGAAGAGAGGCATACATGGCCAATACAACTTCGGCGAAAAAGGCGACCCGCAAGATCGCTCGCCGTACCGCAGTCAACAAGGCTCGCCGTTCGCGCGTTCGCGGCTTCATCCGCAAGGTCGAGGAAGCAATCGCTACCGGTGATCTGGCAGTTGCCACCGAAGCTCTGAAGGCAGCCCAGCCTGAAATCCAGCGCGCAGCGACCCGCGGCGTTCTGCATGGCAACACGGCATCCCGCAAGGTGTCGCGTCTTGCCCAGCGCGTTAAGGCACTTTCCGCCTAATCCGGCTAATCACAAATAACTATTCAAAAAGCCTGGTCTTTTGACCGGGCTTTTTGTGATTCTAACTGCCCGTTAACCATTGCTGCCGTAACGTGACAAACGCATGTCAGATGGACGACAGGAAAATTAAAGCAAAAACAAATACTTGCAGGAGGTCTCCTGGAAAATGGGAGGCTTTCTCTACGGAAGTCGCGGCGGTTTTTGAGTCAAGAAGATTTTTATTTTTTTGGTAAAATCGGCTCTCAAAAATTGCCAAAATTGAATCTCATTGATTCATAAGCGATTCTGCTTCGCGCCCCGTCGGTGATGCAAAACGGTCATTGTGAGTCAATGGCCGATCTACGTTTTTGCAGAAAAAACGCCATTGATCTCTCCCCCCGATCCTGCCTAAATGCATTTCAACAAGGGGTGCGGATCTCAGTCCACAGATTATCTCGATGAACATATCGACGATATTCACCTTCTTGCTGGCGGTTCTTTCGGGGTCCGTTTTTTCAGGTCATTGAGCTTTTTGTGCCGTTTCGGTCTCGGAACGGGCGGGGGCTTTTTGTCTTCAAGAATGCGCCTTAAGGTTGTGACGAAAGGAGCGTTTTTAGCGTGTCGCAGGTCTCTCCATGAAGGGGAGTGAAATGGGATAACCGGCTCGCAAACGGGTAATCGCCTTTATCGTTCTTTCGAGGGGAACGTTGGGGGCAAAAATAAACGAGGGGGATCCCTGGCGGTCGATATTTGATCGTCAGGCTATGATTGGCAATTTGAAAGGCGGCAATATGCAATTGAATTTGGCGATGGGTGCGGTGGCTGATGGGGACCGCGCACCAAAGGCATGTGATGCAGCTTGCTCAGATGCGGCAGGGGATAAATCGGCAATGATGCATGATGCGCTGTTTGAACGTTTTAGCGCACGGCTCAAGGCACAGGTTGGTCCCGAAGTCTATGCAAGCTGGTTCGCACGGCTCAAACTCCATACCGTTTCGAAAAGCGTCGTTCGCTTTACCGTTCCGACGACCTTTCTGAAGTCCTGGATCAACAACCGTTACATGGATCTGATCACCAACCTCGTCCAGAGCGAGGATCCGGATGTGCTGAAGGTGGAGATTCTTGTCCGCTCGGCCAGCCGTCCGGTTCGCCCGGCGCAGACTGAAGAACGGGCACAGCCCGCTCAGGAGGTCGGTGCGGCTCCGCGTAACAAGTCCTTTATTCCGTCGCAGCCCGCGACGGCGCCTGCGGCACAGCCTGCTGCGGCGCAGGCGACATTGCGCCAGGGTGGTTCCGGGCCGCTGTTCGGTTCGCCGCTCGATACACGTTTTACCTTCGATACCTTTGTCGAAGGCTCGTCCAACCGCGTCGCACTTGCGGCGGCAAAGACAATCGCGGAAGCCGGTGCCGGCGCCGTGCGCTTCAATCCGCTGTTCATTCACGCGGGTGTTGGCCTCGGCAAGACGCATCTTCTGCAGGCCATCGCCAATGCGGCGATCGACAGCCCGCGCAATCCGCGCGTGGTCTATCTGACGGCCGAATATTTCATGTGGCGTTTCGCGACCGCGATCCGCGACAATGATGCGCTGACGCTGAAGGACACGCTTCGCAATATCGACCTGCTCGTGATCGACGACATGCAGTTCCTGCAGGGTAAGATGATCCAGCACGAATTCTGCCACCTGCTGAACATGCTGCTGGATAGCGCCAAGCAGGTCGTGGTGGCGGCTGACCGTGCGCCATGGGAGTTGGAATCGCTCGACCCGCGTGTCCGTTCCCGTCTTCAGGGCGGTATGGCGATCGAGATTGAAGGTCCCGATTACGATATGCGCTACGAAATGCTGAACCGCCGTCTCGGTTCGGCCCGTCAGGACGATCCGTCGTTCGAGATTTCGGACGAAATTCTGACCCATGTGGCAAAAAGCGTGACGGCAAGCGGTCGCGAGCTGGAAGGCGCCTTCAACCAGCTGATGTTCCGCCGCTCTTTCGAGCCGAACCTTTCGGTCGATCGTGTCGATGAGTTGCTGTCGCATCTTGTGGGGACGGGTGAAGCCAAGCGTGTGCGTATCGAGGACATTCAGCGCATCGTTGCCAAGCATTATAATGTGTCACGGCAGGAGCTGGTATCCAACCGTCGTACCCGCGTCATCGTCAAACCGCGCCAGATCGCCATGTATCTCGCCAAGATGCTGACGCCGCGGTCTTTCCCGGAGATTGGCCGCCGGTTCGGTGGTCGCGATCACACCACGGTTCTGCACGCGGTGCGCAAGATCGAGGAGCTGATTTCCGGCGATACCAAGCTCGGCCATGAGGTCGAGTTGCTGAAGCGCCTGATCAACGAAAACAACGCATAAAAAAGAAGCGGCCTTCGGGCCGCTTTTTTATTGTCGTCTTGTCTATGGCTTTATGCAGGACGCTACCGATGTCAGCAGGCGAGATCGGCTACGACGGCATCCAGAATAAGCATGCCTGATGGTGTGCAGCGCAGGCGGGAATTGCCAAGCCTTTCCACGAAACCGTGCTGCAAAAGGAACTCTTCTTTTTCCGGGTCGAGGTCGCGGCCGGAAAGATCGCTCCAGCGGGCGAGGTCGATGCCCTCGCGCAGGCGAAGCCCCATCAGCAGCAATTCGTCGGCCTGCTCGTCGACGCCGAGCAACTCTTGATCGACCATGCCATGGCCTTCGCGCTCGACGCTTTCGAGCCAGGTCTCGGGGTGCCGCTCCGTGGCAGTGGCGAGCTTGGAGGCGCCACGCGTCAGGCGTCCATGCGCGCCGGGGCCAATGCCGGCATAGTCGCCATAGCGCCAGTAAGTGAGGTTATGGCGACTCTCGGCGCCGGGCCGCGCATGATTGGAAACCTCGTAGGCAGGCATGCCATAACGTTCGGTGATTTCCTGCGTTGCCTCATAAAGAACGGCCGAATGCTCGCCGTCGGGCACGATGAGCTTGCCCGCCTTGTGCAGGCCATAAAAGGGCGTGCCTTCCTCGATCGTCAGCTGATAGAGCGACAGATGGTCGACGGCATAGGAGACGGCCTCCTTCAGCTCGGCATCCCATTCCGCCACCGTCTGGTTCGGCCTGGCATAGATGAGGTCGAATGACATGCGCGGAAAAATCTCCCGCGCCAGCCGGATGGCCTTCAGGGCATCGGCAACATCATGCAGGCGGCCAAGAAATTTCAGGTCGCGGTCGTTGAGCGCCTGCACGCCGAGAGAGACACGATTGACACCCGCCGCGCGATAACCGCGAAACCGTTCGGCCTCGACGCTGGAGGGATTGGCCTCCATGGTGATCTCTATACCATCAGGCACATGCCAGAAGCGCGCAACGCCATCCAGCAACGCGCCAACCGTTTGCGGGTCCATCAGTGATGGCGTGCCACCGCCCATGAAAATGCTGGTGACGACGCGCGGGCCGCTCAGCGACCGCATATGGTCCATTTCCCGCAGGAAGGCAGCCGTAAACCGTTCCTGATCCACCGGGCGGTGGCGGACATGGCTGTTGAAGTCGCAATAGGGGCATTTGGCCGCGCAAAAGGGCCAGTGCAGATAGATCCCGAAACCGGGATCGCCCGTATCCGGCAGAAGCGATGCGCCGGGGGCAGAAAGTTGATGCTCCCCGACCATCGGGTTCATGCCTCCAGGCAGGTTTCTACGAATTTTTTAAAGGCGCGGGCGCGGTGCGATAGCGCAAAGGTGTCGCCACGTTTCCAGCCGTGTTTCTCTTCCGCTGTCATCTCACCGAATGTGGTGTCGTAACCCTCGGGTTGGAAGATCGGATCATAACCAAACCCGCTGGTGCCGCGGGGTGGCCACACGACGGTGCCCTCAACCTCACCCCGGAAATATTCGACATGCCCGTCCGGCCAGGCGAGACACAGCACGCTGACAAAACGGCCGGTGCGATCTTCCGGCTTCGAAGCTCCTCGCTCGGCCAGCGCATCCTCAACTTTCTGCATCGCCATGGCGAAATCGCGGGTCCCATCGGCCGTCTCAGCCCAATTGGCGGTGTAGACGCCGGGGGCACCGTCAAGCGCGTCGATGACAAGGCCGGAATCGTCGGACAAGGCGGGCAGACCGGATGCCTTCGCGGAAGCAAGCGCCTTGATAGCGGCATTTTCCTCGAAGGTGGTGCCCGTCTCATCTGGTTCTGAGAAGTTCAGTTCCGCCGCGGATTTGGCGGAAAAACCGAAAGGCCCGATCAGATCGGCGATTTCGGCGATCTTGCCCTTGTTGTGGCTGGCGACGACGATCGTTCTGGTATCGAGCTTGCGCATGGTACTTTCCTGTCGGCTCAGGCGATCGCCTGTTTTTGAAGGGCAACCAGTTCGCTGCAGCCGGCCTTGGCAAGACCGAGCAGCGTCAGAAATTCTTCTTCGGAGAAGGGCGCGCCTTCGGCCGTTCCCTGAACCTCGACGATGCCGCCCGAGCCCGTGATGACAAAGTTGGCATCCGTCTCGGCCGAGGAATCTTCGAGATAATCGAGATCGATTACCGGCTGGTTGGCGAAGATGCCACAGGAGATCGCGGCGATGTGGTCCTTCAGAACCTTCTCGACCTTGATCATGTTGCGGGTTTCCATCCATTTCAGGCAATCATGCAGGGCAATCCATGCGCCGGTGATGGAGGCGGTGCGGGTACCGCCATCGGCCTGAATGACATCGCAGTCGATGCTGATCTGGCGCTCGCCAAGTGCCTGCAGATCAACGACCGCGCGCAGCGAACGGCCGATGAGGCGCTGGATTTCCTGTGTGCGTCCGCCCTGCTTGCCGGAGGCAGCCTCGCGCTTCATGCGTTCATGGGTGGAACGCGGTAGCATGCCGTATTCGGCGGTGACCCAGCCCTTGCCGCTGTTGCGCAGCCACGGTGGGGTCTTTTCTTCAAGACTGGCGGTAACGAGCACATGCGTGTCGCCAAACTTCACGAGACAGGAGCCCTCGGCATGCTTCGAGAAATTGCGCTCGAAGGAAACCTTGCGCATCTGGTCGGTTTTTCTGCCTGAAGGCCGCATATGATCCACTCTCCATGTTGGTTCCTGCCTTCTAAGGCGCGCTCTGGGCTTTTGCAAAGCCAATTTCCATTTTGCCGCAGCGTTGCAACGCATTATATTGATGCGAGCTGGTTTGAACGACAAAGAACGGACGAAATGGGTTTTTCCGCACCGCTATCAAAAGATCAGGCATCGTTGCTGGATGAACGGTCTCGGGAAATTTTCCGGCGCATCGTCGAAGGCTATCTCGATACGGGTGAGCCGCTCGGCTCGCGCAGCCTGTCGCGGCTGTTGCCGATGTCGCTTTCGCCCGCCTCGGTCCGCAACGTCATGAGCGATCTCGAGGAGCTCGGCCTCATCTATTCTCCGCATATTAGCGCCGGGCGTCTACCCACGCAGACGGGGCTGCGCTTCTTCGTTGACGCCTTTATGCAGGTGGGTGACCTGCCAGCGGAGGAGAGGGCCAATATCGACCGCCAGATTGGGCCGGTCGCGGGTCACGAGCAGTCACTGGAAGGGCTGCTGACGGAAGCAAGCCGCATGCTCTCAGGCATGTCGCGCGGCGCCGGTCTGGTGCTGACCGCCAAGAATGATGTCATCCTCAAACATGTGGAATTCATAAGGCTGGAGCCCACCAAAGCGCTCGCCGTGCTGGTGGGCGACCACAATCAGGTCGAAAACCGCATCATCGAGCTGCCGGCGGGCATTTCCTCGTCGCAATTGACCGAGGCAGCGAATTTTATCAACGCCCACCTGTCCGGCCAGACCTTGCAGGAACTGCGCGGCCAGTTCCAGACGCAACGGGCGGAACTGCAATCGGAGCTCGGTATGCTGGCGCAGGACCTCGTGGAGCGGGGTCTCGCCATGTGGGCAGGCGACAGTGAGGAGGGCAAACTCGGCCGCCTTATCGTGCGCGGACGCTCCAACCTGCTTGAGGGTCTCGCCGGTGAAGAAGATATCGACCGGGTGCGCCTGCTGTTCGACGATCTGGAGCGCAAGGAAAACCTCATCGAAATTCTCAACCTTGCGGAAAGCGGTTCGGGGGTCCGGATTTTCATCGGCTCGGAGAACAAGCTGTTTTCGCTCTCCGGTTCCTCCCTGATCGTCGCGCCCTATCGCGATGAAGACAACCGGGTAGTGGGTGCAGTCGGCGTTATCGGCCCGACCAGGCTGAATTATGCGCGTATCGTGCCGATGGTGGATTATACCGCGCAGATCATGGCGCGCCTTTCCCGCAAGCAAAGGTAGGACAAGCTGGCAAAGGTCAGAGAATGCGGCAAGCTTTTCGCCGCAAGCCTTGATTTTTGCCCGTCAAAGCTCGATATCGGGCGCAACCAACAATATTCTAATCTGGAGAACGTCATGACCGACGATACAAAAAAGCCCGGACCTGACGCGGACGTCGCGGAAGAGTTTGTCGATCTTGCTCAGGCAGGTGAAGAACAGGCCGAAACGGCAGAGCCCGATCCGGTGGAGCTGCTCAAGGCTGAGAACGCCGATCTGCGCGATAAATTTCTGCGCCTTGCCGCCGAGATGGACAATCTTCGCCGCCGCACCGAGCGTGATGTCAAGGACGCCAAGGCCTATTCGCTGGCTGCCTTTGCACGCGACATGCTTGCCGTTTCGGATAATCTTCGCCGCGCGCTGGAAGCAATTCCGGATGAACTCAAGACCAATGGCGAAGCCGGTCTCAATGGCCTGATCGAAGGAGTCGAGATGACGGAACGTTCGATGCTGTCGACGCTGGAACGCCACGGTGTCAAGAAGATCGATGCCGAGGGCCAGAAGTTCGACCCGAATTTCCATCAGGCCATGTTCGAAATTCCGAATACGGCGGTTCCAAACAATACCGTGCTGCAGGTAATTCAGGCCGGTTTCACCATTGGCGACCGCGTGCTGCGCCCCGCCATGGTCGGTGTCGCCAAGGGCGGCCCGAAGGTGGAGACCGCCGCGTCTGCCGAACCGGGCACCTCGTCTCTCAATGAAAAAGACGCGTAAGGCATTTGTCCGTACGTCATAAAAAACGCGCCTTCAGGGCGCGTTTTTTATTGCCGTATAACGGAAAGGATCGAGCTGCGCTCAGGCAGCCGTCGCCTGTTCTTGATTGAGGAAGGCGTAGATTGCGGTGTCGGAATCCGTGGCACGCAGCTTGGTCACCAGTTCCGGGTCGCGCAGCGCCCGCGCAATACGCGATAGCGCCTTCAGATGATCCGCGCCGGCGCCCTCGGGCGCAAGCAGCAGGAACACCAAATCGACCGGCTGGTCGTCCAGCGCTTCGAAATCGACCGGCGTTTCAAGACGCGCGAAAACCCCGGTGATCTGGTGAATGCTGTTCAGCTTGCCGTGCGGAATGGCAATGCCATGGCCCACACCGGTGGAGCCAAGTTTCTCACGCTGGAGGATGACGTCGAAAACTTCCCGTTCCGAGACTCCGGTAATTCTGGCTGCCTTTGCGGCCAGCTCCTGAAGCAACTGCTTTTTGGAATTCACCTTGAGGGCGGGAATAATCGCATCTTGTTGCAGCAAATCTGCCAACGCCATTCTCTTTTTCCTTCATGCCATCGAGACGATGCAGGAGGCAGACTGCACTTGCGCGCTCTGCCTCCCACGTCTTGTCAGACTGTTCAGCTCTTGATCGTTTCCGCGTCGATCCAGCCAATATTGCCATCATGACGCCGGTAAACGATGTTGAGATATTCCTTGCCCGGGCTGCGGAACAGCAGAACCGGTTCGTCGGTCATGTCGAGCGCCATCACGGCGCTGGCGACAGACATGGTCTTAATCTGTTTCGAACTTTCCGCCACAATGGTGGGTGCGTAATCCTCAGGAACCTCGTGGTCCTCATCGGGAATAGCATCCATCACCGTATAGGCGATTTCCTGCGATACGCCATTCGCACCATTGTGATGGTCCTTCAGCTTGCGCTTGTAGCGACGCAGGCGCTTCTCAATACGCTCGGCAGCGGCGTCGAAGCTGGCTTGCGGATCGTTTGCCTGACCGGCCGCATGCAATACAATACCCGTATCGAGATGCAGCTTGCAGTCGGCAGCAAAACGCGATCCGGACTTCTCCACGGTCACCTGGCCTGAATACCCCCCATCGAAGTATTTGGTAACTGCCAGACCTATATTGTCCTCAATCCGCTGACGGAAAGATTCGCCGATCTCCATATGTTTACCAGATACACGCACACTCATGGAAATTTTCCTTTTTGTAGTGATTTGCGAGTACCAGCTTACGTCAAGCCGCGCGCGCATCCAAGCGTTTCGAAGACCTTAAAAAGCCCTCATTCGAATTTTACGCCCGTGGACGGTGGAGGTGAAACCGTTACAAATAACCTTGCTTACGTGTGCGGCGGGCTTCTAGCCCTTGCCGTGACAAGAGTCAATGGTGCGGCAAAAAACCGCCATAAACGTGATTGGCCTCATTGCTTAAAAGGCGGAAAGCTTGGCCATCGCCTTCTTTTCCCGACGCCTTTGCACGGAAGAGGGAATGTTCATCGCCTCGCGATATTTCGCGACCGTGCGGCGGGCGATATCGATGCCGTTCTTTTTCAGATTATCGACGATATCGTCATCGGAAAGGACAGCCTCTGCCGCCTCCTGGGCTATCATGGCCTTGATGCGATGACGCACCGCTTCGGCCGAATGGCTGTCTCCGCCCTCCACGGCGCTGATTGAAACGCTGAAGAAATATTTGAGCTCGAACAGACCGCGCGGCGTCAACATGTATTTTTTGGACGTCACCCGGCTGACAGTGGATTCATGCATCTTGATGGCGTCGGCCACCGTCTTCAGGTTCAGCGGGCGCAGATGATCCACGCCATTGACGAGGAAGGCATCCTGCTGGCGCACGATCTCGGTCGCAACCTTCATGATAGTACGGGCGCGCTGGTCGAGGCTGCGGGTCAGCCAGTGAGCCGTCTGCATGCATTCGGACAGGAAATCCTGATCTTCTCCCGCGCGCGTCTTATGTTTTGAAACCTCGGCGAAGTAGCTTTGGTTGATGAGTACGCGCGGCAGGGTCTCGGGATTGATCTCCACCAGCCAGCCACCGGCTGAGGAGGAGCGGACGATAATGTCTGGAACGATGGTCTCAGATACCATCGAGTCGTAGCCTGCACCCGGGCGAGGGTTGAGCGTGCGGATTTCCGCCAGCATGTCGAGGAGGTCTTCCTCATCCACGCCGCAGAGTTTTTTTAAGGAAGTGAAGTCGCGTTTCGCCAGAAGCTCCAGATTATCGATGAAGGCACGCATGGCCGGGTCGAGCCGATCTTTCTGGGCAAGCTGGATCGCCAGACATTCGCTCAGAGAGCGGGAAAATATGCCCGGTGGGTCGAAGCCCTGAAGTGTCTTCAGGACGTGCTCGACTGCCGATGGGGCGGCGCCCAACCGTTCGGCGACATCATCGACAGCATCCGCCGCAATATAGCCGGTTTCATCGAGCTGGCCGATCAGCGCATCGGCGATCATCCGGTCCTCAGCGGCTGATATGGCGAGCGGTAATTGCTGATTGAGATGGTCGCTGAGGCTCTGTCTGGCCGCGACGAAATCGTCGAGGTCGTAACTTTCTCCCGACTCCTGGCCGGGCATGGATTTCCATTGGCCGGCCAGCTCGGGCGCGTCGGCTTTTCGGGGCTCGGCATCATCGGGAAAGACGTTTTCGAAGCTGGTATCCAGCTGCTCGCCAAGATTTGCGGCACGGTCGCCATACCAGTCGTCACTGTCTGACGTCACCGTGGCGGATCTCTCCGAACTTTCGTTATCGGCGTCGCCAAAACTTTCTGCGTCTACAGGTCCGTCGCTGCTCAAATCGCCATCGTTTGCCGCAATTTCCAGCAGCGGATTGCGCTCCACCTCCTGCGCGATGAACTGCGTCAGCTCGAAATGCGTCATCTGAAGCAGCTGGATGGACTGCATCAGTTGCGGTGTCATCACGAGAGACTGGTTTTGACGCAGCAAAAGGCTGGCAGACAATGCCATGGCGGACGCGAAACTCCCTTTACAGCTTCTCCTTCGCCTGATTTTCCAGAAAATTCACTGAGACGACGGAACTTGGCCCAAAAATTGCTTTTTTATTTTGTTTGGTCAAGCGTCAGGGCAGGGCGCGATGAAGAATCTTTCGCGCCCAATAGCTCAAAGGCTGAAATTATTGCCGAGATAGAGACGGCGCACGTCCGGATTGTTAACGATATCGTCGGGACGCCCATGCGTCAGCACCTCGCCAGCATGGATGATATAGGCGCGGTCGATGAGACCCAGCGTTTCACGGACATTATGGTCGGTAACGAGAACGCCGATGCCGCGTGCCGTCAGATGCCTGACCAGATTCTGGATGTCGCTGACCGAAATCGGATCGACGCCCGCGAAAGGTTCATCCAGCAGCATGAAGGTCGGGTCGGTCGCAAGAGCGCGTGCGATTTCCAGACGTCGCCGCTCACCGCCCGAAAGCGCCACGGCAGGCGATTTGCGCAATTGCGCAATATGAAACTCTTCCAGGAGCTCATCGAGCTTGCGATTGCGCTTGGCCGCGTCCGGTTCATGCACTTCTAGCACGGCGCGGATGTTTTCCTCGACCGTCAGGCCGCGGAAAATCGAGGCTTCCTGCGGCAGATAGCCGACGCCCAGACGGGCGCGCCGATACATCGGCATGCTGGTGACATCATTGCCGTTGATGGCGATCTTACCGGTATCGACGGGCACCAGGCCGGTGATCATGTAAAAGCACGTGGTCTTGCCTGCACCGTTCGGGCCAAGCAGCCCAACGGCCTCTCCACGACGCACGACCAGTGAAACGCCGTTAACGACACGACGGGTATTATAGGTCTTCGTCAGGCCATGCGCGATCAAGGTGCCCTGGTAAGGGGTCTTGTCGGCCGGCGAAGCGGCATCTGCGGAACGGTTGCGCCCGCCGCCGAGAATTTTTGAGATCGAAGGTATCTTCACGAGGAAAGACTACTGTTTTTTCTGGGATTTCGGATCAAGCATAATCCGCACTGGGCCACCGCAGCTTTCAAGCTTTGCCTGCCCTGTATTCATGAGAACGGTGAGCTTGCAGCCGGTAAAGACATTCGTGCCCTCGGACAGCACCACCTGCTTGCCAGTGAGAATGAATGTCTGCGCCGCCATGTCGAATTCGCCGTGATCGGCCGTCGCCTTCTGGGTCTCGGAGGTCAGATAGACATTGTTGTCCACGAAGATCTTGTCGATTTTGGCATCGCCACTCGTCAGCGAAGAGCCCTGACCCTTGTAATTGACGGTCATCTTGCCTGCCTGGAGCGTGGTCGTTCCCTGCACGACTTTCACATTTCCAGTGAAATAGGCCTTGCGCTCCTGATCCCTGACTTCGAGCTGATCGCTTTCGATTGCGATCGGCTGGTCGCCGGAGAGCTTGACGCCCTGCATGTTGCTGGTGGTGTTCTGGGCGGAAGCCACAGTCGCAAGACACGACAAAACAAGACCTGCGGCTGCGAGGCCTGCGGTTTTGCCAAGGGAAACGGGGCGGGAAATTTGCATCATCTGGACCGGGCTCTCACTTGCCTTAATTCTTGATATTGGATGCAGCGATACGTGCCCGTACCTGCCCCGAAAACGTAATTGTCTTGCCATTATCTGCGATGTCAATCGATTGCGCAACAATGGCGCCCTCGTTTGTTTTGATCGAGACCGGCTCTTTGCTGCTCATTTTCCCGGCCTTCAGATCGACATCCGCAGACTGGAACTTCGCTTGTATGCCATTGCTGAGATTGATGTCAAAAGGGGCGGTCATCTTCAGCGTGTTGGTGGCGCGGTCGAAAATGCCTTCCTGGGCGATGACCTGCGCGACGCTATCATTCACTGGCACGGCGGCCAGCACCTTTTCGAGTGTCATCAGGTTGGGGCTGGCGATATCCTGCAACGCACGGTCTGCGTTCATGGAATAATCTATACCCTTTTCGTTGCGGCCCGCGACGGCGGGCTTTTCCATCACGATCTTGCCGTCTTCTATCCGCGCGCTTTCGAGCGAAACGTTCTCGGGCGCCCAGGTGCGGATAACCGAAACCGCAATGAAGGCGAGCGAAATGACGGCCGCGCTGAGCGGCAGGATGATTTTCAGCCGCTTTACACGCGCGGAATGTCGCAGTGCGGTGTCATAGGCACCGTTCTGGTCATTGGGCAGCGAAAATGCTGGCGCGGGTTCGCGGAGTCGTTCGAGCATAAGAGTGGGTCCGGAATGCTTCCCTGGCGCCATTCTGGCGCGCAATCGAAGCTTGTGTCTCTATCTAAATGTGTTTCGCACGAGTGCTTTGTCCTGCCAATATGGTTTTTGTCTGGAGAGGTGCAAGGGAAATACGAATTTTATCGTAATTCTGGTTTCCTTATTGTTTCCTTGCGGCTTCGCGTTAGAAGAACCATATGGCCTGAAGCGCAAAAGCGGATGACAGAGGTTCCTATGGATAATATGGCGATAGCTGACCGCAGGCGTTTGCGCCGCAAGCTGACTTTCTGGCGGGTTGCCGCCGTTCTCCTGCTCGTTATCGGCGCTTTCGGTCTTTACCGGTTTTTCTGGGAAGGCCCGCAGCAGAGCGCGAGACCCCATATCGCCCGCATCGAAGTCTCTGGTCTGATCACCGACAATACCGAACTTCTCGAGCGGCTCGACAGGATTGCCAAGAGCGACAATGTCAAAGGGCTGATCGTTTCGATTTCATCGCCAGGCGGCACCACCTATGGCGGGGAGCGTATCTTCAAGGCCATCAGAGGCGTTGCCGAAAAGAAGCCGGTGGTCTCCGATGTCCGCACGCTCGCCGCTTCCGCCGGCTATATGATCGCGTCGGCCGGCGACGTCATCATTGCCGGTGAAACCTCGATCACCGGTTCGATCGGGGTGATTTTTCAATATCCCCAGATTGGCCAGTTAATGGACAAGCTCGGCGTCTCGCTGCAGGAAATCAAGTCTTCACCGATTAAGGCGGAGCCTTCGCCTTTCCACGAGGCGCCCGAAGAGGCAAAAACGATGATCCGTGCCATGGTGATGGACAGCTATGGCTGGTTCGTTGATCTCGTCGCCGATCGTCGCAAATTGCCGCGCGAGGATGTGCTGAAGCTGGCTGACGGGTCGATCTTCACCGGTCGGCAGGCGCTTGCCAACAAGCTGGTCGACACGCTCGGCGGAGAAAAGGAAGTTCGCGCCTATTTCGAAACCCGTGGTGTGGCCAAGGATTTGCCGATCGTCGAATGGCGCGCGCCGTCGTCCCGTTCGCCTTTTGCGCTTTTCAGTGTTGCGCAAATAGCGAAGTTTCTGGGATATGACGATTTAATTCCCTTCGCGGGCCCCGGCCAGCTCGGTGCGGACAAGTTGTTTCTTGACGGTCTTGTTTCCGTTTGGCAGGTTGGGCCACGTTAAAAATCCAATGCTTTCAGGGGGCAACCGTGATCAAGTCTGAACTGGTGCAGATCGTTGCTGCGCGTAACCCGCACCTTTATCACCGCGATGTGGAAAACATCGTCAATGCGGTGCTGGATGAAATCACCGATGCCCTGGCGGGTGGAAATCGTGTCGAGCTTCGCGGCTTCGGCGCGTTTTCGGTGAAGAATCGTCCATCCCGCTCGGGCCGGAACCCGCGTACGGGTGAGTCGGTTTTCGTCGAGGAAAAATGGGTGCCCTTCTTCAAGACGGGCAAGGAACTGCGCGAGCGCCTTAACCCCGGTATGGGTGACGAAGAGGACGATTGATCGTTCTTGACGCCTGGCGACTGAAAAGAAGCCGGCGGAATGTCTGCAGCGATGGAGTATTGTCGGATGTCGAAAAAAATCATCAACCTCATCATCCTGCTTCCGCTGGCGATCATCCTCGTCATCCTGTGCGTGGCCAATCGTCAGTCCGTGACCCTGGCGCTCAATCCATTCCGACCGGAAGATGGTGTTCTATCTTTTTCCGCGCCGTTTTTCGTTTTCCTCTTTCTGGCGGTTATTTTTGGCGTTCTCCTGGGTTCGGCGGCCACATGGTTCGCTCAGGGCAAACATCGCAAACGCGCTCGTATCGAAGCCAAGGAAGCCGTTCGCTGGCACGATGAGGCGAACCGCCAGAAGGCGGCCGCAACCGGGCAGCTGCCGCATGCGGGACAACTCCCGGCAAAGTGATGGTGCCGACCGTCGCTCCGGCTCTAGTCGAGCGGCGTTCGGAATGCTATTTGCTGGCGCAATAAGACGCGGGCAGAAGCGGAAAGATTTCCATTGAAGAAAAAAGACAGCCGGCCGGGCAATCGCGCGAGCGCCGGGAGCGATAAAAAACAGGTCCATGCCGCAAAGCCGGCGCGCCGTGCGGATTCCGCGCCGAAAAGGCGCGAGCCCGATGCGGTGCGCAACGTGCAGAAAGCCGCGCCGAAGGAAAAAACCGTCGTAGCGGTCGCCGTTGAACAGGTTCCTGCGCGCGCGCTTATGCAGCGCACCGGTGAACTGCCGGCAGAACAGGTTCCGGTCATTCTGGAATCGAGCGGCGCGGGTGATTTTCACCTGATCGACAGCGGCAACGGCCTGAAGCTCGAACAATACGGTGGCTACCGGGTCGTTCGTCCCGAGGCGCAGGCGCTGTGGCAGCCTTCCGTTCCTGATCGTGTGTGGCAGAATGCCGATGCGGTCTTCACCGGTGACACGGATGAGGACGGTATGGGGCGCTGGCGTTTCCCCAAGGCGGCGCTGGGTGAAACCTGGCCTCTCTCCCTGCTCGGCGTTGAATTTCTCGGCCGTTTCACGGCGTTCCGGCACGTCGGCGTCTTTCCGGAGCAGATCGTGCATTGGGAATGGCTGAAAAATGCCGTGGAGACCGCCGATCGGCCGCTGAAAGTGCTGAACCTCTTCGGTTATACTGGCGTCGCCTCACTGGTCGCGGCGGCTGCTGGGGCTGAAGTCACCCATGTCGACGCCTCCAAGAAAGCAATCGGCTGGGCGAAGGAAAATCAGGCACTCGCTGGGCTTGAACAGGCGCCGATCCGCTGGATCTGCGAAGACGCCATGAAGTTCATTCAGCGTGAGGAACGCCGCGGCAATACCTACGACATCATCCTCACTGATCCGCCGAAATTCGGTCGCGGCACCCATGGCGAAGTCTGGCAATTGTTCGACCATCTGCCGCTGATGCTCGATATCTGCCGGGAAATCCTGTCGCCCAAGGCGCTTGGCCTGGTGCTGACGGCCTATTCGATCCGGGCGAGCTTCTATTCGATGCATGAGCTGATGCGCGAAACCATGCGCGGCGCAGGCGGTGTCGTCGCATCAGGCGAACTGGTCATTCGTGAGGCCGGGCTGGACGGCAAAACGCCGGGCCGCGTGCTTTCCACATCGCTGTTCAGCCGCTGGGAGCCGAAATGACGAAAGAAATGCGCGAAAACACCACGCGCCGGGTTGGCCAGGTCAAGGAAGTGACGAGCCTTGCCAATCCGATCATAAAGGACATCAAGGCGCTCACCCAGAAAAAGGGCAGGGAAGAGACCGGCACCTTCATGGCCGAAGGCCTGAAGCTGGTCATCGATGCGCTCGAACTCGGCTGGACGATCAAGACCCTGGTTTACGCCAAGGCCGCCAAGGGCAAGCCGCTGGTGGAGCAGGCGGCAGTGAAGACCGTCGCCTCGGGTGGTCTGGTGCTCGAAGTCAGCGAAAAGGTCATCGCCTCGATCACCCGCCGCGACAATCCGCAGATGGTCGTCGGCATTTTCGAACAGAAATGGAAGCCGCTGAAGGATATCCGACCGGAAAAGGGCGAGACCTATATCGCGCTTGATCGGGTGCGCGACCCCGGTAATCTCGGCACCATTATCCGCACGGCAGATGCGGCAGGCGCCTCGGGCGTCATTCTGGTGGGCGATTGCACTGATCCCTTCTCGCTGGAAACGGTGCGCGCCACCATGGGCTCGGTCTTTGCCACGCCCGTCGCGCGTGCTTCGGTCGAGGAATTCCTCTCCTGGAAAAAATCGGCCCATGTCAGCGTCGTCGCCACGCATCTTTCCGGTTCGGTGGATTATCGGAAGATCGATTACGCTGGCAAACCGGTCGTGATTTTGATGGGCAATGAACAGTCTGGCCTGCCGCCGGAACTGGCCGGCAAGGCGGACCAACTGGCCCGCATTCCCCAGCAGGGCCGTGCCGATAGTCTCAACCTTGCCATCGCGACCGCCGTCATGCTGTTTGAAGCACGGCGACATCTCCTCGAACTTGCACCGGTGACGTAATGGCCAAAGCGGCATTGTTCTCGAAATTCGGCCCGGCCTTTGTGCTGATCGTCGCCGCACTGGTGCTGGATCAGATCGTGAAACAGCTGGTTGAAGCCTATCTGCCGCTGCAGGAGATGGTTCCGGTTGTGCCGTTTCTGGCGCTTTACCGCACCTATAATCTCGGTGTCGCCTTTTCGATGCTGCAGGACATGCACGGGTGGTTCATCGTCAGCATGCGCCTCGTCATCGTGGTTTTCGTTCTGTGGCTGTGGCGCAAGACGGCGCCTGACCGCACCTTCGCCCATCTCGGTTTTGCCTTCATCATCGCGGGAGCGGCCGGCAATCTTCTAGACCGCTTTTTTTACGGTCACGTCATCGACTATATCCTGTTCCACACGCAGACATGGTCATTCGCGGTGTTCAATCTGGCTGACAGTTTCATCACCATCGGTGCCGCCTGCGTCATTCTCGATGAGTTTCTGCACGCCCGAGCGGCCAAAAAGTAAAATTTTAGGGTTTCAACCAAACATATCAAAACCGCTGCCGTGGTAGCGGTTGTGTATGAGCGAACTGGCAAGACTTCGGCAAAAAGTTTCAGATGGTCTCGGCCTCGCCGCCCCAGCGGCGGATATTGCCGACAAGACAACGCGTCTTGCGGACGAAGAACATGCGAGCAATAGCCGGACAGTTGCGCTTTATGTCGCCGTTTCGTTATCGGTGGGGGGCTTCACTGCCGCCCTGATCGCACTTGCGGTGCCCTATGCCGTCACCGCCGCGCTCGTCTGTTTTTTTGGTGCGGTGCTCGTGGGTGTCCTGTCTTATGCGCTGTTCGGCAAATCTTTTCCGCGTCCCGGCACGCTGCCCGCGGACGCTTCGGATGTCCGGTCGCGGCAAATACAGAACCGCTCGCTGATTGCCGAAATGCAGGAGTCCATGGGCGATATCGTCGTGATCCGCAACATGAACCGGCGCATCGTCGAGGCGAACCGGGTCTTTCGCGAAATGACCGGCTGCACGGCGCCTGAAGGCATGAGCTGCGAGGAGATCGGCATTGCTTTTCGCCCGGGCGACAAGGTCCATGCCTATGACGTGGAGATTGCGACCCCGTTCGGTCAGCGCATCTTCTCCTGGCACGATGTGGTAACCCGCGATCTCGCAAGCAGCCGTCTCATGATCAGCAGTATCGCGAGAGACGTGACCGAAGAGCGGCTTGCGCTGGCCGAGCGGGAAGATGCCCGCCAGCGCGCCGAAAAGGCCGATGCCGAAAAGGCGCGGCTGCTTGCCACGGTCAGCCATGAAATTCGCCTGCCGCTTTCCGGCATGCTGGGCATGAATCACCTTCTGTCCCAGACGAAGCTCAACCAGGAACAGCGCAATTATCTCGACGGCATGAAGCAGTCCGGCCAGTCGCTGGTCCAGCTTGTCGAGGATCTGCTGGACTATTCGACAATGGAGGCCGGCCGCTTCAGGCTCAATCCGCGCGCGGAAAACCTGCGGCGGCTGATCGAGAGCATCGTCGAGATGCTGGCCCATCGCGCCCATGAAAAGGGCATCGAAATCGCCTCTTTCGTCACGCCTGACGTGCCCGATTATCTTGATTTCGATCCGGCAAGGCTGCGCCAGGTTCTGTTCAATCTCATCGGCAATGCGGTGAAATTCACGCAGGTGGGCGGCGTCGTTATCCGCGCGCGTATGGCTGCCGGCGAATTGCAGATCACCGTTGAAGATACCGGTCCCGGCATGAGTGAGGCGGAGCAGGCCCGTATCTTCGGGGAATTCGAGCAGGCCGGCCCGTTGTCACAACGAAGCGCCGGCACGGGGCTGGGACTTGCCATTTCCGCCCGGATCGTGCGGGAATTCGGCGGCAACCTCACGGTTTCGAGCCGCAGGGGCGAGGGCAGTACCTTCAAGCTGGTGTTCCGTCCAGGCACGACCCCCGCCGAGATGCCGGATTCCGGCCGGAGCCATTGCCTGCAGCACACCAATGTCCTGCTGATTGCGCCAGAGGGTGTGGCGGCGGCGGTGACGGCGGAGGCCATCGAGGCATTCGGCGGCAAATGTATTCTCGTCCATCAGCCGGAGGATCTGGACAGGCTGCGGAATGGACCTGCCAGCCGAACCGCGGATCTTACCGACATCATCGTCGATCTGCGTATATCGGCATTGTTCAGGGATGCTCTGCGGGATTGGCCGCAGCAGACGATCCGCCGCACGCTGCTCGTCAGTCCTGAAGAGCGGGCTTCGACCACACATGCATCGTTCGACGCCTGGCTGATCCGGCCCCTGCGCGAAAAATCCCTTATCGACGTGCTGTGTGGCCGCCTGCGCGGCATAGAGCGACGCGACGCGATCAACGATAACCATCCGGATGTGGGATTTTCATCACGAGTAGTGGAAGGGGCGAGCGGCATCGAGATACTCGTGGCTGAGGACGATGCGGTCAATGCACGCATCCTCCGCGCCGTTCTGGAAAAAGGCGGCTATATCGTCCGCACGGTCGATAATTTTCAGACACTGCAACAATCGGTGGCGTCGGGCGAGCCTCGCCTGCCGAATCTCATCATCTCCGATCTGAACATGCCGGGCGGCGAAGGGCTCGATGTGTTGCCGGACCTCCTCGGTACGCTGAAAGATGGTAGAAATATTCCCGTCATCATCCTCAGCGGGGACGCTGGTGCCGGGACCGCGGAGATATTGCTGAGGGCGGGTGCGGCCAAGGTTTTGGCCAAGCCTGTCGACCCGCGCCGGCTGGTTGAGGAAATCCGCCGCCAGCTGGAGGCGAAACGCCTGTTGTCATCATAACTTGACAGACTCGCGCTGGTGGCATTTTGTCACTATTCTGTCGTTAAATAGTGATTTATGACAGGAAATTCTTTGGTGGCGGAGCGATTCCCCATGGTTGCCGAAATCTTCAATCACGACATTTGTGAAAATAATGTTGTCATTAGTCCTCGTCCCGAGACAGCTCAGGACAATGAGGGTCTTTTCGGACGCATCGGCACGCTGGAAACACGGCTTGCCAGAAATGAACGCGAAATCGATGCCGCGCAATCCGTGCGTTACCGGGTCTTTGTCGATGAAATGAAGGCGCGCCTTCCCGCAGAGGCGATGCGGCGCCAGCGGGACTTCGATGCCTGGGACAGCGTCTGCGATCATCTGCTCGTGCTTGACAAGTCGATTGAGGGCGATAGCGAGGACCAGATCGTCGGCACCTATCGCCTGCTGCGGCAGGAAATCGCGCTTGCCAATAATGGTTTTTATTCCGCCAGTGAATTCGACATTGCCGGTCTCGTTGCACGCCATCCTGGCAAGCGCTTCATGGAGCTTGGCCGCTCCTGCGTGCTGCCGGAATATCGCACCAAGCGAACCGTCGAGCTTCTGTGGCAGGGCAACTGGTCCTATGCCGTCAAACACCGCATGGACGCCATGATTGGCTGCGCTTCCTTCCCCGGTGTGCAGCCGGAAGCGCATGCGCTGGCACTGTCCTTCCTGCACCACAATTGCCTTGCAAAGGGAGAGTGGGAAGCGGTCGCCTTGCCCGAACTCTATCATGAAATGGACCTTGTGCCGGCAGAGGCGCTGAACGCTCGCAAGGCACTGAACGCCATGCCGCCGCTGATCAAGGGTTATATGCGTCTCGGTGCCATGTTCGGCTCCGGCGCGGTCGTTGATCATGCTTTCAACACCACCGACGTGCTGGTGGTTCTGCCGGTTTCGTCCATCGCCGGTCGTTATATCAGCTATTATGGCGGCGAGGCCGAACGCATCAACGGCTGAGCGGGTTTTGATCGCGACCTTCAGGATGTTCCTGTGGGCAGCGGTGCCCTGTGTGTTGTGTTGGTGCGGGCAATGCCGCTAGTGTCGGCGCTCCTTTTCCGCAACACGATATGACATCGGCAGGCCATTGACGGACGTTCTGACAACCGCTTCCCTGATCTCGGAAGAGAGCCGCGCGACGGCCACTCCGATGATGGAGCAATATATCGAGATCAAGGCGAACAATCCCGGTTCGCTGCTGTTCTACCGCATGGGCGATTTTTATGAATTGTTCTTTGACGACGCGGTCGAAGCCTCCCGCGCGCTCGGTATTACGCTGACGAAACGTGGCCAGCATATGGGGCACGATATCCCCATGTGCGGCGTTCCCGTTCACGCGGCGGATGACTATCTGCAGAAACTCATCCTGCGCGGTTATCGCGTCGCCGTCTGCGAGCAGGTCGAAGACCCGGCGGAAGCGAAGAAGCGCGGATCGAAATCGGTGGTCAAGCGTGATGTGGTGCGGCTTGTCACGCCCGGTACGCTGACCGAAGAAAAGCTGCTGTCGCCGACGGAATCCAACTATCTGATGGCGCTGGCCCGTATTCGCGGCAGTGCCGAAGCGCAATTCGCGCTCGCCTGGATCGATATTTCGACCGGCGTCTTCCGTTTGGCGGAGACGACGCTGACGCGGCTCCTCGCCGATATCTGGCGCATCGATCCGCGTGAGCTGATCGTTGCCGACAGTCTGTTCCATGACGAAGAGCTGCGGCCGGTTTTCGATGTGCTCGGCCGCGTCGCGGTGCCGCAGCCGGCCATTCTTTTTGACAGCGCGACGTCAGAAGGGCGCATCGCGCGCTATTTCAACGTCTCGACGCTTGATGGTTTCGGCACGTTTTCACGGGTGGAAATGGCCGCTGCCGCTGCCGCTGTTGCCTATGTCGAAAAGACCCAGATTGCCGAGCGCCCGCCGCTTGGTGCGCCGGAACGAGAAAGTGCTGCCTCCACGCTGTTCATCGATCCCGCCACCCGCGCCAATCTGGAGCTGGTTAAGACGCTGTCAGGCGAAAGGGACGGATCGCTCCTGCATGCCCTCAACCGCACGGTGACGGGCGGCGGTGCGCGGCTTCTGGCCGAGCGGCTGATGTCGCCCTTGACCGATCCGGAAAGGATCAATGCCCGTCTCGATGCGGTCGCCTATCTTATCGATGACGTTTCCCTTTGCGACGGTCTGCGCGACGCCTTGAAACAGGTTGCGGACATGCCGCGTGCGCTCTCCCGTCTTGCGCTGGAGCGCGGTGGCCCGCGCGATCTCGGGGCGATCAGGCAGGGCCTGGCGTCGGCCGAGAGAATTGCCGCTATTCTCGATCAGGGACTATTGCCGGAGGAGCTTGCCGCTGCACTTGCGGATCTGAAGGCTTTGCCGGGCGGGCTGGAAGCCATGCTAGGCTCGATGCTGGCCGACGATCTGCCGCTTCTGAAGCGCGATGGCGGCTTTTTGCGTGAGGGTGCCAATCCCGAACTCGATGAGGTGCGCGCATTGCGTGACCAGTCGCGCCGGGTGATCGCCGGACTGCAACTGCAATATGCCGACGAGACCGGCATCAAGTCGCTCAAGATCAAGCATAACAATGTGCTTGGTTATTTCATCGAGGTAACGGCGGGCAATGCCGACGTCATGATGGCGACGGATGAGGCGAAGGCGCGCTTCATTCACCGCCAGACCATGGCCGGTGCCATGCGCTTTACCACCACCGAACTTGCCGATCTCGAAAGCCGCATCGCCAATGCCGCGGCCGAGGCTCTGACGATGGAGCTGGAAGCCTTCGAGCGCATGGTCGAGGCCGTGGTGCAGCAGGCTGAGGCGATCAAGGCGGGTGCGCTGGCGCTTGCGGTGATCGATGTCGCCTCAAGCCTTGCTTATCTCGCGACCGAACAGGCCTATTGCCGCCCGATTGTTGATGCCTCCATGACCTTTGCGATCACAGGCGGGCGCCACCCGGTTGTAGAACAGGCGCTGCGGCGGCAGTCCGCTGGACCGTTCATTGCCAATAATTGCGATCTATCGGCGGTCGATGGTGGCAAGAACGGTGCGATCTGGCTGCTGACCGGCCCCAACATGGGCGGTAAATCGACCTTCCTGCGCCAGAATGCGCTGATCGCCATTCTCGCGCAGATCGGCTCCTTCGTTCCGGCGGAGGCCGCCCATATCGGTGTCGTTGACCGGCTGTTTTCCCGCGTCGGCGCCTCTGACGATCTGGCGCGAGGCCGCTCGACCTTCATGGTGGAGATGGTGGAAACCGCCGCCATTCTCAATCAGGCGACGGACCGCTCGCTGGTCATTCTGGATGAGATCGGCCGTGGTACGGCAACCTTCGACGGGCTTTCCATCGCCTGGGCGGCGGTGGAACACCTGCACGAGGTCAATCGCTGCCGCGGCCTCTTCGCGACGCACTTCCACGAGTTAACGGTGCTCTCGGAAAAACTCGGCCGCCTTTCCAATGCCACGATGCGGGTGAAGGAGTGGGAAGGTGACGTCATCTTCCTGCACGAGGTTGGACCCGGCGCTGCGGATCGTTCCTACGGCATTCAGGTCGCACGGCTTGCGGGCTTACCGGCATCGGTGGTGGAGCGGGCCCGCGAGGTACTGACAAAGCTGGAGGATGCCGATCGCAAGAACCCGGCAAGCCAGCTGATCGATGATCTGCCGCTGTTCCAGATTGCGGTTCGCCGCGAGGAAACGCGCAAGGCAGGACCATCAAAGGTGGAGGAAGCCCTGAAAAGCTTCAATCCGGACGAAATGACACCGCGTGAGGCATTGGACGCGCTCTATGCGCTAAAGAAAGAACTTGGCAAGGCTTGAAGGGATAGAGTGCCTGTCCATAGCCTCTGAAACTCTTTATAGGACACTCCCATCGCAAGCGGTGGGTTTTCCCACAGGACATGGATACCGGCATAGATGGCCATCAAGGACCTGGATTTTTCCGACATTCTCGATGTATCGGCGCTGAAGCGCGACTGTGACATCATCTTCAAGGAAGACGGCAAACGCATCGCCGATATCAAGTCCGATCTGCTGCCGATCTTCCGCAAAGCCAGTACGGAAGGCCGGGAAAAGGCCAGAGAATTGCTCAAAGCCGATGGCAGCGGGATTGATTGCGCCCGTCGCATCTCCTGGCTTCAGGACCGCCTGATCGAAACGCTCTATGAGCTCGCCTGCCAATACGTCTATCCGAAAGATGCGCCGCAGATCGCGGTCGCCGCGGTTGGCGGTTATGGACGCGGCACACTGGCGCCGGGATCGGATATCGACCTCCTGTTCCTGCTTCCCACCAAGAACACGCCTGACATGCACAAGGCCGTGGAGTTCGTGCTCTATCTCCTCTGGGATCTCGGCTTCAAGGTCGGCCATGCCACCCGCACGGTGGATGAGTGCATTCGCCTCTCCAAATCCGACATGACGATCCGCACCGCTATTTTGGAAGTGCGGGCGATCTGCGGCAAGAGGTCCCTGATCGACGATCTCGAAAAACGCTTCGAGTCAGAAGTCGTCACCGGAACCGGCCCCGAATTCATCGCCGCCAAGCTCGCTGAGCGTGACCAGCGCCACCGCAAGGCTGGCGATACGCGCTATCTGGTGGAGCCGAACGTCAAGGAAGGCAAGGGCGGTTTGCGTGACCTGCACACGCTGTTCTGGATCGCCAAATATTATTACCACGTCCGCGACACGGCCGATCTCGTCAAACTCGGCGTTTTGTCGCGGTCAGAACTGAAGCTGTTCGAAAAGGCCGATGATTTTCTCTGGGCCGTCCGTTGCCAGATGCATTTCATCACCGGCAAGGCGGAAGAGCGCCTTTCCTTCGATATTCAGCGTGAGATTGCCGATGCGCTGAACTATCAGCCGCGCCCCGGCCTCTCCGCCGTAGAGCGCTTCATGAAGCACTATTTCCTCGTCGCAAAAGATGTCGGTGATCTCACCCGCATCGTCTGCGCCGGTCTGGAAGACAGGCAGGCGAAGGACGTGCCCGGCCTGTCCGGCGTGCTCAGCCGCTTCGCCCATCGGGTTCGCAAGATTCCGGGTTCCGTGGAATTTGTTGAAGACCGGGGCCGCATCGCACTCGCGAAGCCCGATGTGTTCAAGAACGACCCGATCAATCTCATCCGGCTCTTTCACATCGCCGATATCAACAATCTCGAACTGCACCCCGATGCATTGCGGGTCGTTACCCGTTCACTGTCGCTCATCAATGACGAGCTTCGGGAAAACGAGGAGGCTAATCGGCTTTTCCTGTCGATCCTGACGTCGCGCCGCGATCCGGCGCTGACCCTGCGGCGCATGAACGAGGCCGGCGTGCTCGGCAAGTTCATTCCCGAATTCGGCAAGATTGTCGCCATGATGCAGTTCAACATGTATCATCACTATACGGTGGATGAGCATCTGATCCGCTCCGTCGGCGTGCTGTCGGAAGTGGACAAGGGAACGGCTGTCGATGCCCACCCGCTCGCCAACCAGCTGATGCCGAGCGTCGAGGAACGCGAGGCGCTTTATGTGGCCGTGCTGCTGCACGATGTCGCGAAGGGCCGGCAGGAAGACCACTCGATTGCCGGTGCTCGCGTGGCCCGCAAGCTGTGCCAGCGTTTCCGTCTCACCGGCAAGCAGACTGAAACGGTTGTCTGGCTGATCGAGCAGCATCTTTTGATGTCCATGGTCGCTCAGACGCGCGATCTGCATGACCGCAAGACCATCACCGATTTCGCCGACAAGGTGCAATCCATGGAGCGGCTGAAGATGCTGCTCATCCTGACCGTCTGCGATATCCGCGCCGTTGGGCCGGGCGTGTGGAACGGCTGGAAGGGGCAGCTGCTGCGTTCGCTTTATTACGAGACCGAACTGCTGCTGTCAGGCGGCTTCTCGGAGGTCTCCCGCAAGGAGCGCGCGCAGATTGCCCGCCAAGCGCTTTATGATGCCCTGGATGACTGGGGCCAGAAGGCTCGGCGCAAATATACCAAGCTGCATTACGAGCCCTATCTGCTGACGGTGGCGCTGGAAGACCAGGTGCGCCATACCCGCTTCATCCGTGAAGCCGACAAGCAGGAAAAAGCGCTGTCGACCATGGTGCGCACCCATTCCTTCCACGCCATCACCGAAATTACCGTGCTGGCGCCGGACCATCCGCGCCTGCTCTCCATCATCACCGGCGCCTGTGCGGCCGCCGGCGCCAATATCGCCGATGCGCAGATTTTCACGACCTCCGATGGGCGGGCGCTCGATACGATCCTCATCAACCGCGAATTTCCGATCGATGAGGACGAGACGCGGCGCGGCAACAATGTCGGCAAGCTCATCGAGGAGGTTCTCTCCGGCAAGCAACGCCTGCCAGAAATGATTGCCACGCGCACCAAAAGCCGCAAGAAGAAGAGCGCCTTCACCATTCCGCCTTCCGTCACCATCTCGAATGGTCTGTCGAACAAATTCACCGTCATCGAAGTCGAATGCCTCGACCGGCCGGGTCTTCTGGCTGACATGACGGCTGTGATCGCCGACCTGTCGCTCGATATTCACTCCGCCCGCATTACCACCTTCGGTGAGAAGGTCATCGACACCTTCTACGTGACGGATCTGTTCGGCCAGAAGGTGACGAATGACAACCGACAGGCCAGCATTGCCCAGCGCCTGAAGGCTGTGATGAGCGAGCAGGAAGACGAATTGCGTGACCGCATGCCAAACGGCATCATCGCCCACCCAGACGTGGCGGCGCTGCCGGCCGCGCGCACGGCAAAGGCTTGATATCCCCATGAGTCTCATCGGCAAGTTCGCCACCGTTGGCACCGCCACGCTTGGCAGCCGCATTTTCGGCTTTCTGCGCGAAACCCTGATGGCTGCCGCGGTCGGCACGGGGCCGGTGGCCGATGCCTTCAACGCCGCGTTCCGGTTTCCCAATACCTTTCGACGGCTTTTTGCCGAGGGCGCCTTCAACTCGGCTTTCGTGCCGCTTTTCGCCAAGGAGATCGAGGCGAACGGCATGGAGGGTGCAAGACGCTTTTCCGAAGAGGTCTTCGGTGTTTTGTTCACCGTGCTTCTGGCACTGACGATTCTGATGGAATTGTCGATGCCGTTCATCGTGCGCACCGTGATTGCGCCGGGCTTTCTGGAAGACCCGGTGAAATTCGAAAACACCGTTCATCTCGCCACCATCATGTTTCCCTATCTCGCCTGCATGTCACTGGCGGCGATGATGGGCGGCATGCTGAACTCGCTGCACCGTTATTTCGCGGCAGCGATCGCACCCGTCTTTCTCAACATCATCCTTATCGGCGTGCTCGCTTTGGCATGGTGGAAAAATTACGATCCTTTGCAGGTGGGGTATGCGCTCTCATGGGGGGTTATGGCGGCCGGTCTGGTCCAGCTCGCCATCGTGTGGATCGCCGTGCGCAATGCAGGCATGCGGATCGGTTTCCGCAGGCCGCGGTTGACGAAAAACGTGCAGCGGCTTCTGGTCCTTGCCCTGCCGGCGGCGATTACCGGCGGCATTACCCAGATCAACCTTCTGATCAACACCAATATTGCGTCTGCCGGCGAGGGTGTGATCTCCTCGCTTGCCTATGCCGACCGGATTTATCAGCTGCCGCTCGGCGTCGTCGGTATTGCGGTGGCCACCGTTCTTTTGCCGGAACTGGCGCGGGCTTTGCGCGGCGGGCATATGGTGGAAGCCGGAAGCCTGCAGAACCGCTCGGTCGAATTCGTATTGTTCCTGACATTGCCTGCGGCAGCAGCGCTTCTCGTCATGGCGGAGCCTATCGTTCGTTTTCTTTATGAACGCGGCAATTTCGCGCCTTCAGCCACCATCACCGTTGCGCAGATCCTTGGCATTTACGGTCTAGGCCTGCCGGCTTTCGTTCTGATCAAGGCGTTCATTCCCGGTTTCTTCGCCCGCGAGGATACTCGCACGCCGATGATCTTCGCGGCAATTTCCGTTGTCGTGAATGTATCGCTCGCACTGACGCTATTCCCGCGTCTCGGCGGTCCCGGCATTGCGATCGCCGAAATCACCGCAGGCTGGGTCAATGCCGCCCTGCTGTTCGGCATGCTTCTGTGGCGTGGTCACTGGCATGTGGATATTCCGCTTCTGACCCGCATTCCACGTCTGCTGCTGGCCGCGGCCCTGATGGCCGGTTTCGTGCACTATGCTCTGACCTGGCTGAGTTTCGAGCTATCGTCGGCCTCGTCTATCTTCGTCCGGGCCGGTACTATCATGGGCCTCGTCTTCGCTGCCATGCTGGTTTATTTCGTGTTGGCTTTCGTTTCGGGCGGCGCCGATATCGGCATGGTGAAGAGGGCCGTCCGCAAGCGCGGTAAAAAGACTGCCGAAACGGAGGCTGGCTGATGTTCTTTGCTGATAACCGCCGCATCGCGCTGGTCACGCTTGTCGTCGATGATTACGATCGGGCGAAGGCGTTTTATTGCGATGTTCTCGGCTTCGAGTGCATCTCCGATCAGCCGCTCGACGACGGCAAAAGGTGGCTGGTGGTGAGGCCGCAAGGCACGGAGGGTGGTGCCCTGCTGCTTGCGGAGGCGGATGGCGAACAGCAACGATTTGCCATCGGCAACCAGACCGGCGGCCGTGTCGGATTTTTCCTGCATACCGACGATTTTGCCCGCGACTATGAAACGATGACTGCGCGCGGTGTGCGCTTTCTGGAAGAGCCTCGCCATGAAGTTTATGGCTCCGTCGCGGTCTTCACCGACCCCTATGGAAATCGCTGGGATCTTCTTCAGCCGCGCGGCTGACTGGCCCTGAAAGCGCTTGATTGCGAGGGGCTGCGGGTGCATAAGCGCGCGTGCAATTCCAATCACGGGGCGGGGCCCTCCACAAGCCTTTTCGAGGACGACAATGAACGCATTCAAGCCGCTGGTTTTCTCGGGCGTCCAGCCGACCGGCAATCTGCATCTCGGCAATTATCTCGGCGCGATCCGCAAGTTCGTGGCGCTGCAGGAGGATAACGACTGCATCTATTGCGTCGTCGACATGCATGCCATCACCGCCCAGCTCGTTCACTCGGACCTGAAGGCGCAGACCCGCTCGATTGCGGCCGCCTTCATTGCAGCCGGTATCGATCCCGTGAAGCACATCGTCTTCAACCAGTCGGCCGTGCCCCAGCATGCGGAACTGGCCTGGGTGTTCAACTGCGTGGCGCGTATCGGCTGGATGGAGCGCATGACGCAGTTCAAGGACAAGTCCGGCAAGAATGCCGAACAGGTGTCGCTTGGACTGCTCGCCTATCCTAGCCTGATGGCCGCCGACATTCTCGTCTACCGTGCCACACATGTGCCCGTCGGCGATGACCAGAAGCAGCACCTGGAACTCGCCCGCGACATCGCCCAGAAATTCAACATCGATTTCGGCGGCCATATCCGCAACGCCGGGCTTGGCGTTGATATCACGGTTGGCGACGAGCCGGTCCATGCCTATTTCCCGATGGTGGAGCCGCTGATCGGTGGCCCTGCGCCGCGCGTCATGTCTCTGAAGGACGGCACCAAGAAGATGTCGAAGTCCGATCCTTCCGATCTGTCGCGCATCAATCTGATGGATGATGTCGATGCGATCTCGAAGAAGATCAAGAAGGCAAAGACCGATCCTGACGCGCTGCCGAGCGAAGTGGAAGGACTGAAGGGTCGCCCGGAGGCCGAAAACCTCGTCGGCATATATGCTGCGCTATCCGACAAGACCAAGGCGGATGTGCTCTCGGAATTCGGTGGCCAGCAGTTTTCCACCTTCAAGCCGGCCCTCGTCGAGCTTGCCGTCAATGTCCTTGCGCCTGTTAACAACGAGATGCGCCGCCTTCTCGATGATCCGACCCATATCGACGCCATCCTCAAGGAGGGCGGGGAGCGGGCAGGCACGATTGCCGAAAAGACGATGAACGAGGTGCGTGATATCATCGGCTTCCTGCGCTGACAGGTCGCTGCCTCGTGCTTGCGGCGGGCGGTTTGCGCCTGCCGTGATTTGATATAATCTCCGCCCGAACCGTCGGGCGGTTTTTTGGATCACGGCGGACCTAAGGGAGTGCGGAATGGTTTCAAAACGGCTGTCGCGTCTGGAAGGGCATCGTCGCAAGTTTCTCGCCGTTATCGATGACACACCGGAATGCGAAAGGGCCGTGCACTATGCCGGCCGTCGCGCCAAGAACTCCAATGGCGGACTGGTGCTGCTTTACATGATCCCGGAAGGCGATTTTCAGCAATGGCTGGGTGTCGAGCAGATCATGCGGGCGGAAGCGCGTGAGGAAGCGGAAGCCACTCTCGCCAAGATCGCCCAGAAGGTACGCGAGACAATCGGCATCGAGCCGGAAGCAGTCATTCGAGAAGGCAGCGCCACCGAGCAGATTCATGGCTTGATCGAGGAAGACCGTGATATCGCCATTCTCGTGCTGGCTGCGGGATCGACGAAAGAAGGGCCGGGACCGCTGGTGTCCTCCATCGCCGGACGCGGTGCGGCCTTCCCGATCCCGGTGACCGTGTTGCCCGATACCTTGTCGGATGAGGAAATCGACGCACTCTGCTGACCCTTGTTCGGGTAAGATTGAGGGGCTGACGATTTCTTGAATGTAATTATCATGTCAGGGCTTGAAGTGTCGCTTCGCCGGGCGTATTTTTGGAAGAATTCTAAATTACGGGGCGTGAACCGCGACCTCGAAGGAGATGACGATGTTCATTCAGACGGAAGCCACGCCCAACCCCGCCACGCTGAAGTTCCTGCCGGGCAAGGTGGTGCTGGAAAGCGGGACTGTGGAGTTCCTCAATGCGTCGCAGGCGCAGGCTTCGCCGCTCGCGGAACGCCTCTTCACGATTCCGGGCATCACCGGCGTCTATTTCGGTTTTGATTTCATCACGGTCACCAAGGATGATGCGGAATGGCAGCATCTGAAGCCTGCCATCCTCGGCTCGATCATGGAGCACTTCATGTCCGGCCGGCCGATCATGGGCACGGCGATTGCCGCCGAAGTCTCGGACGAGGAAGGTGAGTTCTTCGAAGAGGGTGACGAAACCATTGTCGCCACCATCAAGGAACTGCTGGACAGCCGCGTTCGCCCGGCCGTGGCGCAGGATGGCGGTGATATCACCTTCCGCGGTTTTCGTGACGGTACCGTGTTCCTGAACATGAAAGGCGCCTGCTCGGGTTGCCCGTCCTCAACCGCAACGCTGAAGCACGGCGTTCAGAACCTGCTTCGCCATTTCGTGCCGGAAGTGCGCGAAGTCGAAGCGGTATGATCCTGTAAGTCAGGCCATGATTGTTCTTGCACTCGACACGTCAGGTGTGGATTGTTCCGCCTGCATTTATGACAGCGCCTCTGACAGGGTGCTCGGCGAGGTCTGCGAAACGATTGGCAAGGGTCATGCCGAGAGGCTGATGGCCGTAATTGACGGTGCCCTGCAGCAGGCGCAATTGCCGCTGCAGAAGGTCGAGCGCATCGCTGTGACTATCGGTCCCGGATCCTTTACGGGCATCCGGGTCGGTGTTGCCGCCGCGCGGGGTTTTGCCCTGTCGCTTGGTGTCGAAGCTGTCGGCGTTACGACGCTCGAGACGCTTGCCTTGTCTCACCTGGCCGAAAATCCCGGCCGGCCCGTGGCTGTCGGGCTCGATGCCAAACGCGGCGAAACCTATCTCCAGACATTCGATACGGGTGGATTGCCGCTCAACGAGGCGGCACTTCTGTCTCTGGACGACGTCACAGCTGTTCTTTCCGGTTTCGATGGCGCCGTCATCGGCTCCGCCGCGCCGCTGTTTGCGGGCGAGGAAACCGGGTCCGGTCCGGACCATTTTCCGATTGCATCCGTCGCTCGTGCTGGCGCGCGCAAGCCGGCGGGCCAACCAAAACCTGCACCGCTTTATCTGCGCGGACCGGATGCCCGGCCACAGACCGGTTTTGCGCTGGCACGCCAGGACGTTGCCTGATACGGCATGCATCAGTGCATGTTCTGATTCCCGATATTTGCGATGTTTGACGATTACCTGAGCTGGAAACCCTATTTCGAAATCGTGCCGATGCAGCATGAGGATTGCGCCGCGGTAGCGGACTTGCATGCCTTGCGCTTCCCACGGCCGTGGAATGACGGTGAGTTTTCAGGCCTGCTGACGCAAGGATCGGTTTTTGGCGCCGTCGCCCGCCAGACCAACGCATTTTTCAGCAAGCCGCTCGGAGGTTTCGTGCTGGCGCGGGAAGTTGCCGGCGAAGCGGAAATCCTCACCGTTGCCGTGGCCGACAGGTTCTCGCGCACCGGTCTCGGCTGGCGGCTGATGCAGTCGGCCGTACGTGAGGCGATGATGCGCGGCGCCGAAACCATGTTCCTCGAGGTAGACAACAACAATGCCTCCGCACTCGGGCTTTACAGGAAGCTCGGCTTCAAGACGGTTGCGGAGCGCAAGGCCTATTACACGGCCAAGGATGGAACAAAGTCGACGGCGCTTGTCATGCGCCGCGATCTTCGCTAGTTCCCTGCGACAGGCATTTTTTCGGCGAAAGCCGCAAACCGGAATTCTCAAAGGCCAGAAGACGTGACAGACCTTTCAAAAACCTTGGAGGAGCTTTGTGCCGAACGCGGCATGCGGATGACCGACCAACGCCGCGTCATCGCCCGCGTCCTTCAAGAATCAGCTGATCATCCCGATGTCGAGGAACTCTACCGTCGTTCCTCCGCCGTGGACCCGCGCATCTCGATTTCCACCGTCTACAGAACGGTGAAGCTGTTCGAGGATACTGGTATCATCGAACGCCACGATTTTCGCGATGGCCGCTCGCGTTATGAAACCGTGCCCGAAGAACACCACGATCACCTGATCGATCTGAAGAACGGCGTGGTTATCGAGTTTCATTCGGCCGAGATCGAGGCTCTTCAGGAAAAGATCGCCCGCGAGCACGGCTTTAAGCTCGTGGATCATCGGCTGGAACTTTATGGCGTGCCGTTGAAACCCGACGAACGCTGAGACGCCGGTGGACAAGCGGGCATTCCCATCATGATGTGGCTTCGGACAGCCTATATCGCGATCGTTCTTCTGATCGTGACGCTCGTATTGCTGCCGCTGCAACTCCTGGGGCTTGCCTTCGACTGGCGGCTGCGCCGCCGCATTCCGCGCATCTGGCATCGTATCGCCTGTCACGTTCTCGGCATCCGCGTGCATGTGCATGGGGATGTGGAGCGGGCAAAACCACTGATGCTGGCGGTCAACCACGCCTCGTGGAAGGATATCCTCGTTCTCGGCAGCATTGCCGATGTGGTGTTCATCGCCAAGACCGAAGTGCGCGACTGGCCGGTTTTCGGCTGGCTCGCCCGGCTGCAGAAAAGCATCTTCGTTCAGCGCGAACAGAAGCGCAGCACGGGCGCGCAGGTGAGCGAGATCGCCAGCCGCATGGCCGACGGCGAGATCGTTGTCCTTTTCCCCGAAGGCACGACCTCGGACGGCAACCGCATGCTGGCCGTCAAATCCTCCCTGTTCGGTGCCGCCTCCACCGCCGCTGAGCAGGTTCCGGGCAGGCTGGTTTACGTGCAGCCTGTCGCCATCGCATATACGCGGGTGCAGGGCATGGCCATGGGGCGTTACCACCGGATCATTGCGGCCTGGCCGGGCAGCATCACGCTGGTGCCGCATCTGCTTGGTGTCATCAAGGCGGGCGCCATCGATGTCGACGTGACTTTCGGTGAGAGCGTTCCGTTTCACAGCACGGATAACCGCAAGCGTCTTGCGACGGATGTAGCCGCCGCGATCCGCAACATGCTGGCCTTCAGCCTGCGCGGCGGCTGGCGCAAATAGCGGCGTCGTAGCTTTTCCGGCATTTTTCTGTTTAATCTGGCCGTGAAAAACACTAGATAGCCGCCATGACCCAGGAAACACTTGGCCTCGACGCCTCACCCATGAACGCCCGCGAGGGCGCAAACAGCCGCAAGGTTTTCATCAAGACCTATGGCTGCCAGATGAATGTTTATGATTCCGTCCGCATGAGCGATGCGCTGGCGAAGGATGGTTACGTTCAGACGGAGGATATGGGAGAAGCGGATCTGGTTCTCTTGAACACCTGTCACATCCGCGAAAAGGCGGCGGAAAAGGTTTATTCCGCGCTCGGCCGCCTGCGTGACATGAAAAAGTCGCGCGAAGAGCAGGGACGTGAATTCATGATCGGCGTTGCCGGGTGCGTGGCGCAGGCGGAAGGCGAAGAAATCCTGCGCCGTGCCCCTGCCGTCGATGTCGTCATCGGCCCGCAGACCTATCATCGCCTGCCGGACGCCCTGAAGCGGGTGCGTGGCGGCGAGCGTGTCATTGAGACCGAATATGCGGTCGAAGACAAGTTCGAGCATCTGCCGGTGGCCGAAAAGGCGACGCTGCGCACGCGCGGCGTGACCGCGTTTTTGACGGTGCAGGAAGGTTGCGACAAGTTCTGTACCTTCTGTGTCGTCCCCTATACGCGCGGTTCGGAAGTGTCACGCCCGGTCCGCCAGATTGTCGATGAAGCGATGAAGCTCGTCGATGCCGGCGTGCGCGAGATCACACTGCTCGGCCAGAATGTGAATGCCTGGCAGGGCGAAGGCCCGAAGGGTGAAAAATGGGGTCTGGCCGAACTGCTCTACAGGCTGGCCGAAATTCCGGGCCTTGCGCGGCTGCGTTACACCACCAGCCACCCGCGTGACATGGATGACCGGCTGATCGGCGCCCATCGCGATCTGCGCATCCTGATGCCCTATCTGCACCTGCCCGTTCAGTCCGGCTCGGATCGTATTCTGAAGGCAATGAACCGTCGCCATACGGGTGAGGAATATATCCAGCTTATCGAAAAAATCCGCGCCGCCCGCCCTGATATTGCCATGTCCGGGGATTTTATTGTCGGCTTCCCCGGTGAGACTGATCGTGATTTCGAAGATACGATGGCGATGGTCGAGACGGTGAAATACGCGCAGGCCTTTTCGTTCAAATATTCGACCCGCCCCGGCACGCCGGGAGCCGATCTGACAGACCAGGTTGCAGAAGACGTGAAGGCCGAGCGGCTGGAGAGATTGCAGACGCTGTTGCTGCGGCAGCAGAAGGAATTTGCGGAATCGCTTGTCGGAAAGACCATGGATGTGCTGCTGGAAAAGCCCGGCCGCATGACAGAACAGTTGATAGGTCGCTCTCCTTGGCTGCAATCCGTGAATCTTGATGCAAAGACGTTGAAAATCGGTGACATTGTTAATGTACGAATCACCGCAACGGGTCCAAACAGCTTGTTTGCCGAGGTGGCAGGGAGTTAGAGTGAGGAGCCGACACTGATTGGGACAGGAGCCTGACCGCTTGAACGCACACGAATTGGTATCAAATTCATCGCGCCAGCCACGCCAAGCCGCGACCGACGCCAATCACTTCGTCCTCACGTTCGAGAATAACAGGATAGCGGGAGAGCTATTCGGTCAGTTCGATCAGAACCTGAAGCTCCTGGAGCAGCGCCTCAATATCGACGCCCGACCGCGTGGCAACTCCGTCGCCATCACCGGCGATGTCGTGGCTACCAATCAGGCCCGCCGCGCGCTGGATTTCCTTTATGAGCGCCTGCTGAAGGGCGGAACCGCCGAGGTCTCCGATGTGGAAGGCGCGATCCGCATGGCCATGGCCGCGGACGACCAACTGACCTTGCCGACGATGGAGCGCAAGGCGAAGATTTCCATGGCGCAGATTTCCACCCGCAAGAAGACCATCGCTGCCCGCACGCCGACGCAGGATGTCTACATGCGGGCGCTGGAGCAGTCCGAACTGGTTTTCGGCGTCGGCCCCGCCGGCACCGGCAAGACCTATCTGGCCGTGGCTCATGCCGCACAGCTTCTGGAGCGTGGCGCGGTCGACCGCATCATCCTGTCGCGTCCTGCGGTGGAAGCGGGCGAACGCCTAGGCTTCCTGCCGGGCGACATGAAGGAAAAGGTCGATCCCTATCTCCGCCCGCTTTACGACGCGCTTTATGACATGATGCCGGGTGACAAGGTGGAGCGTGCCATTCAGGCGGGCGTCATCGAAATCGCGCCGCTGGCTTTCATGCGCGGCCGTACCCTTGCCAATGCTGCCGTCATTCTGGATGAAGCCCAGAACACCACGACGATGCAAATGAAGATGTTCCTCACCCGTCTCGGTGAGAACGGCCGCATGATCGTGACCGGTGACCCAAGCCAGGTGGACCTTCCGCGCGGCGTGAAGTCCGGTCTTGTCGAAGCCCTTCAAATCCTCACCGATGTGGAAGGTGTGTCCGTCGTGCGCTTCAAGGATGTCGATGTCGTCCGCCATCCCATGGTGGCACGCATTGTCCGGGCTTATGAATCCCACACGGCCGTGCCGGATGAAAGCCTCGTGAAGGGCAGCTGACCTAAAGACAATGACAGTTCTGGATATTCAAATCAGCGTCGAGGCCGAAGGCTGGCCCTCGGAAGAAGACTTGGTCGCCTTCTCCACGAAGGTTCTGGAGGCGGCCGTCGATTTTCTGAAGCGGGAAGAGGAACAACCCTTTCCGAAAACGCCGGTCGAACTGTCGCTGGTCTTCACCGATGATGAAAATATCCGGGAAATCAACGCCGAATGGCGCGACAAGGACAAGGCGACCAACGTCCTGTCTTTCCCCGCTTTTCCGCTGGAGCCGGGCGGAATGCCTGGCCCGATGCTGGGCGATATCGTCATCGCCCGCGAGACGGTTGCGCGGGAGGCTCTTGAACTTGACAAGAGTTTCGAGGATCATCTGACCCATCTGCTCGTCCACGGGTTTCTGCATTTGTTCGGTTATGACCACATGGACGAGGAAGAAGCGGAAGAAATGGAGTCGCTTGAGACTCGCATTTTGGCGGTGCTTGGCCTATCTGATCCCTACGCGGGTCAAGAACCGCTTTAAATATTGTCTGGAGCCATGAACGAACATTCTGCACGACCTGCCAATGAGGGCAGAGAAAACGGCGAGCAGTCCTCTTCGGAGGAGGGCAGTAGTCACTTACGGAACGATTCCAATGCAAAGCCGAGATCGACGATCTGGTCGCGCATAGGGCGGTTGCTGAAACCGTCACAGGGTGAGCGTCTTCGCGAGGATCTGACCGACGCGCTGATGGCCGACACCGAAATCGGTGCCGCCTTTTCTCCTGAAGAACGGGCGATGTTGAACAATATCCTCCGTTTCCGCGAGATCAGGGTCGAAGATATCATGATCCCGCGCGTCGATATCGACGGTCTCGACCAAAACATGACGATCGGCGACGCGCTGATTCTCTTCGAGGAAACCGGACGCTCCCGCATGCCTGTCTATGACGAGACGCTGGATGATCCGAAGGGCATGATCCACATTCGCGATCTCCTGGCCTATGTCGCCAAGCAGGCCCGCAACAAACGTCGGGCGGGCTCGCGCAGCGTCGCTTATGGCGAGGTGAAAGCGCCGCGCTCACCGCGTCCCAATTTCGATCTGGCGCGGGTCGATCTTGAACAGACGGTCGCCGATGCCGGTCTCGTGCGCAAAATTCTCTTCGCACCACCCTCGATGCTTGCTTCCGATCTCTTGAAGACGATGCAGGCCCAGCGAACGCAGCTGGCCCTCGTGATCGATGAATATGGCGGCACGGACGGTCTCGTCAGCCATGAGGATATCGTCGAGATGGTCGTTGGCGATATCGATGACGAGCACGACAAGGACGAGGCGATGTTTTCGCGCCTATCCCCCGACGTGCTCGTGGCCGATGCCCGCGCGGAACTCATCGAACTTGCCGAGGCAATCGGTCCCGAATTCGATGTGCGTGAACATCTCGAAGAAATCGACACGCTCGGCGGCCTCATCTTTTTCGCACTTGGTCGCATTCCCGCCAAGGGCGAGGTGGTTCGAGCCGTGCCCGGCTTCGAGTTTCAGATTCTCGATGCGGACAGCCGGCGTATCAAAGGCGTCCGTATCGTCCGTGATCATGGCTCGGAAGGGGAGGATGACCGGGCTCCGGGTGAAGCCAGCGGGGTTATCGCACTGCCCGCGCCGGACGTTCGCCTGATCACGCACCAGCAGAACGCCGACTAGAGACGGTGACGGGAAGCCCCGTCACCTTTGTCTCAAGACTGGGGATTAGGCAGATTGGAATAGCCAAAAGGCCGCAGGAGTCTGCGGCCACCATCCCTCCTGTGGACTGCGAATCTTTTTTACTTTACGTCAGGTCTGAGGGGAAATTCCGTGGCGCGGCCTCGCCGGGAGCGGGCTTTTCCAGTCGCGCTTAAACGGAGATGGCATGGAGCGTCTTGCAGGCAGGGTAATGCTGGCCGGCGGCATGAGCCGCGCAGGGATGGCGATTGCTGCGGGTGCGGTCGGGGCGCTCGCTTTGCCTCCAATTGGCTTTTTCGCAGCGCTTTTCTTGTCTTTCACCCTGCTTGTCTGGCTCGTGGACGGCTGCACCGGCAAGCCGGACGGTGGCCTCTTTAGCCGCATCCTGCCTGCCTTTGGCATCGGCTGGTGTTTCGGCTTTGGTTATTTCGTGGCGGGTCTGTGGTGGCTGGGCAATGCTCTCCTCTTGGAGGCCGATGAATTCGCCTGGGCACTGCCGCTCGCAATTATCGGTCTGCCGGCATTGCTGGCGCTGTTTTACGGTTTTGCCGTCGCTGCCGCCAATCTTCTCTGGTCGGATGGCCTTGGCCGGATTGCGGCGCTTGCTGCCGCCTTCGGCTTGTCCGAATGGCTGCGCAGTTTCATCGCGACCGGCTTTCCCTGGAACGCTATCGGCTACGGCATCATGCCCGTCCCGATCATGATGCAGTCGGCGCATCTGCTCGGGCTTTTCAGCATCACGACGCTCGCGGTCTTCATCTTCGCCGCGCCGGCGCTGATCGGCACGAAAAAAGGCATGGGACCGGGACTGGCGCTGGCTGGCCTGCTGCTGGCCGCTCACTTCGGCTATGGCTTTTACCGCCTGCAGACACCGGCGGAGACACCGGCGGACGCGCTCACTGTCCGCATCGTGCAGCCGTCCATCGATCAATCCCGCAAGATGCTGAATGCCGACCGGGCGGAGATTTTCGCAGAGCATCTGCGGCTGTCCGCCCTGCCGCCGGGTGAAGGAAAAAAACGCCCCGACATCATCGTCTGGCCGGAAACCTCCGTGCCGTTCATCCTGACGCAAAATCCGGACGCCCTCGCAGAAATCGCTAAAACGCTGGAGGATGGACAGGTGCTGTTTACCGGCGCCGTCAGGATGGAAGATCAGGGCGCCGGCCGGCCGCCGCGCTATTACAATTCCGTCTATGCGATCGACAGTCAGGGTGAGATTATCGGCGCGACCGACAAGGTGCACCTGACGCCCTTTGGCGAATATGTTCCGTTTGAAGGCATCCTGCGGGAGTTCGGCATCGACAATGTCATTGCCCTGCCGGGCGGCTTTTCGGCCGCCTCGTCGCGCACACCACTCACGCTTCCTTCGGGCAAGACTTTCTATCCGCTGATCTGTTACGAGATCATTTTCCCGGGGGAGATGACGCCGGGTCTTCAGGGGGCGGCAGCGATCCTGAATGTGACGAATGACGGTTGGTTTGGTGACACACCCGGTCCTTACCAGCATTTTCTGCAGGCAAGGGTACGCGCCGTGGAGACGGGCGTGCCGGTGATTCGCGGCGCCAATACCGGAATTTCGGCTGTCATAGACCCCTATGGCCGCATTATTGCCGGGCTGGACTATGGTCGGGTGGGAATTGTTGACGCCACTTTGAGTGGTGGGTCCAATGACGCATTAACTTACGACATACATCGGACGTATTTCTGGTTGATTTTTTCTATAATGATGATCGTTGCGGTATTTCCCGCCTTGAGTTTCGCTCGGCGCCAGAATTGACCGGGAACCCCTGTAATTGCATAGTGAATACGTCAGTCGTAAAACAAGTTTAGACGCTGTCGAATTGCCGACTCATTTCTTCGAATAGTAGCGAAGCGAGATATCAACCCTTTCCGAGTGTCAGGACCGCATGATGACCGAGAATAAGAAAAAGCCTAATCCCATCGACATTCATGTCGGAAGCCGAATTCGCCTTCGCAGAACCATGCTCGGAATGAGCCAGGAGAAGCTGGGAGAAAGCCTCGGAATTACCTTTCAGCAAATCCAGAAATATGAAAAAGGCACGAACCGCGTTGGCGCCAGCCGCCTCCAGAACATTTCCGCGATCCTCAATGTGCCCGTTTCCTTTTTCTTCGAGGATGCACCCGGTGATCAGGTCGGCGGCACGACCGGCATGGCGGAAGCGTCGAGCTCAAATTACGTGGTCGACTTTCTGTCCTCGGCCGAAGGTCTGCAGTTGAACCGCGCCTTCGTGAAGATCGCCGATCCCAAGGTTCGCCGTCGTCTCGTTGATCTCGTCAAGGCGCTGGCCGCCGAGGGTGACGCCGAGTAAGCGTAGCCCGCGCGAGGCAGAGATGCAGAAAATTTCCGGCACGGGATGCCGGGCACTCAACGGTCCGCAAGGACCGTTTTTTTGTGCCCGATTAGAAAGGAATTCTCACATAAAGATATATTTATGTGGTTGTGTCCTTGTTTTTCACGGCCGAAATGACTAACAAACTCGAAGACCATTCTTTGAGGGGAATCCCGCATGCGTGCCAATTACCTGTTCACCAGCGAGTCCGTGGCCGAGGGTCATCCGGACAAGGTTTGTGATCGTATTTCCGATGAAATCGTGGATCTCATATACCGTGAAGCGACGAAGACGGGTGTTGACCCGTGGACCGTGCGCATCGCATGTGAAACGCTTGCGACGACAAACCGCGTTGTTATTGCCGGTGAAGTTCGCGTTCCCGATACGCTTCTGAAGAAGGACAAGGACGGCAAGATCGTCAAGGACGCTTCCGGGCATCCGGTCATCAACCCTTCGAAGTTCAAGTCCGCCGCCCGCAAGGCGATCCGCGACATCGGATACGAACAGGATGGTTTCCACTGGAAGACCGCCAAGATCGACGTTCTCCTGCACCCGCAGTCTGCTGATATCGCGCAGGGCGTGGACAACGCTTCCGACAAGCAGGGCGACGAGGGTGCCGGCGACCAGGGCATCATGTTCGGTTACGCCTGCAAGGAAACGCCAGACCTCATGCCGGCGCCGATTTATTATTCTCACCGCATCCTGCAGCTGCTCGCCACCGCCCGTAAGAGCGGCGAAGGCGAAGCGGCGAAGCTCGGCCCCGATGCCAAGAGCCAGGTGACGGTTCGTTACGTCGACGGCAAGGCTTCCGAAGCCGTATCCATCGTTCTGTCCACGCAGCATCTCGATGCAAGCTGGGATTCGAAGAAGGTTCGCGCCGTTGTCGAACCCTATATCCGCGAAGCTCTGGGTGACCTGAAGATCGCAGACGATTGCCAGTGGTATATCAACCCGACGGGCAAGTTCGTTATCGGCGGTCCTGATGGTGATGCCGGTCTGACCGGCCGCAAGATCATCGTCGACACCTATGGCGGTGCCGCCCCCCATGGCGGTGGCGCATTCTCCGGCAAGGACACGACCAAGGTCGACCGTTCCGCCGCCTATGCCGCGCGCTACCTCGCCAAGAACGTCGTTGCTGCCGGTCTTGCCGAACGCTGCACGATCCAGATCTCCTACGCGATCGGCATCGCCCAGCCGCTGTCGATCTATGTCGATCTGCACGGCACGGGCAAGGTCAGCGAAGATCAGGTCGAAGCCGCAATCCGCAAGGTCATGGACCTGTCGCCATCGGGCATCCGCCGTCATCTCGATCTTAACAAGCCGATATACGCCAAGACGTCTTCCTACGGTCATTTCGGCCGTAAGGCTGGCCGTGACGGTTCCTTCTCCTGGGAGAAGCTCGATCTGGTGAAGCCGCTCAAGGAAGCTTTGAGCGCTTAAGCATTTCCAGTAAAAGTGCGTAGCAGTTTTACGTTCGGAAAATGCGTCAACCAGATATCGCGCTTGTTATTTGGCGGCGATTGAGAGATACCGTCACCAAGTTTTGTAACCCGCACAGTGCCTCACGGGTGCTGTGCGGGTTAAGTCTATTTGGTCTTGAGAGTATGAGATGACGGAAGAACGGCGTTCGCGCGCGACGGAAGCGTTTTTTGGCAGACGCAAGGGCAAGCCTTTGCGCCATCAGCAGGTCGATACAATCGAAAATCTGCTGCCCTTGCTGAAAATCGATCTGGAAAGCGCGCCCCCGCAAAATCTCGTCGCGCTCTTTCCGGCGGATGTCCGATCGATCCGTCTGGAGATCGGTTTCGGCGGTGGCGAGCATCTCGCCCACCGCGCGGTCGAAAATCCCGAGATAGGTTTCATCGGCGTCGAGCCCTTTGTCAACTCCATGGCCAAGCTGCTCGCCACGGTTCGCGAACGTGAACTGATGAATATCCGTCTTTACGACGATGATGCGACGCAGCTGCTCGACTGGCTGCCTGAGGGATCGATCGATCATATCGATCTGCTTTATCCCGATCCGTGGCCGAAGAAGAAGCACTGGAAGCGGCGTTTCGTGTCAGACGTCAATCTCGCCCGTTTCCATCGCGTGTTGAAACGCGGTGGCAAGTTCTGCTTTGCGTCAGACATCGGCACTTACGTCAACTGGACGCTGCAGCATTGCGCCCGGCATGGCGGTTTTGAATGGACGGCGACAAGCGCTGATGACTGGCGCACGCCCTATGCTAACTGGCCGGGTACGCGTTACGAGAACAAGGCAAAAAGAGAAGGCCGCAGCTCGGCCTACCTCACCTTCATCCGTCGCTAAAGCATTTCCAGTAAAAATGTGCTCACGGTAAGATCCCTCAAAGGGCCGCATCCACGTCCACAGCCTGTGGAATGGAAGGCTGCGCGCCGGCCCGCGTGCAGGCGAGTGAGCCTGCAACGGCGGCGCGCTTCAGCGCCTTTTCGAAATCCATTCCCTGATCGAGGCTGGCGGCGAGATATCCGCAGAAAGTATCGCCCGCACCAACCGTATCCACCGGCTCGATCTTCAGGCCGGAAGCCCTGTAGACCTTGCCATTACGAATGGCGATAACGCCATCCGCACCAAGCGTGACGATCAAAGTCTGGCCGGTCCTCTCGTGAAGTGCCTTGAGTTCGGTTTCCCGCTCGTCGCCGGAGAGGCCATTCTTGCCGATCAGCAGCTCGAACTCGGTTTCGTTGGCAATGACGATGTCGGCGAGGCCGGCAAGCCGAGGGCCGTCTGCGGTCAACGGTGCGGTGTTGATGACAGTGGTGATGCGTCTTGCCTTTGCGGACGCCAAAGCGGCTTCGATGGCGGGCGCCGGTATCTCGAACTGCAGCATCAGAATGTCGCCCGCGGCCATTTCGGATATGGTCTTTGCGGCATCGGCGGCGGAAACTTCGCCATTGGCGGCGGGAATGACCGAAATCATGTTCTCCCCGCCTTCACCGATCAGGATTACTGCCGTTCCAGTCGGGCCGGGCGTGGTTTTGACCAATGACAGATCGGTTCCCGCGTCGCGCAGCAAGGTCAGTGCCGGAGCGGCAAAGGTGTCATCGCCCGCAGCGCCTGCCATCTTGACGGTGGTGCCCGCACGCCGGGCGGCCAGCGCCTGATTGGCGCCCTTGCCACCGGCGGCCGTGGAAAAGGTCTCGCCCGTCACGGTTTCACCGGGCTTAGGCAGGCGTTTAGCGGTGGCGACGAGGTCCATGTTGATGGAGCCGAAAACAGTAATCATGGGGCGCTGGGTCCGTATGAAATTTAAGCAAGGCGGCGACTTTGCCCGAGACGATCACTCGTCGTCAACCACCCGCAATTTGGCTGCGCCGGTTCGGTTTTCCGCAAAGCGCCGGGCCTGCTCGATTTCTCCCTGCGGCGCGTCTTTTTCCGTTGGTGAGAAATCGAGTCCCTCGATCTTCTGGCCACGGGCCAGTACCTTGTCGGAGGAGATGAGCATCATGTCGACGTCCTTCTGCGCCAGCCCGAAATGGGCCTGCAGCTTGCGCGTCCTGTCGTCCAGCCGCCGCACATCGTCCATGAGCAGCGCCACTTCACCCTGAATGAGATGCGCCTGCTCGCGCATGCGCTGGTCCTTCAGCACGGACTGGATGACCTGCACAGAGAGCATCAGAAGCGAGGGTGATACGATCACGACCCGGGCGCGATGGGCGCGCTGTACCAGATATTCGAAATGCTGATGGATATCGGCAAAGATGGACTCGGACGGCACGAAGATGAAGGCTGTATCCTGTGTCTCGCCACGAATGAGATATTTCTCGGCGACGTCGCGAATATGGACTTCCATATCGCGGCGGAACTGCTGCACGGCGGCGCGTTTGGTTTCGGGCGTCTCATCCGCCTTAATGGCGTTCCATGCCTCCAGCGGGAATTTCGCGTCGATGACCAGCGGCGGTGCATTGTTTGGCATCTTGATGGTGCAGTCCGGCCGGTAACCGTTGGAAAGTGTCGGCTGAAGCTGAAAGGCTCCCGGCGGCAGGGCGTCGGCGATCAGCGTCTCCATGCGCGCCTGTCCGAAGGCGCCGCGCGTCTGTTTGTTGGAAAGGATCGCCTGAAGCCCGACCACGTCCTTGGCCAGATCCTGAATATTGCCCTGTGCGGCATCGATGACCGCGAGGCGCTCCTGCAGGCGGCTCAGATTTTCATGGGTCGACCGGGTCTGCTCCGTCAGCGTTTCGCCAAGGCGCTGCGACATGCCATCAAGGCGCTGGTTCAGCGTCTGGCTCATCTCGCTCTGGCGCGTGCCAAGCGTTTCCGCCATGGCCGCGATCCGTCCATGCAATTCGGATTGCGTTTTTAGCAGGTCAGAGATTTCACCATCGCCTCCCGCTTTTTTCGACTGGTTTGCCGTGACGAGCCACGTAACGACAAGGCCGAAAACCACGACAGCAAGAAGCGCGCCGAAGCTGATATCGACGGAGCCAGCCCGCAGCGCAGGCTCAAGGAGAACGGAGAAGTCTATGCTCATGATTAAATCTAGCAGATTTCCAATGATTCGGAAGATCAAAACAAGAACATTCCTGCGGCGGAAATGAGTCGGTCACAGCGGATGCCGCGGGCGGTTTTCACCATCGTGTTTTTTATTTCCTCGGCGCGAGAGATACGTTATGGGAAGCCATGACCATCAAACCGCTTATCATTTTGCCCGATCCCGTGCTGCGCCAGCAATCGAAGCCCATCGAAAAGGTGGATGCGGAAGTGCTGCGTCTTGCCGACGATATGCTTGAAACCATGTATGACGCGCCGGGTATCGGCCTCGCCGCCATTCAGATCGGCGTGCCGCGCCGCATGCTGGTGATCGATGTTGCGCGTGAAGGCGAGGAAAAAACCCCGATCGTCTTCATCAATCCGGAAATCCTCAAGGTATCGGACGATATCTCGACCTATGAGGAAGGCTGTCTTTCCATTCCCGATTATTATGCCGAGGTGGAGCGCCCCGCGTCGCTCACGGTGCAATATGTCGGTCGTGACGGCAAGCAGCAGACGGTTGAGGCGGATGGTCTGCTGGCAACCTGCCTGCAGCACGAGATCGATCACCTCAACGGTGTTCTGTTCATCGACCATATTTCGCGGCTGAAGCGCGACATGGTCATCAAGAAATTCACGAAAGCGGCCCGCGCAAAGGTCTGATCCGTCCTCTTCGGGCTGGAATGGACGACAGGGCAGGGGGCGGCAATGGCTCTTCGCATCATATTCATGGGCACGCCGGAATTTTCTGTTCCGACGTTGCGTGCATTGGCGGAAGCCGGTCACGAGATCGCCGCGGTCTACACCCAGCCGCCGCGTCCCGGCGGCCGTCGCGGCCTTGATCTCCAGAAATCGCCGGTACACCAGGCTGCGGAACTGCTGGGTTTACCGGTACTGACACCCTTGAATTTCAAGGCCGAGGAAGGTCGCCAGCAATTCCGGGACTTCAACGCCGATGTAGCTGTTGTCGTGGCTTATGGGCTGCTTTTGCCAGAGGCCATTCTCTCGGGCACGCGGCTCGGCTGTTACAATGGTCACGCCTCGCTGCTTCCGCGCTGGCGCGGTGCTGCCCCCATTCAGCGGGCGATCATGGCCGGGGACACCGAGACCGGCATGATGGTCATGAAAATGGAAAAGGGTCTGGATACCGGCCCTGTTGCACTTACGGCAAAGGTCACGATCGGCGAGAACATGACGGCCGGCGAGCTGCATGACAGGCTGATGCTGGTAGGCGCTCGGTTGATGCGGCAGGCCATGGAGAAGCTGGAAGCCGGCGACCTGCCCCTCGTCACACAGGCGGAAGAGGGCGTGCTCTACGCCGCAAAGATCGACAAGGGCGAGACCCGTATCGACTTTTCAAGGCCGGCGCAGGATGTGCATAATCATATTCGCGGCCTTTCGCCCTTTCCGGGGGCGTGGCTTGAGATGGATATCGGCGGCAAATCCGAGCGCGTGAAGGTTCTTTCCTCCGAACTGGCCAGCGGCATGGGGGAAGCGGGCGCCGCACTCGACGATACCCTCACCATCGCCTGCGGCAGCGGGGCTGTGCGGCTCACCCGTTTGCAGAAGGCCGGCGGTAAGCCGATGTCGGCGGCCGATTTCGTGCGCGGTACCCCGGTTCCGGTCATGACGAGGCTTGGCTGATGCCACGTTTCCGCATGACCGTCGAATATGACGGCACGCCCTATTACGGCTGGCAGAGGCAGGAGAACGGCCCGTCCGTTCAAGGCGCACTGGAGGCTGCCGTCCGGTCATTGACCGGGGAGAGCGTTTCCATTCGCGGCGCGGGCCGTACCGATTCCGGTGTGCATGCCGCTGGCCAGGTCGCCCATGTAGATCTTTCCCGCGATTGGGAGCCCTATAAGCTTCGCAATGCCTTGAACGCGCATCTGGCCATGGCGGGTGAGGCCGTGGCTGTTCTCGATGCCGCCGCCGTGACGGAGGATTTCGACGCCCGTTTTTCAGCGCTGCGCCGCCATTATCTCTACCGCATCATTTGCCGCAAATCCCGGCTGGCGCTGGAGCACAGGCGGGCATGGTGGGTATCGAAGGACATGGACCATGAGCGCATGCATGAAGCCGCCCAGATGCTGGTCGGCCGGCATGATTTCACGACCTTTCGCTCAGTCCATTGTCAGGCGAACAGCCCGGTGCGTACGCTCGACCGGCTGGACGTGACCCGCAACGGCGATCTCATTGAGATTCGTGCCACCGCGCAGAGCTTTCTGCATAATCAGATCCGCTCTTTCGCGGGCACGTTGAAACTGGCGGGCGAAGGCGGCATGACCCCGGACGACGTGCGTGCTGCACTGGAGGCGCGGGATCGCAAGGCCTGCGGCCCCGTCGCACCGCCCGATGGTCTTTATTTCATGCAGGTCGATTATCCCGAGGTCATTCCGCCGCGCCGCCGACCGGAAATCGAAATGGCGGAAGACGCGGACTGACCAAAAGCCCGCCGCCTCTCAGGCGGGGTAGACACCGAGAAAACGTTGCAATGCTTCCGACAGCAACATGGCGGGCACCAACAGCGTCATGACGATTGCCGAAACGAGCAGCGACTGGTCGCGGATGAAGAATCTGACGATCCGCGAAAAGGCGAAAACCAGCGACAGAAGCAGTGCCAGCCAGAGAATGGCGATCAGCCCCTGCAGTGGTGGCAGAAAGAACGCGATCAGGATCAGAACCGCATAGGCATAGGAGAAGGGCAGCGACAGCCAGTTCATGGTGGTGACGAGCGGCGCGAATTTTTCGCGGGCGCCAAAGGCATAAAGCAGCATGCCGATCAACAGCAGCGGCACGATCCAGCAGATGGCCTCGACCATGGCCAACCGGAAGAAGAAGATGAAGCCAGTTCCGGTTCCCGGCGGGTAGCTTGCGAGAAAGGCCGCGCGCAACCACAGCCAGGAAACCAACATGGCGGGCAGGCACCAGAGCGCGGAATAGAAGGACCGCCACATACCACGCTCGGTCAGATCCAGATATCGCGCACCATTATGGTCGCCGAGCAGCAAAAGCCACAGGCCTGTCAGATAGAGCCTGACTTCACTTGCCGTCGGCATGGGCGAACCAGCGTTCGATAAAGGTCTCGTAAATGCGCGTCAGCGTTTCGAGATCGGCAACGGCCACGCGTTCATCGACCATGTGCATGGTCTGCCCAACGAGACCGAATTCCACGACAGGGCAATAATCCTTGATGAAGCGCGCATCCGAAGTACCGCCGGTGGTCGAAAGCTTCGGTTCCTTGCCGGTGACGGCTTCAACCGCGTCTGACAGCGATGAGATGAGCGCATTGTTGCGGGTCAGGAACACATGGCTCGGACGATCTGCCCAGACGAGTTCATATTTGACCGGAGTCCGGTCAGGGCGAAGCTCGCCGTCTGCCGCAGCGGCATCGAGGCGGCGGATGATTTCCGCCCTGAGGCTCTCTGCCGTCCAGCTATCGTTGAAACGAATATTGAAGGCGGCTGTCGCCCGCGCCGGGATGACATTGGTGGCGGCATTGCCGGTATCGACGGTCGTCACTTCCAGATTGGACGGCTGGAAATCATCCGTGCCGTGATCGAAGGCCGGATGCATCAGCGCGTGGGTGAGCTGCAGCAGACCACGGATGGGGTTGTCGGCGAGATGCGGATAGGCGGCATGGCCCTGCACGCCGTGGACCGTGATCCGGCCGGAGAGCGAGCCGCGGCGGCCGATCTTGATCATGTCGCCCAGCTGATCGGGATTGGTCGGTTCGCCGACGACACAGGCGTCCCACGTCTCGCCCTTGGCAGCAGCCCATTCCAGCAGCTTGGAAGTGCCGTTGATCGACGGACCTTCCTCGTCACCGGTGATCAGGAAAGAGACGGAACCCTGCGGTTTGCCGTGTTTTTCAATATGGCGGGCGATGGCTGCCACGAAACAGGCGATACCGCCCTTCATGTCCACCGCACCGCGACCGTACATTTCTCCGCCAGCAATCTCTGCCGAGAACGGCGGATGGCTCCATGCGGCTTCGTCACCCACAGGCACGACATCCGTATGGCCCGCAAACATCAGATGCAGACCTTCGGTACCGAGCCGGGCATAGAGGTTCTCCACGTCAGGCGTTCCCGCCTCCGTTGCCATCACCCGTTCCACCGCAAAACCGAGCGGCGAAAGCAGGCTGTCGAGCAGGGAAAGCGCACCGCCTTCCGCAGGCGTCACCGAGGGGCAACGGATAAGGGCGGCGAGATTGGCAACGGGATCGGTCGTGGTCATGGTATCAGCTTTTATTAGTCGCGCAGAAGCTCGTTGATGCCGGTCTTGGAGCGGGTCTTTTCATCGACGCGCTTGACGATCACGGCGCAATAGAGGCTGGGGCCCGGCTCGCCGTTCGGGAAAGGCTTGCCCGGCATGGTGCCGGCAACGACGACGGAATAGGGCGGGACTTCGCCGTAGGTGATTTCGCCGGTGGCGCGGTCGACGATCTTGGTGGACTTGCCGATGAAAACGCCCATGCCGAGAACCGCGCCTTCACGCACGATGCAGCCTTCGACGACTTCCGAACGGGCGCCGATGAAGCAATTATCCTCGATGATGGTCGGGCCGGCCTGCAGCGGCTCCAGAACGCCGCCGATGCCGACGCCGCCCGAAAGATGGACGTTCTTGCCGATCTGCGCGCAGGAGCCGACCGTTGCCCAGGTATCGACCATCGTCCCTTCATCGACATAGGCGCCGAGGTTGACGAAGGAGGGCATCAGCACGACGTTTTTGGCAACATATGCCGAGCGGCGCACGACGGCGTTCGGCACGGCGCGGAAACCGGCAGCGCGGAACTGGTTCTCGCCCCAGTTTTCAAACTTCGAGGGGACCTTGTCCCACCAGGTGGCTTCGCCCGGCCCACCCGTCACGATTTCCATGTCATTGAGGCGGAAGGAAAGAAGCACGGCCTTCTTCAGCCACTGGTTCACCTTCCAGCTGCCATCCGCCTGCTTCTCGGCCACGCGCGCCTCGCCGCTGTCGAGAAGTTGAAGAGATGTGTCCACGGCGTCGCGAACCTCGCCCTTCGTCGATACGTTCACGCCATCTCGATTGTCAAAGGCGGTTTCGATGATGGTTTCGAGAGAAGAGAGATCCGTAAGGCTCATGGAAAATTCCTTGAATGTCGCGTGTGGTCTGGTCACGGATGGCCCGCGCCGCTGGAAGGCTTTGGCCATTTGATCTAAGGGAGTGTTGGAAAGGCGTCAATGTGATTTGGGTGATTTGGCGCGTCAGACGAAAGGCATGGAAATGACACGACTGAAAAACGGCAGATTGCGGCGCAAGGACGGGGCATGGGACCCCTTGAAGCGCAGTGCTGTGGACAAGCAGCAGGCCGAGGTCGTTGTCAAAACGCCGCAGTCGGATTCTCCGTCTTACCGGCTGGCCTATGTGGATACGGACTTTCTCTGCCGTGAGGAATTGCGCCCCGTCCGACTGCAGCTCGAGCTTCTGAAGACGGAAATGGCGCTCACCGAACGCGGGATCAATTCCACCGTCGTGATGTTCGGCGGCGCCCGCATTCCCGAACCGGGCGGTGAGGCCTGGGCGGCGCGCAACGAAACGCAGAAGCGCAATCTGGAACAATCCGCGGTTTATTACGACGAAGCGCGCAAGTTCGCCCGGCTTTGCACCGACTACGGCGCGAAATCCGGTCATCTGGAATATGTGGTGGTCACCGGTGGCGGTCCCGGCGTCATGGAGGCGGGTAACCGAGGCGCCATGGACGCAGGTGGCCCCTCTATCGGCCTCAATATCGTTTTGCCGCACGAGCAGGCGCCCAACCCTTATGTGACGCCGGAACTCAGCTTCAACTTCCATTATTTCGCGATCCGGAAAATGCACTTCCTGATGCGGGCAAAGGCCGTGGTGGTTTTCCCCGGTGGTTTTGGCACGCTCGACGAGCTTTTCGAGGCTCTGACACTGATCCAGACCAAGCGCATGGCCCCGATCCCTCTCATTCTTTTTGGCGAAAAGTTCTGGCGATCCGTCGTCAATTTCGAGTTCTTGGCGGATTTCGGCACCATCGCTCCCGAAGATATGAATCTTCTGCACTTTGCCGAAACGGCGGACGATGCCTGGAAAATCATTTCCGACTACTACGAACATTGAAGATGCCTAGCGCGGCGAAGTAATATTAGGGCTTAATTAGCAATCATATTCTAATTTTGCCCCGTCGCGCTGCAGCGCACTGTCCCCACGCGGACGGGCCTCCATGACGGAGATTGTCATCCGTTGACGTCAGCTCTTTCGGGTTGACGATTTCCATTTGGGGCCGAAATGTTCAATCTCAAAGTGAAGTCGCTTGCGACCAAGCTGATCCTCGTAACCGGCTGTGCCATCACCACGGTTCTCGTTGCATCCAATTCTTTCCTCATCTTCCAGACCAGCGAGCGCGTGCATGCGCTCACCGTGGATCAGGCCAATACGGAAGCCCGGGCGATCGCGAACGTCATCGCTGCCGATGTCGGCGAACTCGGCAGCGCCGCGCGCTCCATGGCCGGTGTCATCGGCCGTGCGCATCAGGCCAAATCGATGGATCGTCCCGGTATCGTCAACATCCTCAAGGCCAATGTCGAGCAGAACGCCTTTGCCTTCGGCAGCTGGTTTTGCGAGCAGCTTGGCCTTTTTGACGGGCAGAGCAAGGAGATTGCGGGCAGGCTCGATCTCGGCACCAATGAAAACGGCGCATTTGCGCCCTACTGGTCGAAGACCCAGAAGGGCGACATTCAGTTCTCTACCTTCAAGAACGATTATGCGGCGGAGTGGTATGCGCTGGCCGCCAAGACCGGCAAGGGTGCAATTACCCAACCTTACCTCGCCGAAGGCACGGAAGTGCCGACCACGATGACCTCGCTTGCCTATCCCGTCATGTCGGATGGCAAGATGATCGGTGTGGCCGGTGTCGATATTTCACTCGCCTCGCTCACCCAGAAACTGCAGGCGCTGCATCCTTTCGAAACCGGTCGTGTCACCCTTGTCTCGCAGGGTGGCCAGTGGCTGGTGCCGCCGACGCCTGAGCAGAACATGAAGGCCTATGACGGAGAAGGCGCAAGCACCGTCCAGAGTGCGCTCGCCTCCGGCAAGCAGGGCCTCATCGAAAATCTTGGCCTCGATACCGACGCGCCATATAACCGTCTCGTTTATCCCTTCGCCGTTCCTGGTCTCAACGCAACCTGGGTCGTCCTTGTCGATATTCCCCATCAAGCCTTGAATGCTCCGGTTCAGGAGCAGACCTATCTGATGATCATCGGTGCGATCGTCATTCTTGCCGCCGTCATTGCAGCGCTTTATTTTGCCGTCCGTTATTTCGTCCGTAACCCGCTTGCATCCCTCGTTGCCGACGTCCGGACTTTGAGCGACGGTCGCTACGATGTGCCGGTCTCCGGTCAGGACCGTCAGGATGAAACGGGTTCGGTTGCCACAGCGCTTGAAGGTTTCCGTGCCAAGCTTGCTGGCATCCGTGAAATGGAAGCCGAAGCCACCGCCCAGCGCGGTCACGCCGAAACGGAGCGCCAGCGCTCTGAGTTTGAACGCAACGAAAACAGCCGCATGCAGCAGCACATCGTCAGCGTTCTCGGCTCCGGTCTGAATGCCCTGTCGCAGGGCAACCTGACCTACCGCATTCAGGACGAGTTCCCGGGCGAATATGCAAAGCTGCGCGAGGATTTCAACTCCGCTCTCGCCAGCCTTGAGGAAACGGTCTCGACGGTCAACACCACCGTGGTCAGCATCGGCAATGGCACTGGTGAGATCACCCGCGCCGCCAGCGACCTTTCCCACCGCACCGAGCAACAGGCCGCAAGCCTCGAAGAAACCGCTGCCGCACTTAACGAGCTCACCGCACAGGTCAATTCTAGCGCGGAGAATGCCGCAGAGGCAGCTGGCGCCGTCAGCCATGCCTGTGAAGACGCCGGCAAGTCTGGCGAGGTCGTGCAGCAGGCCGTGAACTCCATGCAGGGCATTGCGCAATCTTCGGCGGAAATCTCTCGCATCATCGGCGTCATCGACGAGATCGCCTTCCAGACCAATCTTCTGGCACTGAATGCCGGGGTGGAAGCGGCCCGCGCGGGTGATGCGGGCAAGGGCTTTGCCGTTGTCGCACAGGAAGTACGCGAACTGGCGCAACGCTCCGCAACTGCTGCCAAGGAGATCAAGGGCCTCATCAACACCTCGGCCACGCAGGTGGGTGAGGGTGTTCAGCTGGTCGGCAAGGCTGGTGAGACGATGAGAAAGATCGCCGATCAGGTTCTGCAGATCAACCAGCTGATACGGCAAATCTCTGCCTCGGCCAGCGAGCAGGCGGTGGGCCTGAAGGAAATCAACTCCGCCGTTACCCAGATGGATCAGGTCACCCAGCAGAATGCCGCGATGGTGGAGGAAACCACGGCGGCCAGCGTGACGCTGAACAGCGAAGCCGAAACCCTGAAATCGCTTGTTGCCGGTTTCGTGGTCTCCGGCGGCCATTCAAGCCAGCAATTGCGCGCCACGGCAGCGGCAATGCGTGCGCCCGCTGCTCCGGCAAGGGCTCCCGCCGCGGCTCCCCGTGCCCGTCCGAGAACCAGCGGTGCAAACGCCCTGGCGCAGGATGACTGGACGGAATTCTGATCGGCCATTCCCGCTTCAAATAAAAAGGGCCGCTGGTTTTTCCAGCGGCCCTTTTTGTCCCTTCCCGGATCAGAGCCGGGCGAAACGTTCGGTCAGCAACTCGAAGAAGCCGTCGGCATCCACATTGCGCATCACGCGGGCATTGGCGGGACGTTCGGTAACATGCCACCAGTCCACCACGGTCATGCCCATGGTCAGCTCGGAATGGACCTCGATCTCGACATTGCACTCGCGGCCCTTAAACAGTTCGGGCTTGATGAGATAGGCAATGACGCTCGGATCATGCAGCGGACCGCCGTCAGAACCGTATTTCTCGATATCGAAACGCTCGAAAAACTCCAGCATTTCCGCCATGGCGATGGCAGGGCGCGTGCCGATTTCGCGAATGCGGCTGACGCGCGCCTTGGTCGTCAGCAATTGATGTGTGACGTCCAGCGGCATCACGACGATGGGCATGCCGGAGCGGAAGACGATATCGGCGGCCTGCGGATCGACATAGATATTGAATTCCGCGGCCGGGGTGATGTTGCCGCCTTCAAAGAAGCCGCCACCCATCATCACCAGTTCCTTGACGCGATCGGCGATCTCAGGCGCCTTCAGAAGTGCCAGCGCCACGTTGGTCAATGCGCCAAGGGTGCAGAGCGTCACGGTCCCCTCGGGTTCCCGCATCACCGTCTCGATGATGAAGTCGACGGCGTGCTGCTTCTGCGCCTCCATGATCGGTTCGTCGAGAACCGGGCCGTTGAGACCAGTGCTGCCGTGAACATGTTCGGCGGTGATCGGCTTGCGCACCAGCGGCTTCTCTGCGCCCTCATAGACCGGAACATCGGTGCGGCCGCACAATTCGCAGATGATGCGGATGTTGCGGCTGGTCAGTTTCAGCGGAACGTTGCCGGCAACGGCGCACAATCCAAGAATTTCGATTTCTTCCGGGCTTCCAAAAGCGAGCATGATTGCCGCTGCGTCGTCCTGGCCCGGATCGGTGTCGATGATGATTTTTCTGCGTTCTGCCATGTCTTGTCCGCCGTTGAGATGAGCGCTTTTTTCGAGCGGCGGGTGCTCACTTGTCAAGCCTCATTCCACCCGCTTGCCTTTGCCGGCGTTTCGACTTGCGTAACGCGAGGCGGCTTCCCATATTGCGGGAGCCGGTGCGATTGACCGGCAAGGTTGCCGGAAGCGGGACCGCGAAACGTCGCTTGGTTGCAAGGACAGAAGAGATATGAGCCGCATGACGCCATTCACCCACCCGCTTTTGCTGGGTTTTGATGCCATGGAAAAAACGCTGGAGCGCATGGCGAAGGCCAATGACGGCTACCCTCCGTACAATATCGAGCGTTTGCCTGGCGGCGATGAGGTTCCTGAGCGTCTGCGCATTACCATCGCCGTCGCCGGTTTTTCGCAGGACGATCTGGATGTGACGACGGCTGACAACCAGCTCGTCATCCGAGGCCGCCAGCAGGAACAGGAAAAGCGCGATTTTCTCTATCGCGGCATCGCGGCGCGCCAGTTCCAGCGGGTCTTCGTGCTTGCCGATGGTATGCAGGTGCGGGAAGCCCGGCTGCGCAACGGTCTTCTTTCCATCGATCTGGTCCGGCCTGAAATTTCAAACGTGGTAAAGAAAATTAATATTTCCGTCTCAGAGTAGACCATGAACGCCGGAATCGGACATGAATCGCTCGGCGTGAAGAAGGAGGCTGAAATATGCTCTTAAAAGAAGCGCATGCGCGTCTCACCCAGTCCCAGCTCGCCCATATCGGTGAAGGAGAAGTGGGATATATCCGAAAGATCCGTGCGGAAGACGTTAGCCGCTGTTTCCCGGAAGCGCCCGATCTCGATCCGCAGCTGGATCTCTGGGCCCTGTTCGGCGCGGATGGTACGCCTATCCTCCTGACAGACAACCGTTCCAGCACCTTTTTCAAGGCCGCGGAAGACGATCTCAGAACCGTCAGCCTGCACTAGACCATTTCCGGGAAACTCAACCCGGTTTTCCGTTCGGAAATGCTGCAAAACGAGAGAGCGTTTTCGCGCTTAGGAAAGTGCTCTGGAAAGAAAAAGCCCGCCGGTTGAGCGGGCTTTATGTTTTATGGGATCAAAGGAAAGGGCGATCCGGCATGTCATCAATGGAGATGACGCCGTCCTTGTTCCTGTCCAGCCGCTCGAACATTTTTTCACCGGCTGCGGTGAACTCGGCCTTGCTGACCTGTCCGTTCTCGTCGGTATCGGCCCAGCGGATCATCGCAAAGGCTGCGCCCTTGCCGCCATGCCTGCCCCAAACCTTTTCGCGTTCAGCCCGCTTGCCGTCGGGCCCTTTGCCGTCTTCCGCCTTGGCATCCTCGCGCTCGGGGCGCGGATGGGCGGCACGGAAGGCTTCCATCTTAGCCTGACGATATTCGCGCATTTCCTTCGGTGTGATCGAGCCGTCCTTGTCCTTGTCGATCTCGGCGAAGAGAGCATCCTGACGGGCGGTGAATTCCTCCTTGGAAATCTTGCCGTCCTTGTTGGTATCGGCCACCTTCAGAAGGTGAATATACATCAATTCCGGGCGGAACGGCATGCGATCCTTGTGGCCTTTGCCGGGCGCGGCAAAACTGGCCGTTGCGGCCGTGCTGAGCACAAGGGCTGCGCCAAGAGCAGACAGGGCGATTTTGCGTGTGTTCATCGTCATTACCTTTCTTCGGTGTCCCTGAAGAAAAGATAGTGACGTGCAGCATGCCCCACCACTTAAACATCCGTAAGGTGGATGAAGCTTCGGTAATGTTCGGGGCTCAGCGGGCGATGGTTTTCGTCAGGAACCCGGTCAGATCGTCGGTGATGTAGTCGATATGCTCATCCGTCACGGCCGGGATCTCCCAGCGTTCCATGATGACGCCCTCAAGATTTGAAGGCACGAGCAGCACGGTTTTCATGCCCAACGCTTTCGGGGCCGCCAGATTGCGTGGCAAATCCTCGAACATCGCAGCCTTTTTCGTATCGAGTTTCGCAAGTGCTGCAAACTTCTCGTAGGTCGCGCTCGCCGGCTTCGGCAGGTAACCGGCGGCGACGATATCGAAAATGTCCTCGAAATGATCGAGAATGCCGAGCGCGCTGGCGGCGGCCTGGGCATGTTTGACGCTGCCATTGGTGAGGATGAACTTGCGGCCCGGCAAAGCCTTGATAGCCTCGCCGAGTTCCGGGTGCGGTTTCAGCGCCGAATAGTCGATGGCATGGGCGCGTTCCAGAAATTCGTCCGGGCTGATACCGTAATTGATCATCAGACCCTGCAGCGTGGTGCCATGGTCGTGATAAAAACGCTTCTGCAAGGCGCGCGCTTCGTAGGGGTCGAGCTTCAGAAGCTCCGCCACATAGGCCGTCATGTTGCGGTCGATCTGGGAAAACAGATTGACGTGATGCGGATAGAGCGTGTTGTCGAGGTCGAAGACCCATTCGCTGACATGGGCGAAATCGGCGACTTCGGGCAGGTTTTTCGGCTTTGTGTCCATGGGCAGCTTTATGCCTGTTTCGAATGCGGAAGAAAATCGAAAAGAGGACGATTGATCAGAAATTCGGCCTTGGCTGCGGCCTCGCGCGCATGATACCGCCAAAGCCATGGAACTCTGGATAGGCATTACTTTCGCAAGCGCGTTCCTGCAGAACCTGCGCTCGACTTTGCAAAAGCACCTCAAGGGCATGATGGGCACCACGGGTGCGACGTTTGTGCGCTTCGTGTTCGGCATGCCTTTCGCTCTCGCCTATCTCGCCTTTCTGCATCTCGGGCTCGGCAGGCCGCTGCCGGTGCCGAACATGGCCTTTGCCGTGTGGGCAACGGTCGGGGCCATGGCGCAGATCGCCGCCACTTTCCTGCTGGTACACCTGTTCTCCTTCCGCAATTTCGCAGTCGGAACGGCCTATTCCCGCACCGAGCCGGCGCAGGCGGCGCTGTTTGCTCTCATCTTCATCGGTGAAAGCGTCACTGGCGGTACATTGGTGGCGATAGCGATTTCGGTCGCCGGCGTCATGTTGATTTCAGTAGCGCGCACGGAAGTAACGCCCGCTTCCTTCCTGACCTCGATCTTCAGCCAGACAGCGGGTATCGGTCTCGCCTCGGGTGCATTCTTCGGTCTGTCGTCGGTTGCCTATCGATCAGCATCGCTGGCGCTTGCACCAAGCCTGCCTGCCCCGGATGCGATGATGCAGGCGGGCTTCACCCTCGTTGTCGTGATCGTGATGCAGACGGTGTCGATGTTCCTCTGGATCATCTGGCGCGAGCGGGAGGAATTGCGGCGTATCGCCAGGGTGTGGAAACCGTCGCTTGCCGTTGGTTTCGTGGGCGCTACGGCCTCATTCGGCTGGTTTACGGCAATGACCCTGCAGCAGGCCGCCGTGGTGAAGGCACTAGCGCAGGTGGAGATGCTGTTTGCCTTCGCCTCAACCGTGCTTTTCTTCAAGGAGAAGATCAACCGGCTCGAATTGTCCGGTTGCCTGTTGATTGTCGTTGGTGTGCTGTCGCTTCTCGCATTCGGCTGAATACCAGAGGTGGCGGACAGGCTTGCCATCCGCCACTCCAACGCATCAGGGCACGATGAGCGTGCCGGCGCCTTCCGTAAAGATTTCCAGAAGCACGGAATGCGGCGTCTTGCCGTTGAGGATCACCACACCCTGAACGCCAGCCTTGATGGCATCGATGCATGTCTCGACCTTCGGGATCATGCCGCCGGAAATCGTGCCGTCCTTGATAAGCGCGCGCGCCTGGGAGACAGTTAGTTCCTTGATGAGTTCCTTGTTCTTGTCGAGGACACCGGGCACGTCCGTGAGGAACAGAAGGCGCGAGGCGTGAAGCGCGCCGGCAATGGCGCCTGCGAAAGTATCGGCATTGATGTTGTAGGTGGCGCCATCGCGGCCAGGGGCGACCGGTGCGATGACTGGAATCATCTCCGATTTAGCGAGCAGATCGAGCAGGGTGCGGTCGACTTCCACGACTTCACCGACGAAACCGAGATCAAGCACGCGCTCGATATTACTGTCCGGATCGATAACGGTCTTTTTCGCCTTTTCGGCGAAGACCATGTTGCCATCCTTGCCGCACAGGCCGATCGCCCATTCGCCCGTCTGGTTGATGAGGGCAACGATTTCCTTGTTGATCGAGCCGGCCAGAACCATTTCAACGATCTCGACCGTCTTGGCGTCGGTAACGCGCAGGCCGCCCTCGAATTTCGATTCAATGCCCATTTTGCCCAGCATCGCGCCGATCTGCGGGCCGCCGCCATGCACCACGATGGGGTTGATACCCGATTGCTTCAACAGCGCGATGTCTTCCGCGAATGCCTTGCCAAGCGTGGAATCGCCCATGGCATGACCGCCATATTTCACCACGATGGTCTTGTTCTCGTATTTCTGCATGAAAGGCAGAGCCTGTGCGAGCAGCCGCGCCTGAGTTTCGCTTTCGGAAGACGTCATCTAAAAACCTCGGTCTGTGGTTGCGGCCGTTGAAAGCCTGTCACCGCTCTAAAGCAAGTTTTCAACGGATGAAATAACCTCCGGGCCTTATTGTGTCGCAGCGATCAAATTTCTTTTTTTGGCCTCTGAAGCATTGTTATGAGATTGACATAAACGGCCAATGGGACCAGCTTTGTCACTAGAAGGGGAGGGGTAATTCGGGCCATGATGCACGTTGTTTAAGGTGCGGGTCTGAAACGCGAGGAGATGTGAGCGACATGACGGCACCCGATAAAGACAAGCAAAGTGGCTTACAGGACGAGGTTCTTGCCGGAAAATTTGTGTTGGGTGCCCTTCCGCCGGAAAATGTGGCGGAACTGACCAAACGATTGAAGCGCGACCGCCAGTTTGCAGCCATGGTTAAGCGATGGCACGAAAATCTCGCAGAAACGGATCACCGGGAAAAGGTTGCCGTGGCGACGCTGCTCAAGCGCAACCCGATGACCGGAGGTCTTCCCTTCAGGGGGCAGCCGTTGCGCACGCGCCACCTGTTGGGCGCAATGCTGATGGAGATTTGGAATTCGGTGCGCTTCTGGCGTCTTCTCGCATTGACGGCGATGCTCTGGACCGCCGTTCTGCTTTTCACCATCGCCTGACGCGAAAGTGCCTTAGAGCGAAACCGTCCTGACGATCTCGGCGCGCAGATCGTCCAGCCCGAAGGATTTCTCCGACGACGTGGCAAGAACTTCGGGATAGGCAGCCGGACGCTTGCGGATTTTCTCCAGCGTTTCGCCAATCAGCCGGGGAACGCCGACATCCTTGATCTTGTCCGTCTTCGTCAGCACGACCTGATAGGACACGGCCGCCTTGTCGAGCAGGCTCAGGACCTCTTCATCGTTCTTCTTGACGCCATGGCGGGAATCAATCAGCACGTAAACGCGCTTCAGCGTCGCGCGGCCACGCAGATAGTCGAACACGAGCTTCGTCCAGGCGTCGACATGATCCTTTGGCGCCTGCGCATAGCCGTAACCCGGCATGTCGACCAGCGCCATCGGCGGCAGGTCGCCCGGCTCGCCGGAATAACCTTCAGGAACGAAATAGTTCAGTTCCTGGGTGCGTCCGGGCGTGTTGGAGGTGCGGGCAAGCCCCTTGTGACCCACCAAGGCGTTGATGAGCGAGGACTTGCCGACATTCGAGCGACCGGCAAATGCAATCTCCGGCGGCCCCTCGGGCGGCAGGAATTTCATCGCGGGAACGCCGCGAATGAAAATCCAGGGTCGCCCGAACAGGGGCTTTTCGGTTGCTGTGCCGGTCTCACTCATTTCGATTGCACCGGCTTTCGCTTGAACAGCGCTTTTATATTATCGAACAGTTCGATCTTGGCACCGTGACGCTTCATGATGAGCGCCTGCTGGCTGATGGAGAGCGTGTTGTTCCATGCCCAGTAGATAACCAGACCAGCCGGGAAGGAGGCCAGCATGAAGGTGAAGATCAACGGCATCCAGGTGAAGATCATTGCCTGTGTCGGATCGGGCGGCGTCGGGTTCATGCGCATCTGCAGGAACATGGTGATGCCCATGACGAGCGGCCAGACGCCGATCATCAAGAAGTGCGGCACGTCGTAAGGCAGAAGGCCGAACAGATTGAACAGCGACGTCGGATCGGGCGCGGACAGGTCGTGAATCCAGCCGAAGAACGGCGCATGGCGCATTTCGATGGTGACGTAGATGACCTTGTAGAGTGCAAAGAAGACCGGGATCTGCAAGAGCATCGGCCAGCAGCCGGCAACCGGGTTGATCTTCTCTTCCTTGTAGAGCTGCATCATCGCCTGCTGCATGGCCATGCGGTCATCGCCATGCTTGGCTTTCAGCTCCTCCATCTTCGGCTGAACGCGCTTCATGTTCGCCATGGATGCATATTGCTTGCTGGCGAGCGGGAAGAACAGCGCCTTGACGACGATGGTGGTGAGCAGGATGGCCACGCCGAAATTGCCAAAATAACGGAAGAAGAAATCCATCATTTTGAACATTGGCTTGGTGATGAAGTAGAACCAGCCCCAGTCGATCAGAAGGTCGAACTTCGGAATGGAGTAGGCGGTCTCATAGCGATCGACCAGCGGCACTTCCTTGGCGCCAGCGAAGACGAGGCTTTTCAGTTCGATGGACTGGCCAGCTTCGACCGTCATCGTATCGCTCTTGAAATCGGCCTGATAGCTCGGCTGATTGCCGGTGATGTGCGAGTAGCGCGTCTCGAACGGGGTCATCTGCGGCGGAACGATGGCAGCGGCCCAATATTTATCGGTGATGCCGAGCCAGCCGCCGGTGGCCTTTGCAACCGTTACAGGCTCTTCTTCGACATCCTTGTACTTCTTTTCCGTGAGGCTGCCGTCTTTGCCGGAAACGCCGAGGAAGCCCTCATGGATAACGAAAACAGGGGGAATTACCGGTTTGTTGTTGCGCGTCACGCGGCCGTAGGTCGCAAGCGAGATCGCGGCCTGTCCCGGGTTTTCGACCTTGTCGGTGACCGAGATCATGTAATGCTCGTCGATCGAAACCGTACGCGAGAAAACGACACCCTTGGAGTTGGTGTAGGTCAGGGTGACCGGGGTGGTCTCCGTCAGCTTGTCGCCGCTTGCCAGCGTCCAGACGGTCGTTGGACCAGGAACGCCGCCGACTTCCTGTGCTGCCACGTAACCCAGTTCTGTGAAGTAACCGTCCTTGGTGTCGGCGGGCGAGAAGAGGGTGATGATCGGGCTCGAGTCATCAACGGTCTCATGGTAGCCCTTGAGCCGGATGTCATCGAAACGGGCGCCTGTCAGGTTGATCGAACCCGCAATGGCGTTGGTGTCGATGGTGACGCGCTGGGTCTTGGCGATCGCCTCTTCCCGGGTCGCCGTGGCGGCTGCCTGCGTGGAGGATGCGGGCGGTGCGCCTTCAACGGTCGCGCCGGGTGCGGCACCCGGTGCCGCCTGCTGCTGCGTCGTCTGCTGCTGCGCCTGGCGGGCCTCTTCGGCGCGGCGCTGCTGCTCGATACGCGGATTCATGTAAAGGAATTGCCAGGCGAGGACGATGACAACCGAAAGGGCTATCGCGATGAAGTAATTACGGTTTTTTTCCATCATTCTTTCCTGGAGCGGGTCTCCTGGGACCGTTTCGGTTTCGCCGTTCCTTCAATGCGCTCGATGAGGAGAGATTGAAGTCTTGGAAAGGCGGTATCGAGAACGTCCCGGCGGGCGACAATCACATAGTCATGACCGGGCTTCATTGCGACCCCGGCAGAAAGCCTGACGGCTTCCTTGAGACGGCGGCGCATGCGATTTCGCTCGACCGCGTTGCCTTGTCTTTTTGTTACGGTAAAACCGACGCGAGGCTCGGTTTCCGGGGCTTTCCGGTCAAGCACTTCCACAAGAAAGGTGCTTCCCCGCCGTTTTTCCCCCGTCTGAACGGCAAGAAACTCCGACCGGTTTTTAAGCCGGCCGGGGCTTTTTTTAGTCTCGCTCATGTGCCCACGACTTTCATCGGGCCACAGATCGGCAATTAAGCCGACAGACGAGCGCGGCCGCGCGCACGGCGGGCTGCGAGAACCTTGCGGCCGCCGGCAGTAGCCATGCGGGCACGGAAACCATGACGACGCTTGCGAACAAGCTTGGACGGTTGGTAGGTACGCTTCGACATTTATTTAATACCGCGGTGTGCGGCCCTTCTTGAATTTGCAATTATTTGCAAGAGCGTTTCGTTTTTTGCACGGCTAACCCCGCCTGGGCGAGCTTTCAATGGCCGAGCGTGCGCGGCTTATAAGGGCATAGGCCGAGCAAAGTCAATTGCCGAAGGGGTTTTAGCACTTCACCTTTTGCGGAAAACGCACCGCCATCTTCTTCGCCGACTGCTGGTCATGCCTGATTCTGACGGGCAATCAATAAAATCCGAAATTCTTTCTTAACGCCCGATTGATAAATCTTGTGACGCGAAAAGTTATGCCAGCTTCCCATTTCATCGCGTGGCTGGTTTTTGTTGGGGGGAACGAAATTGAGAATTCGCGGTCGTATTAATCTTCTTGTCGGGCTGATGAGCCTTGTGGCCTGTTCCATCGGCGGTCTGTCCATCTATGCGATCAACGAATTCTGGGTTCGGTCGCATCATTTCGAGGAAACAGCCGAAAGAGCCTACAAGGGTGAGGCGCTCAATCGTCTGGTAACGGCGGTCGTCATGGAAGCGCGCGGCGTTTACGCTGCGGCAGACATTGCCGCAGCCACCCCCTTTGCGGACGGCATTGTTAAAAACCTCGACGCCATGGAAAAGCTGATTGCCGCTTGGGCTCCGCTGGTGCCGGCAGAACAGCAGGCGAATTTCGACAAGCTTGTCGGCCGGTCAAAGGAATTCCGAACCTTCCGCCTGGAGACCGCCCGCCTGGCGAAGGAAAGCGGGCCGCAGGCTGCGGGTCAGCAGGGCAACAACGAGGCGAACCGCGCCAACCGCAAGGCCTATCAGGCTGAAATCGACAGTGTCGTCAAGAACGATCTCGCCGAACTGGAAGTCGTAAAGGCGGGCGTCGATTCCTTCAGCACCACCATATTCTGGATCATCGTCGCTGTGACGGTTGCAGGTGTGGGCGCCGGTGCCGTCTTTGGCATCTACATTGGAACGCGACAGCTCAGCGCGCCCATCCGCAGGGTTTCGCAGGTGATGAATACTGTTGCCGATGGAAATCTGGATGCGGACGTTCCTTATCTCGGCCGCAACGACGAGATCGGTGAAATGGCTGCTGCCGTCGAGGTCTTCAAGCGGAATGGCCGCGAGGTGCGCCGCATGCATGCCCAGGAGACAGCCATGCGAGCTAAGAGCGACGAACTGCAGGCTGGCATGGCCATCGTTGTCGACGCTGCGGCCCAGGGTAATTTCAGCCGGCGCATCACCAAGGATTATGGCGACGATAACCTCAACCGTTTCGCCGCGACGATCAATTCGCTGCTCACGGGCGTCCATAATGGCGTGTCCGAGACAAGCCGCGTCATCGAATGTCTGGCGCGCGGTGACCTCACGGGCAGGATGGATGGCGAGTTCCGCGGGGTGTTCGCTGAACTCCAGGCGAATGTGAACGACACGCTCGACAAGCTGCGGGAAACGATGCGGGAAGTGCGCGGCAGCACGGAAGGCATCAGCGGCAACGCGGGCGAACTGCGTTCGGCGGCCGACGACCTGTCGAAGCGGACGGAACAGCAGGCAGCCGCGCTGGAGGAAACGTCTGCAGCACTGGACGAAATCACCGCTGTCGTGCGCAATTCCACCGACCGTGCGCAGGAAGCCAGCGCCATGGTGGCCGAAACCAAACAGAAGACGGAAGAATCCGCCAACGTCGTGCGCGACGCCGTTTCCGCCATGGATCGCATCGAGCACGCCTCGCGGGAAATCAGCCAGATCATCAATGTCATCGATGAGATCGCCTTCCAGACCAACCTTCTAGCGCTGAATGCCGGTGTGGAAGCGGCGCGGGCAGGCGAGGCCGGCAAGGGGTTCGCTGTCGTCGCCCAGGAAGTGCGCGAACTCGCGCAGCGTTCGGCAACGGCTGCCAAGGACATCAAGGCGCTGATCACCAAATCCGGCGAAGAGGTCGGACGCGGTGTGTCGCTGGTGCAGAGAACCGGTAGCGCCTTGAGCGAAATCGAAACCCGCGTTCTGGCGATCAACGAGCACATTCATTCGATCGCGACGGCTGCCAGGGAGCAGTCCACCGGACTGCATGAAGTTAATACCGCCATCAACCAGATGGACCAGGTGACGCAGCGCAACGCCGCCATGGTGGAGGAGACCTCGGCCGCGACCCACAAGCTGAGCAGCGAGGCAGAGCATCTCGTAACACTGGTGACGCGTTTCAATGTCGGCAGCGATACGGTGCAGCGCAGCCACCGTATCGAGCAGCCTCTGCGGCCGACGGCAGCATCGGTCGGGCCGGTTGCGGTCTCCGGCAGGACGGCGGCCGTGGCGTCTCCGGCCCGCAAGTTGATGAACAGCGTCAGCCGCGCGCTCAATGCCCAGCCAGCCGCAGCCCCGACGCACGGCGACTGGCAGGAATTCTAAGACGACCTGCCGTTTCGCCGGAGATAGTTTACCATCCAGCGCCGCCCTGTTCGGGCGGCGTTTGTTTTTCCGGCAATGAAAACGTTTGTTTTGCAGTGCATTGGAAAAATATCCATTAGGTCCTATTATCGCTACTGCATATAAACCGAGCCGTTCCACGCAAGCAGCGGCGCGCATACAGGATCATGGCCCGGTGTTTTCTAAAGGCGTAGACAGCTTGGACCGCACGCAAGACGATCCGGTGCATTGCATGCCGGGATTGACCGCAGGTCTTTCTGGACGGTTGCTGCTGCTCACCGTGATTTTCGTTATGATCGCCGAAGTGCTGATCTTCGTGCCTTCCGTTGCCAATATGCGTCTTTCCTGGCTGCGCGATCGCCTGAACACGGCCGCCGCCGCCGGTGCTGTCATCGATGGCCTGCAGGCCGAACTGCCGCGAAGCGTGCAGAACGACACGCTCATGGCGACCGGAGCGAAGCTTATCGCCCTGCGCAAGGACGGCACGTCGCGCCTGCTCGCCGTGGCGGAAACACCGCCCGGCGTCGACGAGCAATATGATCTTTCCGATGTTTCGCAGGTTGCGGCGGTGCGGGATGCCTTTTCCACCCTGTTGTTCGGTGGCAACCGCGTCATCCGCGTCTTCGACGTGGTGGGAGACAGCGATACGATCATTGAGCTGGTGCTGGGTGAAAACAAGCTGCGGGCGGCAATGCTTGCCTATGCCCGCAACGTTTTCCTGATTTCCATTGTCCTGTCGCTGGTCACTGCGGTCCTGATTTTCGTCTCCATCAACCGCATCATGATCCGGCCGATACGCCGGCTGACGCTCGGCATGCAGAATTTTTCCGAGGATCCGGGAAATCCCGAGCGGATTTTCGTGCCTGACGAGGGAACGGACGAATTGTCGGTGGCAGGCCGCCACCTCGCCGATATGCAGACGGAGCTGCAGAAAACGCTGCGGCAGCAGAAGAACCTCGTGGATCTCGGCCTTGCTGTCTCGAAGATCAATCATGACATGCGCAATATCCTGTCCTCCGCACAGCTTATGTCGGACCGCTTGGTCGATGCCAAGGACCCGATGGTGAGAAGTTTCGCGCCGAAACTGCTACGCACCATCGACCGTGCCGTGGCCTATACGGGTGAGGTTCTGGCCTATGGTCAGGCGACGGAAGGGGCGCCGAAACGCAAGATGGTGCCCTTGAGCCTGCTGGTGCGGGATGTGCGCGATATTCTGGCGCTCGATCCGGATAGCGGCATCGAGTTTCACGACGGCGTTCCGCCCGATCTGACGGTGGATGCGGATTCCGAGCAGCTTTTCCGGGTAATCCACAACCTCTGCCGCAATGCCGTCCAGGCCCTGCAATCCGACACGACGAATGCGGCGCCAAGGAATCTTTCCATCTCAGCCCAGAGGACCGGCAGCGTCGTCAGCATCGTCATAGACGACAATGGGCCGGGAATGCCGCGCAAGGCCAGGGAAAACCTGTTCTCCGCCTTCAGGGGGTCGGCCCGCTCCGGCGGCACGGGCCTCGGGCTGGTCATTGCCCGTGAACTTGTGCTCGCCCATGGCGGCACCATCGCGCTTGTCGAAAAACCCGGCCCCGGCACACAGTTCCGCATCGAAATCGCCGACCGTGCCGCCTCGGTACAGGCTGCCAGAACCGCCTGAAAAACCCTGCCGGCAGCAGGCATGAAAAGCCGTTATCTCAAGTAGAATCGTGGCCCCATCAGGCCCGCGGAAAATGATCGACATGGAATTTACAATATAATCAATGTGATACGCGAATTGCTGCGGAAAAATGACAATTTCGAAACGAAATCGCTTGCATTCGGAATGAGGACGTTTTAGAGGATCGCCACGCCACCGGAAACGACCGGAACGGCACGCACCCGTAGCTCAGCTGGATAGAGCACCAGACTACGAATCTGGGGGTCAGGAGTTCGAATCTCTTCGGGTGCGCCATTTCTCTAAAGATCATCAAGCAATAGTTGATAAAGTCAGGCGATAGAAGTGTCTATGCTTGTTGCCTCGATGGATCACAGCCCTCAAGAAATACCTAATGATCGTGATGTTTGGCATACATCTGCTTTGCTGGTGTCTGTTAGCGCAGAGCAGTGGGATTGGGATAAGGTGCTGGGGCCTTTACTGAATCCGCAAGGAAAGAAATTGCGGAAGTGGGCTGCAAGGCGCTCAGATCGCTATCGTAACGAATTTCGCCGGCAATTTCCCGGCTTTTTGGCGAGTAGCGGCGTCTTTGCACTAGCGCTAAGCGTTCAGGGCAAAACAATAATCGATTCTTTGCCGGAGTTGATAAGCCAAATGGATCTGGGCGGGAATATTCATGTGTCGGGAGAGAAAACCATAATTTCCGGTCTCGCGTCCGGCCGTAATTTTACTCTTCCTACACGTCAAGCCGCATCAGTTGTTTATATTACGCACTTTATTTGTCGTATGCATGCATTGATTCTTGATCGTTTGCGTGAGGATGATGGCAATATAGTATGGTGTGATTGGCAGATTAGTCCGGACAATTTCCCTCTTGGGATTGATGGGCCTATGTCAACTTTGTTCTATATTATTGCAGAAAATGCTGCCAAAATACGTTTGGTCAGCGGAAATCTCCGTGTCTCAACTCACCTGAGTGGTGATCCGGGGGTAGATGTCTGCGATAACCTAGCGGGAATGCTAAGAGACGATCTAACTCAAGGAATGTGCACCCTTAAATGCTTCGAACGCCCGACGATGGGCGGAATGTACTGGGAAATTCATGCTGTCGGGAATGCGTGAAACCAGATCCAGCAAGCGTAGTTGCTAGCGCCAAGGTGGGTTAAAATAACCCCCACATATTAGTGGTTTTGGAGAGAGCCTGCGTTGCAAGGCTTAGCGATAGCCCAAGATTACTGGGCTTTCGAGTGTCATCGAACTTTCCGCAAACCTTCGTCATATTGTCATACAATATAAGCATATGCGCTCCAGAAAAGGAGCGCAGAATGACGCCACAATCACTTGAACTTTCGGGCATCGGCAAAGGCTTCGGAGCTGACGATGTTCTGAAAGAGATCGATCTTTCCATTCGTCCAGGGGAATTCCTGTCGCTCGTCGGTATGTCGGGCTGCGGCAAGTCCACGCTGCTGCGCATCATCGCGGGGCTGGAATCTCCGGATCGCGGTTCGGTTTCGATCGGCGAGCGGGATGTGACAAGGCTCGATCCGAGCGATCGCAATCTGGCGATGGTGTTCCAGTCCTATGCGCTTTATCCGCATATGAGCGTGCGCCAGAATATTGCGACGCCACTGCGCATGCGGCGTCTGCCCTTGGCGGCCCGCCTGCCGCTGATCGGACGGTTTGCTGCGCCGGCGGAAACATTGAAGCAGATCGATGCGGCCGTTGAAAAGGCAGCCGAGACGCTACAGATCGCACATCTTCTGGATCGCAAGCCGGCGCAGCTTTCCGGCGGCCAGCGCCAGCGTGTGGCGCTTGCGCGGGCGCTGGTGCGTTCGCCCGCTGCCTTCCTGATGGATGAACCGCTTTCCAACCTCGACGCCAAGCTCCGCGCCCACATGCGTGAGGAACTGGCGGGCCTGCACCGCCGGCTCGGGGCAACCTTCATCTATGTCACCCACGACCAGATCGAAGCCATGACCATGTCCGACCGCATCGCCTTGATGTCGGAAGGCCGCATCGAACAGCTGGGCACGCCGGACGAGCTTTATCGCAAGCCCGCGACACTGACTGTCGCGCGCTTTATCGGCACGCCATCGATCAACCTGCTGCCGGTCGAAATCGATACGCAGGGTAAGGTTACGGCGTTTGGACGCGATCTTGGCCTGGAGGGTGTGGGCCGCGATGCCGGCCCGGCGACGCTCGGTCTTCGCGCCGAAGATCTGCGTCCGGGCGAGGAAGGTTTCGCCGTGCGTGTGGTGCGTAGCGAAACGCACGGCGCCGACCGTTTCGTGAGCTGCCGCCTGCTGAACGACGAGACCGTTGCCGTCACCTTGCGGCAAGGCGCGGGCGAGGCGCTGGGTGCCGACGCCAACGGCGTTTTGACTCTCGGCTTTGCGCCGGATCGTGCTCATCTTTTCGCGGCCGATGGCCTGCGTCGCAAGGTGACGATGCGCGAGCGGGTGCCGGCATGACGGCGGTTGATTTCTCTCCGGCTGCGCGCACGAAGGCGCGCCCGCGGCAGTCAAAGGCAGACCGGAGAATGATTTGGCGCGGTCTGATGTTTGCAGCCCCCGCAAGCCTGCTGCTCCTCGCGATCTATATTGTTCCGATGGTCGTTCTGGCCGTTTTTTCCGTTACCGATTACCAGCTGGGTTCGCTCTCCACCCGCTTTGTCGGTCTGGGCAACTTCATCAAGGCGTTTCAGGATCCGGTTTTTCTGCGCGCGCTGGTGAATACCGCCATCTATGCGGTCATCGTCATTCCCTTCGGCGTGTTTCTCGCACTCGGCGCCGCTTTGCTTGTTTATAACCGCAAACGCAGCCGCGCTTTCTGGGAAGTGGCCTATTTCCTTCCCGTCACCGCCACCCTCGTCGCCATGGCGACTGTGTGGCAGTTCCTGCTGCACCCGTCGCTTGGGCCGGTGAATGCGGCGATCAAGTGGTTCGGTTTCGAACCGGTCGCGTTTCTTTCCAACCCCGTTCTCCTCATTCCGACCATGGCGCTGATGGGCGTCTGGCAGGTTCTGGGCTTCAACATGGTGCTGTTCCTCGCCGGTCTCACTGCCATTTCGAAGGATCTGCATGAGGCGGCGCGGCTGGATGGCGCCAAGAACCCGATCGACCGGTTTCTAACCGTCACATGGCCGATGCTGGGGCCGACGACCATGTTTGTGGTCGTTACCACCTCCATCTCCGCCTTCAAGGTGTTCGAGACGGTTGCCGTGCTGACCAAGGGCCGCTCCGGGTCGGAGACCCTGCTCTACGATCTTTATCTTGAAGGTTTCGAATATTCCAACACCGGTTATGCCGCTGCGCTGACGATCATCTTCCTCGCGATCGTGCTGATCCTGTCTATCGGCCAAACGCTGCATATGGACCGGAAGGTGCATTACTGATGGCCGCGTTCCGCAAATATCTCCCGCATCTCGTGCTTGCGCTCGGCGCTTTCGTGATGCTCCTGCCGTTTTATTGGATGGTGCTGACCTCGATCCGCTCGCCTGCGGAAATATTCGACGTCTCGCTCTGGCCAATTCCGCAAAAGTTCGACGCTGTCGATAACTATGCCCGGGCGGCAGGTCAGGTGCCGATGGCGCGTTTCATGCTGAACGGCGTCATCGTCTGCGGCGGTATTCTCGTCGTGCAGATACTGACCTCGGTTCCGGCGGCCTATGCTTTGGCAAAGCTCCGTTTCCCGGGCCGCAAGTTGTTGCTGGGCCTCGTCATCGCAGCACTCTGCGTTCCCATTCAGGCGCTGGCGTTGCCGCTCTTCGTGGGTTTGGCCAAGACGCAGCTTCTCAACACCTATTTTGCGATGATGATGCCGTTCTTCCTTTCGGTTTTCGCCATCTTTCTGTTCAACCAATCCTTCCGCAGCTACCCCGATGAAATCATCGAGGCTGCCCGCATGGACGGTTTTTCGGAAATGGAGATCTGCTGGCGACTGGTTCTTCGCGGGTCGCTGCCGTCGCTTGCGGCTTTCTCGATCTTTTCGCTCGTTGCCCATTGGAACGATCTCTACTGGCCGATGATCGTCATCTCCGACACCGATCTCGCCCCGCCGCCGCTCGGCATGATGCTTTTCGCCGACGTCGAATCCGGCGCCAATTACGGTGCGCTGATGGCGGGCGCCACACTGATTACCGCGCCGATGGTGCTGTGCTTCCTCCTCGCACGGCGGCACTTCATCGCCGGTATTACCATGACCGGCGTCAAGTGACGCCGTTCGACTTCCACCTCCCAACCTCTCTGGAGACTGACATGAAACTCAACCGACGCGCTGTGATGGGCGGTCTGGCTCTTGGCATGGCTTTTGCTGGCCTCGCACAGCCGGTTCTGGCCAACGAAATCACGCTCGACGTTCTTTACAACCTGCCGGGCTTCACCAAGTTTCATCAGCCGTTGGCCGATGAATTCATGAAGAAGAACCCGGATGTGAAGATCAACTTCCTCGCTCCGGCCGCCGGTTATAACGAAGGCCAGCAGCAGGTTCTGCGTTCTGCCGTCACAGGCAATCTGCCGGACGTTTATTTCTCTGGCTACAACCTGACGGCGGAACTGGTGCACACGTTGGCCCCGCGCAATCAGATCACCGATCTCGGCCCGTTCATTCAGGCTGAAGGCGGCCAGGCCTTCCTCGACAAGAACTACAGCCCCAAGATGGCCGCACTCGGTCAGATCGACGGCAAGCAGTACGGCCTGCCGGTCAACGCTTCCTCGCCGATCATCTACATCAACTCCGACCTCGTTACCAAGGCTGGCGGCGACCCGGACAAGATGCCGACGACCTTTGCGGAGCTCATTGCTCTTGCCAAGAAGATCAAGGCTCTCGACCCCAAATTTGCCGGCATGAGCTACGACATCAACGGCTGGCCGGATGACTGGTTGTGGCAGGCGCTCATTGTCGAACAGGGCGGCAAGCTCGTCGACGAGAAGACCAAGACCGTTGCCTTCGACAACGAGATCGGCCTCAACGCCCTGAAGATGACCCGCCAGTTCGTCACCGAAGGTGGCCAGAACCTGCTTGACTGGGATCAGTCGCGCCAGCAGTTCGGTGCAGGCCTCACCGGCTTCATCTTCTCCACACCCGCTCACGTTCAGACGATCCAGGGTCTGGTTGGCGATCGCTTCAAGATGAAGACGGCGACCTTCCCGCTCGACAACAAGGAAAAGGGCGGCGTGCCCACCGGCGGCAACTCTGCCGTTATCCTGACGCAGGAAAAGGCCAAGCAGGATGCTGCCTGGAAATACCTGAAGTGGATCACCGGTCCGGAAGCACAGAACACCATCGTTCGCATCACCGGCTACCTGCCGACCAACAAGCTGGCAACCGGCCCGGAGTTCCTCGCTCCTTATTATGTCGAGAACCCGAATGTGAAGACCGCTTCGCTTCAGGCTGACCGTTCGCTCCCCTGGGCCGGCTATCCGGGTGGCGATTCCGTCCGCATCTGGCGCACCCAGCGCGACATCATCGGCACCGTCATGCGCGGTGAAGTAACGCCGGAAGCCGGTCTCAAGCAGATTGTCGAGCAGACCAACGCCCTGCTGAAATAAGCGGAGCCACCAAAGGGGCTGCGGGAAAATCCCTTCCCGCAGCCATTTTGCGCAGAAAGACCTCTTATGAAGATCATCCAGATCACTGACACCCATCTCCTGCCACCCGGCATCGCGATAAATGGCGTGGACCCGGAAAAGCAGCTGCGCGCGGCAATCGCCGATATCGTTGAGAAACACGCCGACGCCGATCTTCTTGTCATGACAGGCGATCTTTGCAATTACGGCGAGCCGGAAGCCTATGAGCTGCTGCGCGATATCCTTGCGCCCGTCTCCATTCCCACGCGGTTGATGCTCGGCAATCACGACCGCCGTCCGGAATTTGTGGCCGCCTTTCCCGAACAGCCGCGCGACGACAATGGCTATATCCAGTCTGCCATCGATACTGAATTTGGTCGCCTGCTGTTTCTCGACAGCCACGAAGCCGATGTGATCGGCGGCATCTATGGCGCGGATCGTCTGGTCTGGCTGGAGAGTGCGCTGGAAAGCGCCGGCAATCTGCCGGTGACGGTGTTCATCCATCATCCACCGATGGATTGCGGCGTCCGACATTTCGAACATATCGGTATGCATGATGACGGCGCCGTCATGCGCCGTCTCTCAGCCCATCCGGCCGGCATACGCCATATTATTTTTGGCCATATCCATGTGCCTATGGCAGGCACGACGGCCGAAGGCATCGCTTATAGTTCCGGCCAGGCCTGTGCGCATCGCTTCATCACCGATATCGATGTTGTCGATCCGCTATGGACGGGTGGTAATCCCTGTTACCGGGTCATAAGCCTTGGTACATTCGGCCTTCGTGCCTATGACGCGGAAGTTGGGCAGGCCGTTCTGGGCCAGGCGCCCGTTTGCGAAGGCCCCTGACAAACGATGATTCTTTGGACTGCAATGAGGCGCCTTCGCCTCGTCGCTTGCCGGCGAGGGAGAGGTCCAGCGTAAGTCCTGTGCAACCGGGAGGCTGCGATGGTGTGAACACCTCACGGCCTGTCGCGCCTATGCGCCACTTCCGATCTGTTGAACGGGATTTGCTGCGCCAAAGCCATGGTTCTGTTCGCACCCTTGATCTATGTCAGTTTCATCGATGAAACTGCACGCCATAGTCGCCGCGAGATGGCCGACCGAATGCCGTGCCATCGTGAAGACAGATCATGGAGAAGTGCATGCTTGAAAAGCGTATCCGCAACGCGTCCCTCTTGAGCCGGATCGTCAGCGCCGAAGAGGCCGCCAGTCTCATTCAGGATGGCATGACGGTGGGCATGAGCGGTTTTACGCGCGCCGGTGAAGCCAAGGCAGTGCCGCTGGCGCTGGCCGAGCGCGCCAAGACGAACCCCATGAAAATCACCCTGATGACCGGCGCCTCCCTCGGCAACGATCTCGACAAGACAATGGTCGAGGCCGGCATGCTGGCGCGCCGCATGCCGTTCCAGTCCGATCCGGCTTTGCGCAAGGCGATCAATGACGGGAAGGTGATGTTCATCGATCAGCATCTTTCCGAAACGGTGGAGCAATTGCGCGGCGGCCAGATCCACGGCGTCGATATCGCCATTGTCGAGGCGGTGGCGATTACGGCAGAGGGTGGCATCGTGCCCACCACCTCGGTCGGCAATTCCGCAAGCTTCGCCATTCTGGCCGATAAGGTCATCGTCGAGATCAACCTGTCGCAGCCTGAGGTGCTGGAGGGGCTGCACGACATCTTCATTCCCGCCAAACGCCCAACCCGTATGCCCATTCCCGTGGTCGCGACGGATAGCCGCGTCGGCCTGCCCTTCATTCCGGTGCCGCCGGAAAAGATCGCCGCCATCGTGCTGAGCGACAAAAGCGACAGTTTCTCCACGGTGCTGCCGCCGGACGACGAGACCAAGGCGATTGCCGGCCATCTCACCGAATTTCTGTTGAACGAGGTGCGTCATGGCCGCATGACCCACGAGCTCCAGCCGCTTCAGGCCGGCATCGGCACCATTGCCAACGCCGTCATGCATGGTTTCATCGATACGCCGTTTCATGATCTGAAAATGTATTCGGAAGTCCTGCAGGATTCGACCTTCGAACTGTTCGACGCTGGCAAGCTCACCTTCGCATCCGGGTCGTCGATAACGCTTTCTTCTGCCATGAACGAGCAGGTCATGCCGCGACTGGCCGATTACAAAAGCAGGCTGATCCTGCGCCCGCAGGAGGTAAGCAATCACCCGGAGGTCATTCGTCGCCTCGGCATCATCGGCATCAACACCGCGTTGGAATTCGATATCTACGGAAACGTCAATTCCACCCATGTCCGTGGCACCCACATGATGAACGGCATTGGCGGCTCCGGCGATTTTGCCCGTAATGCCTATATGTCCATTTTCGTTACCAAGTCGATCGCCAAGGGTGGCGCGATCTCAAGCGTGGTGCCGATGGTCAGCCATGTCGATCACACCGAACATGATGTCGATATTCTGGTCACCGAAACGGGCCTCGCCGATCTACGCGGTCTCGCCCCCCGCGAGCGCGCGGCTGTCATCATCGCCAATTGCGTCCATTCCGATTACCGCGATGCGCTGGCTGACTATTATCATCGGGCAGCAGCGCGGGGCGGGCAGACGCCGCATCTCATCGAAGAAGCACTGTCGTGGCATCAGGCGCTGCGGGAAAAGGGCACGATGCGACCTCAGCACTAGGCGTTGAAACAGGTTGTCCAATTGCCGGTTTTTCGACCGGCAATTGGGTCCGTTTGGACACACCGGGGGGGAAATTGCCCGCCACGCCGCTTAGGTTGCTGGCGCGACTGTTCCGCCTCCGGTAGAAAATCTTCTCCACCCGGCCGCTATCGAGCTGCCTCAGGGTTGCAGGAGAGTGATGTAATGCCCATTCGCTTCGTCGCCATGATCGCGATTGTCGCCCTGCTTGCCGGTTGCGGCGGGCGGCCGATCGGCGTGATGACGCCAACGGGACAAACTGTGGCTGGCACGACGCCGGTCAATCTCCTCGTTGCGACAACGCGCGCCCCGTCCGAAAATCCTGCGGTTCTTTTCGGCGGCGAGCGGGGAACGGGGCTGAAGGTCGATGCGGTCACGGTCTCCATTCCGCCTGCTGCCAACCGCAAGGTTGGTCAGGTGCAATGGCCGAAAAAACTGCCGCCCAATCCGCTGAAGGATTTCACCACGGTTGCGATTGAGCCGATCCGCTCCGAAGCCGAAACCCGAAGCTGGATAAGTAAGCATATCGCGAAGGACCGCCGGGTGCTGGTCTTCGTGCATGGTTTCAACAATCGTTACGAGGAATCCGTCTATCGCTTCGCGCAGATCGTCCATGATTCCGGCACGGATGTCGTGCCTGTCGTGTTCACCTGGCCGTCGCGCGCGAGCATCTTCGACTATAATTACGATAAGGAAAGCACCAACTATTCCCGCGATTCCCTGGAGGAGATGCTGACGCGGCTGGCGAAAGACAAATCCATACGCGAAGTCACCGTCATGGCCCATTCCATGGGCACCTGGCTTGCAGTGGAGGCACTGCGCCAGATGGCCATCCGCAACGGCCGCGTTGATCCGAAGATCAGCAATGTCATTCTGGCGGCGCCTGATCTGGATGTGGACGTCTTCAGCCGGCAATTCACCAGCCTCGGCAAGATGCCGCCGAAATTCACCCTGTTCGTTTCGCAGGATGACCGCGCGCTCAGCCTGTCGCGCCGCATTTCCGGCAATGTTGATCGCCTCGGTCAGATCGATCCTTCCGTCGAGCCCTATCGCAGCCAGCTGGAAAAGGCTGGCATCACGGTTCTCGATCTCACCAAGCTGCAATCCGGTGATCGTCTGAACCATGGAAAATTTGCCGAGAGCCCGGAGGTCGTTCGCCTGATCGGCGACCGTCTTATCGCGGGCCAGACGGTGACGGATTCCGATGTCGGTCTGGGCGAGGCGCTGGGTGCCGTCAGCATCGGTGCCGCGCAAACAGTCGGAACCGCGGCCAGCGTCGTTGTCAGCGCGCCGATTGCGGTCTTCGATCCACGGACGCGGGAGAATTACGGCAGGCAGGTGGAGCGGCTCGGCCGCTCCGTCGAAAACACCGTCGGATCGGTGGGCGATACAGCCGGTTCCGTGGTGGACGATCAGGCGGTTCAATCCTCTAGAGTGAATTGCGATGCCGCCGCTAATCGAAACCGGGCGGAATGCCGTAGCCGCTAAACGACGATGCGTGCGGGGTGGCGAAAACGTTAAGCGTTTTTGTCATCGCGCCTCCGCAGATTTGTATACACCTTGTATTTTTATCTGTATGGTCAGGTCCATAACCCAACTTCCGGAGTAGACCCCCATGCGTTGGAAACGCACCCTCCAGCTTCTCGATGTTCATTGCGAAGGCGAAATCGGCCGTGTCGTCACCGGCGGCGCGCCGAAAATTCCCGGCAACACCGTGGCCGAACAGCTCCACTGGATGAATACGGATCCGCAGGGTGAGGCGCTTCGCCGTTTTTTGACGTTGGAACCGCGCGGTACGCCCATGGGGTCGGTCAATCTTCTCCTGCCGCCGAAGCACCCGGATGCGCATGCGGCCTTTGTCATTCTCCAGCCGGATCAGGCGCATGCCAGTTCCGGGTCCAATTCCATCTGCGCCACCACCGCCCTTCTGGAAAGCGGTATGGTGGAAATGCAGGAACCGGAAACGGTCATCATTCTGGAAACGGCCGCCGGTCTGGTCAAGGCCACGGCTACCTGCCGCGACGGGCGCTGCGAAAAGGTCAAACTGACCATGGTGCCGTCCTTCGTGCATGAGCTGGATGTCAGCATCGACACGCCCGAATGGGGCAGAGTGACGATGGATATTTCCTACGGCGGCATTTTTTACGCGCTTGTTGATGTCCGCCAGATCGGCTTGACGATCGAAAAAGCCAATGCGGCCAAACTGGTCTCGGCGGGCATGATCCTGAAGGATCTGGTCAACCGTGAAATGACCGTCGTGCATCCGGAAATCCCCGCCATATCAGGCGTGGCCTATGTGATGTTCCGCGATGTGGATGCCGATGGCTCCATCCGCACCTGCACCACAATGTGGCCGGGCCGGGCGGATCGTTCGCCCTGCGGCACCGGCAATTCCGCCAATCTCGCCACTCTTTATGCGCGCGGCAAGGTGAAGGTGGGAGACGAGTATAAATCCCGCTCGATCATCGGCTCGGAATTCGATGTGGGCCTTTCTGCCGTCACTGAGGTGGCGGGCCGTCCTGCCGTCATTCCCACCATTGCCGGGCGCGGTTTCACCTTCGGGCTGCATCAGGTGGGTCTCGATCCCTTTGATCCGCTGGCCGATGGTTTTGCCATGACCGATGTCTGGGGTCCGGAGGCGGGCAACATCTGAAGCGCGCTTCAAAAAAATGACATTTACGGTCGCCTGATGGTCTCTGGCGGCTGTTTTCCCGCGACAAAAGATGCTAAGCGGGCGCAATTCCATCATGCTCCGAGGTATCCCGATGAAGTCGCTCACCCTGCGCCGCCCTGATGACTGGCACCTGCATCTTCGTGATGGCGCCATGCTGGAAGGGGTGATCGGGGATACGAGCCGGCATTTCGCCCGTGCCATCATCATGCCGAACCTGGTGCCACCGGTCGTCACCACTGCCGACGCTCGCGCCTATCGCGACCGCATCGTCAAGGCGATCCCGGCGGGGGATCGTTTCCAGCCGCTGATGACCCTTTATCTGACAGAGGATACCGACGCCGACGACGTTGAAGAGGGCAAAAAAAGCGGCCTCATCACCGCCGTCAAGCTCTACCCTGCGGGGGCGACCACCAATTCCCACGGCGGCGTGCGCGATTTTAACAGGGCGATGCCGGTTTTGGAGCGCATGGCGAAAATTGGCCTGCCGCTTTGCGTACATGGCGAAGTGACGACGCCGGAAGTCGATATTTTCGACCGCGAGAAGGTTTTCATCGATACGGTTCTGGAGCCGCTGCGCCAGCGCCTGCCGGAGCTGAAGGTGACGATGGAGCACATCACCACCCGCGACGGCGTCGACTATATCAAGTCTTCCAAGGCCAATCTGGCCGGCTCAATCACCACGCATCATCTCATCATCAACCGTAACGCCATTCTGGTTGGCGGCATCAAGCCACATTATTATTGCCTGCCCGTCGCCAAGCGCGAGGAGCACAGGCTGGCGCTGCGGGCTGCCGCGATCTCGGGCGATGCGCGCTTCTTCCTCGGCACGGATTCCGCCCCGCATGTGGATCCGCTGAAGGAATGCGCCTGCGGCTGCGCCGGCATCTATACATCCATCAATACCATGAGCTGCCTTGCCCATGTCTTCGAGGACGAAAACGCTCTCGACAAGCTGGAAGCCTTTGCTTCGCTCAACGGCCCGGCCTGGTACGGTCTTGCGCCGAACGAGGAAACGATCACGCTGGTCAAGCGCGAGGAGCAGGTGTCCTTCCCGGCCAAGATCGAAACGGGCGCCGGGCCGGTTACCGTGTTTGATCCGATGTTCCCGCTTCATTGGGATGTGAGCTGATTTTTTGATGACCGCCGGCACTGCCGGCGGTTTTGTTATGGTCTTCAGGCGCTCGCCAACCGGCACCCGCCTGAGAACGCCAACAATGTTGAACTGAGACGTTGTGCTTCCGAAAACCCATCCGGGTTCTCGGGAACGATAAACCAAGGCCGAAAAGGAGAGCGCCTATGAACCATTTCACATTCACCGACCGCACCGTCGTCGCGGAACTGGTTGCGAAGATGTTGTGGGAAATCAAGGCGGTCCATTTCAATTCGGAAAGCCCCTACACCTTCGCGTCAGGCATGAAGAGCCCCGTCTATATCGACATGCGCAAGCTCATCTCCTTCCCGCGCATTCGTTCCGCCGCCATGGATTTTGCGGCGGCGGCGGTCATGCGGGAGGCCGGTTTCGAGAAATTCGACTGTGTCGCCGGCGGTGAAACGGCAGGCATTCCCTTTGCCGCTTTCCTTGCCGAACGCCTCGGCCTGCCGATGATCTATTGCCGCAAGAAGCCGAAAGGCCACGGCCGCAATGCCCAGATCGAAGGCCATATGCCGGAAGGCGCTCGCGTTCTCGTCATCGAGGATCTGACGACGGCCGGCGGCTCGATGTTCACCTTCATCGACGCCATCCGCGCGGCGGGCGGCATTGTCGATCACGGTATCGCGCTCTTCTATTACGGCATCTTCGAAGAAGCCGAAGCACGCTTCGCCAACGGCAACGTCAAGCTGCATTATCTGACGACCTGGCGCGATGTTCTGGCGGTCGCCCGAGCTGAAAAACTGTTCGACGAGAAGACCCTGTCGGAGGTCGAAGCCTTCCTCGATAACCCCTTGCCATGGTCGGCAAAGCACGGCGGCGTCAGCGAATTGCCGCAATCTTAATTTCGGATGCGGCCAGCCCGGTTTTGCGGCTGGCCTTCCGATCGATCTTCGTCTAAATCGATTTAAGTCCATTTGATTTGCTGTTTTGAGGAGGACCGTAATGATCCTGTGTTGTGGTGAAGCCCTGATCGACATGCTGCCCCGGCAGACGACGCTGGGCGAGGCGGGTTTTGCCCCCTATGCAGGCGGAGCGGTCTTCAACACGGCAATTGCGCTTGGACGGCTCGGTGTTCCATCCGCCTTCTTCACCGGTCTTTCCGATGACATGATGGGCGATATCCTCCGGGAGACCCTGCGCGCTAGCAACGTGGATTTCAGCTATTGCGCCACCCTTTCGCGGCCGACCACCATCGCCTTTGTGAAGCTGGTGGATGGCCATGCGACCTATGCCTTCTATGACGAAAACACCGCCGGCCGAATGATTACCGAGGCCGAACTTCCGGCATTGGGCGGCGATTGCGAGGCGCTGCATTTCGGAGCCATCAGCCTCATTCCGGAACCCTGCGGCAGCACCTATGAGGCGCTGATGACGCGCGAGCACGCAAGCCGTGTCATCTCGCTCGATCCGAATATCCGCCCTGGTTTCATCAAGGACAAGCAGTCCCATATGGCCCGCATCCGCCGCATGGCCGCCATGTCCGATATCGTCAAGTTCTCGGACGAAGACCTCGCCTGGTTCGGTCTGGAAGGCGACGAGGACACGCTTGCCCGCCACTGGCTGCACCATGGCGCAAAACTGGTCGTCGTTACCCGTGGCGCCAAGGGTGCCGTCGGTTACAGCGCCAATCTCAAGGTTGAAGTGGCCTCCGAACGGGTCGAAGTGGTCGATACGGTCGGCGCCGGCGATACGTTCGACGCCGGCATTCTTGCCTCGCTGAAAATGCAGGGCCTGCTGACCAAGGCACAGGTGGCGTCGCTGAGCGAAGAGCAGATCAGGAAGGCCTTGTCGCTGGGAGCAAAAGCGGCTGCGGTCACCGTCTCGCGTGCTGGTGCCAACCCGCCCTTTGCGCATGAAATCGGTTTGTGAAGGGCACGGTTGAACCATTTTGAAAAGATGGTTCAACGCTCCTCCCGGCGCTAAAGCCGTAAAAAAACGTTATTTCGCGATTATCAAGCTTGTCTCTGCTGTTGTTTCGCGAAACAAGCATCGCATGAGCGTTCCGAAAACCCATCCTTTCGATTTCGACCCCACTTATGGCATGCAGCGCGAGCAATTGCTCGCCATCACCCCGCCCGAAGCGCCGCCGGGTTTTGATGATTTCTGGAAGAAGAGGTATCGCCGCGCGCTGGCGACGGATCCGCGGCCGGTGCTGCGCAGGAGCAAGCTGGCCCATCCCCGCTGGCAGGTCCTTGATGTGACCTACACATCCACCGACGGCTTCCGTATCGGCGGGTGGCTGCTTTTGCCGCGGGAGGGACAGGTGCGGCGCGGCCTCGTCGTCGGTCATGGTTATGGCGGGCGCGGAGAGCCCGATTTTGATGTGCCCGTGGAAGAAACGGCCGTGCTGTTTCCCTGTTTTCGTGGGCTTTCGCTCAGCGCCTGCCCGCCGATCTCGTCCGATCCCGCCCTACATGTCCTCTACAATATCGACAGGAAGGATGACTACATCATCGGCGGTTGCGTTGATGATCTGTGGGTCGCCGTATCGACGCTCGTCAGTCTTTATCCCTGGCTGGAAGGGCAGGTGGGGTATAGCGGCATCAGTTTCGGCGGCGGTATTGGTGCGCTGGCCATCCCTTTCGACGCGCGCATAGACCGCGGCCACCTTGTCGTGCCGACCTTCGGCCACCGGCCCTTCTGGTTGACGCTGCCCACCGTTGGCAGCGCGGATGCGGTACAGACCTATCAGAAGACCCATGCCCATGTGCTTGAGACATTGCGTCTGTTCGACGCCGCGTGCGCTGCGGCCCGTATAACGGTGCCGATGCTGGTCGCGCCGGCACTTTTCGATCCTGCCGTCGCCCCGCCCTGCCAGTTCGCAGTGGCAAATGGGCTGCCGCAATCAAAATTTAATGAAATCTTCATCCTCGACGCCGGGCATTTCGATTACCCTGACAGCGCATCGCAAGATGCGGTCCACAAGGACAAGGTCAGACGGTTTTTCAAGGTGCCATGAAACGCGAATATCTCCGCTGGTATAGTCACAGGCTCCATCGCGACATGGAGCTCCTGATATTCGGTCATGCCGGCGCGAAGGTGCTGATGTTCCCGACACGCGATGGGCGCTTCTTCGAATATGAGGAACTGGGCGTCGTCGCGAGCCTTTCCGACAAGCTGGAGGCCGGCCACCTCCAGCTTTATTGTATTGAGGGTCTGGCACGGGAAAGTTTTTACGCGGGCCAAAACCATCCCGCCGACCGTGTGCGCCGTCACGCCGCACTTGAGGCCTATGTTCTCAACGAAGTGCTGCCGCTGATGGCCAGGAAAAATCCCGATGGCAGCATCATTGTGCAGGGTTGCAGCCTCGGTGCCTTTCAGGCCGCCAGCCTCGTCTTCCGCCACCCGCATCTCTTCACCAAGCTCGTCGCTTTTTCCGGCCGCTATGATCTGACGATGAGGGTGGAATCCTTCGGCGATCTCTTCGACGGTTATTATGATGACGACATCTATTTCCACATGCCGAGCCACTTTCTACCCGGTCTTGCCTGCCCTTTGCGGCTGGAACAACTACGCCGCATCGACATGGTCTTCACCATCGGTGATGCCGATCCGTTTCTGGACAACAACCATCATCTGAGCCGCCTGCTTTCAGACAAGCAGGTGGGGCACCAGATGCATGTCTGGGACGGGCGCGCCCATCGGGCGGGCGCGTGGCGGAAAATGGCAGCGCTTTATATTTGAACGATGGCATTAAAAAGCCGGAGACGGCCCCGGCTTTTTGGACGATGGCTCTCAGCCGGCCAGACCCGCTAGCGCCTTCACCAGCCCTTGTGTCGAGCTATCATGGCTGGCGGCGCTCTCCTTGCCTTCCACGACGGGAAGCAGGCCGGTCGCCAGTTCCTTGCCAAGCTCCACACCCCACTGGTCAAAGGAGTTGATGCGGAACAGCACGCCTTCCACAAAGACGCGATGTTCATAGAGCGCGATGAGGCGGCCGAGAGCAAACGGCGTCAGCTTGTCGTAAACGAAGGTGATGGAGGGGCGATTGCCGGTGAAGACGCGGTGCGGGGCGATGAAATCGGCCAGTTTGTCTTCCATGCCCTTGGAGGTGAGCTGGGCCTTCGCCTCTGCGAGCGTGCGGCCCTTCATCAGCGCTTCCGATTGCGCGAGGCAATTGGCAATAAGAAGCTGATGCTGGTGGCGCAGTTCCGGCTCAAAACCATTGGCGGCGATCATGAATTCCGCCGGAATGACGCTCGTGCCCTGATGGATGAGCTGGTAGAAGGCGTGTTGGCCGTTGGTGCCTGGCTCACCCCAGACGACCGGACCGGACTGGCCTTCAACGGGCGTGCCGTCGATGGTCACACCCTTGCCGTTCGATTCCATGTCGAGCTGCTGCAGATAGGCAGGGAAGCGGGACAGGCGCTGGTCATAGGGCAGGATTGCCCGTGTCGGATAATTCAGCACGTTGCGATTATAAAAGCCGATGAGGCCAAGCAGCATCGGCAGGTTTTCGCGGATCGGCGCCTCGCGGAAATGGCGATCCATGGCATGTGCGCCATCCAGGAACTTGCCGAAATTGTCAGGGCCGATAGCGATCATCAGCGGAAGGCCGATCGCCGACCAGATCGAATAACGGCCGCCTACCCAGTCCCAGAAACCGAAGATACGGTCGCTTTCGATGCCAAAGGCTGCGACCTTTTCCAGCGCGGTGGAAACGGCGGCGAAGTGATGTTTGACGGCCTCTTCACCCAGCTTTTCCGCAATGAAGCGGCGCGCGGTGGCGGCATTCGTCATCGTTTCGATGGTGGTGAAGGTCTTCGATGCGACGATGAAGAGCGAGGTTTCCGGATCGATGAGCTTCAGCGTATCGGCAATATGTGCGCCATCGATATTCGAGACGAAATGCGCACGCGGGCCGTCATGGAAGGGCGCCAGAGCCAACGTCGCCATGACCGGGCCGAGATCGGAACCGCCAATGCCGATATTGATGACATCGGTAATCTTCTTGCCGGTCGCTCCCTTGAGAGAGCCGGAGCGGATGGCATCGGCAAACTTGCCCATGGCGGTGAGAACGGCGTTCACGTCAGGCATCACGTCCTTGCCATCCACGAGGACAGGCGTGTTGGAGCGATTGCGTAGCGCCGTATGCAGCACGGCGCGGTCCTCGGTGAAGTTGATGGCCTTGCCGGAGAACATTTCCTCACGTTTGGCCTCGACACCGCCTTCGCGCGCAAGCTGTTCGAGAAGCGTGACAATCTCCTCGTTCACAGCGCATTTGGAGTAGTCCATCAGCAGGTCATCGAATTTGACGCTGAAACGGCTGAATCTTCTGTCATCGGCCGCAAAAGCGGCGCGCAGATCGGTTGCGGCTGTGCTGCTTGCCGTTGCTTTCAGTTTTTCGATGGTGGCCTGCATCATATGCTCCTCGGCTTCCGTGGAAGGATGAGGAAACTATTCTTTTTCCGACGGCCAAATCAAGGCAACTTCGATAAAAGAAAAGAGCCGGTCACCCGGCTCTCTCTTCGCTCAGTTCAGATTGCGCAATTCGCGCCGCAAAATCTTGCCGACATTCGATTTCGGCAGCTCGGTGCGGAACTCGATAATCTTCGGCCGCTTGTAGTTCGTCAGGTTCTTGGCGCAGAAGGCCTTGAGCTCTGCTTCCGTGAGCGACTGGTCCTTCTTGACGACGAAGAGCTTGACGGTTTCCCCGGAATGTTCATCAGGAACACCGATTGCTGCGCATTCCAGCACGCCGGGATGGCTCGCGGCCACTTCCTCAACCTCGTTCGGATAGACGTTGAAGCCGGAAACGAGGATCATGTCCTTCTTGCGGTCGACGATCTTGGTATAACCGCGCTCGTCCATGAAGCCCATGTCGCCGGAACGGAAAAAGCCGTCCGGGGTCATGGCTTTTGCGGTTTCGTCCGGCCGCTGCCAATATCCGGCCATGACCTGCGGCCCGCGAATGCAGATCTCGCCGACTTCACCCGTTGGCAGGCTGTCGCCGTCCTCATCGCGAATATCGATTTCCGTCGAGGAAATCGGCAGGCCGATGGTGCCGCTGAATTCCTTGGAATCGAGACGGTTGACCGTTGCGACAGGCGATGTCTCGGAGAGACCATACCCCTCGGCAATCGGGCAGCCGACGATGGAAAGCCAGCGTTCTGCGACAGGCCTCTGCACGGCCATGCCGCCGCCGAGAACCAGAATGAGCGATGACAGATCGAGTTTGCGGAAATCCTCATTGTTCATCAGCGCATTAAAAAGCGTGTTGATGCCGGGGAAAATATGCGGCTGATAATGCGTCAGCTCCTTCACGAAGCCGGGGATATCGCGCGGATTGGCGATCAGCAGATTGTGGCCGCCGAGCGCAATGCCCATCAGCGAATTCACCGTCAATGCGAAGATGTGGCAGAGCGGCAGCGCGCAGATGAAGTTGAGAACCTCCGGACGGTCTTTTTTGCTGTCGAAAGCCGCGTCCAGCCACAGGCTGATCTGAAGCTTGTTGGCCAGAAGGTTGGCATGGGTGAGAACCGCACCCTTGGATACGCCCGTGGTGCCGCCGGTATATTGCAGGAAGGCGATGTCCTGCGCCGTGAGGCCGACTGGTTTCAGCGAAAATCCCTGACCTTCCTTCAGCATCGCCTTGAAGCTGATGGAGCCGGGAATGGCATAGGCGGGCACCAGTTTCTTGACCTTGCGAACCACCAGATTGACGATATGTCCCTTGAGGCCGAGAAGATCGCCCATCGCCGCAACGACCACGTGCCGCACCGCGGTTTTCGGCACCGCCTGCTGGGCCACATGGGCAAAGTTTTCCAGCACGAAAATCGCCTTTGCGCCGGAATCCTTGAGCTGATGTTCCAGTTCGCGCGGTGTGTAGAGAGGGTTGACGTTGACCACGATCATGCCCGCCCGCAGTATCCCGTATACGGCGACGGGATTTTGCAGGATGTTGGGCATCATCACCGCAACCCGGTCGCCTTTTTCCAGTCCTCTGGATTGTAGCCAGGCGGCGACCGCGCGGGTTTCAGTGTCCAGTTCCCGATAGGTCAGGGACTTTCCCATACTGGAAAAGGCCTTGCGATCGGCAAACTGCTTGCAGCTCTTTTCGAGAAGGTCGACGAGGGAGGTGTTTGCCGAGGTGGGAATCTCTGAAGGCACGCCCGGCGGATAGGATGCCAGCCAGCGTTTGGCAACACCGATATTTTCCGGATGTCCCAAGGACAATTCACTCATGCTGCTCCTCCCAGAGTCTTTGTCGCGCCGCGCGTTCGATGAAACGCGAAGAGGCGCTTTGTGCTGCCTGATATTCACAAGGCTCCCGCCTCAACCGGCATATCTGACCGGGCTGAAAGAACCCTATGTGGCGTCACCGGATCGACCGCTCCTCTCGCTCCCCGGTAACGAATGATAGACGCGTAATCCCTTGGCGTCCATCACATCGGCAAACCTATTTAACTCTAACGTAAACGTCAATATTGCTGCCGCACATCTCGCGGTCTCGTGAATGAACCATATTATGTCGGGGCGTTTTGACTTTAATCTTGATTTGAGCGATCAACATAATTCTCAAAGCAGGGCAGGATTGGAAATGGCAGGCAGCGCAGCGCTTGAACTGAAATCGGTGGGAAAAAGATTTGGCGATACGGATGTTCTGTCCGATATCGATCTCGCCGTTGAAAGTGGCGAAATTATTTGTCTGGTGGGACGTTCCGGCTGTGGAAAATCGACTTTGCTGCGCATCGTGGCCGGCGTAGAAACGCCGGATCGTGGCAGCGTGTTCCTGAATGGCAATGTTGTTGCCGGGCCTGCTGCGTTTGTTGAGCCTGAAAAGCGCAATATCGGTTTCGTCTTTCAGGACTACGCGTTGTTCCCGCATCTGACGGTGGAACAGAATGTCATGTTCGGTCTCCGGTCGCTGCCGAAGGCGGAGGCGCGTCGCCGTGCCGCGGAAATGATAGAACATGTTCACCTGCAGGAACTGGCAAAACGTTATCCGCATACGCTTTCGGGTGGTGAGCAACAGCGCGTAGCTCTCGCCCGGGCACTTGCGCCGCAGCCGGGCCTGCTGTTGATGGACGAGCCTTTTTCCAATCTGGACAGGGGGTTGCGTGACAGCGTGCGCGAGGAAACGCTCGGCCTTTTGCGGCAGTTGGGCACCACCGCGATCATGGTCACCCATGACCCGGAGGAGGCGCTTTCCGCAGGTGATCGCGTGGTACTGATGCAGCTTGGGCGCATCGTCCAGAGTGGCACGGGTTATGAAATCCACGACAATCCTAAAACCCGCTACGCCGCCGATTTTTTCTGCGCCTTCAACAAGATCGAAGGTCGGGTAAAACAGGGCCGCGTCGAAACGCCGCTCGGGCTTTTGGGCGATGCCTCCGATCTCCCAGACGGTCTTGCCGCGATCGCCTATGTTCGCCCCAACGCGATTTCGATCATCGAGGATGGTGCCGCCAAAGAAGGCATTGCCGGTGAAATATCGAGCCGTGTTTTTCTTGGCGAAATCGAACAGCTTGGCATCGCCGTGCCCGGGCTGCCCTCCGACCTGCGCGTCAGGACGATGCAGCGCACGCCCGCGAGGACCAAGGCCGTGCGCTTTGGCATCGATCCCAAAGGGGTTCTCATATTCACCTAAGGTTGAATTAGTGGATTAATGTATTTATTACCGCCCTGTTTTCAACTCTTGGTGATCAAAGACGTGTGAAAAGCTGAGAAATAAAACTTGATTTATAGCGTCATGTATGATGTTTGCTGCCTCCATTGCCGCTATCGGAGAGGGAGACATTACATGACGAAATTTACCCGATTTGCCCTGCTTACCAGCTCGGTTGCCTTTGCCGCCGGAACGGTGAATGCCGCTGAACTCAACATCTACACCACCCGCGAGCCGGGCCTGATCCAGCCGCTGCTGGAATCCTTCACGGCATCGAGCGGTGTCAAGGTCAACACCGTATTCCTGAAGGATGGCCTTGCTGAGCGCGTTCTGAGCGAAGGCGCCAGCTCGCCGGCCGACGTTCTGATGACGGTTGATGCTGGTAATCTCGTTGATCTCGCCGAAAAGGGTGTCACCCAGGCGGTCGAATCCGAGACCCTGAACAAGGCTGTTCCCGCCGAGCTTCGTGACGCCAAGGGTCACTGGTTTGCGCTCTCCATGCGCGCCCGCGTTCTTTATGCGGCGAAGGACCTCGATCTTGCTTCCTTCAATTACGAAGACCTGGCGGATGCGAAATGGAAGGGCAAGGTCTGCATTCGCGCTGGCCAGCATCCCTATAACACGGCGCTGTTTGCCGATTACATTGCCCACTACGGCGCTGAAGACACCGAAAAGTGGCTCGCAGGCGTGAAGGACAACCTCGCCCGCAAGGCAGGCGGCGGCGACCGCGACGTTGCCAAGGACATCCTCGGCGGCATTTGCGACATTGGCATCGCCAACTCCTATTATGTCGGCCTGATGCGCTCGGGCAAGGGCGGCGAGGAGCAGGTGAAGTGGGGCGACGCCATCAAGGTGGTTCTGCCGACCTTCAAGAACGGCGGAACGCAGGTCAACATATCAGGCGCGGCCGTGGCCAAGAACGCTCCGAACAAGGCGGAAGCCGTCAAGCTTCTGGAATATCTCGTCTCTGACGAAGCCCAGAAGATCTATGCCGAAGCCAACTACGAATATCCGGTCAAGCAGGGCGCGGCTCTCAACGAGATCATCGCTTCCTTCGGCACGCTGAAGATCGACAACAAGTCGCTCACGGAAATCGTCTCGCATCGCAAGCAGGCGAGCGAACTGGTCGACAAGGTCGGTTTCGACAAGTAAGGCCAGTCAACTAACAAGGTGGAAGGCGTTCGCACCCGCGGGCGCCTTTCCGCGTATTTTCCAGAAGCACATGAACCCAGACGCCATCCAGCCATTGATCCCCCGGGCGAGAGCCAGGTTTTCCTCCACCTTCTGGTGGCTGGGCCTTTCTTTGCTGGCTGTCTGCGGCGCCATGGTGCCGGTTCTGGCGCTGGTTTCGCAGGCGGTGCAGGGTTCGAAAGGCCTGTGGGATCATCTTGGCGCAACCGTGCTCGGGACAGCCCTGCCGGATACGGCCATCCTTCTTGCCGGTGTCGGGTTGCTGGCGGGTGTGCTAGGAACCTGCGCCGCCTGGCTGGTCACCGCTTATGATTTTCCCGGACGCAGAGTGCTGGAATGGGCGTTGCTGCTGCCGCTGGCCATGCCAACCTACATCGTTGCTTACGCCTATCTCGATATTCTGCATCCGATAGGGCCGGTACAGGGGGCGATCCGTTGGCTGCTGGGTTATTCCAGTCCGCGTGAATTCCGGCTGCCGGACATAAGGTCGATGGTGGGCTGCATTGTCCTTCTCGGCTTCGTGCTGTTTCCCTATGTCTATATTCCCGTGCGCGCCATGTTCCTGACGCAGGCGGGTAACCTGTTGGAAGCGGCCCGTACGCTTGGCGTTTCCCGGCGTGCGGCTTTTTTCAAGGTGGCGGTGCCACTGGCGCGTCCGGCAATCGCGGTTGGCGTCAGTCTCGCGCTCATGGAGGCGCTGAACGATATCGGCGCCTCCGAATTCCTCGGCGTCCGCACCCTCACGGTTTCCGTCTACACCACCTGGGTCACGAAATCGGACCTGCCGGGTGCGGCGCAGATCGCGCTGTCCATGCTGTTCATCGTCGTTGCCCTTGTAGCGCTGGAGCGCTGGGCGCGTCGCAAGCAGCGTTATGCGGTTTCCGCGCAGAAAAGCAGGGAACTGGAGCCGTTGCGGTTGACCGGCCCGAAGGGCTGGGCGGCCTTTATGCTTGGCAGCCTGCCGGTCCTGATCGGCTTCGTCGCGCCGGCAAGCTATCTCGTCATCGAGGCATGGAAGCGGTTCCGCTTCAGCGGGCTCTCCGCCCGCTTTGCCGGTGAGGCTGCAAACACCATCGTCTTTGCCGGTTTGGCCACGCTGATAACCCTGATCCTCGGTCTTGCGGTCGCTTATGCCATGCGCCTTGCTCCGGGGCGCCTGTCGTTCTGGTCCTACCGCCTCTCGACGGTGGGTTACGCGGCCCCCGGAACGGTCATTGCCATCGGCGTGCTGATCGCGCTTGGCAGTTTCGACCGTTTTGTCGATCAGACCATGCGTGACTGGTTCGGCATTTCCACCGGCCTTATCTTCATCGGGAGTGGCGCGGCCCTTATCTACGCCTATTCCGCCCGTTTCCTCACAATTGCCGCCGGTGGCGTCGATGCTGGGCTTAGCCGTATCCCGCAATCCTTCGATCACGCATCGCGCACGCTTGGGCGATCCGCAACCCAGACCTTCCGCCAGATTCATCTGCCGCTTTCCAAGGCTTCGCTGGCGGCGGCGGCACTGCTGATCTTCGTCGATTGCGTCAAGGAGCTTCCCGCGACGCTTCTCCTTCGCCCGCTCAATTTTGAAACCTTCGCCACCCATCTTTATGGCGAAGCGGCACGCGGCACCTATGAAGAGGCGTCTATCGCAGCCCTGGCAATTGTCGTCATCGGTACACTTCCCGTGGTGCTGCTGGCGAGGATCGGCCGGCGCAAGGGCTGATACTCACGTCCGGCCTCACAAATGACGGGTTTAAAACTGTGCGAGAAGCCAATAAGCTTCAAATCCGCCCCGAAAACGACAAGCATCCCGTCTTAATCCTGATGTAAACACTCATCTTAATTGAGGCGCTGCGGCCTGTCGGATATGGACATGGACGCGATCTGTTTCGGGGCATGTCTTGAAAAATTTGCATGGTATATTTTTGAGCCGTCTGGCTTTGGGAACGGCTGCTGTTGTTCTGATGGGGCCTGTGATGGGCCACGCGCAGGAAACGACCGTCCTGAAACAAATTACCGTTGAAGGACAGGGCGCCGAAAAAGCGACGGGACCGGTCCGGGGTTATGTCGCGAAGAAAAGCGCGACCGGTTCGAAAACCGAGACGGAAACGAAAGATATTCCCCAGTCCGTATCGGTCGTTGGCCGCCAGGAAATGAACGATCGCGGCGCGGTGACCAAAATCGATGAGGTGCTGCGTTATACGCCCGGCGTGACGGCGGAGCCCTTCGGTACCGACCCGGATACGGACTGGTTTTACATTCGCGGTTTCCAGGCAACGCAGACCGGCGTGTTCCTGGATGGGCTGAACCTGTTCAGCTATGGTTTCGGTGGTTTCCAGATGGACGCTTACGGTCTGGAGCGTGTGGAAATTCTCAAAGGCCCCGCCTCGGTGCTTTATGGCGGCGCCAATCCCGGTGGCATCGTGCAGATGGTCCGCAAGCGCCCGCAGGACGCACCGCTTCGCGAAACGGAAATCGGCATCAATAATTTCGGCAATGCCTTCTTCGGCTTCGATGTGGGCGACAAAGTTGATGAGCAGGGCGTGTGGAAATACCGGGTCACCGGCAAGGTCTCGGGCGGCGACAATTACACCGATTATTCTGAGGATCTGCGCGGTTTCATCATGCCGCAGATCACTTTCGAGCCGGATGCCCAGACGAGCGCCACGCTCTACGGCTATTTCTCGGCACTCGATCAGGTTCATGTCGGCAACGGTTTCCTGCCCTATGTCGGCACCGTGGTCGACGCACCCTTCGGCAAACTTGACCGCAAGGCCTTCTATGGCGAACCTGACATCGACAATGGCCGTGCCTACCAGTCGATGGTGGGCTACGAAGTCAGCCATGAATTCGACAATGGCTGGAAGATCAGCCAGAACGCCCGTTACGGCCATCTCTACAAGCATGAGAAAGGGCCCTATCCGGGCGGTTGGGCCAATGCTGATGCCAACGGTCAGCCGATCCTCGATCCCATCACCAATGACTATATGCTGACCCGCTTCGGTTATGACGGTCTGTCGAAGGTCGACAGCTTCGGCGTCGACAACCGCATCGAAGGTCAGTTCGATACCGGCGCGGTCAGCCATTCGTTGCTGTTCGGCCTCGACTATAAATATTACCGGCTGGATCAGGTGCAGGCCTGCTGCGGATCGAATGCGATCGGCGCGCTTAAGCCGGTCTATGGCTCGACGCAGGGAACGAACTTCGTTTATGCCGACAACATCGTCACCCAGCAGCAGATCGGCATCTATGCCCAGGATCAGCTGCGTTTTGGCGATGGCTGGCTGGTGACGCTGAATGGCCGTTATGACTATGTCGATACCGAGCTGAACAACAGGCTGCCGGCGGGCATCTCCCGTCACTCCAATGACGACGCGCTGAGCGGCCGCGCGGGTCTGGCCTATGAATTCGACAATGGCCTGACCCCCTATGTTTCGGCCGCCACCTTCTTCAATCCGCTGATCGATACGCTTGCCGACGGCACTCCCGCTGCCCCGGAGGAAGGGCATCAGTTCGAGGCTGGCATCAAATACGAGCCGAGCTTCTTCGACGGCAGCATTGCGGCCTCCGTCTTCAAGCTGGTCAAGGACAATGCCATCGTGTCCTATACGGCTGGCGGCGTGACCACAAGCGGCCAGTTCGGGCAGGTGGAATCCACCGGCTTCGAGCTGGAGGCCAAGGCCAATCTCGACGAAAACTGGAAGGCGATTGCGTCCTATTCCTATACCGATCTCGATATCACCAAGGATGCCAATCCCAACCTGATCGGCAAATCGCCATGGATCGTGCCGGCCCACACCGCCTCGCTTTGGCTGGACTACGCCTTCACGAATGATGCGCTCGATGGGCTCAGCCTTGGTGGCGGCGTGCGGTATCAGGGCAAGTCCTGGGCCGATGCGGCAAATACGCTGCGCGTGCCGGATGCCGCCGTCTTCGACGCCGCAATCCGCTACGAGAAGAACGACTGGACCGCATCGGTCAACGTCGCCAATGTCTTCGACAAGGAATATGTGAAGAGCTGCGCTGGTGTCTCCGTTTGCGGCTGGGGCGACAGCCGCACCATCACCTTCAAGCTTTCCAAGAAGTGGTAAGCTGTTTTCAAAGGCGGAGAGTTGCAGTCAGTATAGTTTGCCACTATAAACATGAATATATTTATCATGTTTATAGTGGCGTCTTTGCGCCTCGCGGGATCAAGAGGCCATGGCGTTCCGTGTTCGGATGGAAAATGAGATCGAGGGTTTCGCCGTCATCGGCGGCCCGCGCTCCAGAGTGTGGAACGGCATCGTTGCTGATCTCTGGGACGTGCGCTGCGCGCCGAAGGCGGGCGGCCGTTATGTTGGCAAGGATCCGCGTTTCGTTTTTCTGCTCGATATGGACGGGAGCGATGATGGCCGGTTCATGATGAACCGGTATCGCCGCGACACTTACGGCTCGTCAAAGGCGAACCGGATTTCCTTCGTGCCCGCCGATCTTGATGTGCACGCAGAACTCAGCAACGTCTCCTTCGTGCGCCATCTCGATCTGCATTTCGATGCGGGGTTGCTGGGTGCCCGGCTGGTGCAGGGTTTCGATCCGCACGCTCTTCTCGATCCGCATCTGATGTTCGAGGATGAGCGCCTGCTGGCGCTCGCGCGGTTGATCGCCGCCGAATGCGATAATCCCGATCCCTTGCATGATCTCTACGGTGAAAGCCTCGTCCTGGCGCTCCTGACGGATTTCCTTAAGGTGAAACGGGAGCCGGTCAGGAAACGCAGCAAGCTTGCCGCCTGGCAGTTGCGGGCGGCGACCGATTACATCCGTGAACATTGCCTGCGGTCGATCCGGTTGGAGGAACTGGCGGAACTCACCAACCTGTCGCAATCCCATTTCAGCCACGCCTTCAAGGCTTCCACGGGCGTGCCGCCGCACCAGTGGCAGATGCAGGCGCGCATCGATCACGTCAAGGAATTGATGGTGAGGACTGACATGGCGCTGACCGATATCGCCATCGCCGCCGGTTTTTCGGATCAGGCGCATTTCTCGCGCGTCTTCCGCAAGATGGTTGGTGTCTCCCCTTCCGTCTGGCAGAAAATCCGGCAATAGGCGCCCGTTTGTTCCATCCTCCTTCAAAAAGAATTCGGTCTGCGAGCCGAAAACCCTTCGGAACGATTTGTCGGGTGCCGGGGTTTACAAGGTGCACCAACAAAGAAATTGATGGAGGAAACTATCATGTTGCATCAGGAACCCCGCGCCGGACAGGATCCCTATGTCAAGGACACGCCGAGCCTCATCGCGAGCGACAAGGTGGAAGGCACCCGCGTTTATGGTGCCGACGGCAAGCATATCGGTTCGATCCAACGCATCATTCTGGAAAAACGCGGCGGTCGCGTCGCCTATGCGGTGCTGAGCTTCGGCGGATTCCTCGGCATTGGTGACGACTATTACCCGCTGCCCTGGGAAAAGCTTCACTATGACGAGGAGCTGGATGGCTATCGCATCGATCTGACCAAGGAGCAGATTGAAAATGCGCCGCACTTCGCCAATCTGGACGATGACGACCTGCTCTACGCCAAGGACCGCAAGGTCTATGACTATTACGGCGTTGCGCCCTATTGGATGTAAAGGTCTCGAAAGGCGCTTCCGGTCATCGGGAGCGCCAGCCATAAAAGAACGGCTCCCTGTTGGGAGCCGTTTTCTTTTGGGCACTGTCAGTGGGGGTTTTTCTGCATCTCGGAAACCGCGTCGGTGAAGCATTTGCGCGCTTCCTCCGGCGATTTTCGTCCGTCAAGGGCGGCACGGCAGGCGCTTCTAGCTTTCACAAAGCTCAATCCGCGAATCCTGGGCCAGCGTTCCGTCAGCAATGTCAGTGCTTCGAAGGGGCCGGCGACGACACTCTTGCCATTCGCCTCAAGATTGACCTCGACAGGTTCTGTCCATCTCTCGTTCTTCATCGTGCACCTCCCAGAGCAACGCGATCCCGAAATACACCCGACAGCGAAGTAACCCATGAACGCAGCCGTGTGTCACTGTTACTTAGGATATGCGCAAGCAAGCGAATTGACAACGGGGATCAGCGGAAGCCGAAAAACGACAGAATCGCAAGAACGATGACGACGAGGCCGACGATGTAGATGATCTGGTTCATGATTTTCTCCTTGGCTATGTCATCACCATAACGTGAAGGAGAAGATGAGGTTCCAGAAGTCTATGAGAATTTAATTACGTACTAAAATGTTGTGGACGTCCCATCCCGGATGAAGCGCCGACGTCAGCGGCGCATAATCACCCAGATGGCGTGAATTATGCCGGGGACATAGCCGCACAGCGTCAGAAGGATATTCAGCCAGAAATGCAGTCCCAGCCCGACCTGAAGAAACACGCCAACGGGCGGGAGGATGATGGCGATGAGAATACGAATGACGTCCACGACGATTGGCTTTCCAGTTTGTGATAACTGGACAGTCAACGTGCATGAGCACAATTTGGTTTCAAATCTCGCTCCGACCGGCAAGGTCGTTGCCCTGCCAAGATCAATCGCGTGGAGACGTTGATCGAGTAGTGATTGCAACTTGGGAGAGGAAATGGTGCCGCTTACGTGAGGCATTTCCTGAAATCTAAGGCGTTGAATATTAACGTCTTTGACAGGTAGGTAGTGAGACACGATGTCTCACTTCTATGTGCCAGTTCTCTACTCTGACGATGAACGCATGGCAAGAAGGCAAATTGCTAATTTGCTTCATCCGCTACTCTTGGGATGTACGAGACGGTGGCGCAGGAGGGAGCGCCCACCATCCCTCAAAAGCCTTAGAAGCTGGGGCTTGAGGGATGGCTAGGGGTACACGATGTCCCCCTTTAGTGCCTCTAATTCACACAAGTGGCCGCATTACACAAGGGAATCGATAGATTGAGCAGATCGGCGAGCTCAAGGTGCCTGGCCTTAGAAGGACTTTGATACCGCCCGCATTCTTGCTGAACATTTGACGAGCGTCACCCGGCCAAGATTAGCACAAGCGCGCTTGACATACTGACGGCACGCACCCTCTAATTGTAAAGCGCGGGGAGTTGAGAGTCTTACATGTTCAAGTACTGGAAAATACAAAACTTTAAATCGTTTAAGAGTGCACCGCCCTTGCCGATGAGTAAGATTAACATTCTCGCCGGGGCAAACAGTAGCGGAAAAAGTACAATCATTCAGAGCATGCTGCTCCTCAAGCAGACGATTCAGTATGGTTCACCTGCAAGGGGTATTGCCCTGAATGGCCCATTGCTTCGGATGGGAGAGTTTGGGGACGTCAGAAATTTTGACGCTGAAGGAGCTAATGTTTCGATTGAATTTGAACTGAAACCCGAGAACGAGAGTGAATTTGGGGGGTGGTACAGCTCCGGAGTGCTTCCCCTGCATACGACCGGGATGGACGACGTTACATCGCTCCGTATGGAAACGGAGTTAGGGCAAGACTTCGTCCAGGATGCGGACGGCGCAGTTAAATCTAAGCTTGCTCTTCGGCGTGCTTTCTTCTCTGCTCGATTCAAGGACGAGGAGGCCCAAGAACCGCAGTTCATCGAATTAATATCGATTGGACAATCGCAAACCGACGACATCTCTGCAGCCTTCAATTTCCGTGTCAGAACTGACGAAAGCAGCAGAGAACAGCTTGCCTCAAATAGGCCAAAACTTGAGATCGTTGGGGGCGCTACACGGCATTTTCTACCCGATTATCTTTTGATGAAATACGACGCAGCGGCCCAGCGTGCGGCCGACCTTGCTGCCTACCTGTGCAGTAATCCATCAAGCTTGCTCTCTCGAGCGAGCCACGGTGAGCAAGAAGTCCCTGCGGGAGTTGTAGCAGTGGTCAACACTTGGCTCTCGGACAAGAAAGCGACACTCATCGATGTCGGTGCTGCGGTTACGGCGAACACCGTCCGTCATAGAATTGCACCCATTTTGTACGGTGGGACACAACGAACCGTAGTTAGCTCATTGCTCAGAACCGATAGAAGTAGGTCTGAGGAGGCAATACTCCGAACTATCCTGACTGATGCGATGCTGGCGGAGACGGAGCCTAAGGCCACTTACGATTTTGACATGCCCCGAGCACTAAAAATTTCTACCGACTACGTCAGGGAGTTCTTTCGAAAGGGCGTTAGATATCTAGGGCCTCTACGAGATGCACCTAGACCTGTGTACCCGCTTGAGGCGTTAGAAAGCAGTACGGATGTTGGATATCGTGGCGAGCATACTGCAGCTGTTTTCCAGCTAAACGGTAATACAAAGTTGAAAGTTCATTTGCCTCCAACTGACACTTTTGAAGAGGATTACTTTACTTATGCGCGAGATGCATCGTTAAGCTTGCATGACGCGACTGTGTGCTGGCTCGCTTATCTGGGTGTCGCTGATGAGGTGAAGGCAACGGATCGTGGTGTCTTCGGCAATACTTTGCAGGTCGCTACTGGTGATAACAACCGCTGGCACGACCTAACGAACGTTGGTGTAGGCGTCAGCCAGGTTCTTCCCCTGATTGTGACATCACTACTTGCCCCTCCTGGGAGCGTGCTGATCTTCGAGCAACCAGAACTGCATCTCCATCCCCGTGTGCAGGCGAGACTCGCCGATTTCTTTGTGGCGCTGGCACTTGATGGGAAGCAGATGGTGTTGGAAACACATAGCGAATACCTGATCGATCGCCTTAGACTTCGCATTGCTATGTCCGATGACCCCGAGGTTGCTCAGTTCGTGAATATAATGTTTACGGAGCAGTTCGGTGGTGAGAGTAAAATCACGCCTATTGAAGTATCTGAGTTTGGAGCAATCTCCAACTGGCCTAAGGATTTCTTCGATCAAAGTCAAAAAGATGTTGCTCGATTATTGAAAGCTGCGGCGAGTAAGAGAGCAAAGAAGAATTCCCGAAAATGAACAAAGTTTATATAGACACCGCGCTTTTTGCTGTTCCAAATTATGCGATCGATTCTGAAACGGGTCAGGAAATTATTGACAGGGTAATTCATTTTTCCGAGCTTGCTTCCCCTGGATTCCCCTTGAAGATGATTATTGCTGACGACGTCGAAGCTATGCTTTGGGGTAGCAACATGGGGCCAGACTATGATCAGATAGACCAATTTTTAGAAATCATGGAGTTGAAACAGATCTATTCAGCAAATGATTTATTGCAACGATATCATCTGCTTTTCCAACAGTGCGATCGAGCAAGTGAATTGAACGAGGTTGAGGTTTGTCACCTGCAGGACTTCGTCGCTGACCCAGTGCTTCCAGATGTCTCTCCTGCTTTGCTAATCAATGAAACCTGCAGAGTGTTTGCGACTGCAGCTGCGTTGACCTCTTTGCAGCAGCGGCTGCATGTAGGGTCTGCCTTCTTCGGATCACAAGGAACTGATTATAGCATTCGGACGACTGTACTGGCGGTAGGCGGAACGGATACCACTAAGCTGAGTCAGCCTCCTGTAGAGGTCCAGGCAGTTGTATCTACTTTCACGCACCTTCGGGACTTGATATCATCCCCTGCCGCAGATGAACTTTGGTCCGTCGCCAGAACTCCGTACGATTTGCATTTCGCTATAACGGTAGGCGCTTTGGCGCTGCAGAAGGAGGCGGGCGAGGACATCGATGCAGCGGGGCTGACGATGTTCGCAATTGGCTCCGAGTTCTTTCGCAGCCTTGAAGAAGTCGAGTGTCTTGGTAATGGTCGCTACGCGGGCGCAACGCGAGAGCTGTGCAGCCAGATTGTGGCGGGCAAATGTAACCGGCAAGTAAACCCGTTTAGTCTGAAGCGCCAGTACGTACGACAACACGACAATGCGACCGCGTGGCGCACGCATCTAACTAACAGCGGATTAGGGCTGCGCCTCATGTACTGGCAAAACGTGAACGGGATCGAGTTTGCGACAGTAGACGTCAAAAGCGGAGAAAGAATTGACGTTGGAGTTGTGTCGGAAACGGTTGGGATGGACCTTCGAGAATACTTCAATTGATTGTCTTATGGTTGAATAAGCGTGATTTTAGTTCGTGTTCGTCGCTGTTGTGGCCGGTAATTTTACTATGTGGATGCATGACGGAACGTGATCTGCCTGCATGCTGAGGGCGAGGATTAGTGAGCAAGTTCTCTCGTTGTTCTGCTGTAGGTAGTGGAAGAAGCAGGTGCATTGACTGGTCACAATAACGATAGGTCAACCGGGGTTCACCTGGGATCGTGTTAACGGGCCTTGACATTCCGGATTTTTTTGTTACGCGCTTCCGTAAACGCGGCTGCTGGTCTGCAACTTTTTTATCTCACTTTACTTTTTCTCAACCCGAAGATGAAATCTGTTCCAAAGCCGCTGGGAGAGAATAGATGCTTCGTGACAACCTTAAAACCATTGCAACAACTTATTACAGTACAGCTCGGCGCAGACCTCGAACGAACGATGCGAAATCACTGCCTGCTGGGAATTATGCTAAGCATCCCTTGGCCGCGCTCATCCGCGGCGAGGCAGTGGATTCGATCCTCAACGTTATTGGGAGACAGGATTCCACAATCACTGCAAAAGGGAGCCCGGGGCAAGATGATTGGGCCCACGTCCCTTGGTTAGCGATTTACGATCCGCTAGCTTCATCAGGCGCCACAAATGGCTACTATGTCGTTTACCTATTCGATGCAGAAGCGCAGCGCGTCCACCTCAGCCTGAATCAGGGGACCTATTCTGTAGAGAGGGAGTTCAACTCTCGAGCGACGCAGATTTTGGCGGAACGGGCCGCACTGATGCAAGAGAAAATTTCAGACGCGTTAGGCCCATTCACGACACAGCCTATAACATTTCAGTACCAAAGCACTCTCACCAAAAACTATGCCGCTGGCCACATTGCGGGCCGCACCTACGACGGGCACGCACTACCTGACGAAGCCGAGCTTCAGGGGGACCTCGGCGATCTGATGCGCCTTTATCGAACACTAATTTTCAGAGGTGGCTTGGATTTCGAGGACCAGATTGACGACTTAAAAGAAGGTGCCAAATCGATAACCGAGACCCGGTCCTATAAATTCCACAAGCGAATAGAGCGCAACCCAAAGGCTTCTTCGGAGGCGAAAAGCTTCCACGGATATGTTTGCAAATGCTGTGGTTTTGATTTCCAAGCTAAGTACGGGGAAAGAGGCAAAGATTATATTGAAGCTCATCATTTGAGGCCGCTGTCGTCACTCGAGGAAGGCGTTCCGGTTGAGTACGACATCGAAAACGATTTCACCGTTCTGTGTTCCAACTGCCATCGAATGGTGCATCGGAATAAAGAGTTGATCACTATCGAGGAGCTCAAAAAGTCCATGAAGAAATCGCGCTGAGCAGGTGCCAGCTTACGTACCACTCTTCTAGCCCTAGCTTTGCGGACCATTTTCCGGCCAGGTAAGCTACTGTCTGCCACGTGGAATACTGGGGAGCGCGAACATTTCAACTGGCAAATTTTGGAAAGGGATATTTGAGCTGCTTCGCGCGTGAAATTTCCCCCTTTGGCCGCCCGATCATGCCCGAAAGCGTTTGAAGGGCGATTTTCCATCAGAGCCGCAGGGGTACGTTTGATATTTCAACTTTGGATTCTGCGTCCGGGACACCTTTATCACTCAGTAACGCGACGAACTCTCGTTGAAGCTGATGGGCGGTGGGGCTGGGGCCGATTAATAGCCTAGAGAACAGGTCGGGCAGTGTGGCTCCGTAGAAGTCCTCTTCTGGGACATCAACGAGAGGGATTTTGAATATGCGCTGCGGTGATCCTGCGATAGTAGTGCGATCGGGTATAAGCCGCCTGGATTGCTGAAATGTCGGTTGGTATATAATCCGCCACTCACGCTCTTCGTAGAAGCTCGGATGTTTAGTGCAAATTATCGCGTATCTGTAGGCCGCAAACAGGCTTGCCAGTACGTGGTCTCTGCCCAACTCCTGTAGATAGTCTATGTTATTTATGATGTTTCTGGCTACCACAGTGAACTGCTGAAGGAACTGAGCAGGTGATAGATACGCAACTGGACTGGTATAGGCGTCCAGTGCATTGGAAGGGCGAAGAAATGGCCCACCGTTCACTACGAAAGCCACTGGGTTCGAACCTGCGCCATACGCGCGCCACATGGACAGCCTGCCCAATTGCTCTTCATCTGGTAGCTGCTCAGTCAAGCAGGTGATATACGTTTCCTGCTGGAAATGAGGTAGCCACGAGTTGAGGATGCCGAGCAGGTCAGCAGTAAAATTGGGAAAACGTCCGTCCAGTATCCCTGTCAGTTCGGCTGCTACGTCACTTTCCAATGCGGCAGCTAAGCACATTGTCCCATGCGCGATTTCCGAACTGTCATTCATCCAAGTCACATTCCTCATCCACACTTGCTCATGCTCAATCATGGATGCGGCTGCTGCACTACTACAGTAGTGAACGAATGAATGGCCGGTAGACAGCGCCTCAAGCGTTTTGCCTAGCGCGTACGGGTGAAATATTTCAAAGTGTTTGATTTCGTCGGCAGGAAGCGACAGGGCGTCTAGTAGTGATGACTGCATGGTATCCCTGTGTTGTGGAAAAACGTAGGTTGCACCACCGGCCATATACCGAAATCGTGTCTACTGCCGCAGGTTGATCTTGATGCATCCGGGTTATGGGGCTTCTATATCACCGCCCGTAGCTGCCCAGCAACAAGGGACCGAACATGACGTCTGCTAACTTCACATGCATACTCTGCAAAGAAGCAAGCTCAGGTGACACGAAACCGGAGCATATCTTGTTGAATGCCCTTGGGGGTAGGATGACTGTTCGCACGGTGCTCTGCCCGGCCTGCAATCACACGATGGGTATTGGGCCAGACAATGACCTTGCAGATAGCATCTCGTTTATCAGGAACGTGTGTCAGCTCGTAGCTGGCGACGGCGATAGTCCACCATCAGTATTGGGGTTGCAGACCGAGGGGCAACGCTTCGACCTACTTCCGGGAATGGACGTACGTATGAGGCCTGAGAAACCACTCCAAATTACAATCGATGATGACAGTATCACCGTGCAGATTGGCGCATATAGCGATGCACAAGCTGACAAACTGGCCGAGGGTGCGGCTAGGAGCATCGCAAAGAAGCTTGGGAAGAACACTCCTGAGGCCATCACCGCCATCAAAGCAGACATATTGAAGGAGAGACGGTCCAGCATTGTACCAGCTCCATCTGTTTCCAAAAGACTGGCTTTTGGTACGGGGCGATCTCAGCAGGCAATGGCGAAGGCTTGTCTTGTTCTATTGGCCAAGCGATTAGGCAATAGTGAGATCCTACACACGAGATACGATGAAGCTCGCGCATTCGTATTTTCTGCCGCTGAGGAGGAAACAGGATCACCCCTTGTAGCTGTGGATACGCGCAGTTTTCCGCCATTGGAGCCTGAATTCGGATCGAACCCTAACGTGGTATGGGTTGGTACTGACGCGTATGGTGCAGCCTTTGGGTACTACCGCCTCTACGGTGCAATTGGCTGGAAGTTCAAGCTTTGCAACGTAGGAGCGCCGCCCTCTATATTCGCTTGCTTGGTCTCAAACCCGTTCGACAATGCACGTTGGAGGTACTACGACGCCGGACCTTCTCCTCTCCCCTTGGAATGGGTATTGGAGAAGTGGGACGCTTGGCCTCCTAACTACGAGGCTGTCACATCTGCTTTAACACCGCTCATGGAACTAGCCCACTCTCAATCGCAGCGAAATTCATCGACCCAGTGGATCAAAGAGGCACTTACAGCAGCCGGCCTGCGTGAGGGAGACATGGTCACAGAAGAGCACGTTCAGGCAATAACAGCTTATGTAACGCCAAGGATATTGGCTACTATGCTGCAGAAGCCGGTTCCAATTGATGACTGACAGCAATGAGCAGCTACTAGGTTTCAAAGCCGAGAGTGCTGCGGCCTAGCGGCCTACAGCTTTCGCTTGAGGCGTATACCGATCAGGAAAACTAGATATTTTTACGAGGGGGTATTTACAACACTTCCAACTGCCATTTCCCCCATGCGGTCTAATTGGTACGTGGCATCAGTTTTTGGCGCCGCTCGGCATAACATCGGCGAGCACCACGGCACGTTCAAGCGTACGACACATAGGGCGGGGGGGGGCGGACCTGTCCGCAAGCGTATAGGCTAGCGTACACCCAGAATTACGTACAAAAACATATCCGTAAGGGTTGATTTAATTCAACGGACGTGCATTTAAACGGACATAACCTTAACGAGCAAGGATTAGTCCGTGTCCAAGACAGTGCTGTATGCCCGCGTATCGACTATCGACCAGACGCTTGACCACCAGAGAACGCAAGCCGAGCAAGCAGGTTTCGTCATTGACGAGGTATTTGCAGACCATGCTGTATCAGGCGTCAGCACGAGACTTCGTGACAGAGCGGAAGGCAAGCGGCTCTATGACAGGCTCCGTCGTGGCGATGTGCTAGTAGTCCGCTGGGTCGATAGGCTGGGGCGTAACTACGAGGATGTAACAGACGCCATCCGGCACTTCATGCGGGAGGGGGTCGTCATCAAAACCGTTATCAATAGCATGACGTTCGATGGGGCGACGGCGGACCCGATACAGCAGGCCGTCAGGGACGCGCTGATTGCGTTCATGGCCGCGACGGCGCAGGCGCAGGCCGAAGCGACGAAAGCCGCTCAGCGGGCCGGGATAGCGGCAAAGAAAGACGATGCCGATAAGTACCGGGGGAAGAAGCCCAGCTATGACCGAAAAACATACCGGCAGGTGGTGGATATGCTGGCAATCGGCAACGGTGCTTCCGAGATTGCCAAGGTTACAGGATTGTCCAGACAGGCGGTACTAAGGATCAAGAAGACGCCAGCAGCATCCGAAGCCGCATTGGCTAGGTGGGGCCTGTGAGGTTATCGCGGACCGGAACGTCGGAACCGGATTGGCGGCTTGCAGTCTGTAAGATGAGCCGCAGGCGGAAAATAGGCCGAAATTGATGACTGGATGATTATCTTGTGTTTTAAATCAATGGCTTAATCGTTCCGGACCCTTTTAGGAATATAGAGCCGGTGTATCAGTTTAAGCGTGAGCGTCCGGTGAGCTGTTTTTGCTGATCGAGCAAATCAGGCGATGTTCTGGAATTAGAACCAGCATTAGTGCTGACATTAATACCAGAACA